>DASXOJ010000114.1:0-11793 GCA_036494465.1 Pseudonocardiaceae bacterium
CACGACATCATCAGGCTCACCGACGGCGTGTTCGGGCCGAGCCCGGCCGACAACGGCTTCGGCGCGACCGAGTTCGCGTCCGCGCCCGGCACCGAAGGGCCGTGGTACACGCTCGGTCTGAGCGGCGCGGCGCACAGCGAGTACTGGGACTCGTCCAACATCGCGTTGTCGAATTTCGGCGATATCATCGCCGGTAAGCAGCCAGCGAAATGAACGGATGAGCGATGCATCCCACCATGACGGCGCAAGCCGCCGCGCAGCAGGCCGATGCGAACGCCCGCGCGGCGGCTTCCGTGCTGCCGCAGGCGATCCTGGCACCGTTCGACAGTGGACAGACGCCCTGCGACGATCCGACCGACAACGGCCCGAAGGGCCGGGTCACCCCGTACGTCAGCTACGAAGTCCGGACGCAGGATCACGACCAGGCATTCGACCTGCTGCTGAACTGGTGGACGGCCAACGACTTCGCGGTGCTGGCCGATCTGCGCCCCGACAAGATGTACGTGTGGGTGGAGAACCGGGCCGACGGGTTCCGGATGGCCGCGAAAGCCAACGATCTCGGCAAGCTGTACCTGATCTCGAACGCGCCGTGCGTGTGGCCCAACGGAGTCCCGGAACCCGAGGCCGGCCAGTGAAACAGGCCGTGGCCGTGGCCGCACTGGCCGGTGTGCTGGTCGTCGGCTGCGGTGGCTCGCCGGACCAGCCGACGATCACCGCAGCCAAGGCGCTGACCCAGGTCGACGACTATCTACATCAGACCTTCACGGCCGCGATGAAGTCCGCGACGTTCACCAGAACGAAGTCCGATGACAACGACAACTCCAGTTGCGTCGCGACCGGCACCGACTCCGGCTTCACCGGGCAGGTGACGGCCCAGGTCGTCTACGAGACCGCCACGGCAAGCCCCGATCTCGGTGCTCTGCGCACCTACTGGACGAACCAGGGCTACACGGTCAGCGGCGGCTCGACCTACCTCGACGCCTACACCAAGGGCAACTACCACCTGTCCGCGATCTACCACGCCGACCAGCACAAACTGGACGTGGCAGGCAGTTCCCCGTGCGTGTGGCCCGGCGGCACCTCGCCGACGCCGACGAGTTGACCCTCAGCCACCGACCAACGCGGACACCGGTCTTGGCGGCGATGTGCGCGCCGGGTCTGGCTCGATGCCCCGATCCGATGAATCGGGCACACTGGTGCGGTGACAGCACGGATCATGCTGATCGGCGCCGTGGCTTTGCTGGCCGGTGCCGCCGCAGGCTGCACCGGCACGCCGCCGGCAGCACCGGTGCCGACGACCGCGACCACGAACGGCACCGCCGCGCCCCAGTCGGCGGCTTGGCCGACCTACCACAAGGACAACGCGCGTACCGGAAACGCGACCGGTCTCGCCCCGGTGTCCGCGCTGAGCACGGCCTGGCAGGCGAAGCTCGACGGCGCCGTCTACGGGCAGCCGCTGGTGGTCGGCTCGGAGATCCTCGCCGCGACCGAGAACGACACCGTCTACGCGCTCGATCCGGCCACCGGCAAGGTCCGCTGGCAGCAGCACCTCGGCACGCCGGTTGCCAAATCCGACCTGCCGTGCGGGGACATCGACCCGCTCGGTATCACCAGCACGATGGCCTACGACGCGGCCAGCGGGCGGGTTTTCGCGCTCGCTGAAACCACCGGTGGCCAGCACACCCTGTTCGGCATCGACGCGACCACCGGCGCCGTCGAGGTCAAGGTGGACGCGAAACCGCCGCTCGGTTCGGGAATCGCGACACAGCAACGATCCGCGCTGACCGTCGACAACGGGCGGGTGTACCTCGCCTACGGTGGTTTGTTCGGCGACTGCGGGAATTACATCGGCTCGGTCGTGTCCACCACGACCAACGGCACCGACCCGATCAGCTACGCCATCCCGACCGGCCGCGAGGGCGGCATCTGGGCGCCCGGCGGTGCGGTGCTGGACGGTGACCGACTGCTGTTCGCCGCGGGCAACGGCGAGTCGACCGGCGGCGCCTACGACGGCAGCGACTCGGTCATCGCACTCTCCCCGCAGAACCTGAACCGGCTCGACTTCTGGGCACCCGCATCGTGGCCGACCGACAACGCGCAGGATCTCGATCTCGGCTCTGCGTCACCGGTCCTGGTCGGCCAATTCGTGCTGATCACCGGCAAACGCCCCACCACCTACGTGCTCGATCACGCGCGACTGGGTGGCGTCGGCGGCAATCCGGTCGCCTCGCTGGCCACCTGCCGGGCTTTCGGTGGCGCCTCGGTCGCCGGGCAGACCGTCTACCTGCCGTGCCGGGGCAGCGCCGTGCAAGCCGTGACCATTGCCGCGAACGGCACCCCCACCGTCTCATGGACCGCGCCCGACGGCGTGTCCGGCTCGCCGGTCGTCGGCGGCGGCGCGGTCTGGGTCGTCGACCCCAACGGCACGCTCTCCGCGCTCGACCAGCAAACCGGAACCGTCCGCGAACAGGTTTCGCTCGGCGCCGTGCCACATTTCGCGTCGCCAACGCTGGTCGGCGACCATGCGTACGTCGGCACGATGGCTGGTGTGGTCGCCGTCAGCGGGGTTTGAGGTGGGTCGCGGTCAGGTCTCGGATGGCGACGACGTTGGGGTGCCACGGGCGACTGGCCGGGCCGGTGAGCACGATGCGGCGGTGTAGCAGGGGCACCAGCGGCACCAGCGTGAGCGCGCCGGACAGCATGGCGGCGGCGAGCGAGGGCAGGATGCCGACGCCGATCCCGGCCTCCACCATGGACAGCAGGGTGGACAGTTCGCGGATGTGCCGAGCCGGTTCGTAGGGCACGTCCGCCATCGCGTGCAGGCGCTGGACCGGTCCGACGAAACCGGCGGTCATCACCAGCAGTGGGTCGTCCAGCAGATCGGCCAGGTCGATGGCGGCTTCGCCGGCCAGCGGGTGGTCGATGCGCACGACGGCTTCGTAGGTGTCGCTGCCGACGAGCAGGGCGCCGGGCGGGAGCGGGTCCGGGTCGATCAGGAACGCGGCGTCGACGGTGCCGTTTTCCAGCCACTGCTCGATTTCGTCGTCGACGGCCTCGAAGACGGTGATCTCGACGTGCGGCAGGTGCTGGTGCCAGAGGCGGAGCAGGTCCGGCAGCAGTCCGCGCGCGACGGTCGGTGGCACGGACAGGTTGATCGTGCCTGCGGCGGCCCTGCTGTGGTGGGAGGCCGCCGCGGCTTCGAAGGCGCGGGCGGCCGAGACCGTGGCGCGGGCGTGCGGGAGCAGGGCGTCGCCCAGCGCGGTCGGCCGGACCGGGGCGTCCCGGTGCACGACGGCACCGTCGACGGCCGCTTCGAGCGCGGCCAGGGAATGTGACACCGACGACTGGCTCATCCCGAGTGTGCTGGCAGCAGCGCCGAACCCGGCCTGGTCGGTGATCGCGAGGAACACTTCCAGTTGCCGCAGCGTTGTACCCATCGGGTTTGCCAATCAGATGATGAGCAGTATCGATTTGCTTCATGTTAGCGCGCTGCTCACACTGGACGCACACCGAACCGAACGGAGGAGCTTGCGATGAACCTGGTGTTGACGGACAGCCTCGAACGAGAACTCGAACATCGATACCTCGGACAGCGATTCCACGACCGTGACCGGCATCGCGTGCCCGTCGGCCGGTGGGTGCGACGCATCGCACACCGGGCCTCGGTCCGGCCGCTCGACTGATTTCCCGGAGGGCCCGACATGGCCATCGCCCCGTCCCGCGTTGCCGACGCCGTGCTGCTGGCGAACGTGGTGTTCGCCGCGTTGAGTAGTCGGCATGCGCGATTCGCCGAGAGCGAGGGACGGGCGCTGCGGTACGCGGACGCGGTGGCGCCCTTCGCCGCGCTGCCCTCCGACGCGACCGAGCAGGACTGGCGCGACCTGGCCACGCTGGCGCGCCGCACTGGAACCGTTGCCCTGCACCGGATGCCGGGCGACGTGCCGGACGGCTGGGCCACCGGGTACCACCTCGATGTGCACGTGATGAACGTGTTTCCGTTCTCCGGCGCCGGACTCACGATCGACGACGAAGATCCGGAGATCGTGCCGCTGACCGCCGAGGACGTGCCGGACATGCTCGATCTCACCGTGCGGACCGAGCCGGGACCGTTCCGCGATCGCACCATCGAACTCGGCGGCTACGTCGGCATCCGCCGGGGCGGCGCGCTCGCCGCCATGGCAGGCCAACGGTTTTCCGCACCGGGCCACGACGGCCCCGGTTGGACGGAGGTCAGCGCGGTCTGCACCGATCCGGCCTTTCGCGGGCAGGGACTGGCCACCCGTCTGATCCGCGCCGTCACTGCCGGGATCCGGGCCCAGGGCGACGAGGTCTTCCTGCACGTTCTCGACAACAACTCCACTGCCATCGCGCTCTACGAGCGCATCGGCTTCACGCGGCTGGCTCCGGTGGCGGTCACCGTACTGAGTCCCCAGCAGACGCCCCGGTGACGTGGCGTCCAGTGCCCGAGCGGCCTCGGTCACCGCCGCATTGCTAGACCTGGTTGCGCTGGAGCGTCTTGTACTCGAACCAGGAGCGCACGGCGGGGTTGAACAGCGTCGAGATCACCAGAATGGCGAGGACCATGCCGAGGATGGCGCTCGTGGTGCCCTGGATCAACGTGACCACACCGTTGATGATGGCGAGCACCTCGAACACCACGAGCAGGTTGCGGCCCCAGGTGTGCCCGGTGGTGATCACGATGGCCGCGATCAATATCGCGACGGCCGCGATGTAGGAGAAGTATTCGGCGAAGTAGGCGAGCCCTGGACTGGCCAGTTCCTCACCGTGGCTGACCACGTCGGTGATGGACGCGCCGAGCAGAAGGCCGAAGCCGAGGTTGGCAACGACCTGGATGTAGGCGAACGCCAGCGCCCACTTGAGCCTGCCGGGCATGCGGGCAGAGCTCAGTTCGGCGTAATCGTCCATGGGGGCACCGTCCTCATCCGTAAAGACCAGGCAAACATCTTCGGCCCACCGGAATGGCGAAAACAAGGCCAGTTCGGGTGATCTGGCGTCAGTCGACGGGGCAGGCGCTGCCGCGGGAAAAGGCGGCGCGATCCAGTGCCTCGTCCGCTTGGCCCAGTACTCCTGCGAACGACTGGTCCGATCTGCGGCGCAGCCCCAGTTTCGGGGTTCACACCGTCACCCAATAGCTCAGCCGATCGGCTTCGTCGGGTGCGCGGCCAGGTCGGCCAGGAAGTCGAGGAACGTCAGCAGGTGCGTGCCGATCTGGTCGTCGGGGTAACGGTCGGGGTTGGCGTCGAAGGTGATGTGCCTGCCCGTGCCGTCGGCGCGGTCGTAGACGTTGATCATCAGGTCCTCGACCAGTCCGGCGGCGAGATTGCGCACCACGGCGCGGTGACCGGCGAAGGTCAGGCCGTAGTCGAACGGCATGATGTTCACCGACGGACCGAACAGTCGGCGTTCAGTTTGCCGGAGATCGCGCCGGAGGCGCTCGTGCCGGTAGCGGTGGTGCGGCCGACCGGCCCGGATCTCGGCGGCGACCTGGGCGGTCAACTCGGCCAGGCTCGCCGTCGGCTCCACCGTGACCCAGACGGGCACGACGTTGAGCGCCAGGCAGGGCACCCGCACCGCGACCGAGCCGATCCTGGACATCACCGGCAGGCCGAGGCAGATCTGCGTCGCCCCGGTCATCCGGTGCAGGTAGAGGGCGACCGCGGCGATCAGCGCATCGGGCCAGGTCGCCTTCGCCTCTCGCGCGACAACGGCCATATTGTCCATTGTGGATCCCGGTAGGTCGCCTTCGCGGCGGGACACGGTGTCGGGCAACCACGCGGTCGGCGCGGCGATGCTGACCGACGCGGGGCGGTCGGCGTAGTAGGCCAGCCAGTGGTCGCGGTCTTTTCCGCACTGCTCGGAGTTCTGGTAGGCGATGTCCTCGTCGACCACCGCGCGCAGCGAGCCGAACCAGCATTCGGGGGCTTCCTGGCCGCCGACGGACGCGGTGTACACCTCGGTGACGCGACGGGCGAACAAGCCGAGGCCGTAGCCGTCCATGGCGATGTGGTGCACCCGGTGGTACCAGATCACCCGGTCCGGGGCGAGCCGGAAGACCGCGTGCGCGAACATCGGGGACCACGCGAGGTCCACCACGCGAGCGAGGTCGTCGGTCATCCACTTCAGCGCGGTCGCGAACGGGTCGGTCCGGTCGGTCAGGTCGGCGACGTGCACGGACCACGCCGGGGCGCGATCGAGCAGTTGCACCGGTCCGTCCTTGTCCTCGGCGAACAGCACGCGCACCGCCTCGGCCTCGCCGACCACCTGGCGGATCGCCGCCGCCAAAGCGTCCACGTCGACCGGCCCACGGATGTCGGAGTATTCGGCCGTGTTGAACACGGCGCTGTCCGGATCGAGCTGCTGTCCGACCCAGATTCCCTGCTGCGCCTCGGAAAGCGGGAGCCGCTCGCCGGTCACGGGAGCCGCCCGGACAGCAGCGTCCACCAGGCGGCGACGGTCGGCGCTTCGGCCAGTTCGACGAAGCTGATCCGGGCGCCCGCGTCGCGCCACCGCTCGACCAGGGTGAGGATGCGGATCGAGTCCAATCCGGATCCGAGCAGGTCGTCGGTGTCGGCGACCTCTTCCGGTTCCCGGTACAGCAACTCGGCGACATCGGCCCGGACCCGGTCCAGGGTCAGCGATTCAGCCATGATCATTCCTCCTCAGTTGACTTGCCGGTTCCGGCCGCGCCAGAACCGGTCCCGCAGTTCGCGGCGCAGGATCTTCCCGCTGGGGTTGCGCGGCACCGCGTCGACGAACTCGAACCGCGCCGGGATCTTGAACGCCGCGAGTGAATCCTTGAGGAACAGCAACAGTTCGCGGGGCCCGACCTGCCGACCGGGTCGCGGCGCGACGAACGCACACACCGCTTCGCCGAACTTCTCGTCGGGGATCCCGATCACGGCAGCTTCAGCGACTGCGGGATGCTTGCTCAGCGCGTGCTCGATCTCGGTGGGGTAGATCTTCTCCCCCGCCACGATGATCATGTCCTTGAGCCGGTCGCTGATGTAGACGTAGCCGTCCTGGTCGAGGTATCCGGCGTCGCCGGTGTGGATCCAGCCGTCCACCAGGATCTGCGCGGTGGCGGCCGGATTGGCCCAGTACTCCAGCATTCGGGCTGGGGTTCGCAGGCACACTTCGCCGACTTCGCCGACCGGCAGTGAGTTCCCCGCCTGGTCGATGATCTTGGCCTGCACGCCCGGGTAGGGCCGGCCTGCCGCGCGGAGCCGGTGGCTGCCTGGTTGGTGGTCGGCCGGTGGCAGGCATACCGCGGTGTTGCCGGTTTCGGTGAGGCCGTAGATCTGCGCGAAATCGGCGCCGCAGATACGAATCGCCTCGGCCAGCAAGGTTTCCGAGATCGGCGAGCCGCCGTAGACGATCTTGCGGACGGTGGCGAAGTCAGCAGGCGCGACGTCGGGTTCGGCGAGCAGCAGGCGCAGCATGGCGGGCACCACGCAGATCGTGGTGATGCCCTGCTCGCTGATCAGCCGCACCGCGTCCGCGCTGTCGAACCGAGGCATGGCCACGTTGGTGATGCCCGCGTTGAAGCCCTGCATGGCCCACCAGATCCCGCCGACGTGGAACCCGGGAATGCCGATCAGGCTACGATCCCCGGCCCGCCAGTCGATCCAGTCCAGCCCTTCGCCTGCCAGCGCGTCGCGGATGGCGAAGAAACTGCGCTGGGCGAGTACGACGCCCTTCGGCAGGCCGGTGGTCCCGCTGGTGTAGAGCTGCACGATCGGATCGTCCTGGCCGGTGCCGGGCGCGAGGTCGGTGTCCGGTTGCCCGGCCTGCCACGCTGCCAACCCGTCCAGTTCGATGATCGTGGCCAACTGCGGCAGGTCCGTCTGAACTTTCCGCGCCACGTCCACGAGCGCGGATTCGACGAACAGCAGCTCGGTGCCGGAATCGCGCAGGATGTGGTCCACCTCGGCAGCGGTGAGCCGCCAGTTGACCGGCACCAGCACGGTGGCGCTCTTCGCTGCGGCGAACAGGATCTCGTAGTAGTGCTCGGATTCCTTGCCAAGGTAGGCGATCCGGCTACCCGGTCGCAGACCGGCCGCCGTGATGGCGTGCGCGATCCGGTTGCTGTTGCCGTGCAGTTCGGCGTAGGTCAGCGACCGTCCGGAACAGACGATCGCGGGCGTCGCGGGCGTGCGCCCGGCATGGAATTCGACGACGCCCGCAACGGTCCGAAGGTTCGGGTGAGACATCTCAGGACTCGCCGACCGCGATGGTGACGTCGCCGTCGGCGCGACCGCCGCGGGCATCCCAGAACCGGAATCCGGTGTCCAGCGCGATCAGCGCGGGTCCGACCGGGTTGAGCCTGCGCCGGGTGGCGTAGCGCAGCTCGAACTCGCCGAAGAAGCCGCTCCGGTCGATCGGACGGCGGAACCGGGTGGTCAGCTTGGTGATCAGGATGTCCGGGAGCTGGCGCCGCCAGTAGTCGGCCATGGTCCAGTCCGCGAAGGCCGGGATCAGCCGCTCCCGCACCGAGGTCGCGATGACGTAGTAGAGCATCTGGTTGTACGCGATGTTGACCTCGACCGCGTTGAGGTGCCCGGTGTCGTCGATGTAGCACGACTCGCCGATGGCGAGCTCGGCGAAGCCGCGCACACCGCCGTCGTCGCCGGCCGAGATCGTCATCGCCGTGACGTACCGGCAGTTCGGCTTGTACGGGCGCAACACCCTGGCCAAGAGTTCCTGGTCGGCGGGCAGGCTGACCGGTGCGATCGCGGTCGTCATCTCGCCACGTCCTCGTCGTCGTAGACGGTCACCCGGAACGAGACGGCGGGCTCTGGGGTCGTGGTGTGCCGGGCCCGGTGAATGAGGGTGCGGTTGTCCCACACCAGCAGGTCGCCCTTTTCGAAGGTTTGCAGATGGATGTCGTCGTGCTCGAACGTGTCGTCCAACTGCCCACTCGCGGCCAGCAGCTCGCGCAGCAGTTCCGGCTGGTCCCGGCCCGCACTGTCCTTGATGGACACCGTGAAGCCCTCGCTGAGGTACAGCACGGTTTCGCCGGTGTGCGGGTGTTCATGTGCGGTCGGGCAGGCGACCGGGGGCGTGCGGCGGTCGATCTCGTCGATGATCTCCAGGATGGGCCGGTACACGTCGGTTGGCCGGATCTTGAAGTAGCGGCGCACGCTGTGCAGGGCGGTGGTGTCCTTCACCGCGAGCTTGAGTTCCTCGCTCAGCTTCTCGTAGGCGGCGGCCATGTCGATGTAGTAGGTGCCCCGGTTCCTGGTCGGCATCACCTGCGGGTAGATCAGGGTGAGGTCGAACGGGCGCGGCATGAACTGGTAGTCCGAATGCCAGAACTTCCCGGTCTTCGGCACGCCGATCTGCTTGCCGTCCTGCTCGACGTTGGAGGAGACGAAGACCTCCGGCACCTCGGGGTGTTGGTAGATCGGCTCGTAGTAGGTCTCCGCGGTGCCCATCCGGCGGCCCAGTTCCAGGAACGCCTTGGGGCTGAGGTCCTGGTCTTTCAGGACGGCGATCCTGTTGGCGTAGACCGCTTTTTTGAGGGCCGCGATATCGGTGCCGGGGTCGAAGTCCGCCACCGTGACCCCGAATTTCGCGCCCGCCTGCGGTTCGATCTTCATCGGATGACCTCCTGCTTCGCGGACGCGACGAAGTCCACCAGGTCCTGGATGTTGACGATCATGGGCAACTGCTCGTCCGGCACCTCGACGCCGAACTCGTGCTCGACCTTGATCAGCAGGTCGATCGTGCTCATCGAATCAACGCCGAGTTCCTCGAAACTCGCGGTGGCCGGCACCTGTCCGGTCACGCCGTCGACACCCCGCACGAACTCGACGACCATGGCGCGGATCTGTTCCTGGTTCACTGTTCTCTCCTGTTTCACACTCATAGTTCGGGCCAGGTCAGGGCGACCGAGCCCCAGGTGATCCCGCCTCCGAACGCGGTGAGCACCACCTTGTCCCCGGGCCGCAGCGCGCCTTCGGCGCTCGCGTCGGCCAACGCGAGCGGAATGGACGCGGCGACGGTGTTGCCGACCCGGTCGACGTTGACGAGCACGTGCTCGGGCGCGATGCCAAGATCACGGCCTACGGCTTCCAGAATCCGCTGGTTGGCCTGGTGCCCGACGAACCAGTCCAGGTCGCCCGGCTGCCACCCGAGCCGCGCCAGCACCGCGTTGGCCGATGCGGTCATCCAGCGCGTCGCCTGCCGGTACACCGCCCTGCCCTGCATCGAAAACCGGTGATCCGGGGTGGCGGCCTGCCCGACCGGCAACGGATGTTTCGACCCGCCCGCGCGGACCGTGATCAGGTCGACCAGGTCGCCGTCGCTGCCGAGATCGAAGGCGAGCAGCGCACCCGGTTCGCCGATATTTCCGCGACGAACTACCACCGCGCCCGCGCCGTCGCCGAATACCGCGGTCGTGCTGCGATCGGCCGGATCGAGAATGGTGGAAAAGGTGTCGGCGCCGATCAACAGGACTCGCTCGGCAATGCCGCTTTCGATAAATCCGGCGGCGGTCGCCAGGCCGTAGACAAATCCGGTGCAGACCGCGCTGAGATCGAATGCCGCGACCCGGGCCAGCCCTAATGCGCGGGCGACCGCCGGTGCGGTCGCCGGGCACGGATGATCCGGGGTGGTGGTGGCCAGCACCACCAGATCGATCGAATCCACGCCAGCGGATTTCATCGCCGCCGCACCGGCTCGCACCGCCAGATCGGAGGTGCTCTCCCCGTTCGCGACCACATGGCGTTGCCGAATTCCGGTGCGCGAACGAATCCATTCATCGGTCGTGTCGAGCCGTTCGGCAAGGTCGGCATTTGTCACGAGCGAGCTCGGCACGAAACCGCCGACGCCGCACAGAATCGCGGACATTTCGCAACTCACCGACCCTCCGGTTCACAGCGCCTTCCCGCATAACACTGCTGCACTGTTCCCGGAGAGTCCATGGCCAATTACGGCCGGGAAAGCAGTCCACTCGCCGGTTCCGGCGCCGACCGCAAACCGGAGAAAACCGCGGCGACCAGCCGACCGGGCCGCTCGCGTCGATCGCCATGGCGATCACCGGACGCCCGGCAGGTCGTGCCGGGCTGACCGGTGCGGGGCTCGCCACCCTGCGCTGAGCGGTTCAGCGGAGGCCGGTCGGGTCGACGGCGTCCGCGCCGCCGGGTACCAGGAAGCTGATCCGGTCACCGGCCGCGAGCCGGACCGCCGGGTCGGCGTCGAGCAGGCGTCGATTGTGCAGTACGGACACCGGTAGGAGTTCGCCGATCGCGCGGCCGATGGCTCCCGAGTTCTCGGCCAGGGTCCGTCCGACGATGTGGTAGCCGGGCAGCTGCGCGTGCGGCGCGTGCCCTGATCCGTCGTCCGGTTCCGTGTTCGTCAGTTGGCGGGCGACCGCGCGCATCCACGCTGACCTGGGGCCGGATCCGCCCGCCGTTCTCCGCGACCGCGATCATCACCTCCGGCACGCCGTGGCCTCGGGCTTCGCGCGCGAACCGGTAGATCAACGGACCGTAGAGCAGCCCGCCGATCACCGGAATAGCGACGAAGAACCCGATCCCCAACCACGGCAGGTGCGGGCTGCCGACCCGCCCGTCCTGGCCGAACTGGTTCTGACCGGTGGCCAGCCAGGTGAACCCGTAGATCAGGTACCGGAACCCGATCGCACCGAAACCCGCACCGAGACCGACCAGCAGGGCGATGGCGAACAAACCGAACCTGCTGCCCCGCAGCCAGGCGAGCGGGACGCCCCATCGATCCGGTTGAGCGGGCACCCGGCACCGTCCTTCCACA
>DASXOJ010000115.1:0-90180 GCA_036494465.1 Pseudonocardiaceae bacterium
ATCTACGTCGGCGGGCAGGACGCGGTCGACGCGGACGGGAACCTGGTCGGTGGCAACGATGTCGCCGCGCAGACCAGACAGGTGATGGCCAACCTCGTCACCGCGCTGGCGGCGGCCGGTGCCACCGTGCACGACCTGGTGGCGGTGACCCTGCTGATCGCGGAGCGGGCCGACCTCTCCAGGGCGTATCCGGCCGCTGCGCAGGTACTGGCTGGCGCGGTGCCGACCGTGCTGGGGGCGCGGGTCGCCACGCTCGCGGTGCCGGGCGCGTTGATCGAGGTCAGCGCGGTGGCCGCGGTGTTCCGTTAGCCGATCAGCTCGTCGGCGACCCACTGGGCGACGCCGGTCGGGTAGGGCGAAGCCAGGCCGAGAATGACGTGCTCGAAGCCCGCGTCGGCGGCCTGGGCGATCGCTTTCCTGGTCGAGTCGGGGTCGTCGTAGGAGGCGGACAGGTGGATCGAGCGCATGATCGTTTTCGGATCGCGGCCGATCTCGGCGCAGTACCGGTCCAGCAGCCTGCTGCGTTCGGCGATGTCGGCGATGTCACCGGCCCCGGGGATGTTCCAGATGTCGGCGTGCTCGGCGACCACGCGCAGCGTCGAGCTCGCGCGTCCGCCGATCAGGATCGGCGGGTGCGGGCGCTGGATGGGCTTGGGGTTGCCGAAGGCGCCGGTGAGCTGGATGTGGTTGCCCTGGAAGTCGAACGGCTCATCCTCTGTCCACAGTCGACGGATGACGGTGCACGCTTCGCCGAGCGCGGCGACGGCGTGCGCGGCGTCGTGGTAGGGCAGGCCGTGCGCGTCGTATTCGCGTCGGGCCATCGGCACGCTGGGCCGGGAGCCCGCGCCGATGCCGAAGTCGAGCCGCCCACCCGAGACGACGTCGGCGGTCGCGGCGATCTTGGCGAGCAGGGCGGGTGGGCGGAACCGGTTGCTGGTGACGAGCAGGCCGACGCGCAGCCGCTGGGTTTGCGCGGCGAGCGCGGAGAGCAGGGTCCAGCCTTCGAAGGTCGGACCGCTGGGATCGCCGAAGATCGGCATGAGGTGGTCGTAGAGCCAGGCGTGCTCGATCCGCGGGATCGCGTCGGCCTCGTGCCAGACGCGTTGGATGTCCTGGTAGCCGACCTGCGATGGCGCGGTCATGATGCCGAAGTGCATGGGAGCCTTCCCGGATGACAGGTTCAAGCGGAACGTTGTTCCGCTAATGACAATACGGAACACGGTTCCGTTTGGCAAGGAGGGCTCGGATGCCGGTTGGCAGGACACGGGACGCGGGCTGGCAGATCGGCGTGTCCAGAACGGTGGACCGGCCGGTCGAGGAGGTGTGGGCGTTCCTCACCGCACCCGAGGGCATGGCCGTCTGGCTCGGCGACGGCGTGACCGTGCTGTCCGAGCCGGGCGCCGGCTACGAAACGACCGACGGAATCCGCGGCGAGACGCGCAGCTTCCACGAACTCGACCGGATCCGGCTGACCTGGCAGCCCAGCGGCTGGACGCACGACACCACGCTGCAACTGGCCGTGCGCGCGGCCGGACCGGGCAGGACGATGCTGCGCGTACACCAGGAACGCCTCGCCGACGCCACGGAACGCGAGCAGCAACGCAGGCACTGGCAAGAAGTGATCAGGGTGCTCGTCGCGACCCTGACCGGGCGCTAGTTCACGGAGCGGTCAGCGCGACGACGGCTTCGCCAGCCTGCACCAGGAAAGTGACGGTTTCCTGGAGGTAGAGGTCGACGCTGGTGGCTTCGTGGCTGAGGTAGCCGATCGAGATGTCCTGGCCGACGTGCAGGTCGAAGTCGCCGCCCCGGGTGCTGATCACGAACGCGCCGGTGATCGCGGGCGCCCACACGATCTCGCCGGTGACCAGCCGCTGGATGTGCTCGATGACCGGGTAGCCGTGGTCGCGGGTCTCGCTGACCTCGGTGTACGCGTCCGCGCTCAGCGCGACCGAGTACGGGCCGTTCACACCCTCGCGGCGCAGTTGGCTGATGGCGGTGGCGATCGCTTCCGGGTAGCCGCGCACGTCGCTCGGCAGCGCGATGGCCGGGTTGCTGGAACCCGCGCGCAGGCCCTGGATACCGGCGGCCTGGTAGCCCTCGAAGATCAGGCCATCCTCGGCGAACGCGATCTTGCGGGCGGCATCCTTGACCGGCTGCCAGTCCGAATCGGACGAACCGCGCTCGACGTCGTCGATGGCCTCGCGGCTGAGCGTGAACGGCACCCGCAGCTCGACCAGGGCGTGCACGTCGCGCTGGTGGGCCTGGACGCCCTCCTGCGGGGCGTTGATGGTGTGGATGTGCCCGGTGCCGACGGCAGAGAGCTCACTCCCGCTCGGTCCGTGCAGGTCGACGACGCGCCGGCCAGCCAGGTGCCGCTTGATGGTGCGGGTCGCCTCTTCCTCGATCTGCGACCACGCGCCGTCGGAGATGGGGGCGAGTTCGCGATGCAGGTTGTTCATGGTGTCGCGGTCCCTCTCAGACTGCCGATGTTCAGCGATCCGGCGATCACCGGATCATCGTCGCTCCGGTCCGGTTCTGCTGCCGCCGGTTGCGCTTCGTCCGCGATCCCATCCAGCATGGGTTGCGACGGAACGAAGAACAGGTTGCCGGTGACAGCCGTGCTGAAGTCCAGGATCCGGTCGTAGTTGCCGGGCGGATCACCGAGGAACATGTTGCGCAGCATCAGCTCGGTGATCGCCACCGACCGGCAGTAGCCGATGAAGTAGGTGCCGAACTCGCCCTGGGACACCGAACCGAACGGCATGTTGTCCCGGACGATGTCGACCTCCTCGCCGTCGATCGTGATCGACGTCAACGCGTTGTGCGCGCTGCTGGGCTTCACGTCGTCGGCGAGCTCGATGTCCGAAAGCTTCCTGCGCCCGATGATCCCTTCCTGCTCCTCGGTCGGCAGCTGCTCCCAGCCGGCGAGGTCGTGCAGGTACTTCTGGGTGATCACGTAGCTGCCGCCCGCGAAATCCGGGTCCTCGTCGCCGATCGCGGTCGCGTCGAGCGCCTCCTCGCCGACCGGGTTCTCGGTGCCGTCCACGAAACCCATCAGGTCGCGGTTGTCGAAGTACCGGAACCCGTGCACCTCCTGCACGGCGCTGACCGCGTCGCCGAACTGCGTCATCAGCTGCGACGCGAACTCGAAGCACAGGTCCATCCGCTTGGCGCGGATGTGGAACAGCACGTCGCCTGCGGTCGCCGGGGCGTGCCGGTTGCCGGCGTGCAACTCCTGGAACGGGTGCAGTTCCTCGGGCATCGGCCCGCCCACCAGTCTGCGCCACGCGTCCGCGCCGAACCCGGTCACCACGGACAGCGTGCTGCCCGGGTCGCGGAAACCGACCGCCCGCACCAGCCCGCTGACCCCGGCGCACACGTCGCGCACGGTCGACTCGGCGCCCGGATTGATCGTCACGGTGAGGAAGATCGCCGCGTTCGTCAACCCCGTCGACACCGCCTGTGGTGCGGGCGTACTGGTCATCTACCTGCTCCACGGGGTCGGAATCGGGGCGCAGCCGACGCTATCAGGCAGCGCGCCGACCGGCACAGCGGCGCGCAGTCGCCTTATTCGGCGCTGACCGTGACCGGCCAGTCGATCTCCACGTCTGCCAGCACGTTGAAGTAATTCGTCAGCACGTTGATCGCGACGTGCCCGACGACCTCGCCGATCTCCGCGTCGGTCACGCCGTTCAACCGCGCCGCCGTCAGCGTTTCGGCGTCCACATGGCCCTTGGTGCGCACGATCGCGTCGGCGAGCGCGAGCAGCGCGGCGGTGTGCGGGTCGTCGGACTTGGCGAAACGCGCCCGCTCCAGCTCATCCGCCTCGATCTTGGCCACCGCGCCGCCCAGGTAGGTGTGCGCGGACAGGCAGTAGGAGCAGCCGTCGTACTGGGCGATCGTGATGGCCAGCCGCTCGCGCACCGCGGCGGGCAGGTCGCCGGTGCCCAGCTTCGCGGCCATCGCCAGGTAGGCGTCGAGCAGCGCGGGGCTGTTCGCCATCGTCTTGATCATGTTGGGCGCGCCGCCGAGCTGCTTGCGGGCGGTGTCCAGCAGGTCCGCGGTGCGGCCGGTGGCGCCGGTGGGGTCGATGGCGGGCAGGTTCGACATGTGGAAACTCCTTCGGATCGGGGTTACTGTTCGCAGTCAAACCGGATCGATGGCGCCGTGCCTACCGCGTCGGACGGATCTCCTGCGAACACGTGAGAAATGGGTGCACCGGTGCCCGCGCGGTGCCCGATCCGCCTCCTGCGATCTACCACGTTCGTTCGATGTCCCGGCGGCGCCATGCGCGGTTTAGTTGTGCTCACCAGCGCAGATCCAACCAAGGAGCACATCGAAGATGTCGAAGTGGAAGATCCCCGCCATCGTCGCAGCAGGCGTCGTCGCCCTGTCCGGTGCGATCGCGGGCACCGCGATCGCCCAGCCCGCCCACCCGGCCACGACTGTCGCGGACAGTCACCACGCCAAGCCGACCATCGTGCTGATCCACGGCGCGTTCGCGGACGCCACCAGCTGGAGTGGTGAGGTCGGCGAGCTCCAGCACGACGGCTACCAGGTGATCGCACCCGCCCTGCCGCTGCGCGGCGTCGCCTCCGACTCCGCCTACGTCACCAGCCTCGTGCAGAGCATCAGTGGCCCGGTCGTGCTGGTCGGCCACTCCTATGGCGGCGAGATCGCCACCGAGGTCGCGGCGAACGACCCCCAGCAGGTCAAGGGCATCGTCTACGCGGCCGCCTACATCCCGGAGGCAGGCGAGAACGCACTCGGCCTCACCACTGAATTCCCCGGCTCGCTGCTCGGCCCGGACACCTCCCACGCCGTGAACACCCCGGGCGGTGGAGCCGACCTCTACATCAACAACGCCAGCTTCCACGAGCTGTTCGCCGGTGACCGCACCGCGAGCCAGGCCGCGGTGGCCGCCGCCACGCAGCGCCCGATCGCGGTGTCCGCGCTGAGCGAGAACGCGGCAGCCAGCGTGCCCGCCGGTATCCCGCTGTACGCGATCGTGGCCAGCCAGGACAAGGCCATCCCGCCTGCCGCCGAGAAGTTCATGGCGCAGCGCGCGGGCGCGACCATCTACACCGTGAACTCCGCGCACGACCTGCCGGTCTCGCACCCGCAGGCGGTTGTCTCGGTGATCGAACGCGCCGCGCACTGACCCATCAGCTCAACGACCCGTCGGTCCCTTTCTGGGCCGACGGGTCATTCGCGCGCGCCAGGTTGGCCAGTTGGACGCGGGAGTGCACGTCGAGCTTGCTGAACACGGCGCGCAGGTGCGTGCTGATCGTGCTGGGGGAGAGCACCAGTTCCTCCGCCGCCGACCGGTTGGTGTGGCCGTCCGCGATGAGCAGAGCGACCCGGCGTTCCATCTCGGTCAGCGCGTCCCAGCCGTGTTCGGGCCGCTGCGGCACCGGCGCCCATCGCCGCCTGCGCGCACCAGCAGCCTGGAGCACGCGCTGCACGCGGCGGGCCGCCGCGACCGCACCGAGTTCGATGTACCGGTCGTGTGCCGCGTCCAGTGCGTCCAAGCCGACCTTGCGGTCGTCGGTGTCCACAACGGAGCGTCCATGTTCCTCGTCGGCCCTGGCCAGCAACAACATTCGCGGGCTCGCCTGGAGAACAGGCAATGCGAGTGTGAAGTCTTCTGTGGACAGTCCGTCGACGAGCAGCCTGGCGCCGGTCACGCTGGCCACGCCCGGGTTGCGGTCGGCCAGTTCGGTGAGCAGGTCGGCCGCCGCGCGCACGGTGTCGGCCTCGCCCCGATGGTGCGCGGCACAGGCCGCGCCCACCAACAGCTCCTCCGGCCACGGGAAGTCTCGGTCCGCACGCAGCACGGCGACGATCGCGGCGGCGCCACGCTGATCGCCCTCCGCGTCCGCGACCACCGCCTTGGCCAGCGGATGATCAATGTCGCGCGCCTGCGCGTTGTCGCCGCGCAGCACCGCGACCAACGCGGTCAGCAGCTGGATCTGCGGCTCGGCCGCGAAGTCGAACACCTCGGCCATCAACGCCGTCGCGCTCGCCACCGCGCCTGCCGCATCCTCGACCTGGCCCGCGCCATAACTGAGCTGGGCCCGCAACAACGCCGACTGCGGGGCCTGCCAGGAACTGCCCACCCGGGTGCCGTCGCCGACTCCGGCCAGCGCGCCGCCGATGTCGTCCAACCTGGCCAACGCCAACAGTTCCCGCAACGCCAGCTGGCCAAGATCCGGCACGCCATATCCGGTCAGGCCGGCGGCTGAGGCGCGCGCGGACGCGAACAACGCGTGCGTGCGGGCGTAATCCCGATCCTGGTGCGCGGCTTGGGCCCCCGCCATGGTGGTGAGCACTGCGGCGATCGGGTCGGCGTCGGCAGGCCCGACGTTGCCGACTCCGGCCAGCGCGCGATAACCGGCCAGCCGCGCGGCGAGCTCGGCGGGCGCGCCGGGATCCGTTGCGCGGTCCAGGATTTCCGCGTACTGGCCGGTCGACCACAACCGGGGCAGCAGCAACAACTGCACGCACGCCCGCTGCGCCGCGCTCAGCGAACCGGCCAGCAGCAGGTCCGCGAATCGAGCGGCCTCGGCGAACTGCCGGTCGGCCACCATGATCGTGACCACCTCCACGCCGATCTCGCCGCACACCGGATCGCGCGGATCCGTGAGCCGGTACGCCTCCTTGATGAACGTGACCGAGGTGGTGGACATGGTGTCCAGCACCTCGTGCGCGGCCTTGCGCAGCACGTCAGCCGCTGCCTGATCGCCGAACTCGGCGGTGGCCAGCACGTGCGGCGCGGCGAGCGCGTTGCCGCGACCCCGGGTCAGCAGGTGCTCGGCGATGGCACGGTGCAACGCACGTCGACCGGAGGGCGGTAGGTCCTCGTAGATGGCCTGGCGCAACAGGTCGTGCCGGAACCGGATCGCGTGGCCCTCGTCCGCGACCAGGCCCGCGTTGATCGCGGCGAGCAGTGGTTCGGTCAGTTGCGCCGCGGGCGCGCCGAGCAGGTCGGCGACATCGGTGAGCTGGAATTCGGGACCGACCACGGCCGCCGTGCGCAGCAGATCGCGGCCTTTCTCGGACAGCGCGGCGATGCGCTTGCGGACACCGTCGAGCAGGCCGATCGGGACCGCCCTCGACGTGCCGGCTGCCGTCGGCTCGAACAGGCCCGCGAGCAGTTGCACGGTCAGGAACGGATTGCCGCGCGCACCCGCCAACCGGCGCAGCACGGCGGGTTCCGGCCGGGCGCCGAGCCGGTCGGTGGCGACCGCGAGCACGGCGTCGTCGGTCAGCGCGGTCAGATCCAGCCAGGTCACCGGCACATCGGGGCGCGCAGCGTCGGTGACGAACTCGGCAGGGCCGCCGCCGGGCACGTCCCGGGTCGCGAGCAGCCAGGCGATCGGTGCCGCGATCAGGCGTTTCGGCAGCACTCGCAGGGTGTACGCGGACAGCGGATCGGACCACTGGGCGTCGTCCAGGGCGAGCAGGATCGGGGCGTCCTGCGCGCGCCGCTCCAACAGCGTGGCTATTCGCTCGGCCAGCCACAGCGGCTGCTCGTGCAGACCGGCCAGGTCCATGAAATCGGCGGAGTCGATCAGCGGCGCGGTGCCGAACCGCAGCGCGGGCCCGATCGAGGCGAGCGGCGCCAGCTTGTCGCCCTCGTGCGCCGCCGCGTCGGCGGTGTGGAAGCCGAGCCGCCTCGCCTGCTCGACGATGGTCCGGACCAGCGCGGTCTTGCCGATGCCCGGTTCGCCGCGCAGCACGATCAGCGCCGACTGCCCGCGCTGCACCGCGCGCAGCACCTCCAGCACCGCGCCGAGTTCGGCGGACCGGCCCCGCAGCGGGCCGTGCTCGATTGTCACCACGCCACTTTAAGGTGCTCGTGTCGGCTTTACAGGTTCGTGGTCACCTGGTCGAATAGCTCCCTCTTTAGTGGGCAGAGCGCACACGCCAGGAAGGCCGGTGATCGCCGTGGGCGATCGAGTGGGGCTCGCCGATTTCTACGACGTCGAAATGCAGCGCTACGTCGACGCCTTCGAAACCGCGACGGACATCAGAGTCGGCGACGCGGTGCTGGACATCGGTTGCGGCGCCGGTCGGACCACGTTGGCGGCGGCGAGCGCGTCGGCGCGCGGTGCGGTGCTCGGCGTCGATCTCTCGCCCACCCAACTCGACATCGCGCGCACCCGTGCAGCCGCGGACGGGCTGGGAAACGTCTCGTTCCTGAAAGCCGACGCGCAGACGCACCCGTTCCCGCGCGGCGAGTTCGACGTGGCGATCAGCCGGTTCGGCACGATGTTCTTCGCCGATCACATCGCCGCGTTCCGCAACATCGCGACCGCGCTGCGGCCGGGTGGGCGGTTCGTCCAGTTGGTGTGGCAACAGGCGGAACGCAACGAATGGGTGATCGAAACACAGGAAGCGCTCAACCCCGGACAACCGGTGTCCGCGCCGCCGCCGACGCTGAATCCGTTCGCGCTGGCCGATTCCGCCGTCACCGAGGCGATGCTGCTCGCCGCCGGATTCGGCGAGGTGCACTGCGTCGACGTGCACGAACCGATCTGCTACGGCCAGGACAGCGTGCTCGCCTGCGAATCGGTGCGCGGCTTGCGTTCGGTCGGCGCCGCGTTCGAGGCGATGACACCGGACGACGCACAGGCCGCGCTGTTGCGGCTGCGCCGCACGCTGGCCGCGCACCAGCGGCCGGACGGCGTCTGGTTCGACGCGCGGGCGTGGCTTGTCACCGCAACCAGGGCGGCACTTCTGCCGTGACGCTGATTCGCGGCTCAGCGAAGACTTGACAAAGTCGGCGAAAATCGGGGTCGTGCAATTTGCACGGAATCGCGAGACCTGCACCGTCGCCGATCGAACGGGCACTCGGACCACCCATTCGTACCCACCGTGACGATGCCGCTGCCCAGCGTGCTGGTTTTGGGAATAACATGTGTCCGATCAGCCGAACCCGAGAGGCGCGGATGGACACCCGGCAAGTCACGAGAGCAGGCAACAGCTGGTGGTTGACCTATCTCGGTGCGGGCGTCGTCGTGATCGTCGCATACTACGTCGCCGTCCACCTGAACGCGCCCGCGCTGCTGCGGGTGATCCTCTACTGCCTGGTCAGCGCGTCCGCCGCGATCGCGGTGATCGTCGGCTGCCTGGTCAACCTGCCGAGCAGGCGATCGCGCCTGCCCTGGTTGATCCTCGGCGCGAGCCAGGTCGTCTACGCGACCGCGGACATCTGCTTCTACGTCGCGCACGACATCCGGGGTGACACCGACTATCCGGCCATCGCCGACCCGCTCTACCTCGGGCACTACCCGCTGGTCGTGGTCGGCCTGATCCTGTTGATCAGGCTCCGCACGCCCGGCCGCGACCTGGCCAGCCTGCTCGACGCGGCCACCGTCGCGGTGGCCGCAGCAATGCTGTCCTGGCTCTACCTGATCGCGCCGCAAGCCCGCGCGGACGAACCGCTGCTGGTCAAGCTCGCGTCGGTTGGCTATCCCGTGATGGACCTGGCCATGTTCGCGGTGGCGCTGCGGCTGATCCTCGGCCCCGGCCGTCGACCCGGCTCGTTCATGCTGCTCGGCGCCAACCTGTTCCTGATCTTCGCCGCCGACACCATCTACGTGATGCAGCAGCTCGCGGGCACCTACGCGGCAGGCAACTTCCTGGACGCCATCTGGCTGTGCGGCAACCTCGCGCTCGGCGCCGCCGCGCTGCACCCGACCGTCGGCCGGATCGCCGAACGCGCCTCACCCGACGACATGCGGCTCACCCCGCTCCGCCTCGTCGTGCTCGCCGCCGCCGCGCTGATCGCGCCGGTCGCCCTGATCATCCAGTACTCGCTGGGCATGTTCCGGGACGTCCCGGTAATCGCCGCCGCGTGCGCGGTGCTGTTCATGCTCACCATCGCCCGCCTCGCCGGTCTGGTTGCCGAACAGCGCAGGCTGGCCATCACCGACGTGCTGACCAGCCTGCACACCCGACGCTTCTTCAGCGCTCAGCTACCCATCGAGATCGCCCGCGCGCGCCGGACAGGCACCAACCTCGCCGTGCTCATCGTCGACGTGGACCACTTCAAGTCGATCAACGACCGGCACGGCCACCCAGCGGGCGACCGGGTGCTGATCGAAGTGGCCCGCCGCCTGCGGACCTCCGTGCGCGCCGCCGACTTCCTCGCCCGCTACGGCGGTGAGGAGTTCGCGATCCTGGTGCCCGGCGCCAACCCGGCCGAACTCGGCGCGATCGGCGAACGGCTGCGGATGGAGGTCGCCGCGACACCGATCGCGGCCAACCAGGACGTGCTCATCGACGTGACCGTTTCCGTTGGCACGGCAGGATATCCGCGCCACGGCAGCACCCCCGCCGAACTGATCACCACCGCCGACCGGGCGCTGTACGCGGCCAAATTCCAAGGACGCGACCGGGTCGTGGTCGGCGACACACTCACCGAAGACATCGTGGTCGCCGCCGTGGACAGCGCCGTCGGCTCCGCCAACGACCTGCTCGCCTACCTGCAACGCGCCGCGGACGAGGTCGACGGCTGGCTCTCCGGCTTCGACCACGGCCGCTCCGTCGGCCGCTGGGCGGCGTTGATCGCCGCCGCGATGGGCCTGGACGACGTCACCGTGCGCCGCGTCGAACTCGCCGGGCGCCTGCACGACATGGGCAAGGTGATGATCGCGCAGACCGTGTGGCGCAAGGCAGGCGCGCTGTCCAAGACCGAACGGCAACTCGTCGAACAGCACGCCCAGTTCGGCCGCGACATGGCGAAACTGGTGCCCGGCCTGGCCGACGTCGCCGAGGTCATCCACCAGCACCACGAACGCATCGACGGCCGAGGCTACCCACTCGGCCTGGCGGGCGAGGCGATCCGTCTGGAAGCGCGGATCGTCGCCGTCTGCGACTCGTGGGCCGCGATGCTCGCCGACCGCCCCTACCACGCGGCACTGACGCCCGCCGAAGCCAGCGCGGAACTGGTGCGCGGCAAAGGAAACCAGTTCGACCCGATCGTCGTCGACCACCTGCTCGACCTGCACCGCCAAGACCTGCTCGGCAGCCTGCGCAAGATCACCCCACCGGCTCGCGCGGTCCCGTTGAAGGCGCGCCGCTAGCACCCCCGGCGATCGTGGTCACCGGCCGCGCCAGGCCAGCGGCTGGCGCCGGTTGTGCGTCGAGAGATCAGGCCGATTCTCGACGCCCTCTGACCAGCGGCTGTCGCGAAGCCGTCAGCTTTTCACGGCTTCGTCGGCGATGGTGTTCCAGAACATGAGTTCGTAGGACTGGAACAGGCGGGCGTAGGTGAATGCCTCGTCGGTCTGCCTGCCCGCGTCCACGGCCAGCTGCACGGCGGCCGCCGCGGCGTCGTCGGCGCCGGGGACGGGTTCGGCGAAGAAGTCGAAGAAGGCGCAGGCGTCGTCGTCGAAGCCGTAGTGCTCGCGCATGGCGCGCGCGATCGTGCCGCAGTAGTCGCCCCAGGCGGCGAAGTTGGCCAGCAGCGCGATGATCACGTCGGCGGGTTCGCCGAACAGGCACAGCCAGGCGAGGTAGGCCGGGTACGCCTGGCAGCCCGCCTTCGGTTCGTAGGCGGCCAATGCCGCGTCGTCGAGGCCGGTCGCCGCGCGCAGACTGTCCAGTTTGGTCAGTGCGAGACCTTCGCCTGCGGCCAGTCCGCTGAACAGTTCGCGGCTGATCGGTTCGGTGCAGCGCGCGGCGATGGTGAGGAAGCTGCGCCAGTCGCTGCGCACGATCCGGCTTTCCTCGGCGGCGATCGTGGCGAACACCGAGCGGGGGGCCTGGCCGGACGCGATCAGCGGGACCAGCCGGTTGTCGCTCTCCGCGGGCGCGACCTTCTCGCGGGCGGCTTTCAGCAGGTCACGTGCTGGTCCGGTCATGGGCGGGGTCTCCTCCAGGGTTCGCTGCGCTGAAGCCGAGCATGGTCGCCGACCGGTTGCCACGACCGACGAGCCCGGCCAGCAAAGCGTAGATCACGCCGGCCAGCAGCCACGCCTCGACCGCTGGCAGCCCGACGTTCGGGGGAGTGCCCTCGCCGGGGAACAGGTCCTGCGCCCAGGCGCCGAACGCGACCGCGACCAGCACGGCGATGATGCCCGGCCAGTTGGCGAGACCGGCGTCGCGCCAGGTGGGCACGCTGCCCATCGGGCGCCGGGTGCCGAGCAGGCGTGGCAGCACGAACCGGTCGGTGATCATCACCACGGTGACGCACGGCAGCGCGATCGACGACCAGCTCGCCACCGTGAAGAAACCGTTTCCGACGCTCGGGAACCGCCACGCGAACAGCGCCGCGATCACGGCCATCAGCACGCAGGTGTGCCAGCGCTTCCAGCCGCGGATGCCGCCGAACGCGTTCTGGCCCGCGTTGACCATTTCGTAATAATTGCCGTCGTTGATGGCGAACTGGAGGATGGTCGCGATGATCGCGCCGAGCGTCAGCACGCCGAACATCGAGTATTCCACCGTGTATTTGAACGCGGGCCCGAAGTCGTACTGGGTGACCTTGGACAGCGCGCCCATCATCCAGCCGCCCGCCACGAACAACACCAGCCCGACCGCGAACGCGACCAGCATCGGCGGCATCGGCCAGAAGAACTTCGGCTTGCCGTAGCGCCAGGTGTCCGGTTCGTTGCCCCACATGACCGAGCCGATCGCCACGCCGATGCCGGACAGGAACGGCAGCGTGGTCGAGTTGGTGCTGCTGGACAGCACCGAGGCGGGCGTTTCGACCAGGCCCTTGATGACGAGGTAGAGGATCCACAGGATCATCAGCGGCGCCACCAGATAACGGGCAAAAGCTGCGATTCCGGTGAAGCCGAACAGGTTGTTGGTGATCCCGACGACCGCGAGGATCACGCTGATCAACACGATGTGTCCCCAGCTGAACAGTCCGTCGTAGAGGGTCGCGAGCAGGTTGAACGCGAACGCGGTCCACCCGGCCGCGATGCCGATCAGCACGATGGTGACCAGCGCGGACCCGACCTTGCCCAGGATGGATCGGGTCAGCAGCGCGTGCGTCTGGCCGGTGGTCGAGCCCAGGTACGCGGCGGGCAGGGCGTAGATCAGGTAGGCGATGGCGCCGATCGCGCCCGCGCCGACCGCCTTGAGCAGCGAATAACCGGCGTCGTGATACTGGAAACCGAGGAACAGGTAGGTGAACCCGGCGGCCAGCGTGATCCACAACGACAGGAAGTGGAAGCGGGATCTGCGCTGCGACAAAGGAACCACGCCGGTACTGCTGGTGGAGTAGTCGTGCTCGACGCTCTGTTCCAGGACGGACTCGGCGTCCGCCGAACGCTGTGTGGTGTCCACTGTGTGTCTCGCTTCGCTCGCGGTTGGCGACAGCCTAGAAGAGATGGCGTCGAGCTCCTACGGGCGTCAGGTTGTTGTGGAGACCTTGTTATGTGCGCGATGGCGTGTGACCTAAACGGACGATCAGCTCGGAATACCCGAGATCGAGGTTGTCGAACCGGCTCGGGGGTTGATCGCGCAGGTGGATGTCGAAGAACGCGCGCAGGCAGGCGCGGGTGATGGCCATGGCGCGCAGTCCGGGGATCCGCGCGTCCTGTGGCACGCCGAGCTGGTCGGCGAGCAGGCCGAGATCGGTGAACGAGGCGTGCGCGGCGCCGGTCACCACCAGCCAGCGCTTCCACCCGGTCAGCAGCGCCCAGTCCCGCGACCACGTGTCGGCGGCCGGACCGTCGCCGGGGGAGTACTGGCCGTCCCGGCCGAGCAGCAGGAACGGACGGGCAAGACCGGTGGCCGGGATCAGTGGATCGGAGCTGCCGTCGACGTTGCCGCCCGCGCGGATGCGCTGATCGTCTAGCATCGCGGCGATGGTGGCGGCGCCGCCGGCGGAGTGTCCGGCCATGCCGACCCGGTTCGGGTCGACGGACCAGCGCGGGTCGGCCAGGAGCTGGTCGAGAACGAAGGAGGCGTCGTGCGCGCGACCGAAGCGCACCTTCGCCCAGAACGTCGGATCACGCGGGTGATCGCGCAGACCGCTCTGCTTGTCGACAGCGAGGCTAACCAGCCTGCCGTCCGGGAAGGTCATCGCGGTGTTCTCGTGGGTGTGGTCGATCGCGACCGCGACATAGCCGTGACTGGCGAGCTCCTCGGCGATGGAGGTGAGCGTGGCGCGCGGCTGGGTGAAGCCGGGCGAGAGCAGCACCAGCGGCAGCCCGGACAGTTTCGGATTCGGTGGGGCATCGCGCAAAGCGTTGGTGCGCACCGAACTCAGCAGCTCCGGATCGATCGGCGCGTTGCGGTAGGAGATCATCAGTTCGGCTTCGGCGCGGGTCAGGTAACCCGCGCGCTCGCCGGTCGTCGACGTGGTCGGGTACCAGACCGAGATCATCAGTTCCCGCGACGGCATTTCGGCCACCCACTGGTCGGGGCGGGAAACATCGTTGAGGTACACCGATGTGGTGCCGACCGGGTGCGGCCCGGTCGGCTCGGGCAGATACGGCGCGGCCATACCTTTCATGGTCGTGCGCCGCGCGTTGCCGCACCATCGGGGAAGACCCGGATTCGTCAGTCAGGGATGCTCACGTAGAGCCTGCGTCCGCCGGGCCGGTAACCGACCCGCTCGTACACGCGACGCGAACCGTCGCCGCCGTATTCCAGCCACACCGAGCTGTTTCCCTTGGCGAACATCGACTCGGTCAGGTTCGCGACCACCGCCGCCGCGATGCCCCGCCCCCGGTGCTGCGGCCGGGTGCCGACTCCGGCCAGTTCCGACGTGCCCACTGCGGGCGCCGAGCAACTCGCGCCGCCCGCGCAGCTGGCATCGGAAGCGCGCACGAACCGCACCGCGCCCCCCATGTCCTGGATTCGCCGCAACCGCGCCGCGCCCTCCCGCGAGGCGGGGAACTCGTCGCCGAACGCCTCGGCGAGCGCGGCGTCGATGGCGAGGAAGTCCGCGTCGGTGTCCGGGGTTTCCACCAATGGCGGATCGACGGCCGGATTGAATGAATCCGTTACACACACCAGATACTCGTGTTCTTCCTCAACGGTGAAGCCTGCGGCGTACAAGGCTGCCGCCACCTCGGGTGCGGCATTTGGTGCGAATTCCAGGCGTGGTTTCAGCTCCCGCGCACGGAAAACCGAGACGAGCGCGGCGACATCGTCGCTGGTGGGGACGATTCCGGGCAACGGAGTCGCGTAGTTGATGTGCGCGCTGGTCGTGCTCGGGTCGATGCCGAGAACGAAACCGCCTGTTTCCACCGGTTCCGGACGTCGCCGCAGGTTGGCCACGGCGAAGTCCTGGACGTTGCTGTCGATGATTGCCTCACGTGTGCTCGGTTGGTGGATTGACAAGGTCCTTTACCTATCCGATGGTTCGCTGGTGGTCAACGTACGGGACTACGGAGCCACCGGAAACGGAATTACCGATGACGCCAAGGCCATCCAGGCCGCGGTCGCCGCGGTGACCGGTACGGGTGGGACGGTCTACTTCCCGCCAGGGACCTACAAGGTGGGCACCGCGATCGTGCCCGCGAACAACGTCGCGCTGATCGGGTCCGGGGTGGGCAGCGCGATCATCGCACCCGCCGGTTCGGTCAGCGCCGTGCGCGGCAACACCACCAAGACCAATCCGCTGACCCGGTTCACCATGGCGCACCTGACCATCGACGGTGCGGGCCAGGGGCCGTCGTTCGGCGTCGGCATCAAAGGCGTGTTCTGCCAGTACCTGGCCCAGTGCCAGTTCGAGGACCTGATCATCCAGAACTGTGTGGCGACCGGCCTCGGCATCGACTTCCTGACCCAGGGCACGGTGATCCACGCGGTGCGCGCCATCGGAAACGGCCGGCTCAACCGGGGCGGTGGGTCCGGCGGCGGATCGTCCGGGATCGGCATCGGCACCGGGCAGTATCCGGTCGAGGACTTCGTGATCAGCGACTGCTACGCGGCGAACAACGGCCGCTACGGGATCTTCATCGAATCGCAGACCGGGCAGACCAGCTACGGCATGCGCATCGCGAACTGTTTCGCCACCGCGAATGCGAATCACGGCTTCGGCAGCGCGGGCGGCAACGGCACGATCTGGTCGCACTGTGTGGCCTACGCCAACAACATCGACGGTTTCTCCATCGACAACGGCACCATCGGCGCGTTCGCGCAGCCCTCGTCCAACGACGTGTACGTCGCCTGCGAGGCGATCGGCAACGCCCGGCACGGTTTCTCCTACCAGCCGACCGCGCAGAACGGGATCAGCGTGCCCGGCGGCGGAAACCACGTGTACTCGGCGTGCGTGAGCCGCGCCAACAACGGCCTCGGCTTCAACATCGCCTCGGTCGCCGGTCATCCGGTGTCCGGCCTGGCCTACACCGGGTGCCTCGCCTACGGCAACGGCCTGTCCGGGTTGGCGGTGCAGGATCCGAGCAACGATCTGCGGATCGGCGGCTGTGTCTTCAACGCCAACGGGCAGAAGTCCGCGACCTCCAACGCGGGCATCCTGCTCGGCGCCAACGTGACCAACGTGCAGATCATCGATTGCCGCGCCTACGACAGCGGCACCCCCCGAAGACAGACGTATGGCATCCAGTTCGCGTCCGGCGCGGTCGCGAACACCGGCGACATCCACGGCAACGACCTGCGCGGCAACGCGACCGGCGCGATCAACATCGGCGGCGGTGTGCAGGACGTGGTGCTGCGCGACAACCTCGGTTACGACCCGATCGGCTCCGCCGTGCTGACTCCCGGCAAGAGCCCCTTCGCCTACACCGCGGGCGCCACCGACCAGGTGGTCACGGTCGCCGGGGGAGCGGTGTCCGGCATCAACTACGCAGGTCAGGCCACCGGCATGACCTCGGGTGCGTTCCCGCTCGCCTCCGGCCAGACCCTCACCGTCACCTACACGGTCCCGCCCACAATGCTCACGAACTGGATTTGACTCGGTAAGTTCACAACACTCGCCGGCCTGCCGGCCACTGACGGGTGTGACCATGGAACTGACCGGAGCCGGGGCGGCGTGGGGATGTCCACGGACGGCGACCTGTGGAGCCGAAGCGCGACCGGTGACAGGCGCGCGTTCGGTCAGCTGTTCGAGCGGCACGCCCATGCGGTCTGGAACCACGCCTACCGGCTGACCGGCTCGTGGGCGTCGGCCGAGGACCTGACCTCGCAGACGTTTCTCATCGCCTGGCGCAAACGCACCGACATGACGTTGGTGCGCGGCAGCGCGTTGCCCTGGCTCTACACCGTGGCGGGCAACCTCGCCCGCGATGAGCGGCGTGGCGGCTATCGGCGATTGCGGCTGCTCAGAAGGATTCCCGGCGCGCCACCGGTCGACGATCACGCCGATCGCGTCGCCGAACAGCTGGACGGCGAGACCAAGCTGCGCGAGGTGATCGCGGCGATCCGGGAACTGCCGAAGGCGCAGCGCCTGGCGGTGCAGCTGTGGTGCTGCGCTCGGGCAAGACCGCCGACGTGCCGGATGTGTCCACCTGGGTCAAGGTCGCGCTCGCCAGTCAGGGCGCCGACTCCGGCGTTCGCCGCGGCACTGCTGCTCTGGTCGGCGTGGCACGGCATCGTGTCGCTGCGGCTGCACAAGTCCGAATGGGACTGGGGAATGACGCCCCAGCAAGCGAATCAGCGCCTGATCGGCGCGCTCACGCCGGGTCGTTCGTGACCGCGTTGTGCCAGCTGCGGTCGCGCGGGATACCGGGACCTTCGACCTGGAGGCTCGCGCGGGCACGGCCCAGGTATTCGTCGCGCGCGTCGCGGTACGCCAAGTACGCGGCCTGCCATGCGTCCGGGCCGCCGTCGAGCCTGCCGTAGGCGAACCATTCCAGCCGGTAGGCGCGGTGGTTCATGGCGCGCGACGCGGTGATGGTGTCCTCGTCGGCCAGCAGGCGCAGCTGCTCGCTGAGCAGCGAGCACTGGGCCGCCGCCTCGGCGAGTGCGGCCAGGTTCTGCTCGGTCGGCTCCATCGGCTGCGGGTGGTCGTTGAGGCCGCGCCCGGCGGCGATCCGGTTGGCCAGCAACACCATGTCCTTGACCGCGTTGCCGAATTCCGCGTACGCGGTCAGCTTGCGTTCGTCCCAGCGCACCGCCTGGCCGCGCCGCCATCGGCTGCGTTCCACGAACGAGGTCGAGGTGAAGGACAGTCCGGCGCCGACGACGACACCGATCAGCGTGGGCAACTGGTCGACCAGGGACATGCGGATCATTGTTCCCGGTCGGGCTCGTCCTCGGCGATGGCCCGCAGCAGGTTGGCTGTCAGCTTGCCGAGCAGCTCGGCCGCGCCCGCGTATTCGCGCTCGGTGAGGCCCGCGGCGGTGAGCTCTTCCAGGCGGGGCCACAGGTTCTCCACCTCGGCGCGCAGCGCCTGACTGGCCGGTGTCGCCTCGATGATGATCGCGCGGCGGTCGGTGAGGCACGGGTGGCGGCGCACGAAACCGGCGCGTTCGAGCCTGCGGATGCTGCGGGTCATGGTGGCCGCGTCCGAGTCGAGCAACCGGATCAGGTCGACCTGCCGCCGCGGCCCGTGCTCCCACAGGTGCATCATGATCAGCTCCTGGCCGGGGTGCAGGCCGGAGCGGCGCATGACCTGGCGGGCGAGCTGGTGGTGCAGTTTGGCGAGGCGGACGATCGCGAGGGTCAGCGGTCCGTTCGCGCGACCAGGCAGGGTGATCGCGGCGCAGGAGGACACGCCATCGGATTCGTTCATCCGCCCTCACCTCATCGATTACCTGTTCGACCAAGATTAACCCGGGTAGGGTGTGACCCGGGCCATATTTTTGCTGGCCGGGAAGCCTTTCGGACCAGATGCTTGTTCGAGCAGGTATCTGGTCATCCACGGAGGAGTATGCGGTGAAAGCGATTCAGTTCGACGCGTTCGGTGGCCCCGAAGTCCTGCACGAAGTGGAGATCGACCAGCCGGTGCCTGCCGCCGGTGAGGTGCTGGTCCAGGTGAAGCGGGCGGGCGTCAACCCGCTCGACGGCAAGATGCGCGCCGGGTACACCCAGGCGTTCTTCCCGATCACTCTGCCCCACGTACCCGGCCTTGAGCTCACCGGCGTGGTCAGCGCGGTCGGCGAGGGCGTCACCGACTTCGCGGTCGGCGACGAGGTGTTCGGCTGGGGGAACGGTACCTATGCCGAGTACGCGATCGGCACCACCTTGATGCGCAAACCGGCCGAGCTGGACTGGGACATCGCGGTGAGCCTGCCGGTCGCGACCGAGACCGCGCTGCGCGTGCTCAACCTGCTCGACGTGTCCTCCGGCGACACCCTGCTGATCCACGGCGCGAGCGGCGCGGTCGGTTCGATCGCGGTGCAGCTGGCGGTGCAACGCGGCGCGACCGTGATCGGCACCGCGGGCGCGGCGAACCAGGAGTACGTCGCCACCCTCGGCGCCACCCCGACCCACTACGGCGACGGCCTGGTCGCGCGGGTGCGCGCGCTGGCCCCCAACGGCGTCGACGCCGTCTTCGACACGGCAGGCAAGGGCGCGCTGCCCGACTCGATCGAGCTGCGCGGCGGCACCACCGACCGCGTCGTCACCATCGCCGACCCGGCAGCGGGCGAACTCGGCGTCACGATGACCAGCGGTGGCGAGCCGACTCCCGTCGCCGAGATCACCGAGGCCGCCGAGTCGGCCGAACGCGGCGAGCTGACCGTCACGGTCGCCGCGACCTATCCGCTGGCCGACGCCGCCAAGGCGCAGGAAGCGGTGGACGGTGGGCACGCGGGCGGCAAGGTCGTCATCGTCCTCGACTGAGGCACGGTTGCGGTGCTGGAGCGCGGTTCAGCGCTCCAGCACCTTGCCGTCCACCACTTCCAGGTGCCGGTTGGTGTGCACGGCGGCGAGCATCCGCCGGTCGTGGGTGACCAGCAGCAACGTGCCAGGGTAACTGTCCAGTGCGGACTCCAGCTGTTCGATCGCGGGCAGGTCCAGATGGTTGGTCGGCTCGTCGAGCACCAGCAGGTTCACCCCGCGCGCCTGCAACAACGCCAGCGCGGCCCTGGTCCGCTCACCCGGTGAGAGGCTCGCCGCAGGCCGCAGCACGTGCCCCGCGACCAGCCCGAACTTGGCCAGCAGCGTGCGTACCTCCGCCGTCGGCCAGTCCGGCACCTCGGCGCCGAACGCGTCCAACAGCGACACGTCGCCCAGGAACAGCGCGCGCGCCTGGTCGACCTCGCCGACCCGCACCCCCGGCCCCAGGTAGGACGCGCCCTCGTCCGGGGTCAGCCTGCCGAGCATCGCGGCCAGCAGGGTGGATTTGCCCGCGCCGTTCGCGCCGGTGATCGCCACCCGGTCCGCCCAGTCGATCTGCAGGTCGACCGGGCCGAGCGTGAACGAACCGCGCCGCACCACCACCCCGTTCAACGTGGCGACCACCGCGCCCGCCCTCGGCGCGGCCGCGATCGTCATGCGCAGTTCCCATTCCTTGCGCGGTTCCTCGACCACGTCAAGGCGCTCGATCATCCGCTCCGTCTGCCGCGCCTTGGCTGCCTGCTTCTCGGTCGACTCGGCGCGCAGCTTGCGGCCGATCTTGTCGTTGTCGGTGGCTTTGCGGCGCGCGTTGCGCACGCCCTTCTCCATCCAGTTGCGCTGGGTCTGGATCCTGGCCTGCAAGCCCGCTTTGGTGTCCGAGTAGTCGTCGTACTCCTCGCGGGCGTGCCGCCGGGCCAGCTCGCGTTCGGCCAGGTAGGACTCGTAGCCGCCGCCGAAGTGGTTCACCTGCTGCTGCGGCAGGTCCAGCTCCAGCACCGAATTCACCGTTCGGGTCAGGAACTCGCGGTCGTGGCTGACCAGCACGGTGCCCGCGCGCAACCCGGTGACGAAGCGCTCCAACCGGTCCAGCCCGGCCAGGTCCAGGTCGTTGGTTGGCTCGTCGAGCAGGAAGATGTCGTAGCGGCTGAGCAGCAGCGACACCAGACCGGCGCGCGCGGCCTGGCCGCCGGACAGCGACCGCATCGGCTGCTCGAGATCGACGGTCAGCCCGACGTCCGCGGTGACCTCGCCGGTGCGTTCGGCCAGATCCGCGCCGCCGAGTGCGAGCCACCGTTCCAGCGCGACCGCGTAGCGGTCATCGGCGCCCGGCGCGCCTTCGGTCAGTGCCTCGGTGGCCGCGTCGAGTTCGTCCTGCGCGTCGGCGACCCCGGTGCGACGGGCCAGGAACGCGAGCACCGACTCACCCTCCCGGCGCTCCGGCTCCTGCGGCAGGTAGCCGACGTTCGCGGTCGGCGGGCTCAGCGACAGGCTGCCGGTCTCGCTCGGCGTCTGGCCGGCCAGCATCCGCAGCAGCGTGGACTTGCCCGCGCCGTTCATTCCGACCAGGCCGATCACGTCTCCCGGCGCGACCACGAGGTCGAGTCCGGCGAACAGGATGCGTTCGCCGTGTCCGGCGGTCAGGTCCTTGGCAACCACAGTGGCACTCACGGGTGTCAATTATCGCGAGCCGGTCATCCGAGTTTCGGCGCGGTGTCCGACCGGCCCGGATCCGGTCACTCAGCGTGATCATCCGGGCCGGTAGGGACCGCGATTTCCGTCGGACCGGTGGCGGACGATACAAATGGAGAAGGGCGGTAGAGGAGCGTCGATGACCATGTTGTCTCCGCGGCAGGTCGAGAATTCCCGGACCCGGTGGCCGCGCGTCGCCGCGGTGGCGCTGGTGATCCTGCTTACGCCGTTCGACATGTGTGTTCTGCTCGGCGCGACCACGGTCACGACGGCGATCGAGATCGTCTCCGAAATGGGCACCTTCGGGTTGGCCGCGCTGTTGATCCGGGCCGTCGCCCGGCGCCGCGAGCCGGGTTTCCGCATCGTGGTAGTGCTCGGCATCGCTTTCGCGCTGACCATCGAATTCCTCGTCGTGCAGACCTCGCTCACCCCGCTCGGCGGCATGCTGCCCTATCCCACCTACGGCCGCGCGATGGGCGTGAACTGGCCGTTCCTGGTCTGGGCGCTCGGCTACGAAACCATCTGGGGTATTGCCATCCCGATTCAGCTGAGCGAGCTGGCAGTTCCTATGCACCGTACAAGCCCGTGGTTCGGTGCGCGCGGATGCGCGGTACTCACCATTTTGTTCGTGCTGGGTGCCGGGGTCGCCTGGTACAACTGGACCCAGATCACCGCGCCGGTTTTCGCACATCGGCAGGTGTACCTGCCACCATTGGTGACCGTGCTGTGCGGGTGGGTCCTGGTGCTCGCCCTGGTGCTCGGCGCGATGTTATTGCGATCCGCGCAACCCGGGACCGGAGCGGAGGATTCCGGGCGCCCGGTGCCCACCCCGATCGTGGCGGGCATCGCATCGGCGGCGGCCACATTCCTGTGGTTCCGGCTGACCGTCAACTGGGTGCGGTTGGGCGCCTGGGCCCGCGCGGTTCCTGCCTTTGTTCCGCTGCTTCTCGCGGTGCTCCTGGCCGCAGCCTGCGTGGTTGTCGGGCATCGTTGGGGGAGCCGCCACGGTTGGTCGGATCGGCATCGGCTCGCGGTGGTCAGCGGGGCATTGGTGGCGACCATGACGGTGGGTTTTGCGACCAATGACCTGACCGATCCGGTCAACCTGATCGGCAAGATTGTGCTGAATGCGCTCGCCTGCCTCGTGCTGCTCCTACTGGCTGGGAAACTCCGGCGGCGGGCCGTCGCTCCTACGGAATGACCACCGGTCACTCCTGAACAAGAAGCGACTAAAAAACGGTCGACCCGCCGCGCGGTCTGGCGCGTGCCGGAATCGCGCAGCTCAGCGCCCCGCCAAACGCGCCACGTACGGTGCAGGCGTTATCGAGCGCTTATCGAATTCGCCTGCCTGGCGACCCCGGACCACCCGCACGGGGGATAGCGCCGTTATCCTTGGATGGGCGGATTGCCGGTCGTCGACCGGTGACGAAACCCCAATCCCCGCGCCGATCGGATTACGCTGTTCGGCCCGGTCGGCCGACCACCATTCGCGCGGTCCCGGCATTCGGGCCGGTCGGCGAGTCGGCTGGGTACTCAGTGCCGACTCGGGGGCGCCCTGGCCGGGCCCGGATCTGCATCTTGCTGACCTGTTCGATCGGCGTGCTTACCTTCGGCGAAAAAGTCTCATCGGGCATCTGCGTACGATTGGGGCCGGTTCAATAGGGCGACTATGAATAGGTATCCAGCCGGTGCGCCGGTCCTTTCTCCCCGCCCTGCTCAGCGGCGGGTCGCCGACCGGATCGGCCCGCCGGTGATGTACGCTTTGTCACAGTACGACTAGCCCTTTGTGTTCAGTTGACACGTGCTTCACACAGGATCGACCGACTTCCATCACGACTGAACCAAGCTCCCCGGGTCAGGTTTGGCATGTCGAAGTGTGGGTAAGGGCCGTTCGGAGCAGTATCAATGGTGCGCGGACCGGCGGCAACGGCCGGTGAATTGGTGAGTACAGTGCGGGCAGGGAAAGCGGGCGTCCGGCTAAGCCGGAGCTAAGGAGATAGCCCGCCAGTCGTTGACGGCTCGTGTTTGGGACGCTTCAACCTGTGGTTTTACTTGGCGGCATCCGTCGCTATGGCGGGCTTTGTCGTCTCTTCACTCGACGCGCCGACGAAACGATGCGCGGCCCACTCGAACCGGCTCGGTCCTATTGCGCAGAAGTCCGTTCATTAGTGGTGAGGCGACTTGCGCGGTACGGGATAGTCCCGTATATAGTTGCCCCAGGTCTTAATTTTGACCCCTGCGCCGTGCTTCAAAGAAGAAAGTGATGTAATACTGATGGCTCAAAAGGTACTTGTGCAGCTAGTCGATGACCTAGACGGCACCAGCAGTGACAGCATTGAGACCGTGGTTTTCGGCCTCGACGGCGTCACCTACGAGATCGACCTGGCCGACGGCAATGCCGCCAGGCTGCGTGACAACCTCGCTGAGTTCGTTGCGTCCGCTCGCCGGACCGGCGGCCGGGTGAAGCGGGGTACCGCCAGTGCGACGCCGAGGGGCGCGACTGGCTCCGCGAGTGGCCGCAGTAAAGAACAGACTCAGGCCATCCGTGATTGGGCCCGCAACAACGGACACGACGTGTCCGAGCGGGGCCGTATCCCGGGTAGCGTTCTCGAAGCCTTCGAGTCCGCGCACTCGGCCGGTGGCACCACCAAGGGCAAGCGGGGCAAGAAATCCGTTCCTGGTCCTGCTTTCTCGCGCTGAAGGGTCCGGTACCGGACGAGCGCTTCGGTTGACCGAACTGGTGCGCGTCAACGCCGCTGGGGCCAGTCGGCGTTGGCGCGCACTTGCGCTGCCCGGCTCGGGTATTTCCACCGATTGCCGATTTTCCGACGGTGAGTCGTTGATGAACCGTCGATGAGTGGCCGTTTGGGCCACGCTTATCGTCGCCGCGCGCGGATACGCGATGTCTGTTCGCGTTGTCTGCCGGTCGGAAATCAGGCGTTCCGCCGCCGTCACGCAGTGTGTCGATCTTGCGGGCGTCCCAGGCTGGAAAGCTCTGGACAAGACCACGGCCCTGACTGGTCGGGTTCCGGCAGATCTTTATCAAGTTGTGATTGTTGTGGCCCACAACATATGCCACGGTCTTCGTTGCTGAGCTGTTTCCCCTCTGTTACCCAGCGAATCGACCGGCGGCGATCTGGCCACCCGCTCCCCAGGGGTGGCTACGCTCCGTGCGCGATCGCATGTGATTCGTGAGGAGTGCCCGGGTGTTATCGAGACGACGAAGTCTGGTCCTGGTCGGCGCCGCCGCTGCCGCGGTCCTCGGGGTGAGCCTGAGCCTGCCGAGTGGTGCCGAACCCGCCGCCCCCGCAGCGGCCAGCGCGGCCTGTCCCTGGGTGGACTCCACCGCGCCGGTCAGCCAACGGGTGTCCCAGGTACTCGGGCAGATGAGCGCCGACCAGAAGATCACCCTCGTGCACGGCGCGGGCGGCAGCTACGTCGGCAACACCCCGGCCATCCCGGCGTTGTGCATTCCGGCGCTGAGCCTGGAAGACGGACCGGCGGGCGTCGGCGACGGCATGAACAACGTCACCCAGCTGCCCGCCCCGGTCGCGGCCGCCGCCACCTGGGACCCCGCCGCCGAGCAGAGCTACGGCGCGGTGATCGGCGCCGAGGACGCGGGCAAGGGCGTCAACATCGACCTCGGCCCGACCGTCAACATCGTCCGCGACCCGCGCTGGGGCCGCGCGTTCGAATCGATGTCCGAAGATCCCTACCTGGCCGGGCAACTGGGCTCCGCCGAGATCCGCGGCGTGCAGAGCCAGGGCGTGATGGCGCAGGTCAAGCACCTTGGCGTGTACAACCAGGAGACCAACCGCAACACCCCGTCGGACAACGCGATCATCGACCCCCGGACGTTGCAGGAGATCTACCTGCCGCAGTTCCAGGACTCCGTGCAACAGGGCGCCGCGTCCTCGGTGATGTGTTCCTACTCGACCATCAACGGCGCCTACGCGTGCGAGAACCCGACCGTGCTCAACAACGCGTTGAACACCGAGTTCGGCTTTCCCGGTTTCGTCACGTCCGACTGGGGCGCGACGCATTCCACGGTCGCCTCCGCCAATGCCGGGCTCGACCAGGAAATGCCGGACAGCACCTATTTCGGCACCGCCCTGCAGAACGCGGTGAACAGCGGCCAGGTGTCCACCGCGACGCTGAACTCCATGGTCAGCCGCATCCTGACCGAGATGTTCACCTTCGGCCTTTTCGACCGGCCGGTGAGCGGCGGGACCGGTGCGACCGTGACCAGTGCCGCGCACCAGGCAACGGCGGCGTCGGTCGAGGAAGAGGGCAGTGTGCTGTTGAAGAACAGCAACAACGTGCTGCCGCTGAACACGTCCTCGGCGAAGTCGATAGCGGTGCTCGGTGACGACGCCAGCACCGACGCGGAAACCGACGGCGGCGGCAGCGCGGGCGTGAACTCCTCCGGCACGGTCACCCCGTTGCAGGCGATCACCTCGCGCGCCGGATCCGGTGTCTCCGTGCAGTACTCGGAGGGCGCGTCCGCGTCCGGCACCACCAGCGCACAGGTGCAGGCGGCGGTGACCCTGGCCAAGAGCTCCAGCGTCGCGGTGATCTTCGCCAACCACTCGGAATCCGAGGGCAGCGACCTGAGCAGCATCGGCCTGCCCGGCAACTACGACACGCTGATCTCCGACGTGGCCGCGGTCAACCCGAACACGATCGTCGTGCTCAACACCGGTTCGGCGGTGACCATGCCGTGGCTGAACTCGGTCGCGGGCGTTTTCGAGAGCTGGTACCCGGGTCAGCAGGACGGCACCGCCATGGCGGCGCTGCTGTTCGGCGACGTGAACCCGTCCGGCAAGCTGCCGGTGACCTTCCCGAAGAGCCTCTCCGACGTGCCCGCGTCGACCACCGCGCAGTGGCCCGGCCAGAACGGGCAGGTGCAGTACTCCGAAGGCGTGGACGTCGGTTACCGCTGGTACCAGGCGAAGAACATCGCGCCGCTGTTCCAGTTCGGCTTCGGGCTGTCCTACACGAGTTTCGGTTTCTCGAACCTGCACGTGTCCGCGATGGGCGCGAACGGCACCGCGACGGTGACCGCGACCGTCACCAACACCGGCAGCAAGGCGGGCGCGGATGTCGCCCAGCTCTACGTCGGCGATCCGGCGACCACCGGTGAACCGCCGTCGCAGCTCAAGGGTTTCCAGCGGGTGAACCTGCAACCGGGCGCGAGCGGCACGGTCAGCTTCCCGGTGACGCTGCACGACCTCGCTTACTGGAACACCTCGTCGAACGGCTGGACCACGCCGACCGGCAACTACCAGATCATGGTCGGCGACTCGTCGACGCCGCAGCTGTCCGGCACCTTGTCGGTCACCTCGACCAGCGCCAACACGATCACCATGACCAACCCGGGCGGGATGAGCAGCATCGTCGGCGCGTCCGCCCCGCTGACCGTGACCGGCCACGACTCCGGGTCCGGCCAGACGCTGACCTACTCGGCAGGCGGCCTGCCCGCCGGTCTGTCGATCAACGCGAGCAGTGGCGCGATCACCGGTTCGGCCAGCGCGGCGGGCAGCAGCACGGTGACGGTGACCGCGACCGACGGGACCGGGGCGAGCGGCAGCACCTCGTTCGTGTGGACGACCAGTAAGCAGACCACGACCGGACCGATCACCGCGGGCGTCGGCACCAACCTGTGCGTGGACATCGCGGCGGCCAACACCGCCAACGGCACCGCGGTGCAGATCTACACCTGCAACGGAAGCGGCGCGCAATCGTGGACGGTCAACGGCAACGGCTCGCTCCAGGCGCTCGGCAAATGCCTGGACGTGAACGCGGCAGGCACCGCGAATGGCAGCAAGGTCCAGTTGTACGACTGCAACGCGACCGGGGCCCAGGTGTGGCAGGCGCAGTCCAACGGTTCGCTGGTCAACCCGGAATCGGGCCGCTGCCTTGACGATCCGGGCGCGACCACGACGATCGGCACCCAGTTGCAGATCTATGACTGCAACGGCTCGAACGCGCAGGTCTGGCACCTGCCGTGACGACTCCCTGAATCCGCCCTCCCGCGGCGGCCGGGCCCGGCACTCAACGACGAGCGCCGGGCCCGATGAGTTTCGCGCCTGGACGCGGTCTGTATGGGTATGAACGGACTACCACCTGTTGTCGACAACGCGACCTGGCAGCGTGAACTCGACGAACTGCGCGCCAGGGAAAAGGCGGCGACCAGGGAACTCGACGCGATCGCCGCGGAGCGCCGCAAACTTCCCATGGTCGAACTGCCCGATTACACCCTGGAGGGCGAGGACGGCCCGGTCCGGCTGGTGGACATCTTCGACGGCCACTCGCAGCTGATCGTCTACAACCACATGTGGTTCGCGGACGAGGACTGGCAGTGCCCCGGCTGCACCGGGTTCACCTCGCAGTTCGTCCGACTGGAGTTCCTGCACAACTACGACGCGCGCTTCGTCATCGTCACCCAGGGACCGATCGAGCAGGCGCTGGCCTACAAGAAGAAGGTCGGCAACACGATGGACTGGTACTCGACCGCGAACAGCACCTTCGGCGCGGACGTCGATGCGCCGGCAGGCGGCGGGTTCGGGGTGAACGTGTTCCTGCGCGACGGCGACACCGTGTACCGGACCTGGCACACCGCCGGTCGCGGCACCGAACAGCTCAGCTACTCGTTCCCGCTGATCGACCTGCTGCCCTACGGTCGTCAGGAGCAGTGGCAGGACTCGCCGGAGGGCTGGCCGAAGCGGCCGACCTACAGCGGTTGGGCGTCCTCGCAGGACATCGCGGAGCTCTACGGTCAGTAATAATGTCCGTATGATCACGATCGGCAGAATCGGCGCGGCGGACCGGGCGGCCTGGGACACGTTGTTCACCGGATACAACGTGTTCTACGGCCGCACCCCGGACCAGGCATTCCTCGACCGCGCCTTGGCGCGCTTCGAACCGGACACCGACCTGCACGCGCTCGGCGCCAAACTCGACGGTGAACTCGTTGGCATCGCACACTTCTTCACGCATCCGAGCACAACGGGCCCGGACGTCTGCTATCTCCAGGACCTGTTCACCTCGACGGCGGCGCGCGGCAAGGGCGTCGGCCGAGCCTTGATCGAGGCGATCGCGGACTGGGCGCGCGAACGCGGCTGCGGCCGGGTCTACTGGCTGACCCACGAGGACAACACCACCGCGCGCCGCCTCTACGACCAGGTCGCGATCAACAAGGGGTTCATCCAGTACCAGATCCCGCTGGAGGGCTGACCCTCCAGCGGGACCAGGAGCTACTGGAGGGTCAACGCGAACACGTGGATCTCCTGCGCGTTCGGCAACGTCACCGTGGCGACCGTCTTGCCGGGCGTGACCGGCACGGTGTTGTAGAAGACGTAGTAGTCGTTGCCGAAGTTGGCCGGACCGGTCGGCGTGTCCCGGTGATCGGTGGTGATCGCGGGTTCCGCGCCGTAGGCGGTCGTGCCTTCACAACACCAGTTCGGGAAACCGAGGTTCGCCGTGCTGGTGCTGCCGTCGGTGTAGGTGATCGTCACCGGCGCACTGGTCGCGCCCGCCTCGGCACCGAGGAAGGCGACCGAGTTGCCGGTGCCGGGCAGCTTGATGATCTGACCCGAGGTGATCACGTTGTCGTTGGTGCCCGAAGCCGCGCCCGGCCAGCTGAACGACGCGCCCTTGTGCGTGATCGTCCCACCTGGACTCGCGCCCGCCGTGGCCAGCGCCTGCGCGGAATAGCTGTCGCCGCCACCGTCGAAGTTGCCGGGCGTGGTGTTCGACTCGTCGGTGATGGCGACGTTGTTGAACGCCTGCGCCAGGTTGTCGTAGGGCGTGTTGGTGATCCGGGTCTGCGTCGCGCTGGATGAGCCCTTGTTCAGGAACCATCGGTAGGACGCGGTCGCGGTCAGCGTGTTGGTGGCCTGACCGGGTGGCGGCGGGGGAGCGGACACGGTGAACGTGGTGCTCGCCGAGTGTCCGGGAAGGACGGTCGGCAGCGTCTTGCTGGCCGGGCTGACCGTCCAGCCGCTCGGCGCGGCCAGACCAACGGACACGTTGCTCAGCGGCAGGATCCCGTTGTCCGCCACGGTCACCGTGGCCGGGTTGCTGCCGGTGACGCTGACCGCCACCGACGGCGCGGCGAGCGGCGAACCGAATTTGCTGATCCGGTACATGACCGAACCGTGCGGCGGCACGTTCGCCGAGATCGTGCCGTTGCTGGTGGTCTGCTGCTTGCTCACCAGGTCCTTGAGACCGTAGCTCCCGGGGCCGGTGAAGCCCGCTGTCCTGGCGGAGGTGGTGATGGTCTGCGCGGTGTCGCCCTTGTTGAACAGCACAACAGCCCGGTCACCGTTCGCCAGCGGCCGGGAGAGCACGTCGTAACCGTTGCCGGACTGGACGATCGTGGCCTGCTTGCCCAGCGGATCCTGGTCGACCGCGATGACGTCCTTGTTCTTCACCACGTTCAGCTCGGCCGGGGTCAGCTTGCTCAGCGTGGTGGACAGCAGCAGCGGCGACGCGAGCTCGGACCAGACGTCGAACTGGCTCTGTTCCTCGGTGAGGTTCAGTCCGCCGTTGCCGATCTCCAGCATGTCCGCGTCGTTCCAGTGTCCGGGACCGGCGTACGCGGCGAGCCCTGGCGTGTTGTCCTCGGTGTAGTTCTCCAGCACGCTCGCCCAGTTGTCGGCGATGTCGCTGCCGTAGCGCCACAGGTTCCCGTTCTGCGCGATCCAGCTCATGATGTTGTTGAAGTCGTCGCCGGAACAGCAGTAGTAGGCGGGCGCGGACTCGGAGAAGATCATCGGGCGCTTGGTGTTCAGCAGCGCCTGCGACGCGTCGTGGTAGACGATCTGCGCGACCTGACCGGGCGTTTTGCCCGGATACTGATCAAGTGGCTGGTAGCAGTAGTCCAGCTTGAGGTAGTCGACACCCCAGGACGCGTACTGGTCGGCGTCGGTCTGGAAGTTCCCGTAGCTACCGGCCGCGCCCTGACAGGTTTGGTAGCCCGCGTCCTCGTAGATGCCGAACTTCAGGCCCTTGTCGTGGAGGTAGTCACCGAGCCACTTCATGCCGTTCGGGAACAGGTCGGTGTCGACCTGGAGATTTCCGTTGGCGTCGCGGTCTTTCCGCATCCAGCAGTCGTCGATGTTGACGTAGTTGTAGCCGAGCTTGTTCAGGCCCAGCTTGACCAGTTCGTCCGCGGTGTTGGTGAACAGTTGCTGGTTGATGTCGCACTCGAACCCGGCCCAGTCGTTGAAGCCCATCGGCGGGGTCTTGGCCAGGCCGTTGTAGTCGCCGACGTGTGGCGGCGGGGGAGGCAGTGGGGTGTCTGCGTTGGCGGAGCCCTGGCCGAGACCGACGAAGGTGAGGGTCGCGGCGGTCACCGAGGTCAGGGCAGCGGTCAGGGCGGTGCGTAACAAGCGTCGTTGGTGCGGCACGAGCACTCCTGATCGATAGTGCGAACGTATGCGCAAAACTGCGTGCTTTGAGGCAAATTAGAACGCGAATGTGCGCAGGTCAAGTCCGACCAGCGGAAATTCAGGCGATCGGGACAACTCGCTCGTGGCAATCTCGTCGACATGGACGACTACCTCACCGTCAACCGCGAGAACTGGGACCAGCGAGCGCCCGCACATGCGGCGTCGCCCGGCTACGAGGTCGACCGATTCGTGTCCGACCCGACCTTTTTGTCAAAAGTCGTGCAATTCGACGTGCCGAGGCTCGGTGATCTCACCGGACTGCGCGGCGTGCACCTGCAATGCCACATCGGCACCGACACACTGTCACTGGCCAGGCTGGGCGCGCGAATGAGCGGACTGGACTTCTCCGGCGCGTCGATCGAGCAGGCGCGCGCACTCGCCGAGCGCACCAGCACCCCGATCGACTACCACGTCGCGCCCGTCTACGACGCCGTCGAGGTGCTCGGCGCGGCAGCCTACGACCTGGTCTTCACCGGAATCGGCGCGTTGGGTTGGCTACCGGACATCCGTCGCTGGGCCAGCGTGGTCGGCGGCCTGCTCAAACCGGGCGGGCGGCTGTTCATCCGCGAAGGGCATCCGATGCTGTGGACGCTGGACGAGACCGTCGACCCCGCGGTTCCGCGGTACTCGTATTTCGAGCAGGAAGAACCGCTCGTCTGGAACGAGCCCGGCACCTACGTCGAGACCGCCGAGCAACTCCCGCCGAGCACGACGCACGAGTGGAACCACGGCATGGCCGAGATCATCACCGCCCTGATGGACGCCGGTCTGCGGCTGACCCAGTTCGTCGAGCACAACAGCGTCCCGTGGAACGCGATCCCCGGCCAGATGACCCAGTTCGGCGACCTCAAGGAGTGGCGCCTGACCAGCGATCCCGACCGTTTGGCGGCCAGCTACACCATCCAGGCAATCAAGTCGTGAACTATGCGCAATACTTGCTCCCAACGTGCACCATGACTGAGCGGAGCAAGCAGTGGACCGGTATGAACGACTCAGCACCCTGCTGGAACTGCTCGGTCAGCGCGGCAAGGTCGACGTGGACGACCTCGCGGAGGAAATGGCGGTGTCCGCCGCGACCATCCGCCGCGACCTCGATCACCTTGCCGCGCAACAACTGCTGACCAGGACCAGGGGCGGCGCGGTCGCGCACAACGTCACCTACGACCTGCCGCTGCGCTATAAGACGGTGCGCAGGGCGCCGGAGAAGGAGCGGATCGCTCGCGCGGCGGCAGGCTTGGCCGCGCGCGGCGCGGTGATCGGCCTCAACGGCGGCACCACGACCACTGAGGTCGCGCGCAGTCTGGTCGTCCGGCCGGACCTCAACGCGTCCGGCGACGAGCCGGGCCTGACCATCGTGACCAACGCGCTCAACATCGCCAACGAGCTCGTCGTCCGGCCGACGGTCAAGGTCGTGGTCACCGGCGGCGTCGCCCGGCCGCAGTCCTTCGAGCTGACCGGTCCGCTGGGCACCAGGATCCTGGACGAGATCACCCTGGACATCGTCTTCCTCGGTGCGGACGCGATCGACCCTGCGCAGGGGGCGTTCGCGCACAACGAGGGTGAGGCGAGCATCAACCGGCTGATGGCGGCCCGTGCCCGGCAGGTGGTGGTGGTCGCAGACTCGACCAAGCTCGGTCGGCACGCTTTCGCGCAGATCTGCCCGACGACGACCATTGATGTGCTGATCACCGACTCGGACGCGCCGCAGGACATGGTGCGGATGCTGGAAAGCGAAGGCGTGACAGTGAAGACGGTCTGACGCAGGCCCGGCTGCCGGCCTCCGGGATGAACCCGTCGGCCGGGGAGGGGGTGCAGCATGGGCCGATTACGCGATGACCGTCAGAACTCGGTCGCGCTCGCCGAACCGCTCGACACGATGTACGCCATTGCCGACTCTCCCTTGGTTGCGCCCGGCCGGTAGCGGACGTGTACCGGCTCAACTGGGCTGGGAAGATCATGGCGCAGCTCGATTAATTTTCGTTCAATGCCGGTTCGGCCGATCGAGGGTGACGCCGTGGTGACGGCCGCGCGCTGAGATTCGAGGCATGGAGCACGCCAGGCCGGCCCGTCGAGCCGCTGACCATGATCGCGTTCCGGACATCGTGCCCGAGGTGCTGCGCGACTCCGGCCAACCGCTGGACCAGGCGGTCACGCGGCGGGCCGAAGCCGAACTCGGTGGCGATTTCAGCCGGGTCCGGGTGCACGCCGACGACAGGGCAGCGGCGTCCGCGCGGGCGATCGGCGCGACCGCCTACACCCTCGGCAGGGACATCGTCTTCGACGCGGGCCGCTACGCCCCCGGCACCAGCGCGGGCGAGGACCTCCTGCGCCACGAACTCACCCACGTTCAGCAGGCGCCGCACAGCGCGACCGGCCCGTTGCGGCTCGGCGGCCCGGGCGATCTGGCCGAGCACCAGACCGACCTGGTGGATGCGGGCAACGTCATCCGCCGCCAACCCACCTCGTCCGAGGAGTTGACGCCGAGGGAGATCATGGACCGGTTCGTGCACTCCACCTCCACCGCCGACTTCACGCTCCGGCTCGGCCTCGGACCGGTCCGCGACGACGTGCTCTACGCCTACCTGCGACGCAAGGGTTTCGGGCCCCGGCAGGACGAGTTCAAGAACATGCCGCACGCCGACGTCGGACGACCGGGGGACGAGATCGTCGGCAGGATCGTCCAGCGGGAGTCGCCGGACGGGATGGGGTTCGTCGGGACCTACGAACGCGGGACCGCGCGCGAACTGGATCAGCGCCAGGCCGACGCGAACGAGCAGACCCAGTTGATGCTCATCGCCAACTTCATGACCATCCTGGCCGGCACGCACATCGACACGATCACGCCCGGCCCGGCGACCCCGGAGCTGGTAGCGGAAGCCATGCCCAATCCGCGATCCGCGGCAGGCAAGCGGATGGCGACGATGCTCGGGCCAGAGCCGGGGCTCCGCCCGATCGCGGGCGCGAACGAGGTGACGCAGGCGCGCGAACTCGGGGTATCGCATCCTCGCCTGCTGGCGGAGTACGAACAGCTCGCGAACGCCAAGCTCCCGAACATCATCCGCGACGCGACCGAGGGCGAGCGCTCGACCGCCAACCGGCGGGAACTGACCCGGCTCCGCGCCGAGTTCCAGGATCTGATGAACCAGGTGGGCGGCGCGCCGACATTGACCGCGCGGCAACGCGTCGACGCCGAGCGCATCCTGAACAAGGCGCGCCCGCTGGGTCGCGCCCAGTACGCCAACCTGCGCACCAAGATCAACCAGCGGTTGCGGGCTGATCCGCAGCTCAAGGAGATCGCCGACCGGTTGATCAGGATGGGCGACGCAGCAGACGACCAGCGCGGCGCGTTGCAGGTACTGGTCAACGACCCCAGAACCGGTGCGACCAGCTACGAGCCGCTCAACCTGGAGCACAAGATCCGCGAGACCGACAACCCGTGGGCCACCAAGTCACCCGGCAACCTGGTGGTGTCGGACGCGCCGCAGAACCAGCAGTACCTGGAGAGCCTGCGTGAACTCGGCTCCATCTGGCCCAGCGGCGATCAGGTCGAGGATTTCGTGGTCCGCCACCAACTCAACAACGAGGACGTCAACTTCCGGCCGGGGAGCCGCTGACGATACGTTGCACCCGCCGGCGATCAGAGCACGGGAGCACACCTTGTCGTCATGGGAGAACTTCGCGGTCATCGTCGGTGGAGCGGCAGCCGCGTTGCTCGGCCTGCTGTTCATCGCCATCTCGATCAGGGTGAACCTGGTCGCCGCGTCCACCGAGTTGCGCAGCAGGGCCGCCCAGATCCTGGTGTTGTTCGGCGCGGTGCTGGTCGTCGCGATCCTGCTGGTCGTGCCCGAACAGCCGATGCCGGTGCTCGGCGCCGAGTTCGTGGTACTCGCGCTGGGCATGGGCGTCGGGCTGCACCTGCTGGAACGCCGCGCCGGTGAACTCTCCGGCGACCAGCGCATCGGACCGGTGCTCGAACTGGTCTCCCCGAACACGATCACCGCCCTGCCGCTGCTCGCCACCGGCATCATCCTGATCTGCGACCAGCAGTGGGGCCTCTACGTACTGGTCGTGCCGGTGCTCGCCGCGTTCGTCGGCGGTCTCACCAACGCATGGCTGTTCATGGTCCGGTTGCACGACTGACGCGCAGCCCGTCGGTGAACTGCGCGGTGCGCCGGTCGTAGTCCGCGCGGTCGGGTTTGCCCAGTTGGCGTAGGGCGAGGCCGTTGGCGATGTCGGCGTAGTACAGGTCGCCGACCGTGACGTCCGCGCGCAGCACACCCGCTTCGTGACCGCGCCGGAACAGCTTCTCGGTGGCCTCGGTGGCCGCGTTGCCGAGCGCGACCAGTTGCGGCGAGTTCGGATACGCCATCAGCAGCGCGTCGGTGAACGCGGGCTCGCGGTACTGCAGGTCGCGGCGCGAGTAGATGCAGCGCCGGATGCTCTTCCACGGGTCCTCGATGCCCAGCGCCCATTCCATGATCGCGTACAGCTCGGTGGCGACGAGGTCGCCGATGACCGCGTCGATCAATCCGTCCCGGCCGCCGAAGCGGTTGTAGATGGTCGCCTTGCTGACCCCGGCCGCTGCCGCGATCTCTTCCAGCGGCGTGTCCAGGCCGCGTCCGCGGAACGCGTCGATGGCGGCGGCGCGGATCTGCGCCACGTTGCGGGCGGCATCGGCACGGAGGTGGTCTGGCACTCGCCTACTCTAACAAGTTGACTCGGCTGTCAAGTTAACCCTAGGGTCAACTTATGACCTCAACGATTGCCGTGTTCGGCGCAGGCCCTGGTCTCGGTCAAGCTGTCGCCCGCCGTTACGCCAGCGAGGGCTGGCGCGTCGTCCTCGTCGCCCGCCATCGCGACCACCTCGACCAGTTGGCCAAGGAGATCGGCGAGAACGCGCACGTGTTCACCGCCGACATGGCCGACACCGAGACCGTGCCCGCGTTGGCACGGCAGATCCGCGGCGCCGTCGGTGACCTGGACGCGATCTACTACGGCGTCGGCGTCGGCGCCTTCGTGCCAGCCGCCGACCTGGCCCGTGAACACGTCGAGAACTGCCTGCCGGTCTCGGTGTACTCACTGCTGGCGCTCGTGCGCGAGTTCCTGCCCGCCATGCTCGAACGCGGGCGCGGCGCCATCCTCAGCGCGCAGGGCGCGAGCGCGGTGCGCGGCATGCCGCACCGCAGCGGTCCCGGTCCGGCCATCGCGGCGCAGCGCAACTACCTCGAATCGCTGGAGCGCGAGGTCGCCGACCGCAACGTCTACATCGGACGGCTCTACATCGGTGCCGCGATCACCGGCAGCGCCTGGCACGCCTCCTACGAACAAGCTCGCGCCAATGGCACGGCCACCTACGAAGTCGCCATCGTCGAGGCAGATCAGTTGGCCGAGCAGCTCTGGACCATGCACGCCAACGCGGGCCCGGCCGAAACCACCTACCCGGATCCGCTGTTCCAGCGCTGAGAACGTCAGGCCAGGATGACCGACCGGGTCAGGTTGCGCGGCTGATCCGGGTCGTTCCCCTTCGCGGTGGCGATCGCGACCGCGAGGCGCTGCGCGCGGATCAGGTCGGCCATCGGGTCCAGCGGCGAGGTGACCACCGTGCCACCGGTCGCCGCGACCTGATCCGCCATGCCCGCAGGGAGTTCGCCGAACATCCAGGTCACCCGGCCAGGGCCGGTGATGCTGATCGGCCCGTGCCGGTACTCCATCGCCGGATAGGACTCGGTCCACGCGGTCGCGGCCTCACGCATCTTCAACGCTGCCTCGGCGGCGATGCCCACCGTCCATCCGCGACCGAGAAACGTGAACTGCTCCGCTTCGACCAGTTCGGCCGGTAACGCCTCGGCGAGTGCACGGCCCGCGTCGGCGATGGCGGCGTCCAGGTTCTCGCCGAGGTGCGCGCGCAGCAGAGCGAGCTGGCTGGTCGCGAACCGGGTCTGCACAACGGATTTCTCGTCCGCGAAGTCCAGCACCACGACCTCGTCGGCCAGCGTCATCACCGGAGTTTCCGGATCGGCGGTGATGGCCGTCGTCGGCACGCTGCCGTGCAACGCGCCGAGCAGATCGAGCACCTCGGTTGTCGTGCCGGAACGGGTCAACGCGAGCACCCGGTCGTAGTGGCGGCCGCTCGGCCATTCGGAGGCGCAGAACGCGTCGGTCTCACCGAGCCCGGCGCGTTCGCGCAGGGTGGCATAGCTCTGCGCGATGAACCAGGACGTGCCGCAACCGGTAACCGCCACCCGCTCGCCGGGCTGGGGGAGCCGGTCGGCAACGGTGGGGGCCAGTGCGACGGCGCGCCGCCAGCGGTCGGGCTGGCTGGCGATCTCCTGCTCGGTGTGCGTCACAGAGCCTCCTCACGACATGTGTGCGCATAAGTGCGTGTTTTCGGCTTGAATCGTACATCAATGAGCAGTCCATGGGTACAGAACTGTTGATTGATGCTGGGAATTGGCACATACTGTGCGGCACCAAGCGACGGGCACGCAGCTTTGCGCGCGACCCGGACAGATCGAACCTAAGGGTGGTACCGCGTGAAACGGCGTGCGATGACAGCAATGTTGGGAGTCGGTCTGTGCGCCGCGTTAGCGCTCGCCGGCTGCGGTGGTGGCGGTTCCGGCTCGGGCAGCGGCAGCCAGACCAAGACGATCACGTTCGTCGCGGCCGAGTACAGCGACGCGACCGCGCCGTACTGGCAGAACCTGGCGAAGGCGTTCGAGCAGAAGAACCCGGGCTACACGGTCAACGTGAACGTGCAGAACTGGAACAACATCGAGGACTACGTCAAGAACCTGGTGCAGAACCACCAGCAGCCCGACGTCCTCAACGTCGACCACTGGATCGACTTCGCGCAGGACAACCTGCTCTACAAGGCATCCGATGTGCTGTCCGGCCAGACCATGTCGGACATGCTGCCCAATCCCAAGAAGATCGGCACCTACCAGGGCACCCAGTACGGCATCCCGTTCATCCTGTCCACGCGGCTGATGTACTACAGCAAGGACTGGTTCACCAAGGCCGGTCTGGACCCGAACAAGCCGCCGACCACCTGGGCGGAACTGACCGCCGACGCGCAGAAGCTCAAGGCCGCAGGCTGCCCCGAGCCCTACGGCATGCCGCTGGGCAGCGAAGAGGCGCAGGCCGAAACCATGGAATGGATGCTCGGCAACGGTGGCGGATTCGTTGACAACCAAGGCAAATGGGCGCTGAACAGCTCGCAGAACGTCGCCGCGGTCAGCGAGATGGCCAGCCTCGTCTCCGCAGGCCTCACCGAACCCAACCCCGGTTCCGTCGACCGCACCGCGGGCACCTGGGCCGACTTCGAGGCAGGCCGGGTCGGCATGATGCTCGGTCACATGACGCCCATGGAGGACATCGCCACCAAGAAGCTGCCGGTCGGCTACGGCCTCGCGCCGGCCGCGGGCAAGAGCGGCCCGGTCACCAGCACGCTGGGCGTCGGCGACTTCATCATGGCGTTCAACAACGGTGACGGCGCCAACAAGGACGCGGTCTCCAAGTGGCTGAACTTCGTGTTCGAACAGCAGAACTACGCGCAGTTCCTGACCAACGAGAAGTTCCTGCCGGTCACCCAGTCCGCGTTGACCGCGATGAACTCCGACCCCGCCGACGCCAACCTCAAGCCGTTCCTGAACGTGCTGCCGAGCGCGGTGTTCTACCCGCAGACCGACCCGGCCTGGCCGACTGTCGAGGACGCGATCAAGCACCAGATCGGCACGGCGGTCCAGGGTTCTTCGCCCGCCAGCGTGCTGGGCGCGTTGCAGCAGGCCGCGCAAAAGGCCGAGCAGAACGGTGGCTGAACTCGGCTCATTCCGGGGCAGTAGGCGCGGCGCCCGCTTCGTGCGGGCGCTCGCGCCGCTCCCGTGGTTGCTGCCCGCGCTGGTGTTGATCGGCGGGGTGGTGCTGTGGCCGGTGGTGGAGATGGCGCGCACCTCGTTCCTGCGCATCGGCACCTCCGGCTACGTGCGCGGCTCGGCCGGTATCACCCGCTACACCGAACTGTTCAGCGAACCGGCCTTCCCACACGTCCTGCTGCGCACGCTCGAATGGGTCGTTGTGGTCGTCGCGGCCACCGTGCTCATCTCCCTGTTGCTCGCCCAGCTACTCAACCGCAAGTTCCTCGGCCGCACGGTTGTCCGCTGGGCACTGATCGTTCCCTGGGCGGCATCGGTGGTGATGTCCTCGATCATCTTCAAATGGATCCTGGACTGGTCGCACGGCGTGTTCAACACGCTGCTGCTCGACCTGCACCTGATCAGCAAACCCGTCGACTGGCTCGGCACGCCAACCTCCGCGTTCTGGTGGATGGTCGGCGTCGCTGTGTTCGTCTCGGTGCCCTTCACCACCTACGTGTGTCTCGCCGGTTTACAGACCATCCCGGCCGACGTCTACGAAGCGGCCGAAGTGGACGGTTCGTCGCGCTGGAACACCTACCTGCGGATCACGCTTCCGTTGCTGCGCCCGGCATTGCTGGTCGGCTCGGTGATCAACATCATCAACGTGTTCAACTCCTTCCCGATCATCTACACCATGTACACCGGCGCGGGCTACGACGCGGACACCACGACCACGTTCATGTACAAGCTCAAGGACACCGACATCGGCGAATCGGCGGCGGCTGCCGTCGTCAACTTCGTGCTGGTGATCGTGTTCGTGCTGTTCTACCTGAAAGCAACGCGCTGGAACGAGGCGGTGGCCAAGAATTGACCGCGACCATCACCAACCGTCCACACCGGACCGCAACGCCTGCGCGGCGCACCGCGCAGCCGAGGAAGTACCCGCTCGGCAAGGTGTTGCTCACCGGCCTCGCCTGGCTGATCGGCGTCTTCTTCCTCGCGCCCTACCTGGTCATGTTCACCACCGCGCTCAAACCAGCGAGCGAACTGGGCGCGTCGCCCGCCACGTTCTTCCCGAACCACTGGGACTGGGCCAACTTCATCGACGTCTGGGCCTGGCAGGGTCACTCGGTGCTGACCAGCCTCAAGGTCACGCTGATGATCGCGGGCGCGTCCACGCTCATCGTCGTGCTGGTGTCCATTCCGGCCGCCTACTACACCGCGCGGCACCAGTTCCGCGGTCGCACGCCGTTCCTGCTACTGGTCCTGATCACCCAGATGTTCGCGCCGACCGCGCTGGTCGTCGGCCTCTACCGCGAGTTCCTCCAGCTGAACCTGGTGAACAGCTACCTCGCCCTGATCCTGGTCAACGCGGGCTTCAACCTCGCGTTCTCGATCTGGATCCTGCAGGGCTACTTCACGAGCATCCCGGTCGAACTGGAAGAGGCCGCGATGCTGGACGGGCTCGGCCGGTTCGGGTCGATGATGCGGGTGACGCTGCCGCTGGCCGCGCCCGGCATCGTCACCGCGGTCATCTTCACGTTCATCGCGGCGTGGAACGAGTTCGTGGTCGCGTTGACCCTGACCACCACACCGGATCACCAGCCCCTCACCGTCACCCTCGACCGGTTCATCGGCGCGTACCACATCGACTGGCAGTTCCTGTTCGCCGGATCGATCTTCGCGGTCGTACCGGTGGTGGTGCTGTTCGCACTGATCGAGCGGTACCTGGTGGGTGGTCTCACGGCGGGCAGCGTCAAGTAGCACGAAAGTATTGGCAGGATGGAGCCATGCATCACGATTGGCTCCGGCGGTGAAGGGCACGGGCACCGCGCTCGCGGTGGTCGCCGGCCTCGGCGGCCTGGCCGTGCACCTGTTCGCGCGGCGCGCGCCCTGGCGACGGCACCCCTGGTACCTGCCCGGGATGGGCATCGGCATCGCGGGCAGCGAAGCGGGTATCCCGGTCGCCGCCGCGCAGATCGCGGCTGGTGCGGTCGCGGCTGGACTGGGCGCGCACCGGAGCAGGATCGGTATCGCCGGGCTCGCGGTGACCGCGTGCACCGCCAGCGGCCTGCTCCGGTTGCACCACATCGCGACGCAGACCTCGGTCGCCGAACTCAACGGCGCGCTGTCCGACGCGCTCGGCTTCGACCGCACGCCGATCGAGGTGCCCAAGCGCCGCCGCACCCGGCAGCGCTCCTACCTTGCTGAGCGGAACCTCGCCTACGGCACCGACCCCACGCAGGTGCTCGACATCTGGCGGTGCCCCGATCTGCCGCGCGACGCGGGAGCAGGCGTGCTGGTGATGGTGCACGGCGGATCGTGGATCGGCGGCAGCAAGCGGATGGCCAGCCCCGGCCTGCTCGCCGAACTGGCCGAACGCGGCTGGGTGTGCGTGTCCATCGACTACCGGCTCGGGCCCCGCAACCGCTGGCCGAGCGCGATCGTGGACGTGAAACGGGCGATCGCCTGGACCCGCGCGAACATCGCGGAGTACGGCGGCGATCCGTCGTTCGTCGCGATCTCCGGCGGTTCGGCGGGCGGTCACCTTGCGGCGCTGGCGGCGTTGAGCGGCAACGATCCCCGTTTCCAGCCCGGTTTCACCGAAGCGGACACCTCGGTGCAGGCGGCTGCGCTGCTCTACGGCGTCTACGACCTGACCGCGCGCAACGACGACGGCTCGACCCGGCTGCGCGACTTCCTGCGCCGCATCATGTTCGACACCGGCTTCCCCGAGGACACCGTGACCTGGCGCGCGGCTTCCCCGGTGTGGCGGCTGCACTCGGACGCGCCGCCGATGTTCGTGGTGCACGGCGACCGCGACGAGATCGTCAGCGTCGGTCAGGCCCGCCAGTTCATCGAAGCGGCTCGTCCCTACGCGGGATCCGTCGGCTACGCGGAACTGCCCTACGCGCACCACGCCTTCGACATGCTGCCCTCCGCGCGGGTGCGGGCCACCGAGTACGCGATCGGGCAATTCCTGGACGTGACGCGGGACCGGGCCAAGAACCCGGTCCCGGCCAGTTCAGTCGAAGAGGACCACTGAGCGCAGCACGTCGCCGCCGTGCATCTTGCCGAACGCGGCTTCGACGTCGCCAAGACCGATCTCCTCGGTCACGAACGCGTCCAGGTCGAGCCTGCCCTGCTGGTAGAGCTCGGTGAGCATGGGGAAGTCGCGGGTCGGCAGGCAGTCGCCGTACCAGGACGACTTGAGCGCGCCACCGTGGCTGAACAGGTCGATCATCGGCATCTCGATGCGCAGGTCAGGGGTGGGCACGCCGACCAGCACCACGGTGCCTGCCAGGTCGCGGGCGTAGAACGCCTGCTTCCAGGTTTCCGGGCGGCCGACCGCGTCGATCACCACATTGGCGCCGAAGCCGCCGGTCAGGTCCTTGACCGCCTCGACGACGTCGAATTCCTTGGCGTTGATGGTGTGCGTCGCGCCGAAGTGGCGGGCCTTGTGCAGCTTGTTCGGGTCGGTGTCGACGGCGATGATCGTGGTCGCCCCGGCCAGGTATGACCCGGCGATCGCGCCGTCGCCGACCCCGCCGCACCCGATCACGGCCACCGAATCGCCCCGGCCGACCCCGCCGGTGTTGATGGCCGCGCCGATGCCCGCCATCACGCCACACCCGAGCAGCCCGACGGCCGCCGGTCGCGCGGCCGGGTCGACCTTGGTGCACTGGCCGGAGTGCACCAGCGTCTTCTCGATGAACGCGCCGATGCCCAGCGCGGGGGAGAGCTTGGTGCCGTCGGTCAGCGTCATCGGCTGCTTGGCGTTGTGCGTGTTGAAGCAGTACCAGGGCTGACCGCGTCGGCAGGCCCGGCATTCGCCGCACACCGCGCGCCAGTTCAGGACCACGAAGTCGCCCGGTTTGACGTCGGTGACGCCCTCGCCGATCTCCTCAACGATGCCCGCGGCCTCGTGCCCGAGCAGGAACGGGAAGTCGTCGTTGATCCCGCCCTCGCGGTAGTGCAGGTCGGTATGGCACACGCCGCACGCCTGCACCCGCACCACGGCCTCGCCGGGTCCGGGATCGGGCACGATGATGTCGGCGACCTCGACGGGTTCGCCCTTGGCGCGGGCGATGACGCCCCGAACCTGTTGCGGCACAGCAACCTCCAATACACCGGTGGATCAGCCTTCACACCGTATGCGAACTGGACCATGTGTGCGACGTTGACACTGTCATATAACAGTGTCACGCTGGCAGCATGCCGACCGAAGCGCAGTGGACCATCGACGAGCTCGCCCAGCTCGTCGGCGAAGCGCTGGGCGCGGACTACGCGGGTCAGACCAACGGCCGGGTCCGCGAGGTGCCGGATCGGCGAACCATCCGCTGGTACACCACGATCGGCCTGCTCGACCGGCCCGCCGCCATGCGTGGCCGGACCGCCCTCTACGGCAGGCGGCACCTGCTGCAACTGGTGGCAGTGAAGCGACTCCAGGCCGACGGCCGCACCATCGCCGAAGTCCAGGAAGCCCTGCTCGGCGCCGCCGACGTCACCCTCGACGAGCTGGCCCACCTGGCCGAACTCCCGGTTGCACCACCGTCGGCGGCACGCCTGGCATCGCCCGCCGCGCCACCCGCGCGTTTCTGGGCTGCCCGGCCCGCGTCACCCAGCCCGAACGCGGCGCTGATTCCCGGCGTCCGGCTCGCGAACGGCGTGACGCTGGTCCTCGATGGCGCGCCCCGCCCGCTCGACGCCGCCGACCTCACCGCGATCGCCGACGCCGCGACCGCACTACTCGACGTACTGCACGAACGCGGCCTCGCCACCGAAAGCGCCGCACCCAACGAAGGGGGCCCAGCATGATTCCCATCCGGCACCTGACCGACGCCGAACTGCCCGAACGCGACACCGAGGCCGGCTTCGGCGCGCTGCGCACCGAACGCGGCAACCTGCCGCTGACCAGCATCGACATCGCCGCGGAAGTCACCGGCCTCGCCGTCCGGACCACGCTCACCCAGGGCTTCCAGAACCCGTACGACGAACCGCTGGAAGCCACCTACATCTTCCCGCTCCCGGACCGAGCCGCCGTCACCGCGCTGTCGCTGCGCGCCGACGGGCGCACCGTCGACGGGGTGCTGCGCGAACGCGGGCAGGCTCGCGCCGACTACCAGCAGGCCATCGATGCCGGGCAGCGTGCGGCGATCGTGGAGGAGGAACGGCCGGGCCTGTTCACCATGCGGGTCGGCAACATCGCCAAGCACGAGCGGGTAACCGTGCGCGTCGAGCTGGCCGGATTGCTGCCGTTCGACGACGGCGAGGCCACCTTCCGCTTCCCGCTCGTGGTCGCGCCCCGATACATCCCCGGTGCCCCAACGGGTTCCGCGCCGGTCGGCGACGGCACCAGCCGGGACACCGACGCGGTACCGGACGCGTCCCGGATCACCCCGCCGGTGTTGCTGCCCGGTTTCCCCAACCCGGTCGCGCTGTCCGCGACGGTCGACATCGACCCGGCCGGTCTCGCCTTCGGCGAGATCGCGACGAGTCTGCCGGTGCGGACCGAGGAGAACGGCCGGCGGCTGCGACTGGATCCGGGGGAGCGGGCGAACCAGGACTTCATCGTCCGGCTGCGCCTCGGCGAGACGCCGGGTTCGGTCGCGGTGCGCGAAGGCACGGTCGCGGTCACTCTCGTCCCACCCACCGGCGCCGCGCCCGCGCGCCCACGTGACGTGGTGCTGGTACTTGACCGCTCGGGCAGCATGTCCGGCTGGAAGATGGTGGCCGCCCGCCGCGCCGCCGCGCGGATCGTGGACACCCTCACCGACGCGGACGCGTTCGCGGTGCTCGCCTTCGACCACCAGATCGACTATCCGGACCAACTCCCTCACGGCCTGGTCCCGGCCAACGACCGCAACCGGTTCCGCGCCGTCGAATTCCTCGCAAGCCTGACCGCGCGCGGCGGCACCGAAATGCTGTCACCCGTCCAGACCGGCGCGCGACTGCTCGGTGGGGCAGCTGACCGCGAACGCGTGCTGGTACTGGTGACCGATGGCCAGGTCGGCAACGAGGACCAGATCCTGAACGCGATCGCGCCCGGCATCACCGGCATCCGGGTGCACACGGTCGGGATCGACACCGCCGTCAACGCCGCGTTCCTGACCCGGTTCGCATCGTTGACCGGTGGCCGCTGCGAACTCGTCGAATCCGAGGACCGCCTTGATGCCGCGTTGCGCGCCATCCACCACCGCATCGCCGCACCGCTGGTCACCGAACTGCGCGTGCTCGACGTGGCGGACGTGGCCCCGCAACCGATCCCGGACCTGTTCCCCGGCGCTCCGCTGCTGCTCACCGGACGCGTCACCGGCGACGTCGACACTGTCACGGTCGTCGGCAAGGACGTGAACGGCGCGGAATGGCGGCGCACGCTCACCGCGCATCCCAGCGACAATCCGGCGCTCGGTGCGATCTGGGCTCGCGCGCGCATCCGCGACCTTGAGGACCAGTACGCGATCGGCGACCAGGACCAGCTCGACCGACTGGCACAGCGGATCGTCGCGACCTCGCTGGAATTCGGTGTGCTCTCCCGGTTCACCGCGTTCGTCGCGGTCGATTCGCGGGTTGTCACCGAAGGCGGTCGACCGCGCCAGGTGACCCAGCCCGTCGACCTGCCCGCGACCTGGGCGGTGCTAGAGTCAGCGCCGATATTGGCCGCTGGTGGCCCGGTCGCCTTCGGCGCCGCCGCCGCGCCCGCGCGGGGCCGGACGCGCGCCAAGCGGACCCACGTCAGGCGGGAACTCTCGCGGAGCATGCCGCAGGCGCCCATTCCGGACCCGGTGCGCGAATTCGCCGAGCGGGCGAAAAAGAAGCTGCTGGAATCGGCTTCGCTGGGGTTGTCCGAACGGATCAACGCATTGGACGAACTGGCCGAATCAATTGGCGCCGCGCTGCCGGAATTCGTCGCGGCCGGTCTCGGTCAGTGGGAAGTCCTCATGCTCACCGAATTCGCCGCCACGCGTGCGACGCCGATCGCCGACGAGGATGACCTGGTGCGCCGCTGGGCGCGAGCCATCGGCCTGCTGGAGCACCTGACCGGGACGAAAACTCCCAGCACACCCCGCCGTCCGTTCTGGAAACGCTAGTCATCCCAGGCGTGGTGTGACCATTCGGACGGAGTTCGGGACTCTTGGCATGCCGCCCGGGGCCGATGCGTATTCGGGAACGCCGACGCAGGTGAACAACAAGCCGTCCAGTTGCCGGCCGAGCAGCGCGGGCAGCAGGCTGTCGGCGAAGGTCATGCCGCGGGCGCCTGCGCCGAGGGCGTAGGCGAGCAGGTGCAGCCTGCCTTCCGCGATGCCCGCCGCGAGCTGCGCTTCGCGATATTGCCGGTCATCGAGGCCGCTGATGTCCTCGGCGGCGATCACGACGAAGGCGGCGTCGCGGCCGAGGCCCTGGTCGACGCAGACGTGGTAGAGCTCCTCGCGCAGGTCACCGGTGCGTACCGCGGTCGACAGGTCCGGCCAGCGGTACACGCCAGGGGTGAACCCGTCGACGTCGTGCACCACGACCCAGTGCGGCACGCTGATGCCCCGCAGCGCCACGCCGAGCGAGGTGAGCAGCAGGTCCTTGGACAGTCCGCGGGACGGATCCATCAGGGACTGCGACCCGCGAGCGAGGACCACGTTCTCCACGGGTTTGCCGCCGCGCAAGGGGACGTCGACCGGCGAGCCGCGATCCCACGCCGCCCCGAGCGCGCCGTTCTCGCCTGCCCGCTGCGCGGACGTGACGAGCGGAAACTCGACCGGCGCGTTGTCCACCGCGCCCGGTGTGGCCGGACCGCTCGCGCGGACCGCAGGCGCGTTCTCGCCGAGCGCGACCACGGCGACCGGCCACTCCTGGACGCCGTCCGCACCGACGAGCGCGGCAACGGCCCGATCCGGAAATCGGGTGTACAGCCGTGCCGGGATGCCCGCCGAGTCGGTCGCCGCCAGCAACTGCGACAGCATCGTGCCCGCATCCCAGTAGACGTGGCGGAAACCGCGCTCGCGGTAACGCCAGCCGGTCCGCCACGGCACGCCGGTGACGACCAGGACCGGCGCGTCGCCGTGCGGGGGCGGCCCGATCAGCACCAGGCTGTGGTCCTGCGGGTGGTACCAGTACACGCCGGCCGGGAGCAGGCCACCCTCGGGCACGGCGACGTAGAGCTCCAACGGGAACCGGCCACCCGCGGAACCCGCGGCACGGAACAGCAGGGTGCCGTACGGACGTTGCATGGTGCGCACCACCCCGGCGGCCAGGTGCAGTATCCGGGCCAGCTGCCCCAGGTCCAGTTCGGCGCGCGCGACGTCCACGGTCCCGGCCAGCACGTCGACGGCCCCGGCGGCGGTGGCAGGCAACTCGGTGGGCAGCGGCACGCGCGGCAGCGTCTCCGGATACCTCTTGTAGAACCAGGGCAACCGGTCCAGGTCGTTGACGACGAGATCGCGCAACACCCTCGGATCGTCAACTGGTGGATCCCAGTGGGTGGCTTCGTCGTATGGCCCCGTCGAGGTGAGTCGGTGCAGCGTCTGCGTCGCCGTTTCCACCTGGGGATTCTGGCACAGCAACCGCGGGCGGCGTGGTCTCTGATGATTTTCTGAGATCCATCGGCAACGCTCGGCTACGTCATCGATACAGCGCGGTTCTTTTGGCGCCGCGCGGTAGAGCGAGCCGTTCGTTGCCGGTGGAGGTCTGTGCGGTGTCCAGCGAAGTCCTTGACTACCTTGTTGTGGGTGCCGGCCCTGCCGGGCTCCAGTTGGCGCACGATCTCGATCGCGCCGGGCGCGACTATCTGGTCGTCGAGGCGGGTGGCGCGCCGGGCATGTTCTTCAGCAAATACCCCCGGCACCGCACGTTGATCTCCATCAACAAGGTGCACACCGGGTACGACGACCCCGAGCTGCGCATGCGGATGGACTGGAACTCGCTGCTCTCGGAAAACCCGGACCTGCTGTTCACCCGGTACAGCAAGAAGTTCCTGCCGCCCGCCGATACCTTGCTGCGCTACCTCGCCGACTTCGTCGAGGCGACCGGCGTCAAGGTCCGGTTCAACACCAGGGTGACGCGGATCAGCAAGCCTGACGATTTCCACGTCGAACTCGAATCCGGCGACGAGATCGTCGCCAAGCGGGTGGTCATCGCGACCGGCCTGTCCCTGCCCAACGTGCCCGACATTCCCGGTATCGAACTCGCCGAACAGTACGCGGACGTCTCGGTCGACCCGGAGGACTTCGTCGACCAGAAGGTGCTGATCGTGGGCAAGGCGAACTCCGCGTTCGAGACCGCCGACAACCTGATCGAAACCGCGGCCGTCATCCACGTCGCCGGGCCGAACCCGTTGAAGCTGGCCTGGCGCACGCACTTCGTCGGCCACCTGCGCGCCTCCAGCAACAACCTGCTCGACACCTACCAGCTCAAGTTACAGAACGCCCTGCTCGACGGGCACGTGCGCAACATCGAGCGGGACGCGGACGGCGGCTACAAGGTCACCTTCGGGTTCACCCGCGCGCAGGAGATCTTCAAGGACATCCACTACGACCGGATCATCGTGTGCACCGGGTTCCGGTTCGACGCGTCCATCTTCTCCGACGACCTCAAGCCCGAACTGGTCATCAACGACCGCTTCCCGGCGCAGACCTCCGCATGGGAGTCGGTGAACATCCCCGACCTGTACTTCACCGGCACGCTCTCGCAGATGCGCGACTTCAAGAAGAGCACCAGCGCGTTCATCCACGGCTTCCGCTACTGCGCCCGCGCCCTCCAGCACGTGCTGGAGGAGCGCTACGAGGGCGTTGCGTGGCCGAGCGAGGAGCTGTCCCCGGCACCGGACGCGGTAATGGACAAGATCATCGAGCGGGTGAACCGATCGTCCGCGCTGTTCCAGCAGTTCGGGTTCATCGGCGACCTGGTCACCGTCGACGAGCAGGCTCGCACCGCGCGGCACTACGCGGAAGTCCCGGTCGACTACATCGCCGACAGCGACCTCGGCACGTCGTCGAGCTACTTCGTGATCACCCTCGACTATGGCCCCGATCACGACAAGTACGACCCGTTCGACAGCACAGCGCGGCAGCGGATCAGCCAGAGCGAGACCGAGCACGCGGACGAGGGCCACTACCTGCATCCGGTCGTGCGGCACTATCGCGACGGCGAACTGGCCGGTATCCACCACGTGACCGAGAACCTGGAGAACGAGTGGACCAACCCGGACGTGCACCGAGCCCCGCTCGCCGCGTTCATCGCGAAGCAGACCGGCGCGGTCCGGGCCTGACATGACCACCACGAGCCCCCGGTTGCTCAACGTCGCCGCCTACCAGGCGGCGGCGAGCACCATCGTCGATCCGGTCTACTACGACTTCTTCGCCGGTGCGGCGCGCGACGAGATCACCATGCGCGCCAACGAAAGCGCCCTCCAGCGGCTCTGCCTGCTGCCGAGGATCCTGCGCGGCAGCGACAACCGCGACCACTCGGTCGAGCTGTTCGGTACGCGGGCGTCGATGCCAATCCTGTTGTCGCCCACCGCGTTCCACAAGCTCGCGCACGCCGACGGTGAGCTGGCCACCGGCAGGGCTGCCGCGATCGCGGACACCATCATGATCGTCAGCATGGCGTCCACGGTGGCCGTCGAGGACATCGCGGCAGCCGCGCGGGCCGCTGTGCCCGGTCGCGATCCGTCGCTGTGGTTGCAGCTCTACCTCCAGCCCGACCTCGGCTTCACCGAGGCGATCGTGCGCAGGGGCGAGGCGGCGGGCGTCAAAGCGCTGGTGGTGACCGTCGACTCGCCAGTGCTCGGGCACCGCGAACGCGACGACGCGCACGACTTCCACGACCTGCCACCCGGCATGCGCTGCGAGAACCTGGTCGACCTGCGCGAAGGCTCTGTCAATACCGGCCCCCAAAAGGGGGCCCACCCCCTCCGGACGGGTCACGTCCGCCAGATCCAGATGAGCGCGGAACTGTCCTGGGAGCACATCACCTGGCTGCGCTCGATCACCGCGCTGCCGATCCTGCTCAAGGGCGTGCTGCACCCCGAGGACGCCCGGCTCGCCGTCGCGCACGGTGTGAACGGCCTGCTCGTGTCCAACCACGGTGGTCGCCAGCTCGACACCGTGCCCGCCACCATCCAGGCACTGCCCGAGATCGTGGCCGCGGTGCGTGGCCGCATCCCGATCGTGCTGGACGGCGGCATCCGGCGCGGCACCGACGTGATCAAGGCGCTCGCGCTCGGCGCGGACGCGGTCGGCGTCGGCCGCCCGGTCATCTGGGGACTGGCCGTGGACGGCGAGAACGGCGTGCGCGGCGTGCTGGAGCTGCTGCGCGCGGAATTCGACCACGCGCTCGCGCTGTGCGGCGCCGCGTCCGTCGCCGACCTCAACCCGGATCTGATCCGCTCCTACTGACGGGGCCCTCATGCTGATCGTGCTCGGGATCGTGGTGCTGGCCGTCGCGGGGCTGGCCAGCCTGCCGTACTGGTTGCCGCAGCGGGTCGTCCGGCTGCGCATGCGGGTGTTCGCCGCGGTCAACGGCGACGAGGGCATCAGCGTGCCCGGCCCGCAGATCGGCCTGGACGACTACCTGCGCGCCTACGCCGACCCGGCGGCGGGCGGGCGCAGTCGCGGCGCCGCGCTGTCCGACCTGTTCTGGTACTGGCTCGCCCCCGGTCCGCACGTGCACCAGGAACACCTGGAAGCCGGACCGCGCTACGACGAGGTCGCGAAAACGACCCGGCGCATCCTGATCAAGCCCAAAGCCGAATCCGAGGAGCTGACCGCGCGGGTCGCCGAGCGGGTGCTCGACGAGCTCGGCGCGCCGAGGATGACCCTGGTCCGGTTGCGCGACGCGATGATGCCGATCTGGGCCGAGCTCTACTACGAACTCGTCTTCCAGGAGCCGTGTCCGCGCGAGGCGCGCGAGCTGATCGTGGGCAACGCCAACGACGTGGTCACCGCACTGAAGTGCAACGGTCTGCGGCACATGCGCAAGCGCGGCAAACTCACCGACTACCTGCACAAGCGGATCGTCAACGGCGACGTGCCGCACGAACTGCCGGCCTCACTGTCCACAATGGAGCAGGCATACTCGCTGCAGGGCACCTTCTTCAACACCGCCGTTGTGCAGATGTCCGAAGGCATGGCGCACCTGCTGCTCGCCATCGCCGAACACCCCGACGTACAGGCACGTCTGGTGGCGAACCCGGACGACGCCGAGTACCTGGACGCGGTGATCGACGAGTCGCTGCGCACCTACCCGCTGTTCGGCATCGCCCACCGCATCCTCACGTCCCCCTTGGAACTGCCCGACCAGACCGTGCCCGCCGGTTCCGTGCTCTGCTTCAGCTACCCCGACTTCCACCAGCAGGGCTACCCGCACCCCACCGAGTTCCAGCCCGACCGGTGGGCGCACCTCGCCGCCAAGGACGTCAACTTCATCCCGTTCGGTGTCACCGCCAACCGGCCCTGCCCCGCGCGCGGTCTCGCCCCGGTCACCATGCGCGTGGTCACCCGCGCCGTGCTGGACCGCTTCGAGCTCGCCAGTTCGGTCGCGCACACCCGCTCGCTGCCCAGTAGGGGCCCCGCCTTGCTCATCCGCCGCCCGGTTGGCCTGTCTTCGGCCCGGCAACGCTCAATTTTGGCTTTCCTGAGGGCCAGGGACCGCTGGGAAGATGTCTACCGCGGCATCGTCCAACTGGTCTTCGGTAGCTACATGGTGTGGGACGCGCGCCGCAAGCGGTTGTGCCAGAACTACTTCGCCGAACTGGACCGGAACCTCCCCGGTCCGCCACCCGCTGGTTGCCCCGTGCGCCACGGAATGGAGCCGTCATGAACACCGAGGGCGCCACGTTCTTCTTGCCCTGGTCGCCATCCTGGTGGTCGGTCGCCTGGTCAGCTGGGTGGGCCTGAAGCTGGGTCAATCACCGGTTGTCGGCGAGATGGTCGCCGGTGTCCTGCTCGGCCCCTCCCTGACCTGGTACGAACGCCGAGCCCAGCGCAACGGACTGCTCCCCGTGCCCGATACGCCGGAAATCGTGGAAAATGTCGTGCTCAGCTAGAGGAAGTTGCCCGAAACTAGAACACTCAACTACCGCAGTGCCACGATGGACGCGTGGACACCGCCAGCTCGGTACGGCTCCTGCTCGTCGACGACGACCGGGAGCTCACCGACATGCTCAGTGATCTCCTGGTCGAGGAGGGTTATCAGGTCGACGTCGCGCTCGACGGGCACCACGGCCTGCACCTGGGCCTGACCCACGACTACCAGGTCATGGTCATCGACCGCGCCCTGCCCGCGATCGAAGGGCTGGACCTGCTCAGCCGATTACGACGCAAGGCGGTCAGCGCGCGGGCGCTGATCCTCACCGCGCAGGGCACCGTCGCCGACCGGGTCGCCGGTCTCGACGCGGGCGCCGACGACTACCTGGTCAAACCCTTCGAGATCGACGAGCTGCTGGCCAGGATCCGCGCCCTGCACCGCAGGCACATCGAAGCCGCAGACTCGCTCCCGCTCGGCACCACCGGCCGCCTCGACGTGGCCCAGCGCGAGGTCGCGCTGCCCACCGGCGTGCGGATCTCGTTGTCCGCCAAGGAGTTCGCCCTGCTCCGGCTGCTCGCCGAACGGCCGCGAGCGGTGCACACTCGCGCGGAACTCCGCGACAGCGTCTTCGTCGACACGGCCGCTGAATCCATTGTGGACACATACGTGTACTACCTGCGGCGCAAACTCGGCCGGGGCATCGTGAACACCGTGCACGGCCTCGGCTACCAGCTGGGGGCACCGTGAAACGGGATCGTGACGCCAACACCGACGCCGAATGCCGGGTGATCCAGCGCGCCAAGCGCATGCTGACCATCCAGATCGCCGCCATGATCACGTTGCTGGTGGCGATCGTCGGCGCGATCGCGTGTTTCGTGATGATCAACAGTCAGACCCAGGAAGCCGACCGCGAAGTCTCCCGCGTCGCCGACCAACCCGGCATCGCGCCGCTGTGGGGGTGCGACAGCCTGTTCATCCTGCGCGGGGGCCACCTCGCCGCGAAATCCGGCAGCACCATCCCGGCGAAGGGCCTGCCGGTCACCGCCGACCTCGACCAGGTCGCGCGCACCGGAACGCCGCTCCGCGACGAGATCAGCGGCAACGGCACCAAGTACGTGGTGCTCACCGAGAAGCACGGCGACGAGGTAGCCCAGGCCGCCTACGACCTGCGCTACCAACTCGCCGACCAGCACCTGCTCACCATCGGCATCGGCATCGCCGAGATCATCGGCCTGCTCATCGCCGTCGTCACCGGCTACCTGCTCGCCGGCCGCGCCATCCACCCGCTCGGCGAAGCCCTGCACCGCCAACGTCGATTCGTCGCCGACGCCAGCCACGAACTACGCGCCCCGCTCACCCAGTTGCACACCCGCGCCCAGCTCCTCGCCCGCAGAACCCGGCGCGACCGAAGCATGGCAGCCGTCACCGAGGAACTCGACCGCCTGGTCACCGGCACCCGCCAACTCGGCGAAGTAGTGGAAGACCTGCTCCTGTCCGCCCGCCTGCGCGCCCAGCCCCAGCAACTGACCCCGATCGACTTCGGCGCCCTCGTCCACGAAGCCGCGTCCGCCGAACAACTCCGCGCCCGCTGCAACGGCACCACGATCTCGGTCGTCGCCGAGGAACGCCCCTACCTCGTGGACGGCATCGCCACCGCCCTGCGCCGCGTCGTGGCCGCGTTGATCGACAACGCCGTCGGCCACACCGCCGACGAGGGCGTGATCACGCTGACCCTGCGCGACATCCCGTCCACCCGCGAATTCGAACTCACCGTCGCCGACAACGGCGTCGGCTTCGACCCCGCCGACGCCGAACGCATCTTCGAACGCTTCGCCCGAGGCGCCACCGGCAACGGCCGCCGCTTCGGCCTCGGCCTCGCGCTCGTTCGCGAAGTCGTGCGCAGCCACAACGGCACCATCGCCGCGGCCAGCGAACCCGGCCACGGCGCCATCTTCACCCTGCGCCTCCCCGTCCACCGCCCAACCCCCACCACACGCCGCCGGGTCGGCGCCGACATCGAGGAGCTCACCCCAGCCCCGAGCCCACGCCGACCCGACGACAACACGCACACCGCCGAACCGGCCTAAGGAGACCACGCGAACCTCGCATCCCGTTTGGATGGTCGCCGGGTCCTGGTCGCCGGCGCCGGCTCGGGCATCGGCCATGCCACGACATCGCGGCTGCCGGCGGAAGGGGCGTGTGTCGTCGCGACGGATCTCTACACCGACGGCATGGACAGGGCAGTTTGCCCCGATCACCGACGTCGATGACGTTCTCGATGGACGTCACGGACGAGACCGTGGTCGCCACCGGGTATGGCCATGGCCATCGATTTTCTCGGTGGCTCGATGTCGTGGTCAACGCGGCGGGGATTCTGCTGGCCGAACACACCCACGAGACGCCGGTGGAGTTGTGGAACCTGGTGGTGGGCGTCACCTGACCGGGACGTTCGTGGTGACCAGGGAGGCACTGCCCGCATTGCTGGTCGCGGGACGGAGCGTGCTCGGTGACGCGGAGATCCGCATCGACGGTGGCACACACGCTTGATGGCCAGATCCGATCGACGCCGTCATGCCACGGAATCGCCGAACAGGAGGGCCGCGGTCGATTCCCATTCTCGGACCAGGTCGACGGTCTCCGGGGAGCGCAGCCATTGGATCTGGAGGCCGTCCATCATCGCCATGATCTGACGGGCGAGGGTTTCCGGGTGATCGCTGTTGACCTTGGCGAGATTGGTGAACGCGGTGAGGGCTTGCCTTTGCCGCTTGACGAAATAGTCGTGGGCTGGATGGCTCGGCGTCAGTGATTCGATTTCGAGCACCGCGAACAGGCGCACGATCTCCGGCTGCTCCGCGTTGCGCCGCATGGTCGCCAGGCAGAGCTGCCGGAGGTCCACGCCGTCCGGCCCGCTCTCGGACCACTCGTCCGGCACCTCGTCCTCACCCACTCCCAGCTGTTCGCGCAGCGACCGGGCGTCGTGGAGGTCGCGGTGAGCCAGGACCGCGATGAGCAATCCGGTCTTGGAACCAACGTGCCGGAGCACGCCGGGAACGGTCAGCCCGCACCGGTCGGCCACGTCCTGCATGGACAGTCCCCAGTAACCGCATTCGGCGATCAGCGTGGCGGAGATCGTCGTGATCTGCCGCAGCCGTTCTGCCGCGGGCAGCCGGAGCTGGTCGCGTCGGTATGGAGGTACTCGTTGGCCCATAACCCTTTCCGGTCTTCCATGCGCCGTCCGGCCGACTGTCGCGGTCGGCCGGACGGAGTTCTTCCACCGCAGGTCGGCTCAGAGCTGCCAACACAGTGCCTGTTCGGCTCGCGACGCCCAGGCACGCGCTGTGTTGTTGCGGGCGCCGCCCCGGGGCCACGCGTTGTCGTCGTCCCCGGTACAACAGCGGTACCGGCTCCTCCGCCTTGGACCTTCATACACCTGACCGCCGCTCCCTGATCGAACAACACCGTGTCAGGAGCTCTTAGGGATAGACACCGGAGAGCCGGTTGACGATGTTGGGCCACTGCCAGGTCACCGCATTGCGGTTGAGCAGGCCGAACTGGTCGTCGCCGACACCGTTGCTGCCGTTGTCCCAGATGACCGTCTTCTGGCCGTACTGCTTGGCATAGGAGGTGATGTCCGTGACGAAGTTGGCCACCTGGTCGGAGTTGTCGCCGCCGTTGTAGGGCTTGACGGTGGCGCCGAACTCCGTCCAGATCACGTGAATGCCCTTGCTGGTGAACAGCCTGTTCGCGTTGTCGATGTCACCGTCGGGAAGGTAGTTCATCGAACCGTCCCACGTCAGGTAGTTCGGCGCCGTTTCCGAGCAGAATGCCCACGGATTGTAGGTGTGCACCGACACCGCAACGTGACTGTCGTTGGGGACGACGAGATTGTCCGCGCCGGTCTGGGCGTTGGCGCCGTAGGGAACCACGAGCAGCCAGCGGGAGGAGTCGTTGCCGCCGTTCGCGCGGACATCGTTGACGAAGTCCTGGTTCAGGGTGTTGATCGCCGGCCAGTTGTCGGAGGTGCCCCCGCCGTACCGGTTGCCGCCGTTGGCGTCCTGCGGCTCGTTCATGGCTTCGAACAGCAGGTGCTGGTCCTCACCGTTGAAATAGGCGGAGACCTGCCGCCAGATCGCGTTGAATTCGGGCTCGACCTGAGGCATTCGCTCGACGCTCGGGATGAGCCAACTGTCACCGCCACCGTCGTGGTGGATGTTGACGTCGACGTACATACCGTCCGCGATCGCCCAGTCGACGACCTGCTTGAGCCGGGCGAGGAATGCCGGATCGATCGTGTAGCCCGGCGATCCGGTGGTGAGGTGTGGATACCAGGTCACCGGGATGCGCAGATAGTTGAACTTGGTCGCCACCTGGTCGATCATGGCCTTGGTCGTCGCCGGGTTGCCCCAGCACGTCTCGCAGGGAGTCGCGTCGAAGGAGTTGCCCAGGTTCCAGCCGGTCTTGATCTGGCTGAAGATGTCGGTGCCGCCGGTGCTACCGCCGCCGTTCACCGTCCACCGCTGGTTCGCGGTACCGCCACAGTCCCACAACTGTAGGTAAGAACCGTTCGTGGTTCCGCTGGCATCCAGGCACTTACCGGACTGGGGGTTGGTGATGGCGCCGTTCCCACCCACTTGCCATTGTTGTGCGCCGGTGCCGTTGCAGTCGTAGATCTGCACCCGAGCACCGTCGACGGTCGAGCCGCCGTTGACATCGAGGCATCGTCCGGACTGGGGGTTGGTGATGGCGCCGTTCGCGTCTACCTGCCATTGTTGCGCGCCGGTGCCGTTGCAGTCGTAGATCTGAACCACGGCGCCGTTCGAGGTTCCCCCCGACGTGATATCGATACACCGTCCGCTCTGCTGCCCCACGATAGTTCCGGGAGTTGTCACCGCCGCCGTCGCGGTCCCGAAGCCCAGCCAGGTCAAGGACATGGTCAACGCAACGACCGAGACGGCGGCTAGTACCGCACGCCATCGGCGCCATCGACGTAAACCGCCGCGTTCAGAGGTCGATCGCATGCTGCTTTCCTCCTCGGGTACCGGGGATGCGTCGGTTCGGGAAAGCGTTTACTCGCCGTAGCGAGAAATTGGTTAGTAGCTACTAGCCACTGACTGGATTCAGACTTTAGCCCGCCCTCGAACCGACCAGCAAGGCATCGACTTTGACAATCACACTTCTCAAGCACTCACGGTCGCTGTCGTGTCCTCGGCGACGACGGCGGAGAAGTCGTCCTCGGCATGCCCGGTGCGAATGGCCGTCAGCAGGGATTCCAGGGTGCCTGCCCGGCACTTGTGCACGAAATGCGCGATGTCGTCGTTGAACGTGGCCGACCGCAGATGCTTGTGCGGGAACGCGGTAGTCGAGTTCGCCGGTGATCGCGCGTTCGTCGAGGCCAACGCGATCCTGCTCGCCGACCACCTCGATCTGGGGATCGGCGCGACGATTCACAGCTGATTTCTCGACCGGGTGGAGCGGCGGGACGGCGCCTGGCGGATCGCGCACCGCGATGCCGTCTACGACATGGGTGGGTTCGCCTACCCGTTCGGTGCACAGGGCGTCGAGGACGTCGGCATCGCGGCAGGTCGTCACCCGCGCGAGTACGCGGCACTGGCCTGTCTGCTCGAACGTGGCGGACATCCGGTGCCCAGGACCTGCCCCGTTTCAGCGAGCGGGAGCGGACCATCCTCGACCAAGGCCGCGCGTGGTTGGTCGGTAATGTCCGATAAGATTCAGATGGGGTAAGTCGAGAGAGGGGCAGCTGTGTCCGGACAGTTGACAGGCAAGGCAGCGCTGGTAACCGGAGGTTCACGGGGAATCGGCGCCGCGATCGCGATCGGACTCGCCGAGCAGGGCGCGGCCGTCGTGATCGGCTACGTGCGCAACGAGGAACTGGCCCGGCAGGTGGCGCGGACGATCACCGACGCGGGCGGCAAAGCCGTGCCGATCCAGGCGGATCTCTCCGAGCTCAGCCAGATCGAGCGGCTGTTCGACGAAGCGGAGCGCGGCATCGGCGAGTTGGACATCGTGATCGCCAACGCGGCGGACGCCCTGCAACTCCCGCTGATCGACTGCACCGAGGCCGACTACGACCGGATCTTCAACACCAACACCAAAGGCGTCTTCTTCACGCTGCAACAAGCGGCGCGGCGGCTGCGCGACAACGGGCGGATCATCGTCACCTCCACCGGTGGCACTCAGATGTTGATGACCGAGCTGTCGCTCTACCTCGGCAGCAAGGGAGCGGTCGAGCAGTTCACGCGGGTGCTGGCGCGGGAACTCGGCGGCAGGGGCATCACGGTCAACTCGCTGTCGCCCGGTTTCACCGACACCGACCTGCTGCCCGACCGGGACCGCGAGGTCGCCGCGGGCGCGTCACCGTTCAACCGGGTCGGGCAGCCGGCCGACGTCGCCGAAGTCGCGGTGTTCCTCAGCGGACCCAGCGCCCGCTGGATCACCGGCCAGAACATCGCGGCAGGCGGCGGCGTGTTCTGATCGGTGATCCAGTCGGTGGTCATGTGCTTCGGCGCACCACGAACTGGTCGACGGCGGTGCCGTCCTCGATCAGCGAGCGCACGGTCAACTGGGCGGGCGTTGTCGTCGTCGCCTGGGTGACGTCGACGGAGACCAGGCAGTAGCCGGTGTAGCGCACCCGCGACCAGGTGACGTTGACCGTCTCCTCCTTGCCATCGGGTTCGCAGATCTGCATTGGGATCGCCTTCGTGCTGGTGTTCACGTGGCCGATGTAGCTGTCGGAAGCAGGGAAGGAGTAGACGCCGCCGCCTCCGCCGCCTGCCACCACGTAGGGGGTGCCATCGGTGACCGGGTTGACAGTGCCGCCGGAGGGCAGTTGTTTGCTCGCCTTGCCGCCCTTGATCGGGTCGGTCCGCTCGTAGATGTGGTTGTGGCCGTTGAGCACCAGGTCGACCTGGTAGGTGTCGAACAGCGGGGCCCACTGCTGCTGCGCGCCGAGTTCCGCGCCGTTGTCGTGACACGTCGAGTACACGCACTGGTGGAAGTAGACGACGATGAAATCGATGCTCGGATCGGCGCGCATGGTGGCCAGCGTCTTGTGCAACCAGGTCAGCTGCGCGCCCTTGGTGTAGTTGAGGTTCGCCGGCGTGTTGTAGCAGATGTCGTTGCCGTCCAGGCTGATCAGCCCGACGTTCTGGTAGCGCCACGAATAGATCCCGGTCGACGCGGACCACGCGTTGTCCGGCATCGTGAACCGGGCGCGTACACCGCCGTAGCCGTCTGGCGTGTACCAGGCTTCCATTTCGTGGTTGCCGATCGCCATCATCCACGGGATCTCGGCGGAGACCGGTTCGTTCTGCACGAAGAACGAGTCCCAGACGCGTGCGTCGTACTTGTCGTCGGTGCCACCACCGCCCTCGGTGTTGGCGTAACTGAGATCGCCCATGTGCAGGTGGAACGCGGGGGAGAGGCCGGAGATCAGGCCGCTGGTCGCGGCCGCGTTGTAGCCGACGCCCTGGTCGCCGAACGCGGTGAAGGTGAAACCGCTGCCGCGTCCCGGCGCTGGTGCGGTGTGGAAGCTCGCGATGTCGCCGAGCCGCCCGCCCTGCCCGGCCGGGTCGTAGCCCTGGTGGCCCACCAGGTAGTAGTAGGTGGTGTCCGGGATCAACTGGTTGAGGTGGGCGTGCAGGTAGTACTGGGTGACCGTCTTGGGCTTGATCAGTGGCTCGTCCTCGACCGGGTGCTGCCAGGACAACTGGCTGGTCAACGTGCGCACTTCGGCCGCGATCGGGGTGCCGAACTCGGCTGGGCTGGTGCCGAGCCGGATGAACGGGGCGGTCACCGCGGTCGGCACCTGCCAGGACACCACGACCTGTTGGGACGGGTCGGCGCCGAAGGCGAGATGCCGGCCGAAAGGTCGGACCGCTGACCCACTGATGTCGTGGGAGCGGGGTGCGGCCATCGCGGTGCCCGGCAGCAGCGATCCGCCGACGGCCAGTGCGGCGCCGACCCGCAACAGGTTCCGGCGGGAATAGCGGGCGACATAGCGTTCGTGTTGCTCGGCGAGGCTCAGAGGTGGGTTGGACCTGATCAGGGAGCTGCGGTTCGGTGCGTCCTCGGTCATGACGGAAAAGTTAGGAAACCTTCCGAACATATGTCAAGAACTCGCGGTTAACTACTAATTACTCTGAGTCGATCCAGACGCGCACGACCTGGAGATCCGCATCGGTCACGCCAAACATCGGATCGACACGGTGCGCCAGTGCCGCGCCCGGATGGTGCGCGCCGATCCAGCGCCCGTCCGCCACCCCGATCTCGTCGTCCAGCCAGCTGAACGGCCGACCGGCGGCGTACTCGACGAGGATCGGAGCCTTCCAGTGCACGCCGGGCGGGTCGTCGTCGGCGTCGGGAAATTCGACGACCGGCAGCGGCGGCAGGCCGATCCGTGGCGCGATCTCCTCGTTCGCCACCGCCTGCCAGGTCGTCGCCCAGACGAGGTCGCAGCCCAGTGCCAGCAACCGCGCGCCGATGCCCGGATCGAGCTTGCCGAGCAGCGGGTTGCCCTCGGGCGCGGACTGGTGGTGCGGGGTCGAACCGTAGGGGAGGAGGGTCCCGTCCACGTCCAGGAACAGCAGCGGACGCGCGATCACGGGTCAACCGTAGCGCCCTTCGGGCCTGCGGTGTGCGAGATCAGCTTGGCGTAGCAGTCGTTGGCGCCGAGGCCGTTGCCGGTGCACCAGGCCGCTGCCTGGCTGCCGGAGGAGTAGCTGCTCGGCACGATCGTGACGTAGTAGCTGCCGAGCTGGAAGGTCGAATAGTCGCTGGACCACAGCAGCAGCGCGCCTGGATGTGCCTGGCTGATCGACTCGAAGTCCTGCCAGATTTCCAGGTAGTCGTAGGTGACGCCATCGACCACCATGCCGTAGGTCTTGGAGGACAGTTGCGGCACCCACTGGCCGACCAGCGACTCGACGGCGGGGTGATCGGTGGCGAGTTGTTGCTGGAGCGCGGTTTCGGCGGACGCTTCGTCGTCGGCCGCGTTCTGCGTTGTGGTCGCGGGGTTGTCATCGGTTGAGGTGTCGGGGGTGTACTCGGTGGGCGGGGCGGCTTGGTGGGTCTGGTAGTCGTTGCCGCCGCCGGACGAGCCAAGGTAGCTGCCGCCGGAATTTCCGATGCCGTAATCGGTGGTGCCGAAGCCGAGCGGGTGACCGCAGAGTTCGGCGATGTGCGTGGTGGCGTTCTCGATGACGAGGCCGTTGGTCAGGTTGGAGTTGGCGATATCGCTCAGGGCGCTCGCGTCACTGCTCAGATTGGGTGTGCCGGGGTAGCGGCTGGCGGTATCGGCGAGGTTGCCCGCTTCGTCGAACACCGCGTTGTCGAATAAACCGTTACTGGCCAGTACTTTCTGGCCGAGGTCGTCGAACTGCCCGCACACCTGTGCCCGAGTGGTCGGTCCGGTGGAGCAGCCTGCGATGGTCAACGCGATCAACGCGGCAGTTGTTGTCACGAGCAGGATCTTGGTCGACATGGTCATTCGCCGTCCGTTCTCGACGCTGGACGCTCTCCCCGGGTTAATCGAGAATTGACCGGCTCGGAATAGCGCGGGCCGGACGAGTCGGACAAGCCCGGATGTGGGTAGAAATGCCACGATGTCCGCGCGGTAACGGGCCGACCACGAATATGTATCGAACGGCCGGAAAAACCACCCAATTTGTGGCCATAAAGTGGTCAACATCGAGCCGAAATCCGCGATGTTGGCCTGTTCAGATCATTCTTTCCGCTGCTCAGTGACCGTCCCGCCAACTGGGTGAGCGTGGCGTGGAGCAAGTAACAGGGCGCGGCTCCCCTCGATGTTCATCGGCGGAGAAACACCACCCAACACCGGCGGAGAGCACAGTGCACGACATTGATCCGAACCCCGATGACATCGACGATCGAGCCTACTTCGGCTGGGCCCTCACAATTGTTCGGGAACGGGCCGGATTGACTGTCCGCGACGTCGCGAAAACAGCTGGTATTCCGGTCGCGACAGTTGGTGATTATTTTGCGGGACGTTCGCTTCCGCCGTTGAAAATGGCCGGAGTGCTGCCCGACATCCTGCGCGCCTGCGGCGTCGACAGCCCGGACCTGCTGGGCAGCTGGAAAAGCGCGCTCATCCGGGTTCGGCTTTCACACAGCAGACGCGCGGACGCCGTGCCCGCGCCCTATCGCGGCCTCGCCGCCTACCAGCCGACGCACGCGCGCTGGTTCTTCGGCCGCTCCCACCTGGTTTCCACCCTCGTCACCCGCTGCGGCGCGGCGCGGGCCAAAGGCGTGCCGGTCGCGGTGATCGGTTCTTCCGGCGTCGGCAAATCATCGGCGCTGTTCGCTGGCCTCGTTCCGGCGCTGGACGGTCAGGCCGGGCGGCGGACGGTCGCCATCAGCGCCGGGCACAATCCCTGTCGTCGACTCGCCGACGAGCTGAGCATCGTGCTGGACCAGCCGGCCGACGTCGTCGATCACGCGCTGCACGTGCGACCGAGCGAGCTCGGCAGGCTGCTGCGCGAAACCGCGCCGATCGGCCCGGCCGGTCTGACCGTGGTCGTCGACCAGCTCGACGAGCTGTTCACCAACGACATCAACCGCACCAGCCGCAACACCTTCCTGACCGCGCTCGCGGTGCTCGCAGGCACCGGCGCCGCGGTCGTGCTCGGCGTCCGGGCGGAGCGCCACTCGCTGATCGCCGACCACCCGCTGCTGCGCGCGGCACTGGCCGATTCGGTGCACGTCGGCATGCCCAGCGACGCCGAACTCGCCGACGCCATCCAGGGACCGGCGCGGCGCGCGCGGCTGTGCGTCGAACCGGATCTGGTGCGCAGGATCGTCGCGGACGCGGCGTCCATCGGCACCGATCCGTTGCCCGGCGGCGCGGTTGCCGCGTTGCCGCTGGTCTCGCACGCACTGCTGATGACCTGGCGGCGCAGGCGTGGCGGCGTGCTCACCCACGCCGACTATCTCGCGGTCGGCGGCGTGCGGGACGCGGTGCGGCGCTGCGCCGAACTCGCGCTCGCCTCGCTCAACCCCGAGCAGCAGCAACTCGCCGCGCGCCTGTTCCGCAAGCTCGTCGTCGTGCACGCGGACGGTCCGCACAGCGCGGGACCGGTGCCGTGCGACGACCTGGACTGCGCGCCCGGCAATCCGCGCAGGGGCCAGGTCGAGCAGGTGCTCGGCCGGTTCGCCGCGGTCGGCCTGGTCACGCTGGACGACAAGAACGCCGCGATCACCCACGACGCGGTGTTCGCGGGCTGGCCCCGGCTGGCCGACCTGGTCATCGCGCGCCGCGCCTGAAAACCCAATCCACGAAAGGAAAGACCGTGAACCGGCCCTCAGGCCGTCAGGGTCGGGTCGCCCCAAGCCAGTTCCGGCATGTTGCCGGAACGACCCGAGGTCATCAGCGCGCCGACCATCAACGGGCTCGCCACGGTGTCGCTGCGGTAGGCGACCAGGCGCAACCGCAGCACCCCGGTCACGTCGACCCGGAACCGCGCCGGTTTACCCAAACTGGTCGTCGCCCGCGCGCGCAGGGTGCCGTCCACGAACAGTTCGAAGTGGCCGGTCTGGTCGCCGTCCCGCGCGTCGTCGAGCACACCCGCCATCGCTTGGAACCGGCGGAACCGGCGGCCGATCGTGTATTCCACCGTGCCGCGGGGGTCGTTGCAGAACAGGTCCGGCCGGAACACGATGCTCGCGCCGTAGTGCTCGCCGTTCAGTTCGGCGGCGCGGAACCGGATGTCGCTGGCTCGGCGCGCGGCGCGGAGTTCGGTCAGCAGCACGGTGTCCGGTCCGGATTCGGGCGCGCGGTAGGCGCCGAGTTCGGGCTGGATCGGCGCACCGTCACCGACCAGTGCCGTGCTCAACACGCGCAGACCGTCGGTGGTGAATTCCGCGATCACGTAATGGGTCGCGGAATACGGCGACAGAGCCTGCGGAATGTCCGCGATCGCATTGCCGGGCAACACAACCGGCAATATGCGGCGAACCCAGGTCCGCTGGTCCTTGGTGAGCAGATCACGCAAGAATACTGCCCTCGAACCGCGCGCCGCGACCGACCGCCGGGTCGCCGTGGCCGTCGATCCGTTCGCGGAACGCGGGTGACGCGATGGCCATCACGAAATCCGCGTCGGCGAGTTGCTGGATCGCCCACTGCGACCAGTCCAGCCGCGAATGTTCGTACCAGGCGTCCACTTGCGCGTCGATGCCCAGTTCGGTCCGCAACACGGTCGCGAACCGAATCACCTGCGCCCGGTGGGCATCGTTGTCGTGCGCGTACGAGATGAACACCCGTGGTGGTTTCACGACAACTCATTCGCGGCGAGCACCCGATTTTGTTACGACAGCAGATCACGGCGGGAGGCCGGAAAGAACATGGAGAATCCGTCGCACCACGGTTATCGGCTCGGCGACACGTTGGGCCGGGGGAGTACCGGCCCGATCGTCGCCGCGACCGACGAGCACGGCAACGAATTCGCGATCAAGGCGCTGCGCCCGGAACTCGCCACCGACCACGACCTGGTGACCCGGTTGATGCGCGAGTGCGCGGTGCTGGCGCGCGTGCGGAATCCGAACCTGGTCGCCGTGCACGACTGCGTCGTCGACGGCGATTTCGTTGGTATCGTGCGGGATCGGGTCACCGGCACCAGCCTGCGCGCGCACCTGCGCGAGGCGGGCACGTTACTGCCTGCCGAGATCGCCCGGATCGGCGCGGGCATCGCCACGGCGCTCGCCGCCCTGCACAACGTCGGCGTGCTGCACCTGGATCTGCGGCCGGAGAACATCCTGCTCGACGAGGAGAAAACGCCGCGCGTCACCGGATTCGGCCTGTTCGCGTTGATCGCGGCGAGCGCGGGGGGCCACGCGGTGCCGATCACCCGGCGCGCCCAGTACTCCGCGCCGGAGCTGATCACCGAGCAACCCGCGAACTCGGGCAGCGACCTGTACGCGTTGGGTATCGTCCTCTACGAACTGTGTTGCGGTGTCGTGCCTTTCGGCGGCGGCACCGACTACGCGGTCATGCGCCACCAGGTGCAGAGCGCGCCGCGACGCCCACCGGGCGTTCCCGACCTGCTCTGGGCAGTGGTCGACGGCTTGCTTGCCAAGGACCCTGCCGCGCGCATCGGACCGGCCGCCAACGTCGCGGAGTTGCTCGACGGCATGGTCGGCGAGCTGGTCAACGCGCCGTGCGCGACCCAGTTGACCAGCCCGCCCGAATCGACCCCGATCGATCCCACCCCACCGCCGCAGTCGGGTCCGCGCCCCATGCCGTCCCCGGACTCGGGTACCTATTTCGGCGACGTCCCCGTTGGAGGAGCAGTGCCCAAGCCCCGGCGCCGCCGTGTCGTCCTGCTCAGTGCCGCCGCCCTGCTTGTCGCCATCGGCGTTTTCGCCGGGTGGGCACTGTCCGGCGCGGGCAGCGGCAGCGCGCAGTCCAGCCCGGCCTCGACCCAGACCGCGACCGCGTTGCCGCCTGTGAACCAGACGGACACACCGACAACGACGACTGTGGCGCCGATGACCACAGCGCCCAACCTGGTCGGCGAACCGCTGGCCAAGGCGCAGGACACGCTGCCGAGTTCGATCAAGGTGACCTACGTGGACACCATCGACGCGTCCGAATCGGACAACACCGTGGTCGCACAGGATCCCGCGGCGGGCCAAGCACTCAACGGCGCGATGAAGCTGACCGTCGCCCGTCAACCGGTCACCGTCTACCTGGACTCGTTGCCGACCCTGAGCGGCGAGAACGGGGGCTGGCAGAGTGGCAACACCGGTGAGATCGCGGGCAAGACCTACACGGACTCGCTGGTCGGCGGGTTGTACGGGTGCAACGACGGCCCGCAGTATGTGGAGTACAACCTGGCGAAGGGCTATCGGCAGCTGGTGATCACGGCGGGCTTCAGCGACGACAGCCCGGACTCGTCGGTGCCCGGATCGCTGGAGATCTTCACCGATGGTGTCCAGGTGTCCACGACGACCCTTGCCTACGGCAAGCCGTATCCGATCACCGTGGACCTCAGCGGCGTGCTGCGGCTGAAGATCGCCTGGCAGGCCGTTGAACAGCCCGGTCACTGCGTGGACACCGACCAGTTGGTGCTGGGCAGCGCCGCGCTGCTCGGGCTCCCCGGGGAAGTGCCGAGCGATACGCCCACACCGACCAACTGAGGCTGCCGTCCAACTAGCGCATGCGGGCGCTGTCGGTGTGCTCGTCCACCTCCCAGCGCACGCCGTAGGCGAACCCGGGATCCGGTGCCAGGAACTGGACCCGGAGTTCGCCCGCTCCGTCGACCGGTACCGGCGCGCCGTGCTGGCTCGGGTCGCCCAGATCGCTCTGGAACACCCGCTTCAACAACCACACATTCGGCGGCACGTGTTTCTCATCGAATTTCACTCGCAATTCGACCTCGTCGCAGGGCTGCTTGGTGACCGATACGAAATGCGGACGCATGGCCCCGCCGTCGGGCACCCGGAAACGTAGCGCGAAATCGTGTCGATCTCCGTTTCGGAGCGGTTCAGGAAATGTCAGCTTCATCGCGAACCGGCGCTCCGCCGCCATGAACCGCTGGGTCAGCCTGCCGCCGTAGAGCACATCCATGGCGAGTGCGCCCGGCGGCGAAGATGAGCCATTCGGAGCAGCGGTCAACGTGACCGCCAGGTCGATTTCGGGTAGTTCATCCCGGTCGGCGACGATCGTGCGGAATTCGTACGCCTCCGGGTCCGAGGTGCTCAGGTTCAACATCGCGCGCAGCGTTTCGGTGTGCCAGCCGTCGCCGGCCGGGTCGCCGATCCGGTCCGGCAGGTCGGTCAGGTCGGCGGCGGCGAGTTCGGCGAGTTGCTTGAGCGCCTCGTCGGCGCGTCTGCGCAGCGTGCGCTCCTGCCGGTCGATCCTGGCCGCCGCCCACGCCAACCTGGTCCGGTAGAACTGATCACCCGCCTCCGGGACCAGCGCCAATGCCGCCTGGGCCAACACTTCCAGGTCAGCGGGCAGCTGCCCGGCGAGTTCACGCAGGCGGGAGCGCAACTTGGCGCGGATGTTCGCGGGCCCGTCCTCGGGCGTGATACCGCAGGCCAGGCGTAGTGCCGGTCTGATCCGCTCGTTGATCTCCTTCGTGTCGACCCCTCGACTGCGTCGCAGCACCTTCAGATCGCCGATGATTTCATCCACCAGGGCACGGGCGTCCATGCAGGTTCTCCGCTTCGGGAGTGCGAAAACAACTCGGTAGATAGTAGGCCCTCGGGTACGCGCGTGCGGCCCCGTCCAGGTCACGATATCCCCGCGTTTCATTGATCAACTTCTGTTTCCTGTTTCCCGAAAAACTGTGAAACAGGAAACCCGTTGTGCGTCGGTGTTCCTCCGGCCGACGATGTTCTCGGCGCCAGAAAACGGGAATCCGGATCCCTCCCGAAAACACAGAATCGCATTTCCCGATCTGGAGGAACAATGGAAATCCACGGTATTTTCGGCTGGCTTGCCCAACTCTTCGGCTGAGAGAATGGGCCACCCGGTGGCCACTCGGCGAGAGGACAGCCATGACCGACGCTACGTTCGGCACGGAATTACGACGGCTGCGCACCGCCGCCGGTCTGTCCCTCACCGATCTCGCTGACGCCGTGCACTACAGCAAGGGCTACCTCAGCAAGGTGGAAACCGGGTTGGCCCAGGCCAACAGGGACCTCGCCGCACTGTGCGAGGCCGCGCTCGACGCGAAAGGAACGCTCACCGTCATGGTCCCGACCCGACGCCGCAGGCCAGGCAGGCCGCGCGGCGCCGGGTCGCGGCTGACCGGACTGCCGCCGGAGGCCGCCCACTTCGTCGGCCGCGCCGACCGGCTCGCCGAACTGCGGGCCGCGCTGGTGGACGACGGAGTGGACGCACCGGGAGTGTGCGTGCTCGCCGGGATGGCCGGGGTCGGCAAAACCGCCCTGGCCGTCCGGGCGGCGCACCAGGTCGAGGCGGCGTTTCCGGACGGCAGTCTCTTTCTCGATCTGCGCGGCTACACCCCGGGCGGCACCGGCATGTCCAGCACGGACGCGCTGGACCGGCTGCTGCGCCAACTCGGCGTGCCCGGCGAAACCATCCCGACCGACCCGGACGACCGCGCCGCCTACTACCGCGGTCTGCTCCGCTCGCTGCGCCTGCTGATCGTGTTGGACAACGTCAGCAGCGCGCGGCAAGTGCGTCCGCTGCTGCCCGGCGAACGATCCTGCCGGGTGCTGGTCACCAGCCGGGGCAGGCTGCCCGCGCTGGACGACGCCCGGCACTTCTCGCTGGACGCGCTCACCGAACCCGAGGCGGGCACGCTGTTCGAGGCGGTCGCCGGACCGGAACGCGCTCCGCATCAGGAGAACCTGGTGCGCGAGGTGGTGCGACGGTGCGGCTGCCTGCCGCTGGCGGTGCGGGTCGCGGCGGCCCGCTACCGCAGCAATCCCGGCTGGTCACTGACCGACCTGCGGGATCGCCTCGCCGAACCACCCGACCTGTTGCGCGAACTCGACGACGGCGAACGCAGCGTGCTCGCCGCCTTCCAGCTCTCCTACCGCGAACTACCCGCCGATCAACGCAGGCTCTTCGCCCTGCTGTCCCTGCATCCCGGCGCCGATCTCGACGGCTACGTCGCCGCCGCGCTCGGCGACCTCGACCTCCCGGAGGCGACCCGCATCGTGGACCGACTACAGGAGTCCTACCTGCTCAACCAGCGACCCGGTGGCCGCTACGAACTGCACGATCTGCTCAAGGCATTCGCGGGCGACGCCGCCGAGCACGATCTGCCCGTCGAGGCGCGCGGCGCGGCGCTCGACCGGCTGGTCGGCTACGGCCTGCACACCGCGAGCGCCGTCGACGTGTTGCTGACCCCGCACCGCTTCCGGCCGGACACCCCGATCGACGCGCCCCGCGCGCCCCGGACCTTCACCGACCCGGCCGGTGCCCGCGCCTGGGTGCAGGCGCAGTGGCCGATGCTGGTGGAACTGTGCCGCACCGCCGCCGCGACCGGAGCACACATCCGCTGCTGGCAGCTCGCGTTCGCGCTGCGCGACTACTTCTTCCTGGCGAAACTCTGGGATCCGTGGGTCGACACGCACGAACTCGCCGTCCGGTCCGCGCGCGCCACCGGCGACCGCTGGGCCGAGGCGGTCACCCTGGACAACCTCGGCGTCGCGCACGTCGACCGGGGCGAACTGGACCGGGCGATCGACTGCTACCGGCAGGCGTTGACGCTGTTCGAGGAGATCGGCAACGAGCAGGGCCGGGTGACCGCGCTGGCCAACCTCGGCTGGGCACACCACTACCAGCGCGAACACGAGCAGGCACGCCGCGAACTGGCCGAAGCGCTGATCGCCTACCGGCAGGTCGGCAACCGGCGCAACGCCGCTATCACGTTGCGCGGCATCGCCCTCGCCGAAACCGAACTCGGCCGTACCGGCGACGCGATCGCGCACGCTGCCGAGGCACTGGCCGCATTCGAGGAGCTCGATCTCGATTTCGACGCGGCGATGGCGTTCAACTGCATCGCCTGGGCGCATTTCCGTGCAGGCGAACACGAATCGGCGGCGCGGGCATACCGGCAAGCGGTTGCGCGCGCCGAAATCGTCGGCAGCGATTACGAAATCGCCCGCGCGGAAACCGGTCTCGGCAATGTCGCTGCCGCCCAGGACCGCCTCGACGAGGCCGTGCGCTACTGGGATCAGGCAGAAGCCCGCTGCCCGGATTTGAACGCGACGGTCATCGGCGAACACCGGACGCGGCGGAACTCCCGCTGATTTCCTGGTTTTCCGGCAACCGGGAAACAGAGTCGATCGGCGCCGGGAAAGGTGATGATTGTGGTGGGGCGAGAAGGAATTCACCGGTCATCACGAACAAGGAGTCGACGCCATGGGTCTGTTCTGTTCTCTGTCCAAGGCCGCCAGGATCGTCTTGTGGGTCGTCATCGTCAGTGCGTTGTTCGGCCTGATCCTGGGCTACCAGGCAGGTTCGTCCAACACCGAGGGCACGAACCGGCCAGCGGCCACGGCCGATGCGCGCAACTGAACGCGGGTGCGGGCCCTGCGCGGGGCCCGCACCCGCCCGAACTCAGCGCGGTGGTTTCGCTGTTCCGCAAGAGCTCAGCGCGCGGTGGTCTTCCTGGTGCGACCGGCCGCGCGGGTCGCGGTCGATTTCGCCGCCGCTGCCTTGCGTTCCGCAGCCTTGGCCTTGCCGACCGACGCCCGTCGACGGGTCGCCTTGGCCGCCTGCGCGGCGCCGGCTTCCAGTGCCATCAACAGGTTCTGCGCACCCGCCTCCTGCGCGGAAGCGGTCGGCGCGACCACATCCAGATTGTCGATCTTGTTCTGCACCAGTGCTTTCAGCGCGGACGCGTACGGATCGGTGTGCTGCTCGGCGTTGAACGGCCCGGACATGCTCTCGATCCACTGCGCGGCCTCGCTGATCTCCGCGCTGGAGATGTCCACGTCCTCGTGCTGGAACGGGAAGTCCGGGGTGCGGACCTCGTCCGGCCACAACATGGTCTCCAGCACGATCACCTGCTGGCGCACTCGCAGCAATCCGAGGCTTTCCCGCTGTCGCAACGCGACCCGGACCACGGCTACCCGGCCCGACTGTTGCAGCGCCTCGCTGAACAGCACATACGGCTTGGTGCCGGATGCTTCCGGCTCCAGGTAGTAGCTCTTCGCGTGCTGCATCGAGTCCACCTGGTCGGGCGCGGTGAAGGAGAGCACGTCGATCGAGTGCGCGCGCGGCGCGGGCAGCGTGGCCAGCTCCTCCTCGGAGAGCAGCACCACGTCGCCACCGGGTAGTTCGTAGCCCTTGACCACGTCGGAGTACGGGATCTCGGTGTGGTCGAGCTCGCAGACGCGCTTGAACTTGACCCGGCCGCCGTCGTGTTGGTGGGCCTGGTGCAGCCCGCTGGTGCGGCTCTCGGTCGCCGGGTAGACCTTCACCGGGATGGCGACCCCGCCGAACGTGATGGACCCATTCCAGATGCTGCGCATGAGCGACCTCCGTGACTGGCGCGGAAACGCCCTGGCCCCGCACGCGGAGCGTGCCGGTACGCAGAGGCGCGTTTGCGTCTGCGGCGGCGGGGAAGGCCAATTTACAGACATACCAGAGTTTCTCACCCTGGTCTGACAGTTTAGGTGTCGCGCTGACCTGCGGGACTACGTCAAACGGGTGTCGCTGCCGACCATGTCCAGCAGCACGTCCAGAGCGGGCGCGGCCTCGCCCAGCGCGTCCGCGGTGTGGCCCGCGGCGGCACCGGCGGCGGCCAGGATTTCGGTCAGCGCGGTCACGTCAGTGCCCGACGCCGCAGCGAGGCCGGAGTTCGCGGCGACCCGGTCGGCGAGGCCGGACAGAGTCATGGCCAGGTGGCGCTGCGCGCCGATCAACGCATCGACGATATCGGTCAGATCGCCCAGGTTCGGGATGCTCGCGCGCGGGTTCGCCAGGGTCGCGGCGCAGGCGCGCAGGTGGTCGGCGGCGATGGTCGCCGGCAACTCGGGGGTCGCGTCATCGTCCGATGGGATCAGTTCGCCCTGCGGGTCCACGCGGTGCATCCTGCCACCGACCAGGAACACGACCGCGCCGACGCTCCGAAGAGAGCGCCGGCGCGGTGTGAAAAACAGACTCAGCGGATCTCGGTGAGCCGGGTCAGGCTGCTCGCGTAGTCGCCGCTCGGCAGGTCCAGCGGCAGGCCCTGGTGCAACAGCACGGCACCGTGGTAGACCGCGCCGGTGTTCTCGTCCCGGTACTGCGCGTCCGGCTTCAGCCCGCGCAACCGCAGTGGACGGGTTTGCTCGCCGAAGTGCGGCGCCTGGACGTAGGCGAACACCGCGACCGCGCCGTCGCGCACGTACTGGGTCGCGGTGATGCCGTCGTCCTGCGGCGCGCGCAACCGGTACTGGGTGCCGTGCTGCACCGTCGCCCGCACCTGCTTGTAGGCCGCCACCAGTTCGGCGGCTTCCGCGAGTTCGGCGTCCGACCATTCGGTCAGGTCGCCGCCGACCGCCATCACGCCGGCCATGGCCACGTGGAAGCGGTAGCGCAGCGGCACCGAGCGGCCGGTGAGGAAGTTCGGGCTGTCGGTGACCCACGCGGCCATCACGTTCGGCGGGTAGACCTGGCTGAACCCGTGCTGGATCGTCAGCCGGTCCAGGGCGTCGGTGTTGTCCGAGGTCCACGCCTGGTCGGTGCGGGAGAGAATGCCCAGGTCGACCCGGCCGCCGCCGCTGCTGCACGACTCGATGCGCAGGTTCGGGTGGTCGGCGCGCAGCCGGTCGAAGATCGAGTACAGGTTCTCCACGTACCGCCGGTACAGCAGATCTTGGTCCGCCGCGTGCTCCGGCCAGCCCGCCTCGCTGAACGCGCGGTTCATGTCCCACTTGAGGAAGTCGATCTCGTGCTTGCTGACCAGCTGGTTGAGCCAGTCGTGCGCCCACTCGGCCACGTCGTCGCGGGCGACGTTGAGCACCAGCTGGTTGCGCATCTCCGAGCGCTCGCGGTTCGGGAAGTGCAGCACCCAGTCCGGGTGCGCCCGGTAGAGGTCGCTGTCCGGGTTGACCATCTCCGGCTCGACCCAGATCCCGAACCGCATGCCGAGCCGGTGCACCTCGTCGATCAACGGTTCCAGGTCGCCGGGGAAGCGGTCCCGGTTGACCGCCCAGTCACCGAGTCCGGCGTGATCGTCGGCGCGCGCGCCGAACCAGCCGTCGTCCATCACGAACAGCTCGATGCCCAGCGACGCGGCCCGCGCGGCGAGCGCCTTCTGGTTGGTCTCGTTGACGTCGAACCCGGTGGCTTCCCACGAGTTGTAGATGACCGGCCGGTCCTCGTCCGGGTGCGGCAGCACGTGCGCGCGGGCGTAGTCGTGCCAGCGCCTGCTCGCGCCGCCGAACCCGTCGGGGGAGTAGAGGCCGGACGAGACCGGGGTGTTGATCGACTCACCGGCCGCCAGCGTCCAGGTGATGTTGTCGTGACCGTAGCCGGTGGTCACGCTGCACACGCCGACCGCGGTGCGCTGCACGGTGATCCGCCAGGTACCGCTCCAGGCCAGCGCCGTGCCCCAGACCTCGCCGTGCTCCTCGTCGGCGTCGCCGGCGTCCACCATCACCCACGGGTTGGCGGTCATGCTGGTGATGCCGCGCCGCGAGGTGAACACCGTCTCGCCGATCGCCACCTGGCCCTCGACCAGCTGCGTCTCCCGCGCCCACTGGCCGATCACGTGCCGCAGCCGGTAGTCCTCGCGCAGCGGGACCGACCAGGTCGCCGAGTCGGTGCGGAGCAGGGCGATCTCCTCGCCGGTCGTCGCGTCGTTGACGACGGTCGTCCAGCGGTCGATCACGTCCGAGTCGGTGAACACCCGGTAGTGCAGCGAGATCCGCAGCGGGTAGTGCTTGTCCGCCAGCCGGATGGTCAGGGTCTCGCCGTCCGGCCGGACCACGATCTGGTGGTCGGCGTACTCCCACTCGATCGCCCGCACCCCGTCCGCGAAGCGCACCTGCAACGACGGCACGCCGTAGCGCAGGCCGCCGTCGACCGCGAGTTCCTCGGTGCCCTCTGCGACGTTCTCGTGCCCGCGCGGCTTGAACGGCGGCACGTCGGTCAAGCTCGCCGCCTGCGCTAACGACATCGGCGCGCCCCAGTGCAGGTGGCGCAGCACATCGGTGCCGACCAGCCGCAGCGCATAGGACGTGTTCGGCGTGGCCAGCAGCCAGGTGCGGGTGTCGGCGTCGAAGGAGATCGCGGGCATCAAGGTTCCTCATGGGTCGGGCCGGACGCGCGATCGGAGCGCGTCCGGCCGTCGGACAGGTGCAGGTGGCGGCTCAGCCCTTGTTGGCACCGAGCGTCAGGCCGCGCACGAAGTGCCGTTGCAGCAGGAAATACACCACCAGGGTCGGGATCGCGGTGATCAGTGCACCAGCCGCGATCAGGTTCTGATTGCTGAAGTACTCGCCGGAGAGGCTGGCGATGGCCGACGTGATCGGCCGCTCGCTCCCGCTGGAGATCAACACGAGTCCCCAGAAGAAGTCGTTGTAGATCCAGATGGTCAGCAGCGTCGCCAGCGCGGCGAACGCGGGCCTGCACAGCGGCACGATGATCTGCCAGAACTGCCGCCACACCGATGCGCCGTCGACCAGTGCTGCCTCGCTGATCTCCACCGGGATCGTCTTCATGTAGTTGCTCAGCACGAAGGTGCAGAACCCGCTCTGGAACGCGACGTGGATGGCCACCACGCCGAACAGCGAGTTGTACATCAGCCCTGACCCGTTGCTCAGCCAGTCCGGCAGCGGCAACAGCAGGTAGAGCCGGTACAGCGGGGTGATGATGACCTGCGGGGGAAGCAGGTTGCCCGCGGTGAACAACATCAGCAGCGCGATGTTGATCTTGAAGTTGAACCGGGACACGAAGAACGCGATCGACGCGGAGAACAGCAGCGTCAACAGCACCGCGGGCACGGTGATGTACACCGAGTTCATGAAGTACGGCGCCATGTCCGCCTGGTTCCAGGCGTTGATGTAGTTGCTGAAACCCAGCGAGTGCGCGATGGAGAAGTAGCCGTGCGCCTGGGTGTCCGAAATCGGCCGCAGCGACGTGTAGAGCGCCCACAACGTGGGGACCAGCCAGATCAGTGCGGTGATGGTCAGGAACCCGTGCAACACCACCCGTGCGGGCCGGATCGGCTTGCGCCGCGGTTTGGGCGCGGGACGAGGCGCCGAGGCGGTCGGCGGCGCCGTGATCACCTCGGTGCTCATTGCTGTTCCTTCCGGAAGTTCTGGTAGACGTAGATCAGGATCGGCACGATCGAGATCACCAGCAGGACCACCGCCAGCGCCGAGCCGTAGCCGATCAGACTGGACTCACCGATGATGTTGTTGGTGATCAGGATGGACAGCAGCTCCAGCCCGGGTTTGGTGGTGTTGCTGCCGCCGATCACCCACACCAGGTCGAACGCGCGCAGCGACTCGATGATCGTCACCACCAGCACGATGATGTTGATCGGCTTCAACGCGGGGAAGGTGACCCGGAAGAACGTCTGCCAGGCGTTCGCGCCATCCAGCTGCGACGCCTCGGTGAGCGCGGGATCGGCGCTCTTCAACCCGGCCAGGTAGAGGATCATGATGTAGGCGGCCTGTTTCCAGCTCGCCGCGATCAGCACCGCCCACAGGTTCAGGTGCGCGTTGCCCAGCCAGTCGATGTAGAAGCTGTTCGGCTTGTTCGCGCCGATCAGGCTGTTGACCAGGCCGTTGTCCGGATTGTAGATGGTCTCCCAGATGAATCCGGTGACCGCGGCCGAGATCACCACCGGCAGGAAGATCACGCTCTGGTAGAACTTCGTGCCGCGGATGTTCTTGTCCAGCAGGTAGGCCAGGAAGATGCCGAACGGGGTCGGCAGCAGCACGAAGAACGCCAGCCAGATGAAGTTGTGTTCGAGCGCGGGCCAGAACGTCGGCGACACGGTGAACATCTCTTTGTAGTTGCCCAACCCGATCCACTGGATCGAGTCGAATCCGCCGATGCCGTCCCACTTCGTGAAGGACAGCACGACCGAGACAAGGGTGGGGATCCAGACCAGGCAGATGTGCACCAGGGTCGGGATGCCCACCATGAGCGAGAGCACGATCTTGTCTCTTGTGGACAGACGCCGGACGCGCCGGGAGGCTTTCTTGATGCCTCCCGGCGCGGTCGGGGTCTTGCTGGGTGTGGCGATGGCCATCAGTTGAGGATCCTCGGCGCGGTTCAGGACTGGAAGTACTGGGACTTCTGCGACTGGATCTGGTTGAGCAGCGAGTCCGAGCTGTTCGGGCTCTGCACGAACTGCGCGAACGCCGGCTCGACCACGTTCTGCATGAAGCCGGGGTCGGAGTCGCGGTCACCGAACTGGGACAGTTGCTTCGCCTGCGCGATGAACTCCACTGCCTTCTTCTCCAGCGCGTTGTACCCGCTGGTGTCGGCCTTGTTGTTCACCGCGACGTTGGAGGCGTCGATCGCCAGGTAGGCGTCCTCGGCCTGCGCGGTGCCCAGGAACTCCATCAGCTTGGTGGCGCCGTCGAGGTTCTTCGGGTTCTTGCTGACCAGGAAGCCGTCCATCGGCGCCTCGACCGCTCCGGTGCCCCACTGCGAGTCGACCTCGGGGAAGGCGAAGAAGTCCAGGTCGTCGTAGTCGGCCTTGTTGGTGAAGCCCTGACCGACGAACATGCCGATCACGCACATGCCAGCGGTCTTGTTGATCAGCGAGGAGACCGAGTCCTCCCACTTACGACCGGCGGCACCCGGCTGGTAGAACGGCAGCATCCGCTTCCAGTTGTCCATCACGGTCTTGACCTTGGGATCGGTCCAGGAGTTCTTGCCGTGCATCAGGTCGATGTGGAACTGGTAGCCGTTGGTGCGCATGTTCAGGTAGTCGAACGTGCCCAGCAGCATCCACGACTCGCCGCCGCCGAAGCCCTGCATGAACGGGGTGATGCCGTCGCTCTGCATCTTCCCGCACAGGGTGATCAGGTCGTCGAACGTGGTGGGGATCTGGTAGCCCTTTTCCGCGAACAGGCTCTTGCGGTAGTAGATGCCCCACGGGTACTCGTAGATCGGCACGAAGTAGTAGTGCCCGTCCGTCGGGTTCTTGGACAGGTTCTTCACCGCGTCGGTGAAGTCGCCGCCGATCTTCTGCCACACGTCGTCGATCGGGTGCAGCAGACCCTTGTTGGCGAAGAACTGCATCCGGTAACCGGCGAACCACATGAACACGTCGTCCGGAGTGCCCTGCAGATAGCTGTTGATGTTCTGCTGGAACGCCTGGTGGTCGACGATGTTGCTCTTGACCGTCAGGCCGGCGGACTTCTGGAAAGCGTCCATCACGGCCTGGTACGCCTTCTTCGGCACCGGGTCGGACCCGTTGGAGCCGAGGGTGACCACATTCGAACCGCTGCCACTGCTGCTCCCGCCGCCACAGGCGGCCAACAGCGGCGCTGCTGCGGCCAGTCCCGCGATACCACCGATTCCCTTCAGCAGCGCGCGGCGATTGACCATGGGCGAGCCGACGCGGCTGGGAAACGGTGATCGCGGAACAGAGGGACCTGGCATCTTTTCTCCTCCCCGTGGGCCTGCGGCAAGGCGACACCGGACCCAACGAGACTGAACACAATCAAACAACAGTGGCCATAATGACAGATGATGTTGTGATCCACGTCAAGTCCTTGGCGGGATCGATATCAAACAGGAACCGAAAACTATGGCGTGGTAGGGATTTGGTCCGATTCGGTCGCCATTTCCCCAGGTCAGGGTGGAGTGGTTCGGATCGTGAGCGCACGGCTACCCAGTGCACGGTAAACGGTTTCACCTGTCCGCTCACTTGCTCTCCGCCGTGATCAGGTCTCGGATCGCGACCACGGCAGCTCCGCGCGCCCATTCCTCGAACGGCAGCGGCCGGACGGACAGTTGACAGTTGGCCGCCGCCCCGAACGCGTGCGCGGCGAAGCTCTCCCGCAGCTGCTCCTCGAACAGGTCGTAGCCGGCCAGGCCCTCGCCGGAAATCAGGATCCGCTCAGGGCCGATCAAGTTCGCCACCGACGCCAGCGCCAGTCCGATCGCGTGCCCCGCCCTCCGGTACGCGGCCCGCGCCACCGGATCGCCCGCCCGTGCCATGTGCAGGGCGGCGGCCGGATCGAGCCTGGTGCGGTACTTCGCGTGGATCGCCGCGACGATCGCGTCGTCCGAGGCCACCGCCTCCACACACCCGATGTTTCCGCAGTGGCAGACCGGTCCGTCCGGCTGGATCGGCAGGTGTCCGAGCTCGCCGGACACCCCGTGCGCGCCGGAGATCACCGCGTCGTTGACCACGATCCCGCAGCCGATGCCCGCGCCCACCGTGACCAGGACGAAGCTGTGTGCGTCGACCCCGCCGCCGAACCACTGCTCGGCCACGGTCAGCGCGCGCACGTCGTTCTCCACCACGGTTTCCAGCCGGGTCGCCTGAGTGGCGAGCTGGGCGAGCGGTACCGCGTGCCAGTCCAAGAACGGGGAGAAACCGACCATTCCGGTCGCCGGGTCCACGTCGCCCGCGATCGACAGCGCCAGATGACGGCAGCGCGCCCGGTAGTCCGGCGACGCGCCGAGCAGCTCACCGGTCAGCTTGCCGATCATGGTCACCACGTGCTGGACGCTAGGCGAGGTCAGCGGTTCGTGCTTGCTGACCAGCGCTTTCGCACACAGGTCGGTGACGGTGCCGATCAACTCGGTCTCGGTGATCTTGATGCCGACGAAGAACGCGCGATCGCCGCGCACGGCCAGCGGCGCGGCAGGGCGGCCGATGCCGTGCTGCGGCGCGTCGTCCTGGCATTCGACCAGGTAACCGGCCTCCAGCAGCGGGCGAACCGCCTTGGTGACCGCAGCCGAGGACAGGCCGGTGCGGCGCACCACCTCGACCCGCGACGCGGGGCCGACGCGCAGCAGCGTGCTGAACACGAGCTGCGCCGCAGGCGAGGAGAAGATCAACGGCGCCTCGGGTCGTTGAGGCATGCGGGGATGGTAGGCGACCTATTTTCCTTCGTCAATAAAAGATAATCATGCAGCTCATGGGCTTGACTCGGCCATCGACACGGGGTTAGGTACACAGCCATGTCGCAGCCAATCCAACGTCGGAGAGCTCGCAACCGGTTATCCGCGATCGTCGCGACGGCCCTCGCCTTCGTCTCGGTCGCAGGGGTGTCCACGATCCTCGCCCCGGCGGCAACGGCCGCCCCGCAACAGCAGCTCGCTGCCAAGCCCTACATGGGCTGGAGCAGCTGGAGCCTGCAATCCACCAGTTACCCCGGCGTCAACGACCAGGGCAGCTACAGCTACCTCACCGAGGCCCACGTCCTGCAACAGGCCGACGCGCTGTCCTCGAAGCTCGAATCCCACGGCTACGACTACGTCAACATCGACGCGGGCTGGTGGATGGACTGGAACTGGAACCCGGGCTACGACAAGTACGCGCGGCAGACGCCGAACTCGGCGCGGTTCCCCGACGGCATCGCCTACGTGGCGAACTACGTGCACAAAAAGGGCCTCAAACTCGGCATCTACCTGCCGGTCGGCCTGGAGAAGCAGGCGTACGACAACGGCAACTCGCCGATCTACGGCGCGCCCGGCTGCACCACCAAGGACATCGTCTACTCCGACCTGCGCACCACCAATGGCTGGGACTCCTCCTACAAGCTGGACTTCGACAACCCGTGCGCGCAGAAGTACGTGAACTCGATGGCGAACGAGCTGGCCGGCTGGGGCGTTGACTTCCTCAAGTTCGACGGCGTCGGCCCCGGTTCGTTCAAGACCCCGAGTCCGCAGTACAACAACGTCGCGGACGTCGCCGCCTGGCACACCGCGCTCGCGCAGACCCACCGGCCGATCCAGTTCCTGCTGTCCTGGTCACTGGACCACGACTACGTCGCGGACTGGCAGCAGTACTCCAACGGCGCGCGGATCGACACCGACGTCGAGTGCTACTGCAGCACCCTGGTCACCTGGGACAACTCGGTGAAGGGGCGCTGGGACGACGTGGTGCCGTGGATCGCCGACGAGCATCCCGGTTACTGGAACAACCTCGATTCGCTCGACGTCGGCAGTGGCGCCATGGACGGCATCACCAACGACGAGCGGCAGAGCTACATGACGCTCTGGGCGATCGAGTCCGCGCCGCTCTACACCGGTGACGATCTGACCAAACTGGACAGTTACGGGCTTTCCCTGCTCACCAACGACGAAGTCATCGCCATCGACCAGCAGGGCATCCCGGCCCGGCCGGTGCAGGCGCACACGCCGACCCAGGTCTGGTACACCCAGAACAAGGACGGCTCCTACACGGTCGCGCTGTTCAACATGACCGACACCGCGACGACGGTCACCGCGGACTTCGCCGACTTCGGGCTGTCCGGCAAGGCGGCGGTCCGCAACGTGTGGACGCACCAGAACGCAGGCAACCACAGCGGCTCCTACAGCGCACAGCTGCCCGCGCACGGCTCACAGCTGTTGCACGTCAACAAACTCTGGTGGTCGTAGTCCACTGAAGACTCGGCGGCGCCGACGGACCGTACCCCGTCGGCGTCGCCGTTCCCAACAGCTACTCGCAGGGACCCGTCGACGCGCGGTTGCGCAGCGTCGGCGGTTTCACCATGCGGCGCCTGCGCGGTTTGCCCTCGATCGCGGACACCACCAGCGAGGTCGCCGACCGGATGATGCTGTCCAGATCCCAGTCGACCGTGGTCAACGCGGGGGAGAGCAGCTTCGAGACCGGGTGATCGTCATAGCCGACAATGGACAGCTGGCCGGGAATGTCGAGATTTCGATCCCGCGCGGCCGCGAAACAGCCGTAGGCGATCGAATCGGACAGACAGAACAACGCGCTCGGCGGGTCGCTCGCGGCCAGCGCCTGATCCGCGACCGCGCTCGCCTCCTCCAACGAGGACGGTGAAGCCAGCACCTCCATGTCCAACCCCAGCCGTTCCGCCTCGGCCCAGACATAGGTGTCCGCAGGCCGGTCGGGCGTGCTCGGCCGGGTCGTGGTGAGCACGGTGATCCGGCGATGACCGAGATCGTGCAGGTGCTCCAACGCGAGCGTGACGCCCGCGCGGTTGTCGAACAGCACCTCGCCCGCCTGCTTGGCGTTGCTCAGCGAATCGCCGATCGACACCACCGGCACCGACTCCGCGATCTCGCCCCACTCCGTCGCCGATGGATCAAGCGGCGACACGATCAACCCGTCCACCCGCTGGTCACGCAGCTGCTTGGCGAGAATCAACTCGCGCGCCGGGTCACCGTCCGCGTCCAGGATCAACGCATACAGGTCCTTGCTCTGCAACGCCCGCCCGGTGCCGAAGAACAACTGCTGTTGCCACAGATCCTCCAGCGAACCGGACAACAACCCCACCATGCCGGTGCGACCGCTGGCCAGCGCGCGGGCGATCGGATCCGCCTCGTAACCGAGCTCTGCCGCTGCCTTCCGAACGCGTTGTTCGGTCTCCTTGGAAACCTGAAGTCCGCGCAGGGCATAAGACACTGCGGCGGTCGATAGGCCGGTAGCCTCGGCGACCTCGCGCAGCGTCGCGCGTTTCCGGGACTCCGCCACCCGTCAAGCCTAGCCAAGCCCACCGACACTCGCCGCGTTGTCGGACAACATCGGCGCGGCGAGCCGATCTTCAGGCTTTCTGGATGCCGCTGTGGAGCCCGAAGTCCCGTCGCGCGTTGCCCGCCAGGAACAGCGTGGTGGCCTCCTCGTCGAGCTCCAACCGGGGCAGTTCACGCAGCGACCGATCGGGCGTGATCATCGGATGATTCGTGCCGAACAGCACCTTGTGCCTGCCGTCCGCGCGGAGGTAGTCGACGAGTTCCTGCGGATACCGTTTGATCGTGTACGCGCTCGTGTCGATGTACACGTTCGGGTACTTCCGGCACAGCGAGATCATCTCCTGCGTCCACGGACAACCGATGTGCCCGCCGACGATCGTCAGTTCCGGGAAGTCCAGCGCGACCTCGTCCAGATACGGAATGGGGCGCCCGGTCTCCGAACCGCGCCTCGGCCGGGTGCGTGCGACCTGGGTGCAGAACGGCACGCCGAGCTCGACGCACTCGGCGTAGAGCGGGTAGTAGTGCCGGTCGTCCGGCGGCAGACCCCACAACCACGGGACCACACGGAGTCCGACAAAACCCAACTCCCGGACCGCGCGCCGCAGCTCGCGCACCGCGCCCATCGGATCGAGCAGGTTCACCGCGGCGACACCGGCCAGCCGATCCGGATGCGCGGCAACGAATCCGGCGACAAGATCGTTGCTCATCAACGGTCCGGACGCCTCTTCCCAGGCGCTGATCAGTGCGAACCCGACGCCCGCTGGGCGAGCTCGGCCACGACCGCCGGGGAACCGAACTCGGCCGCCGCGCACAGCGGCGTCCCCGGCCACCCGTCGTCGGCGTTCGGGTCGGCGCCGTTCGCCAGCAGGGCCCGCACCGTGTTCAGGTCCGTCCAGCCCGGCCAGCCGTAGCCGCCCCATCCCCCATGTTGTTCATGGCGAGCAGCATGCCGGGTCCGATCGTCGCAAACCCAACCGGGGGCGGGCGAAATATCCTATTATCCAGATATGATCGATACGCCGCTGTCCGTCCTCGACCTGCCGATGATCGAAGCAGGCCGGTCCGCATCGGACATCATGTCCGGCCTGACCGACGTGGCCCGTCGAGTCGGCGAGTTGGGATATCGGCGGCTCTGGTACCCGGAACACCATGCCACGGCGGGCATCGCCGAGTTCCCGCCCGGAATCGTCAGCGCGCAGGCGGCAGCGGTCAGCTCGCGGATCCGGGTTGGCTCCGGTGGCGTGCTCGCGCCCAACCACGTCCCGCTGACCGTCGCCGAGCAGTTCGGCGCGCTCGCCGCGCTGCACCCAGGACGCATCGATCTCGGCATCGGCCGGGGTCCGGGGACCCTCAGCAAGGACGCCATTCGTGCGTTGCGGCGCGGTGCCGACCCGGCCACCGACGAGCAGTACGCCGACGACGTGGCGGAGATCCTGCGCCTGCTCGACGAGCGCGGCGCCGACCTGGAGCCGTGGCTGCTCTCGTCGAGCCCGGCGGGTGCCGGACTCGCGGCTCGGCTGGGTCTGCCGATCGCGTTCGCTTACCACCTCCGGCCACAGAACGCCGCCGAATCGCTGGAGACCTACCGGCGGGACTTCCGGCCCTCGCGGTGGTCGGACGCGCCGCGCGTGCTGCTGTCGGTGCTGGTGGTGTGCGGCGACAGCGACGCGGAAGCCGAGCGGCTGGCCAGGCCGTTCGACGTCATGTACAGCATCGCCCTCAGCGAGGGGCGGGAGATCCCGATGCCTGCCCCGCAGGACGCCGCGACCCACGTGTTCACCGCGAAGCAACAGGAAGCCATCGCCGGGTACCGGGCCGGTCACCTGCTCGGCGACCCGTCAACGGTGACCAGCGGCCTGACCGAACTGGCGGCGCGCTTCGCCGCCGACGAACTCATGCTGACCACGCCGATCTTCGATGCGAAGGACCGGATCCGCTGCTTCGAGCTGGTCGCCGATCACCAGACGTGAGGGACCAGCCGCTTCGTGCGCTCGGTGTAGGTGACGTAGCCGGACAGGTCGCGGCGCAGCAGCATCTCCTCGGCCAGGATGCGCCGCCGGTACACCGCGCTGAACAAGCCGGTCACCAGCACGACCGCGGGCACGCTGCGACTGGCCAGCGCGAAGCCGAGCCACACCAGCAGCGAGCCCGCGTAGCCGGGATGCCGCACCCACCGGTACGGCCCCGTGTCGACGACGTGCTGTGCGTGCTCGACGCGCAACGTGCGCGAGTAGAACGAACCGAGCGAGCGCATCGACCACGCGCGCGTCGCCAACCCGGCCAGTTGCACGCCGATCCCGATCGCCGCGAACCCCTTGGGCAACCGTCCAAAGGGGAGCATGCGCAGGATCGGCGGTGCGGCGGCCGCGATCGTGATGGCAGTGCTGATGTCGCGCGTGGTGTTCCGGTCGTCGCCCGAGGCGGCCATGCTGGCCGCGCTGCCCCGGCCGCGCAGCACCCGCTCCAACGCGAACATCCCACCGACGCCTGCATAACCTGCCAGCAACCAGTGTTGGTCGCTCACGCGATGATCACATCCAGCGTGCGCGGTCCGTGCACGCCCTCGACCCGGTTGAACTCGATGTCCGAGGTCGCGGACGGGCCGCTGATGAACGTGATCGGCCGATCCGGCCGGACCAGGGCGATCGCCTCGGGCACGGTGCCGACGATCTGCTCGGTGCGGATCACGCACAGGTGGTAGTCGGGCAACAGGGTCAGCGCGCGCCTGCCCTGTGCCACACCGGAATCCAGGATGATCGTGCCGGTCTCGGCGATCGCGGTCGCGCAGCCGGTCAGCACGCCGTCGCTGGCCGCCATCGTGTCGATGTCCAACTCGGCGCTGTCCAGGATCCAGTCGATGCCCGGAATCCGCCAGTCTTCCGGGAGATCCGTCGGCGCGATCATGCGACGCCTGCCGCGCGCGGTCAGCACCTCGGTGATCGTGCGGACCAGATCCGTGCTGCGGTGCACGGTCGCCTTGTAGTCGGCGATCCGTTCCTCGGCCAGATCGAGCAGGTCGCCGACATCGCGGCTGGTCTCGTAGTCGCGCGGGACCTCGCGCTGCTCCGGCTTGTCGGCCAGCGCGTAGCGGATCTTCGCCAATATGTCCGCGCGGGCGCCGTGCACTGACTCAGTCATGGGTTCGCCTCCACCAGGCGCGAAACGATTCGGCGGGTGGCGCGGGCAGATCGCGCGACGCCGTCCACTTGGAACCCGGCCAGGGTAGCGACGAGATCCGGCCACTGCGCGCCAGCAACCGGGACAGCGAACCGGCCCGCTGCGCGGCCTCGTAGCGTTTCGGGTCACGCATCACCCAGGCCAGCGACGCCATCGCCAACGCCTCGGGCGTCCGTTTTCCCTTGGCCTTCACGACTTCCGCGCGCAGGTGGGTGAGCACGTCCGGAATGTTGATGCGCACCGGGCACACCTCGTAACACGCCCCGCACAGCGACGACGCGTACGGCAACGACGCGACCTGCGGATCGTGCAGATCGGACAGTTGCGGCGTGATGATCGCACCGATCGGCCCCGGATACACCGAGCCATAAGCGGCTCCGCCGGTGTGCTCGTACACCGGGCACACGTTCAGGCACGCGGAGCACCGGATGCAGCGCAGCGCCTGCCGCCCAACGGAATCCGCGAGCGTCTTCGTCCGGCCGTTGTCCAGCAGGATCAGGTGGAACCGCTGCGGACCGTCGCCCGGCGTGACCCCACTCCAGATCGACGTGTACGGGTTCATCCGCTCCGCCGTCGACGAGCGGGGGAGCAGTTGCAGGAAGACTTCGAGATCCTGGAACGCCGGCAGCACCTTTTCGATGCCCATCACGGTGATCAGCGTCTGCGGCAGCGTCACGCACATCCGCCCGTTGCCCTCGGACTCGACCACCACGATCGACCCGGTCTCGGCAATCCCGAAGTTCGCGCCCGAGATCGCCACCTTGGCGGAGAGGAACTTGCGGCGCAGGTGCAGTCGGGCCGCCTCGGCGAGCTCGCGCGGCTCGTCGGAGAGATCCTTGGGCACGTCCGGCATCTCGCGGCGGAAGATCTCCCGGATCTCCGCGCGGTTGCGGTGGATCGCGGGCACCAGGATGTGACTCGGCCTGTCGTGTCCCAATTGGACGATCAACTCGGCGAGGTCGGTCTCGATCGCGTTGACGCCGCCTTCGGCGAGCGCCTCGTTCAAGCCGATCTCGGCGGTCGCCATCGACTTGACCTTGACGACCTCGTCGGTGCCCGCCTCTTTGGCCAGCCGCAGCACGATCGCGTTGGCCTCGGCCGCGTCCCGCGCCCAGTGCACGACGCCACCGCGTTCGGTGACCGCCTTTTCGAGTTGCTCCAGGTGCTTGTCGAGGTTGGTCAGCACGTCGTTCTTGATGGCCTCACCGGCCAGCCGCAACTGCTGCCAGTCGTCGAGTTCCGCGACCACGCTCGCCCGCTTCGCGCGGATCGTGCCGGTCGCCTTGCGCAGGTTCGCGCGCAACTGCCCGTCCGCCAGCGCGGCGCGGGCGGCGTTCGGGAAGGTCGGGGTACCCAGCCAGGTCACCGGGTTGCGGGTTGCCAAGGCTCCTCCTCCGTGCTGGCCAGGATGTCCGCGAGGTGGACAGGGTGCACGCCCGCCTTCATCCGGGACAGGCCGCCGCCGATGTGCATCAGGCACGAGTTGTCCCCGGCGGTCAGCACGTCCGCGCCGGTGTTGGCGACCGCGCGCATCTTGTCGCCGAGCATCGCGGTCGAGGTGTCCGCGTTCTTCACCGCGAACGTGCCGCCGAACCCGCAACACGACCGCGCTTCCGGCAGTTCGAGCAGAGTCAGCCCGCGCACCGCGCCCAGTAGCTTGGTCGGCCGCTCACCGACCCCGAGCACGCGCAGCGAATGGCAGGTCGGGTGGTAGGTGACCCGGTGCGGGAAGTACGCGCCGACATCCTCTGTGCCGAGCACGTCCACGATGAACTCGGACAGCTCGTAGGTCGGCGGCGGGTCCGCTGTGGTTGGCAGGTTCGGGTAGACGTCGCGGACCATCGCCGCGCACGAACCGGACGGGACGACAACCGCGTCGAACCCGGCAAACACCCGACCATAATTGGTCGCGAGCCCGGCAGCCTCATCCGCGTAGCCGGTGTTGAAATGCATCTGCCCACAACAGGTCTGCGCCATCGGAAACTCGACGGAGCAGCCCAAACGCTCCAGCAAGCGCACGACCGAGCGTCCGGTCGATGGGAAGAACGTGTCCGTCAGACACGTCGCGAACAGGGCCACCCGCACCTGGCTACCTCCCTGATGAACGCTTAGTCGTCCGATGTCTCACCTTAGACCGCTGGAAATCGCTGGAGGAGCGCACCACGAGTTCCGGGGTGAACACCACATGCCGGTGTTCGTGATGCCCAGGTTTGTCGGCACCGTGCTCCTGCGCCTCCGCGATGACCAGTTCGGCCGCCGTGTGCCCGATCAACCAGCGCGGCTGGCGCACCGAACTGAGCGGCACGGCAGCGGCGGCCGCGAAGTCGATGTCGTCGTAGCCGACGATCGCCACGTCATCCGGCACCCGCACGCCGGCGCGCACCATCGACTGCAACACGCCCAGCGCCAGCAGGTCGTTCGCGCAGAACACCGCGGTCGGCCTCGGCGTGCGCGCCAGGATCTCCTCGCCCGCCGCCAGTCCGGCCGCCACCGTGAACGCGGGCACCTCCACCACGCCGAGCTCGTCGGCTGGCCGGTCCGCGTCGGTCATCGCGCTGATGGCGCCCGCGTAACGCTCGCGAGCCTGGTAGAGGCGGTTGACGTTCCCGTTGACCATCACGATGTTCCGGTGGCCCATGACCAGCAGGTGTTCGACCGCGAGCCTGCCGCCGGTGTGGTCGTCGACCGACACCGAACAGGCGTCGGCGAGTTGCGCCGGATGGTCCAGCAGCACGACCGAGACGCCGCGCTCGCGCAGTTTGTGCACCGGCTCCAGGCTCGGATCGGCGGGCGTGATCAACACGCTGTGCACCCGCTGCTCGGCCAGCAGCTCCAGGTGCCGCGCCTCCTTCTGGACGGACTCGTCGGTGTTGCACAGGATCACCGCGTGCCCGGCCTCGGTCGCGGCCTCCTCGGCGCCGCGCGCGACGTCGGTGAAGAACGGGTTGGACACGTCCAGCACGACCAGTCCGATCGCCCGCGCCGTCCCGGAGCGCAGCTGCCGAGCGGACTCGTTGCGCACGAACCCGAGCTCGCCGATGGCAGCCAGCACCCGCTCGCGGGTCGCGGTGGCGACCACGTCCGGCCGGTTGAGCACGTTGGACACCGTGCCGACGGACACCCCGGCGAGCGTGGCGACCTCACGAATGCTCACCGCAGCCGACAAAACGGTGCCTCCTCGCGCTGAAACGTGTCACACAACTCTAGAGCACCGGGCCCGCCGAACAGTGGAAGTGATCTCACCGGAACGGCGTGAAAACCGCGTGAACCTGGCTAGGCTTCGCCGGTCACCGACAGAAAGGGACCCAACGCCATGCGTCAGCGCCGGATCTTCGCCATCGCCGCGGCCGCCATCACCCTCGGTCTCGTGTTCGCCGTGCCGGCGGGCGCCGCCAACAACACCGTCGGACTCGGCAGCACCCAGCACACCCAGACCGCAGCGGCCACCTCGGGCTGCGTGTACAGCCCGATCAAGCCCGCCGACAGCTACAAGGGGATTCCCCCGTTCAACGCCAAGTCGGCGGCCAAGCCGTTCCTGGTGAAGCTCTACACCACCCAGGGCGTGATCACCTTCCGGGCGTTAACCGACCAGGCACCCTGCACCACCAACTCCTTCAAGTTCCTGGCCCAGCACTTCTACTACGACCAGACGCACTGCCACCGGCTCACCACCCAGGGCATCTACGTGCTCCAGTGCGGCGACCCGACCGGCACCGGCAGCGGCGGGCCCGGCTACCAGTTCGAGGACGAGAACCTGGCCGGTGCCACCTACCCGGCAGGCACCGTGGCGATGGCGAACGCGGGCCCCAACACCAACGGTTCCCAGTTCTTCTTCACCTGGGCGGACACCAAGCTCTCGCCCGCCTACACCCCGTTCGGTGTGGTCGTCGGCGGCATGGACGTGCTGAAGAAGATCGCGGCCGCTGGTGAGGACGACCAGAACGGCACCGGCGACGGCTACCCGGCCCGCTACACCCAGTTCCTGCACGTGCAGGTCATCCCGCAGTGATCCACCGCTCCGGGGCGGCTGGTGCGCCGCCCCGGAGTCGGCTCAGGGCAGGATCAGGTCGGCGACCTCGGGCCGGTGATCCGAGGCGAGCGTGTCGATGATCGAGTCGTCGCGCACCCGCACCCCGTTGGACACGGTCACGTAGTCGTTCACGTCGGTCGGCCGGTCCGACGGCCATGATGGCGGATCGGTCTTGCCGAGCAGCGCCCACGCATCCCGCTCCCTGGCCAGCAGCGGTGCGAGTTCCTGCGCGGCCGGACCCGCGTTGAAATCGCCCATCAGGATGGTCGGCACGGGATCCTCGGTCAGATATCCGAGCATGTCGCTGACCTGGCTCGCGCGCACCGAAGCCTGGCCCGCGTCGAGATGACTTGCGTAGAGGTGCACCAGCGTGCCGCGCACCCGGATCGCGATCTCCGGAAACCCGGGCGCGTACGCCGGAGCCGGGTCGGCCGCCACGGTGGACAGCCGGGTGATCTGGTGGTTCTGCCCGGCCACGATCGGATACCGGGACAGGAAAGCCAGGCCGTACTCGCGGTCCGGCGCGCCGCTCGTGGCAGGCGGCAGGTCGTAGATCTGGGCGAAGTAGCCGGACATGTGCAGTTTCGCGGCGAGCACCTGGCTCTCGGCGAGGTCGTCGCTGCGGTCACCCCAGTTCTGGTCGACCTCCTCCAGACCCACCACGTCCGGATGCGCTGCCGCGATGGCCTGCGTGGTCCGGTCGATGTCGAACGCGCCGTCCATCCCGGCGCCGTGCTGAATGTTGTAGGTCATCACCCGAATCGTCGCCGGATCCTGCGCGACCGCGGGCGCGGCGCCCAGCGACGCAAGTCCCGCGATCAGTCCGACGAGGAGAATCCTTCGCATCATGTCTCCCGCAGTGTGGGGGAAATTCACCACTTGGCGACATGATTATCGGGGTACCGAGTATTTCGATGGCGGCAGGCAACCCTGGGGTGATACCCCTGCTTGTCGTGGACAGTCTGGTGACCGCGCGGCTCCTGCTTCATCCGATGACGATCGGCGACGCCAAGCAAGTGCTGGCAGGGGAACGGGGCGACGCATGGGCGCCCGGATACCCGACCGAGGGCGACCTGTTCGCGGCCAGGCGTTTCCTGGAGACCTGCGGGAACATCGGTGATCCGCAGCCGTTCGGCAACTATGAGATCCGGCGCCGCGAGGACGACCACGCCATCGGCGGTATCGGCTTCCACGGGGCTCCGGACGAGAACGGCCGAGTCACGATCGGATACGGCCTCGTCCCGTCCGCGCGCGGCAACGGCTACGCCTCCGAAGCCCTCCGCGCGTTGCTGGACTTCGCGCGGGCGCGCGGCATCACCCGCGTCGACGGCGACACCACCCATGACAACGTCGCGTCCCAGCGCGTCATGACCGCGGCAGGCATGCGGCTGATCGACAAAGACGAGAAGCTGACGTTCTACAAGATCGACTGGTCCGGCTCGGTGCGCTGAACCAAGCGTTCACCGCCAAGGCGGAGTACACGGCTGCGCGGCTGCTCGCCACGGCGGGGTCTGGACCGAAATCGGGCCGGTGGACGCGTCGGCGGCGGGAATCCGTGGTTCGTGCTGCGGTGGCTTCGTCATCGGGAGTCACGGGCGGATACCCCGCGTTCAGGATGGGGAGGAATCCCGAATTGTCAGGGCTCATGGTTAGCCTCCGGTTGTGAGGTTTCGGCTGTATCCGACCCAAGAGCAGGAAGTGCTGCTCGCGGAGCATTGCGCGCACGCCCGGTTCGTGTGGAACCTGGCGGTGGAACAACTCGGATACCGGCATCATCGACAGGCTCTGCCGAACTATGTGACACAGAGTCGACAGTTGACCGAGGCGCGCGCCAGCTACGAGTGGTTGCGGGCCGGTTCGCAGACGGTGCAGCAGCAGGCGTTGCGGGATTTCGCCCAGGCGATGGCGAACTGGCGGGCCGGTAGCCATCAGCGGCCGACCTGGCGCAAACGGGGACGGCACCAGGGTTTCCGGGTCGTCGGCCCGCAGGCGCTGCGCGTGGAGCAGATCAACCGGCGCTGGTCGCGGGTCGCGGTGCCGAAGGTCGGCTGGGTGCGGTTGCGGCGCAGCCGGGACCTGGCCGAGTGGAAGTCCTACCGGGTGACGCTGGATCCCTCGGGACGTTGGCATATCGCCTTCGCGGTGATCCCC
>DASXOJ010000116.1:0-14160 GCA_036494465.1 Pseudonocardiaceae bacterium
GGCCAGTTCGACGTCACTGTCCGGATTCGGGCGACGCGCGTATCCGGCCGACGATCACGACCGGCAGAACCGCGCGCCCGGTTGTGAGCCCGGCAGGAGGTGGCCAACCGGTTCGCGGACCACAAGATCGTGCCGCACCCGCAGTTGGGTGCGATCGAACTGGACTGCCAGGTGCTCCACACCGACAACCAGGCCCAGATCCTGCTGGTGCTGACTGCGGCGCTGAGGTCGGACGCGGACGTGAAGTTGCGGCTGCTGGGCGTACTCGGCACCGAACGCTTCGCCGTGGATGCACGACCCGGCTGACCCGGCGCCGGAATCGTCCGGGTTGCGTACGCCTGAACGCCGCTTACACTGATAGGACGGAAAAGTTATCAGCGCTAACGTGTGCGCTAATGTGATGGGCGGGTGTTTTGTTCGACGCGCTGACCAGCGACCAGAGTGGCGTCGCGCGGCTGCGGCTGTGCGGCAGGCGGGACAACGGCTGGCTGACCCCGTTGGTGCAGTTGGTCGACAACGCCGAGGTGGCCGAACAGTTCGAGTTGCCCGCCGTGGACGACCTGGTGTTGGTGCTGGTCACCGAGGGCAGGACGACCATCGAGTCGCGGCAGGGCGCGTACTGGCGCCGGGCCGAGTACGGCCCGAGGAGGATCGGGATGACCGCGCCCGGGCGGCCGACGCACCTGCGCTGGCGCGGCGACGAGCGCACCCTCACCACTCACGTGTTCCTGCCGACCAGCCTGCTCGAGCGCACCGCGGTCGACCTGTACGGATCGGCGGCCGCGCAGCTGGACTGGCCGGACGCGCTGGCTATCGACGACCCGGTGCTGGCCGCGGTGGTCGGTGGACTCGGCGAGTCCGCGTTGGCCGGCGCCGACCCGTTGTACGCGGAGACCGCCGCCGCCTACCTCGCCGCTCACTTGTTGACCAGGCACGGCTCGATTCCCGCTCCGCGCCCGCTCAGCGGCGAGGACATGCGGGTGCGCAGGGCAATCTCGTTCATCAACGACAACCACCACCTGCCGCTCGCGCTCAACGACATCGCGGCAGTGGCCAACCTGAGCCCGTTTCACTTCCTCCGGGTGTTCAAGTTGGCGACTGGCCAGACCCCGCACCGATTTCTCAACACGGTCCGGGTGAATCGCGCGCGCCGCTACCTGGAACGCGGTGATCTTTCCGTCACCGAGATCGCCCATCTGTGTGGGTTCACCACCCCTTCCCGCCTGGCCACCGCCTTTCGGCAGGAGACAGGAGTGTCACCGAGCGCCTACCGGAACGGCGCGCAATAAACCGATCGCGGGACCGCAATCAGCGGAAGGCGCGGCAGTCGTGGCCCGCCTAAGGTCGTCGGTATGTCCACAAACGACTCGACAGTGGAGTTGGCCTGCACGGTCAACGGTGCCGATGTCCAACTCGAGTTGGACCCGAGAGAATCGCTGCTGGACGTATTGCGTGAGCGGCTCGCGCTGACCGGCACGAAAAAGGGCTGTGACCAGGGCCATTGTGGCGCCTGCACAGTGCATGTGGACGGTCGGCGGGTGGTGTCCTGCCTGACGCCCGCGGTGCAGGTCACCGGCCAGGCCGTCACCACCATCGAGGGCGTCACGGCTCAGGGCGGCCTGCACCCGTTGCAGCAGGCGTTCATCGATAACGACGCGTTGCAGTGCGGCTACTGCACGCCCGGCCAGATCATGTCCGGCATCGCCTGCATCGCCGAGGGCCACACCGAGACCGACGATCAGATCCGCGAGTACCTCAGCGGCAATATCTGCCGCTGCGGCGCCTACGTCGGCATCGTGGCCGCCGTGCGGCAGACCGCGGACGCGACGCGGAACGGGGCCTGACGCCATGCGCGCATTCACCTACGTAGTGCCGAAAACCGTGAACGCCACGCTGGACGCGCTGCGCACCGCCCAGCCCGGCACCAAGATCCTGGCCGGCGGCACCACCCTCTACGACCTGATGAAGCTGGACATCGAGGCACCGCCCACGGTCGTCGACGTGCACCGGCTCGCCGAACTGAACACTATCGACATCGGCGAACGGGAACTGGTCTTCGGGTCCGGTGCGCGCATGGCCGACGTGGCCGCCCATCCGGCGATCCGGGCCGGCTACCCGGGCATCTCCGAGTCGCTGTGGCGTGCCGCGTCGCAGCAGCTGCGGAACATGGCGACCGTCGGAGGCAACCTGTTGCAGCGCACGCGCTGCAGCTACTTCCGTGGCGGGTCGGAATTCCCGTGCAACAAGCGCGATCCAGGCAGCGGCTGTGCGGCCATCGGCGGCCACGACCGCGGCCATGCCCTGTTCGGCGGCAGCGACTCCTGCATCGCCACCTACCCCGGTGACTTCGCCATCGCGTTGATCGCGTTCGACGCCGTCGTCGATGTCGTCGGACCGGCGGGGGAGCGCAGCGTGCCACTGGCCGAGCTGCACGTCGAACCCGGCGACGACCCAACCCGCGAACACGTGCTCGCCCCGGACGAACTCATCGTCCGGATCCGAGTGCCCGTGACCCCGGCCGGACGTGGATCCACCTACCTGAAGATCCGCGACCGCGAGTCCTACGCGTTCGCCCTGGCCTCGGCCGCCGTCGGCTTGACCTTCGACGGCGACGGCGTTGTCAACGAGTGCAGGATCGCGCTCGGTGGCGTCGCCACCCGACCGTGGCGGGCCGCCGAGGCCGAACAGACTCTGCTCGGTCAGCGACTGACCCGGCAAACCGCCCGCAACGCCGGGGAGGTCGCCTTCGCGGCGGCCCGCCCCGGTACCTACAACGGATTCCGCGTCGAACTGGGCATCCGCACGGTCGCCGACGCGCTGCGCACCGCCGGAGAGCGAGCCACCAGATGACTGTCACGGACATCGCCGCCACCGCTGGCCGACCCCTGGACACCCGCCGCGTCGACGCCTACGAGAAGGTCACCGGCCGCGCTCGCTACAGCGCCGACCGCGTGCCCGAGGGCCTCGCATACGGGGCGTTCGCCACCGCGCGGATCGGCAAAGGGCGCATCGTGCGCATCGACGCGTCTGCGGCGGAAGCCGTGCCCGGCGTTGCGCTGGTGATCACCACCTTCGGGCCGGACGAACTGCACGACATCGGCTTCATCATGGCCGGTGGGCACGCGGTGCAGAGCCTGCAACCGTTGCGCGACGACCACGTCGCCTACCGAGGCCAGCCGATCGCCCTGGTCGTCGCCGACAACCTGGTGGCCGCGACCGAAGCCGCGCGGCTGATCAAGCCCGAGTACGAGACGGAACCGTTCGCGGTGAAGATCGACGCCGAGGGCGCCAACACCCTGGTGCAGGAGCAGGCGATCCCGCTGCCGTTCCTGGCCGACATCAAGGTCGGCGACGCGGACGCGGCGTTCGAGGCCAGCCCGGTGCGGATCACCGGCACCTACGAACAACCCGCCCAGCACGCGATGCCGATGGAGCCGAACGCGAGCGTCGTGCACTGGGAGGGCGAGCGGCTGATCGTCAATGACACCACCCAGAACGCGAACGCGGTGCGGTTCGGCCTGGCCACCCAGCTCGGCATCGACCCAGCCGATGTCGAGGTCACCTCGCCCTACATCGGCGGCGGATTCGGCCAGAAGAACTCCATGCATATGCACCTCGGACCGATCGCCATCGCGTCGCGCCGGCTCGGCAGGCCGGTCAAGATGGTGCTGTCCCGGCCGCAGACCTTCCACACCGGTAGTTTCCGGCCGAACTCGGTGCACACCGTGCGGCTCGGCGCGGACGAGAACGGCAGACTGCTCGCCGCGATCCACGAGGTCGACCAGCAGACCTCCCGGCACGACCTGTTCCCGTGCATGGCAACGGAGGTTTCCTCGCGGCTATACGCGGTGCCCACCTTCCGCGGCAGGCAGCGCCTCGTGCAGACCGACGTGCAGACGCCGGGTTACATGCGGGCGCCGCACGAGAGCCCGGCCATGTTCGCGTTGGAGTCCGCAATGGACGAACTCGCCTACGCGACCGGCCGGGACCCGGTCGAGCTGCGGCTGGCGAACGACGCGGCGGTCGACCCGGTCACCGGGCTGCCGTTCTCCGGCCGGCACCTGGCCGAGTGCCTGCGTCGCGGTGCGACCCGATTCGGTTGGGACAAACGCAATCCGGAGCCCGGCTCGATGATCGCCGAGGACGGTTCGATCCTCGGCTGGGGCGTGGCGGCAGGCTGCTACCCCGGCAACATCGTGCCCTCCATCGCGCACATGTCGGCCACGGACGACGGCACCATCACGGTCGCGGTCGGCGGGCACGAGATGGGCCAGGGCATTCGCTCGGCCGTCGCGCTGCTCGTCGCGCGGGACCTCGGCGTGCCGGTGCACAAGGTGATCGTGCAGGTCGGCGACACCCGGGCGGCGCCGCAGCACCTCACCGCAGGTTCCTGGGGCACCGCGAGCGCGCTGCCCGCGGTGCAGGCCGCCGTCGACGAGCTGCGCAAGGCACTGGATGTCACCGAGCCCGACGACGTGGACATCCAGGCCGCGGTCCGCGCCAAGGGCAAGTCGGTGGTGACGGTCGAGGCCACCACGTTCGGGCCCGGCCAGACCCCGCAGATTCTCGACCAGCTCAAGGGCGGCGGACTCGCCATCGGCGGACCGGTGTTCCCCGAGTTCGTCACGTTCAGCTGGGTCGCGCACTTCGTCGAGGTCCGGGTCGAACCGACCACGCGGCGCATCCGGGTGCCCAGGGTGGTCAGCGTCGTGGACTGCGGCCGGGTGGCCAGTCCGGTCACCGCGGCCAGCCAGGTCCGCGGTGGCGTGGTGTGGGGGATCGGCGCGGCGCTGCGTGAGGAGAGCGAGGTGGACGACCACTTCGGCGGGTTCCTCAACACCACGCTGGAGGAGTACCCGGTCCCGGTCAACGCCGACATCCACCAGATCGACGTCGAGTTCATCGACGAACCCGACCTGCTGTTCAACCCTGTCGGCGTGAAGGGGGCGGGCGAGGTCTCCATGGTCGGCGTGGCGGCTGCCGTCGCCAACGCCGTGCACCACGCGACCGGTCGACGCATGCACCGGCTGCCGATCCGGCTGGAAAATGTCCTCTGAGCGGTTGGCGGCCCCAGCGGTCGCCACGCCCGACAACGCTCTCGACACTCGCCCGTCGGTCAGCAGTCCGGACGCACTCAGTCCGGCCGCGCTGGCCGACGCCAGGCGGCACCAGCCGCTGCGCGGCCTGATCGGCCTGGCCTTCGTCGTCCCCGTCACGGTGCTGCTGTCCATCGGCGCAGGCGGGGCAACCCACTCGTCAGCCCTGCTCGGGCCGATCATCACTTTCGCGCTGCCGATCATCGCGATGATCGCGTTCTGGTGGGAGGACTGGCCAGGCACGCTGTTGCCGCGCCCCTGGTCCGGCCTGTACGACACCGCGATCGTCGTGGTCGGCGGCGTACTGCTGACCGTGCTCGGCCAACTCGTGGTCAACGGGCCCGACCTGATCGGGGTGTTCGCGCCGGGCCCCGCCCACCCCGGCGCCTATCCGGACGCGGTGCCGCTGGCCGGCGGCATTTTCACGATCATCCTGCAACTGACCCTGGTCTGCGAACGCTGGCCGCTGGCCGGCCTCAGCCGCATCCCGTCCGGCCTCGCCGCCGTGGTGCTGTGCTGGGCGCTCGGCCTGATCGCCTGGTTGGCCGAGGTGCACTCGCACGCGGTCCCAGCGGAGAACTATGGTGCCTGGTTCACCTCGATCGGCGCGTGGCAGATGATCTACTACGTCGCATTGCGCGGCTGGCCGTTCGCGCGGATCGACCGGAAGTGGTTGCGGCTGCTGGTCGGCAATGTCGCCGTGATCGCCTGCGGGTGGGGCAGTTACCTGCTCGTCGAGAACGTCCTCGACTGGCCAGGAACCCGGATCACCGCGACCGCGGGCACCGGTATCGGCGCCATCCTGCTGGTGGCCATGCTGTTCGAGGCGTGGCCGGCGATTCGGGTCGACAGGCTCGCGTTGGGCCGCACCATCGCCGTGTCGGTCGCGGTAATCCTCACCACGCTGCTGGTCTGGTTGTTGCCGATGCTCGCCCACACCCTCGGCGTGCCGCAGACGCGCGAATGGAGCTGGACAACGCAAGTCACGTTGAACGCGCTGAGCACCGCGGTGATCCTGCACGTCGCGATCTGGCGCCGCTGGCCGTCACGCGGCTAATCCGGAAATCGTGGTGAGTGGGCAGGGGCGCGCGCCGAACTACTGGGGAGACCCCGAACGCACTCGTGATGTCGCCCTCATCGGGACGCGCGAATTCCCGCTGACGGCGCGGTTTATCCGCGTGGGCCATCGCGCGTTGGGTACATGCACAGGACTTGATCGTGCGGCGCTGAGGACGACTTGAACCCTCCAGCAAACGGATGCACATTGTTAGTTGTTCAGCCCGGTTTTGATGCAACCCCACGCAGTCAAGGCACGCGGTCACCTCGGTGAGGTCGATGCGCAGCGTCTCGTCGTAACGCGGGCGATCGGTTGGCTCGTACCACAGCCCCTGCTCCTTCGCGGATGTCTCGACCGTCGCGACCTGATCGGGCTTTCGGCCGGTCAAGCGCAGGTAGTCGAGGGTGACGTCGTCGATCGGGAACATCGCCGTCGTGGCACCGAACTCTGGGCGCATGTTGGCGATCGTCGCCCGGTGCGCCAATGGGATCCTCGCGACGGCCGACCCGGTGAACTCGACGAACGTGCCGACGACGCCGTGCGTCCGCAGCCGCTCGACGATGGTGAGCACGAGGTCGGTCGCGGTGACGGTGGGCGCGAGTCGCCGACGAGCTCGACGCCGACGACAGGCGGCAGCACCATGCTCAACGGTTGCCCCAGCAACACGACCTCGGCCTCGACACCACCGACGCCCCAGGCCAGCACGCCGAGCGCGTTGATCATCGTGGTGTGCGAGTCGGTGCCGACGCAGGTGTCCGGGAATGCCCAGCCATCGCGCCGTTGCACGACCGTTGCGAGGTGTTCCAGGTTGATCTGGTGCATGATCCCGGTGCCCGGTGGGACGAGGCGCATCCCGTCCAGCCGCTCGCCCCATTTCAGGAAGCGGTACCGCTGCGCATTGCGGGCGTACTCGATCTCGACGTTGCGGCGCAGGGCATCCGGCCGGCCGGACACCTCGGTCGCAATGGAGTGGTCGACGGTCATGGCGCTGGGGACGCGCGGGCTCACCCGGCGCGGGTCGCCGCCCGCCGCCGCGACCGCGTCGCGCAGTGCCGCGAGATCGGTCAACACCGGAACACCGTTGGTGTCGTGCAGAAACACCCAGGACGGCGAGAACGACACGACGTCTCGGGTGCCGCGCAGGAGTGCGGCGATCTGGTCGGCGGTGACCGTTGCGCCGTCCTCGTGGCGAAGCAGGTTCTCCAGCAGGATCTTCCGGGTCAGCGGCAACCGTTCCACGCCGGGAACGACGTCGAGCCGGTGCGCGCGGTAGCGCTCGCCTGCGAGGTCGAGCCGGGCGAGGCTGCCGTAACTGTTGCGCGACAAGGGAAACGCCTGGTTCAAGCTGGAGAACACCCAGCTGACCGGGTCGTTCAAGATCCGAGGTGCGTACAACCGCATCGCGGCCGACCCGGACGCACAGGCGAACGGCGTCGTCACGTCCTCGAGCGACAATCACGGGCGAGCCGTCGCCGTTGTCGCACAATGGCCCGGCGTGCGGGCCTCGCGCGCATGGGCGAAGTTCAAGGCTGTCCTGGAGAACACCCTCGGCGCCACGATCACCGAGCACAGCACGCAACTCCCTCTGATCGAACTCGACCTGGCGGCCGGGAGGAGCGATCCCACCGTCCCTTGAGGATGGAGAGCGCACGGTGCGAAGCGACATCAGTTCTCTTGTCACGGCACAACGACGCCGTCTCGGCCGTCTCGTCGAGGCTCTCGACGAGACGGAATGGCGCGGCCCCTCCCTGTACACCGGATGGTGTGTGCGGGATGTGGTCGCGCACTGCGTGCAGTCACACGTCGCGACGCCGTCGCGACTCGCGGTCGAGCTGCTCGCGGCACGGCTCAGCCTCACCGCCCGCAACGAACGGTGGGTGGCGGCGCGACGGCAGCACGACCGCGCGATGGTGCTCGCCGAATACCGCGCCAGCGCGGACCGGGTGAACGTGCCTGCGGCGGAACTGCCCTACGCCCTCACGGAAGCGGTCGTCCACGGATACGACATCGCCTGCCCGACTCGGCAGCCGATCGAGGTTCCGACGCAGAGCCTGGTCATCGTCGCCGACGCCTGCCGCCGGGCGGGTTTGTTCCTGCACGCCAGGCAACGCTGTGCCGGGCTCACCCTGCGCGCCCGCGACGCCGACTGGTCAGCGGGCAGCGGTCCCGAGGTCACCGGGCCACTGGCGTCGATCGTCATGGCCATCACCGGCCGGCCGGTCGCCCTCGACGGCCTGAGCGGAGACGGCCTCGACACGTTGCGCTCACGCGTCTGACCGCCGCGCCATCCCAGCGGTTGGCAGTATGCAAATATTCGCCAGGGTCACGATCGGCGATCCCGCTACCGGCATGCGCTCGGTAGCGTGGCACCCATGCGACTGCTGCGTACTCCGGACGACCGCTTCGCCGAGCTGCCCGACTTCGACTACCAGCCCCACTACGTCAGCGTCCCCGATCCGCACGGTGGCGCCGTTCGGATGGCCTACGTGCAGGACGGACCGGCCGACGGACCGGTTGTCCTGCTGTTGCACGGTGAGCCCAGTTGGTCGTTCCTGTATCGGAAGGTCATGCCGGTGCTGGCCGGGGCCGGCCTGCGCTCGATCGCGCCCGACCTGATCGGTTTCGGCCGGTCCGACAAACCGGCCGACATCGCCGACCACACCTACGCCAGGCACGTGCAGTGGGTGCGGTCGCTGGTGGAGAGGTTGGACCTGCACGCGGTCACCCTCGTCGGCCAGGACTGGGGTGGGTTGATCGGTTTGCGGCTGGTCGCCGAGCGACCCGAACGATTCGCCGCGGTGGTCGCCGCCAACACCGGACTGCCGACCGGCGACGCGGACATGCCCGAGGTTTGGTGGCAGTTCCGGCGAGCTGTGGAAAAGGCGCCCGCGCTGGACGTCGCGCGACTCGTGCAGAGCGGCTGCCTGACCACCCTCACGCCGCGGACGCTGGCCGCCTACGACGCCCCGTTCCCGGAGGAGGCATTCAAAGCAGGCCCGCGCGCGATGCCGACACTGGTACCGACCAGGCCGGACGACCCAGCCAGCGAGGCCAATCGGGCCGCGTGGCAACGGCTGACCCGGTCCACGATGCCGTTCATGATCGCGTTCAGCGACAGCGACCCGATCACCAGCGCCATGGCACCCGTTCTGCGGCGAGCCATTCCGGGCGCCGCCGGACTGTCTCATCCGGTCATCGCGGGCGCTGGGCACTTTCTCCAGGAGGACGCCGGCAGCGTCCTCGGTCGCGAGATCGCCGAGTTCGTCCACGTGAGCGTTCTGGGCCGGTGACGGCGATCCCACGGTCCAGCTGCGTCGTATCGGAAATGTCAGGCATTCGTCAGGTCGAGAACCCGCCGACGGCGCGACGATGACGTGATGCCGGTGGCCACTCTCCAGGGGCGTTTCGCGGCACGACGGTACCGCCAGCACTGTCCGATCGCGCGCGGCCGAACTCCTCACCGAACCGTGGACGCTGCTGGTGATCCGGGAGTGTCTGCGCGGCAGCGAAACCGCGGCCGACATCGCACGTGGCGTCTCCGGGATGTCGGCGACCATGCTGACCGCGCGACTGCGCACACTGGTCCACATCGGACTCGTGGGTCGCGATGACCGGACCAGGGGCGAACCGCGCTATCGGCCGACCGACGCGGGCCGGGAACTCGCACCGATCCTGCACCAGCTCGGGCGGTGGGGCCGACAGTGGCTGCCCCGCCCCGGCTTCGACGATCTCGATCCCGGACTTCTCCTGCTCGACATCGTCTCCGAGATGGACCGGACACTGCTTCTCCCATGCGCCGGACCGTGCTGCACATCTGGTTCGCCGACGGACCGTCGCCCCGCGACTGGTGGCTGGTCCTCAGCCAGGACGCCGCCGAGGTGAGCAGTCACCTGCCCGCCGGTGCCGCGGCAATGCGGATCGACGGCACAACCTCGGCTCTCGTCGACGTCTGGCGTGGTCACCGCGACTGGCTGGCAGCCCTACGCGACGGTGATATCCGGTTCACCGGCGACCGCGAGACCGCGCACGCGGTGCTCCGCTGGATCAGAACGAGCCAGTTCGCGCACAACTGACGTCCTCACGTGACGGACCCCCAACGCAACAGTTGTATAGTGCAATCGTTGTTGCGGGCAGACGTCCTGCCCGGGAACGCGAGATCGGAGCGAGGGGCATGAGCCAGGCGGACCAACCCGGCAGGCCGTCGGCACCTGTGCTGCGCATTCAGCAGGGGCCTCACGCCGGGAGCACGTTCGCGCTGCCGACCGGCATCACCCGGTTGGGGCGAGACGCCGACTGCGATGTCGTACTGGACGATCCCACCGTGTCCGGGCAGCATGCGGAAGTGGATCGCACCAGCACCAGTGTCCTGGTGCGCGATACGCGGTCGTTCAACGGCACATATGTGAACGGACTGCCCTGCCACCAAATGCCGCTCACCCCTGGCGACCAGGTCTGGATCGGCCGATTCCACCTCGTGTTCGACGGGCAGCCCTCGGCGTGACCGACACGTCCACCACGTCCGTTGCCCGAAGAGGCACGGACGCGCGGGTCCTGCTCGTCGAGGACGACCAGCTCATCCAGCAGGCGCTCGGGATGCCCTGGGCGACGAGGGGTTCGACGTGCGGGCGGCGACGTCCGGCGAGGAGGCGCTAGCCCAGTTGGAGCCGGAGGACTCACCACCCCTCGATGTGATCCTGCTGGACCTGATGCTGCCGGGCATGGACGGTCTGGAGGTCTGTCGCACACGACTGGAGGCCGCCTGCTGGCACGACGGGTGAGCCGTTGAGAGCGGGCAGGACGTGCAGCGCGGCCGAGTCGGGCTCGATCTGCGTGAAGTAGGTACCGAGGATCAGGCCGACGCTGCCGGTCTGGCGATCGTCGCGGACGAGGTGGGTACAGGGCGCGGCCAGGCTGATCGTGCGGGCAGCCGACTCCCCGTTCGGTCCGAAAACGATCGCGCCGACACAGTCCAGACTGCCTTGTGGGCAATCCGGATCGTTGGCCGGTGGCGCGGCGATGGTGAATCCGAGTTGCCGCAGTTGCACCGTCAGCCGCGTCGCGAGGTGACGGTGGCCCCCGGCATTGAGCACTCGCACCGAAATATCCCCTGGCGGGCTGGGTTCGACCGCGTGCAAACGCATCGTAGGACAGCGAAACCTCCTCCGACGCGGGCGACGAGGGGGTACCGGCGACGGGCAGCGGACGACGGAGCTGATGTTCGCGGCGTGGCGGACCAGCCGCACCCAGACGGTGGCGGCCGCTATCGCCGGTGATGCCACGAGGACCAGCGCGGGCAGTGGTTTGCGACGCCGGTACTTGGTCACCCGCATGCGGTCCCCCCGGCGAGATTCGTTTGCCCTCGGCAACTGTTCGGCTGGGCACCATTCGATCGGTCGAAGCCGCCCGCGAGCACCTGCCGCGTTATCCTGATCGTGCGGTGCAGGCACTCGGAGTTGAGGTACAAAGGAACGATGAGCACGGTTCACTCACCAGGTGCTTCCGGACATCCACGCGGCACTTCCAGCGCGGACGCCATCACCGACGCGGTGCTGACCGCCTCCCGGCTGCTGGTCGCCGTGTCCGCGCGTTCGATCGCCGCCGTGGACGAGTCGATCACGCTGCCCCAGTTCCGCCTCCTCGTGGTCTTGTCGACGCAGGGCGCGGTGAAGCTGATGCAGGTGGCCGAGCAACTCGGCGTCGCACCCTCGACCGCGACCCGGATGATCGACCGGCTACTCAACGCCGGCCTGGTCAACCGCGAGATCAACCCGCACTCCCGACGAGAGATCGTGGTGTCGCTGAGCCAGGCTGGGCAAGCCGTGGTCCGCCAGGTGACCCAGCGTCGCCGCCGCGACATCGCCCGCATCGTGGCGCACATGCCCGAACAACACCGCCAGGGTCTCGTGGAGGTCCTGGAAGCCTTCTCCGAGGCAGGCGGTGAACCACCGGCCAGCCTCGCGGCCAGCGGAACCGACTGGATCTGACCATCAGCCGACCGGCTCGCGGGGCGGCTGGTCATGGCTGTTCCGCGCGCCGTCACGGTGCGCGTCGCCCGGAACCAGGAAGCTGATCCGGTCGCCCGCGCTCAGTCGCTGCGCCGGGTCCGCGTCGAGCAGTCGCCGGTTGTGCATCACCGAGACCGGCACATGCCCCGACGGCCAGTCGAGATCGCCGAGGGCGTGGCCGACCGCTCCGGAATCCTCCCCGAGCGTCCGCTCCACGATGTGATAGCCGGGAAGCTGGGAGTTGAGGTCGTGGCCGGACGTGCCGGCTTCCGGGTCGGCCCATTCGGCCGCGCGCTGGCCTGCCGCGATCTGCGGCTCGGCCGCCGTCAACTGGTGCGCCACCGCGCGCATCACACTCTGGTTGGTCAACCAGCCTCGTACGCTGCGACCGTCGACCGAACCGACCGGCAGGCCGTCCCGCCCGTATAGCGCCAGCTGCCGCACCGCCTGGGCCAGGCTGTCGTTGGAGAACAGCAACTGCGGTTCCCGGGTGCGGGTCACCGGTCCGAGCAGCGCGTCCCAGTCTGGCTCGGTCCCGTCCGCGTCGACATGATTATCCGCAATGGACAGTGAAGTGGAGAAGGGGTGCATCGCGTCGGCCACCGTGAGTTCGTCGAAGGCGTGTTTGGGTGTCGTCCGGTCGATGTCTGTGCCACGCCGCAGTAGTTTGGTGGTGTAGATGGTGCCGTAACTGATCGCCCGCGACGTCATCGTGGAGATCGCCACCGCGAGCATCACCGGCAGCGTCAGCGTGAAATCGCCGGTCATCTCCACCACGCTGGCCAACGCGGTCAACGGCCCCCGCGCGGCCGAGGCGAACACCGCGCCCATCCCCACGATCGCGTACAACGCGGGCTGACCCGCGCCCGGACCGAACAGGTGATCCACGATCACACCGAACGCCATCCCGGAGGTGGCGCCGACGAACAACGAGGGGGCGAACACTCCGCCCGAGCCACCGATGCCGATGGTCAGGCTGGTCGCGACCATCTTGCCGACGATCAGCACGAGCAGGAACCACAACGTGTAGTTCCCGGCCACCGCCCGGTACATGACCGGATAACCCACCCCGTACAGCTGCGGCAGCGCCAGCAGCAGGAGACCGAGGACCACACCACCGACGGCGGGGCGGGCCCATTCCGGCCGGTTGCCCCACAGCTTGTCGCACAGGTCCTCGATCTTGTACAGCACGTTCTTGAACCCGAGCCCGATCAGCGCGGCCACCACGGCGAGAACGGCCACGAGCAGGTAGTTGTACACGTGGTGCAGGCTGATGTCGGCGGGTAGCTGGGTGAAGAACGGCGCGCTCCCGAAGAACAGCTGGCTGACCACGTCGGCCACCATCGAGGACAGCATCACCGTGAAGATCGCCTCGATGGAGAACTCCCGCAGGATCAACTCCACCCCGAAGAACACCCCGGTGATCGGCGCGTTGAAGGTGGCCGAGATGCCACCCGCCGCGCCACAGGCGACCAGGATCCGCAACCGGTTCTCCGGCAACCGCACCCACTGGCCCAGGCTGGAGGCCAGCGCCGAGCCGATCTGCACGATCGGCCCTTCCCTGCCGACCGAGCCACCGACCGCGATGCACAACGCCGACGCGAACGCCTTGACCACGCTGACCTGCGGGCGAATCCGGCCGCCGTTCTCGGCGACCGCGATCATCACCTCCGGCACGCCGTGGCCTCGGGCTTCGCGCGCGAACCGGTAGATCAACGGACCGTAGAGCAGCCCGCCGATCACCGGAATAACGACGAAGAACCCGATCCCCAACCAGGGTAGGTGCGGGCTGCCGACCCGCCCGTCCTGGCCGAACTGGTTCTGGCCGGTGGCCAGCCAGGTGAACCCGTAGATCAGGTAACGGAACCCGATCGCACCGAAACCCGCACCGAGACCGACCAGCAGGGCGATGGCGAACAAACCGAACCTGCTGCCCCGCAGCCAGGCGAGCGGGACGCCCCATCGATCCGGTTGAGCGGGCACCCGGCACCGTCCTTCCACA
>DASXOJ010000117.1:0-13885 GCA_036494465.1 Pseudonocardiaceae bacterium
CCCCGAGGAGAATCTCCTCGGGGCCGGTTTCATGCGCTCGTCTTGCTGCCGCCGATGCGGCCGGACAGCTCCGCCGCCGCCCTGTGCACCTCGGCGGCGAGTTCTGGCCAGTCCTGGCCGCAGTCGCTCGGTTCGGGGCAGTCGTGCCGGAAGGTCACGCTGATCGCGGCCACCGGGCGGTCGCCGTGGTCGAGGACCGGCGCGGCCACCGACGCGTACCCAGCGGTCACGTGGCCGTCTTCGATGGCCCAGCCGCGCTGCCGCTCGGCGGAGAGCAGCCTGCGCAGTTCGGGCAGGTCACGCGGGCCACGACCGGTGCGGTTGACGAAATGCGCGGCGTTCGGGAACAGCGCGCGCACCTGCGCTGCGGGTAGCTTGCCGAGCATGGCGCGGCCGGACGCGGGCAGTTGCGCGGGGAGCCGCACGCCGACGTCGGTGACCAGGGTCTGCGGTCGGCGCGGCTGCTCCCGCACCAGGTACAGCGTTTCCGGGCCGTGCAGGACGCCAAGGTGCGCGGTGTAGCCGACCCGGTCGACCAGTTTGCGCAGCAGCGGACGCGCCAGCCGCTCCAGCGGATCGTGGCGCAGGTAGGCGGAGCCGAGTTCGAACGCGGCGACGCCGAGTCCGTAGCGGCGATCCTCCGGCAGATGTGTGACAAAACCGGCATTCGTGAGTTCGGTGAGCAGGTGGTAGATGGTCGAGCGGGGGAGTTTGAGCTCGGTCGCGATCGCCGCCGCGGGCACCGGGCCCGCGTGGCTGGCCAGTAGCCGCAGCACGGCCAGTCCTCTGCGCAGCGCGGGCACCGTGCCGGTCTCGTCCATCGCGGTCACCTTGTCTCGTATCCCAGACAAGTGTAACCGGTGCACTGTGGACGGTTAAATTCAAGGGCTTTTCTTTTCGTCACTCGAATGATGGAATCCCGGCGTAATCGGTGTCGAGATCGGGTAATCCAGCAGGGGAGGACATTCATCATGCGTCGTGCAACATTACGATTCACTCTACTGACAGTGGCGTTTTTGCTGGTCAGCGGAGTCTCTATCGGACAGAGCGCCGCAGATGGCGTCATCTCGATCTCTGTTTCCAATGGCGCCGACGTGCAATCGACCGTGCAATTCGGCCGGTTGAATTACGTTGTCGACGCCAAGAATTCCGACCAGACGCAAGCCGACAACTGGCCGTTCCAGGTGTTGCAGCGCGGCTACGCGGGCCAGGTCTCCGCGATCCAGCGAGCAGAGACCTCGGCCGCCCCGATGACCTTCCTGTTCTACGCGGATCCCATGGTCGAACGGCCCAGTGACCCCAAGGGCTACACCACGGCGCTGCCGCCGGCGCAGATCAAACCGGCGTGGCAGCTGCACGATTCGTCGGGCGCGGTGCTCACCCGCTCGGACGGTGACGGTGACGAGATGCTCGATCCGGGCAATGTGGACTACCAGAACGCCGCTGCCGCCAACCTGATCAGCGTCGCGAACAGTGAGCACTGGGACGGCGTCATGCTGGACGAGATCAACGAAACCTGGTCCTGGACGATGGCCGAACAGCCCGCGAACTACCCCACCCAGCAGTCCTGGGACACCGCGCAGATCGCGTTCGTGCACAACGTCTGCGGCCAGCTCACCAAGGCGGGCAAGCAGTGCGTCACCAACACCGGCGACTACGCGACCGATGCCGGTTTCTGGAGCCAGGTCACCGCCGACAACAGCGGCTCCATGCAGGAGTTCTTCGTCGCGCTCAACAACACCCTCGGCGGCAACCCGACCGTCGCGACCATCGAGAACGGCTGGTGGCAGCCCTCGGAGAACCGACTGATCGCATCGCAGAACCAGGGCAAGGACTCGCTGTTCCACGCCTACGCCGCGAACGCCGACGAGGTCCGCTACGCGCTCGGCTCCTACCTCCTCGCGTGGCGCGGGTATGGCACGTTCGCCGCGTCGACCGACTACTACGGCGGCACCGACGCCTGGTCCGCCGACTTCACCACGGCCAAGGCCCTCGGCGACCCGGTCAGCACCTACCAGGCCAGCGGCAACCTGCTCTGGCGCCAGTTCCAGCACGGCTACGTCGTGGTCAACCCGCACGGCACCCAGCAGACCGCCACCATCGACGGCAAGTCGATCACGCTGGCCCCGGCGACCGCGCAGCTCGTTCAACTCGCCTGATCGGCTCCGACCAGGGAAGATCCACACATGGTGTGTGGTGCGCTCACCCGCGTCGCCGTGCTCTCCGCCGCGAGCGTGCTCATCGGTGCCACGGTGACGCCTGCCCCTGCGCCCACAACCCCTGGCCCGCAACGGGAACAGGTCGTCCAGTTCGGACGGTACGACTACACCGTCGACACCACGCACTCGCTGCTGACCCAGGCGAACAACTGGCCGTTCCAGGTGCTGCAACGCGGCTACGAAGGCCAGGTCACGTCGCTGCGCAACGCCCAGACCGTCAAACAGCCGATGACGTTCCTGTTCTACGCGGACCCGATGGTCATCCGACCGAGTGATTTCCTGGGCTATACGACCGCGCTGCCCGCGTCCTGGGTGCAGATGTACCACCCGGACTGGCTGCTGCGCGACGTGCACGGCAACATGATCGGCCGTTCCAACGGCGACGGCGACATCATGATGGATCCGGGCAATCCCGGCTACCAGCAGCTCGCGGGCGACAACCTGGTCGCGATCATGGCCAAGGAGGGCTGGGCCGGGGTCATGCTCGACGAGCTCAACCAGACCTGGGCATGGACCATCGCCGATCCGCCTGCCCGCTACCCGACCGGGCAGTCCTGGACCAACGCCGAGGTCGCGCTGGTCACGACCATCTGCGGCAAGGTGATGGCGGCCGGGAAGCTGTGCCTGACCAACACCGGCGACTACTTCGACGACGAGGACTTCTGGAACTCGATCACCGACCTCAACAGCGGCTCCAGCCAGGAGTTCTACATGGCCCTCGACCAGGGCCTCGGCGGCGCGCCCGCCTCGGCTACCATCGAGAACGGCTGGTGGCTGCCCTCCGAACAGCGCCTGTTCGCCTCCCAGTTCGCCCGCAAACAGGGCTTCTTCCACGCCTATGCGGCCAGTCCGGACCTGGTGGACTACGCGCTCGGTTCGTACCTGCTCGCCTGGCAGGGGTATGGCACGTTCGCCGCGTCCACCGTCTACGACGGCACCGACCTGTGGACCCCGGCCTTCGACGCCGCCCGCAAGCTCGGCCAGGCCGCCAGCCAGTTGCAGTTCGCGGGCAAACTCATCTGGCGGCCCTTCCAGCACGGGTACGTGATCGTCAACCCGCACGACACCCCGCAGACGGCGTTCGTCCAGTCCGCCTGGCGTACGTTGCCAGCGGCATCTGCCCAGATCGTCGCGTACTAGTCTGGGATCCCAGACAGCATCCGGTCCGCAGCACTCGCGAATCCGGGCCGCGCCGGTTGTGATGGAGAGCATGCAGGACGCCATCGCACTCGGGCTCGGCGCGCTGAGCCGCGCCGACGTGCTCGCCATCGCCCGGCAGGACGCGCCGATCGAGCTCACCGCCGACGCGCGAGCCGCCGTCGAGGCCGCGCGGGCCCATATCGAGGATCTCGCCGGCGCGGAAACCCCGACGTACGGCATCTCCACCGGCTTCGGCGCACTGGCCACCCGGCACATCCCGCCGGACCGGCGCGCCCAGCTGCAACGCTCGCTGATCCGCTCGCACGCGGCAGGCGCAGGCGACCCGGTCGAGCGCGAGGTCGTCCGCGCGCTCATGCTGCTGCGGCTGAAGACCCTGGCCAGCGGCCACACCGGCGTTCGTCCATCCACAGTGGACACGCTGACTGGCATGCTGAACGCGGGCATCGTGCCGGTCGTGCACGAGTACGGCTCGCTCGGCTGCTCCGGCGACCTCGCCCCGCTCTCCTCGGTCGCCCTCGCGCTGATGGGCGAGGGCCAGGTCTACGACGCCACCGGCACCATCCGCCCGGCGGCGGAAGCGCTGGCGGCGGCCGACCTGAAACCGGTCGAACTGGCTGAAAAGGAAGGGCTGGCGCTGATCAACGGCACCGACGGCATGCTCGGCATGCTCGTCATGGCCTGCGCCGACCTCAACCGGCTGCTCGACATCGCCGACCTGACCGCCGCGATGAGCGTCGAAGCGCTGCTCGGCACCGACCGCGTCTTCGCCGCCGACCTGCAAGCCCTGCGCCCGCACCCGGGCCAGGCGGCATCGGCAGCTCGGATGCTCGGCCTGCTTGCCGGTTCGTCGATCATGGATAGCCACCGCGGCCCGGACTGCAACCGCGTCCAGGACGCGTACTCGCTGCGCTGCGCACCCCAGGTGCACGGCGCCGCCCGCGACACGGTCACGCACGCCGAGCTCGTCGCCGACCGCGAACTCGTCTCTGCCATCGACAACCCGGTCGTGCTCGACGACGGCCGCGTCGAGTCCAACGGCAACTTCCACGGCGCCCCGGTCGCCTACGTCCTGGACTTCCTCGCCATCGCCGTCGCCGACGTGGCAGGCATGGCCGAGCGGCGAACGGACCGGATGCTCGACGTGGCCCGCTCGCACGGCCTGCCACCGTTCCTCGCCGACGACCCCGGCGTCGACTCCGGCCACATGATCGCGCACTACACCCAGGCCGCGATCGTGTCCGAATGCAAGCGGCTCGCGGTGCCCGCGTCGGTCGACTCCATCCCGACCAGCGCCATGCAGGAAGACCACGTGTCCATGGGCTGGTCGGCGGCGCGCAAACTGCGCAAGGCCATCGACGGCCTGAACACCGTGCTCGCCATCGAACTGCTCACCGCGGCCCGCGCCCTCGACCTGCGCGCCCCGCTCACCCCGGCCCCGGCGACCGCCGCGGCGGTCGCCGCGCTGCGCGAAACCGTGCAGGGGCCAGGGCCCGACCGGCATCTCGCCCCCGAGATCGCCGCCGCAGAACAACTCGTCCGCTCCGGCGCGCTCAACGCCGCCGTCGACGCCGTCCTGGAGGCCACCTCATGAGTAGCCCGGTCATCCGCGCAGCGCGCGGCACCACCCTCACCGCCCGCAGCTGGGCGACCGAAGCGCCGCTGCGCATGTTGCAGAACAACCTCGACCCCGAGGTGGCGGAGCGGCCGGAAGACCTCGTCGTCTACGGCGGCACCGGCAAGGCCGCCCGCGACTGGCCCAGCTTCCACGCCATCACCCGCGAACTCACCGACCTGCACGAGGACGAGACCCTGCTGGTCCAGTCCGGTCGTCCGGTCGGCGTACTGCGCACCCACGAGTGGGCGCCGCGCGTACTCATCGCCAACTCCAACCTGGTGCCCGACTGGGCCACCTGGCCGGAGTTCCGCAGGCTGGAGTCGTTGGGCCTGACCATGTACGGCCAGATGACCGCAGGTTCGTGGATCTACATCGGCACCCAGGGCATCCTCCAGGGCACCTACGAAACCTTCTCGGCAGTCGCCAACAAGCGCTTCGGTGGCACGCTGGCGGGCACGCTCACCGTCACCGCCGGTCTCGGCGGCATGGGCGGCGCGCAACCGCTCGCCGTCACCATGAACGGCGGCGCCGTGCTGTGCATCGAATGCGACCCGCACCGTGCCCAGCGCCGCGTCGAGCACCGCTACCTCGACGAGATCGCCGACGACATCGACGACGCGATCGCGCGCGTGATGAAGGCCAAGCGCGACAAGCGCGCCCTGTCCGTCGGCCTGATCGGCAACGCTGCCTACATCCTGCCGGAACTGTTGCGGCGCAACGTCCAAGTCGACATCGTCACCGACCAGACCTCCGCGCACGACCCGCTCGCGTACCTCCCGCTCGGCGTCGGCCTCGACGACTGGCACGACTACGCGGCCAAGAAGCCCGACGAGTTCACCGACCGTTCCCGCGAATCCATGGCCGAACACGTCGGCGCCATGGTCGGCTTCAAGGATCGCGGCGCCGAGGTCTTCGACTACGGCAACTCGATCCGCGGCGAAGCCAAACTCGGCGGCTACGACCGCGCCTTCGAATTTCCCGGCTTCGTGCCCGCCTATATCCGTCCGCTGTTCTGCGAAGGCAAGGGTCCGTTCCGCTGGGCCGCGCTCTCCGGTGACCCCGCCGACATCGCGGCCACCGACAAGGCGATCCTGGAACTGTTCCCGGAGAACGAATCCCTGGCCCGTTGGATGAAGCTTGCCGGGGAAAAGGTTGCTTACCAAGGACTTCCGGCCCGGATCTGCTGGCTCGGCTACGGTGAGCGCCACCTCGCCGGTCTCCGGTTCAACGAAATGGTGAAGAGCGGCGAGCTGTCCGCGCCGGTCGTCATCGGCCGCGACCACCTCGACTGCGGCTCCGTCGCATCGCCCTACCGGGAAACCGAGGCCATGGCAGACGGCTCCGACGCGATCGCCGACTGGCCGTTGCTCAACGCGCTGGTCAACACCGCGTCCGGCGCCAGTTGGGTGTCCATCCACCACGGTGGCGGCGTCGGCATCGGCCGGTCCATCCACGCCGGTCAGGTCACCGTCGCCGACGGCACCGACCTCGCCAGCCAGAAGATCGAGCGGGTGCTGACCAACGACCCCGGCATGGGCGTGCTGCGCCACGTCGACGCCGGTTACCCCGAAGCCGAAGCAGTAGCCGAGGAGAAGTCGGTGCACATTCCGATGAAGCGCAACGCATGAGTGCCAACGACCTGCTCGCCGCCATCGCCGACGTGGGTCGCGACCGCAAACGCGGCGGCTACTCCCGGCACGGCTACGACGCCGTCGAACTCGAACTGCGCACGTGGTTCGTTGAGGAGGCGCGGCGCCGGGACCTGGACGTCGAGGTGGACCGCAACGGCAACATTTGGGCCTGGTGGGGCGCACCCGGCCCGAACGCCGTCATCACCGGCTCGCACCTCGACTCGGTCCCCGGCGGCGGCGCCTTCGACGGCCCGCTGGGCGTCGCGTGCGCGTTGGACGCGGTGGACAAGCTCCGCGAAAAAGGATTCACGCCGGGCCGCCCCCTCGCGGTGATGGTCTTCGCCGAGGAGGAAGGTGGCCGTTTCGGCGTCCCCTGCCTCGGTTCCCGGCTGCTGACCGGCGCCATCGACCCCGGTCGAGCGGCGGGCCTGACCGACCCCGCAGGCATCACGCTGGCCGAGGCGATGACCAAGGCAGGCTTCGATCCTGCCCACATCGGCCGCGACGAAGAAGCGCTCGCCCGCATCGGCTGCTTCGTCGAACTGCACGTGGAACAAGGCAGGGGCCTGGACAAACTGCCCGGCATCCCGGCCATCGCGGTCGCCACCAGCATCCTCGCGCACGGCCGCTGGCGATTTTCACTGACTGGCCAGGGAAACCACGCAGGCAGCACCGAAATCGGCGAACGCGCCGACCCGATGCTCCCCGCCGCCGCGACCGTCCTCGCCGCCCGCCGTGCCGCTGCATCGGTCTCCGGCGCCCGCGCCACGGTCGGCAGGCTGATCCCGAACCCCGGCGGCACCAACGTCATCGCATCATCCGTCGACTTCTGGCTCGACGCCCGTGCATCCTCCACACCGGACACTCGGGCAGTCGTCGAGGAAATCAAGGCGGCCGCAACGGAAGCAGCATCAGCAGAAGGCTGCGAGCTGACGGTGACCGAAGAATCCTACGGCGACACCGTGCTGTTCGACGGCAAGCTCCGTGACGAGCTGACCGACCTGCTCGGCGGCGTGCCGCAACTGCCGACCGGCGCCGGTCATGACGCGGGCATTCTCGCCGCCTCCGTGCCCACCGCGATGCTGTTCGTGCGCAACCCCACCGGCATCAGCCACGCGCCCGCCGAATACGCCGAGCTCAGCGACCGGACCGCGGGCACCGCAGCCCTGGTCACGACCCTGGAGCAGCTATGCCGGTGAGCTACTACGCAACGGACTCGCGCACCCTCATCGACGTTGCCGACGACGGCACCATCGCCACCATCGCCACCACCGACGCCCCGCCCGCCGACGCGACCCGCCTGCCGGGGATCGCGCTCCCCGGCTTCGCCAACGCGCACTCGCACGCCTTCCACCGCGCGCTGCGCGGCCGCACGCACAGCAACGGCGGCACGTTCTGGACGTGGCGGAAAACCATGTACGCGCTGGCCGCGCGGCTCGACCCGGACAGTTACTACGAACTCGCCCGGCTCGTGTACGCGGAAATGGTGCTCGCCGGATACACCAGCGTCGGCGAGTTCCACTACCTGCACCACGCGCCCGGCGGCACCCCCTACGCCGACCCCAACGCGATGGGCAACGCCCTCGTGGCGGCAGCCGTCGACGCCGGAATCAGGTTGACGTTGCTCGACACCTGCTACCTCACCGGTGGCATCGGCACCGAACTCACTGGCGTGCAACAACGTTTCGGCGACGGCTCGGTCGACGACTGGCGCAAGCGCGTCGACGACTTCACCAGCGACGCGCCGACCGTCCGGCTCGGAGCGGCCATCCACTCGGTGCGCGCCGTGCCCGTCGACGCGATCGGCACCGTGGCGGACTGGGCAGGGGAGCGGTCCGCGCCATTACACGTGCACCTCTCCGAACAGCCGGCCGAGAACAACGCCTGCCGCGCCCGCTACGGTCGCACCCCGACCGAGCTCCTGCACGAACACGGCGCCCTCGGCCCGAACACCACGGCCGTGCACGCCACCCACCTCACCGAGGGCGACATCGCTCTGCTCGCCGCGCACGGCTGCACCGCCTGCTTCTGCCCGACCACCGAAGCCGACCTCGCCGACGGCATCGGCCCCGCGCGCGAACTCGCCGAAGCGGGCGTGAACCTCGCGCTGGGCAGCGATCAGCACGCGGTCATCGACCCGTTCCTGGAAGCGCGCGGCCTGGAACACGGCGAACGCCTGCGCACTGGTCAACGCGGCCGCTTCAGCCCGTTGGAACTGCTCGTCGCGGCGACCGCGCATCCCGCGATCGGCTGGCCGATGCTGTTCGACGTCGGCGCACCGGCCGACTTCCTCACCGTCCGCACCGACACCGTCCGCACCGCGGGCGGCGCCCCGGACCAACTGATCATGGCCGCGACCTCGGCCGATGTCGCGACCGTGGTCGTCAACGGCCGGATCGTCGCGCGCGACGGGCACCATGACACCATCGGTGACATCGGCCCATTGCTGGCCGAACGGATCGAGCGACTCTGGGGCGAGTGATGACCAGTACGGTGCTGACCGGGATCGGCGAACTGACCACCAACGACGAGGAACTCGGCCAGTTGACCGACGCCGCCCTCGTCATGACGGACGACCGCGTCACCTGGATCGGCCCCTCCTCGGCAGCCCCTGCCGCCGACACGCGCATCGATCTCGGCGGCGCCGCCGTGCTCCCCGGCTGGGTCGACAGCCACACCCACCTGGTCTACGCAGGTGACCGCACCGCCGAATTCACCGCGCGCATGGCCGGAGAGCCTTACGCGGCAGGCGGGATCGCCGTCACCGTCAATGCCACCCGCGCCGCCACGGATGCCGCCCTGCAAGCGAATCTCCGCAAACAGGTCGTCGAGGCGTACCGCCAAGGCACCACCTACCTCGAAACCAAAACCGGCTACGGCCTCACCGTCGAAGACGAAGCCCGCTCCGCCGCCCTCGCCGCAGGCATCGCCGACGAAATCACCTTCCTCGGCGCCCATCTGGTCCCACCCGGCGCCGACGCCGACGAGTACACCGCCCTGGTCTGCGGCGAGATGCTCGACGCGGTAGCACCGCTTGTCACCTGGGCAGACGTCTTCTGTGAAACCGGCGCCTTCGACGCCGACCAGTCCCGCGCCGTCCTCACCGCCGCCAAAGCCAAAGGACTCGGCCTCCGCGTCCACGGCAACCAACTCGGCCCCGGCCCAGGCGTAGCCCTCGCCGTCGAACTGGCGGCGGCCAGCGTCGACCACTGCACCTACCTCACACCGTCCGATGTAGACGCACTAGCCGGTTCCGGCACGGTGGCAACGCTCCTGCCCGCCTGCGACCTCTCCACTCGACAGTCCCTTCCGGACGCGCGAGCCCTCCTCGACGCAGGAGCGACGGTCGCCCTCGCGTCCAACTGCAATCCGGGCTCGTCCTACACCTCGTCGATGGCCTACTGCGTGGCGACCGCCGTCCTCCAGATGCGGATGACCGTCGCGGAGGCCGTGCGCGCCGCAACCTGGGGCGGAGCTCGTGCGCTGCGCCGCGAAACCGGCGACGGCGCAGCCGGCGTCCTGCGCCCGGGCAGCCGCGCCGACGTGCACGTGCTGGCCGCGCCGTCGGTCACGCACCTCGCCTACCGCCCGGGCATGCCGCTGACCGCCGCGGTCTGGCGCGCAGGCAGCCGCGTCGTCTAATCGCTGGTCAGCTTGACGGTCGCCGACTGCTGAACGCGCGCTGAGGCGGCCAAGAAGTCGATGATCGTGACCAGCTGGTCCTCGCTGTACTTCTCGCACAGCTCGCGGAGCCCCGCGACCAGGTCGTCGAAGACCGGTTCGCTCACCACGAGGTAGTCGCGATTCATCTCGATCAGCACGCGGCGCCGGTCCTGCGGATGCGGGATGCGACGAGCGACGTTCTTGCGCTCCAGGCGGTCGATCAGGCCGGTCACCGACGCGGGCGCCAGTCCGGACTGCTCGGACAGCTCGCCCGCGGTCAGCGGCCCGAGGCGTTCGAGCAGGTCCAGTGCCTTGGTCTCGGTCGCGGTCAGGCCGCCCTTCGCCGCGACGGCCGTGTGAAACATGACCGCGGCCGTGCTCAGTTCACGCCCAGCCAGGAACACCCGTTGGATCAGCTCTTCGCGGCGGCTTGCCATGGTGCCCACCCTAACATACGTTTCGTTCGGTCGAACGAAACAAATCCGAGGGGGCTCGGGGAAGTCGTCGACACGCTCGGCTTCGAAACCCCGACAATGGCCTTCCATACCGGCGCGGGACGCAAACTGTTCCAGTTCGACCACGGCAGGCTCCCCGACGGCACGGTCAGCCGCACCATCAAGCGCGCCGACCTCTACCAGGCGCTGCGCGACACCGCCCGCCGCGAGGGCGCCACCGTCGAATACGGCAAGCGATTGGCTGACGCCGAGATCACCGCGAACGGCGTCACCGCACATTTCACCGACGGCACAACAGCAACCGGCGACCTGCTCATCGGCGCCGACGGCGTCAACTCCCGAACTCGCACCATCACCGACCCGAACGCGCCCGCCACTTGTGTTCAAGGCGCAGAACCGAGGCAAGAGCGAACCCCTCACCTGGATGTTCGACTACCACATCGACTGGAACCAACCAGTGAACGCGTGACAATTCGGGCCGGACTCCGAAAGGCCCGGCCCGAATGTCGAAGACTTATCCGCCGATGACCGGCGGTGCGGTGCGCTCGTCCGTGCCGAAGATCGAATCCGGGTCGGCCTCGACCAGGTAGGAAGCGCGCTTGTGCTCGCTGTCGCCGCCACCACCGCGACTGCCGCCGCGACCGGCGCCCATGCCACCGGAGCTGGATCCGGCCGCGCCGCGCGCACCCGCCGAACCGTTCTCCATCGCGGACTCCTCGGCCGCCTGCGCACCTGCGGCGGACCGCGAACCGGTACCGGACGCGTTGGACCCGGAAGCATTGGAACTGCCGCCCGGCCCGAACCCGGAGCCACGGCCGCCGTAGCCACCGGCTCCGCCGCCACCGCCGCCGAACCCGCCACGTCCACCACCCGCGCCGCCGCCGGAGGAGTACGAGTCGCCGCCACCAGGACCGAATCCGCCCACCGGCATGCCACCGACCGGCATCCCGCCCGGGTAGCCACCAGACCCGCCGCCACCGGGATAGCCGCCCGGCCCACCCGGGTAACCAGTGGTGCTGCCAGGCGGTATGCCGCCACCGGTATAACCGGAGGTTCCCAAACCGCTCCCGCCGGTTCCACCCGACCCGGAACCCGAGCCACCAGATCCGGAGCCGCCCGTGCCAGGCGGCGGGACGTAGCCTCCGCCACCTCCGCCACCTCCGCCGCCAGTGCCACCGCCGCCGCCAGTACCGACGCCGCTCACCCGGGGAATGCTGCTGCCCCCGCCACCACCGGAACCAGTGTTGCCGGTGGTGGTGGTGCTGTTCGACCCGCCACCGCCGCCGGTACTGCCGAGGCTGTTGGTGAAGGTCGGGGTCGATGCCATGGCCGGCATCTTCTGGCTGGCTGTCTCAAGGCTGGACTGATACGTCGACGCGACCTGAACCGACTGGTTGTGGTTCTCCGCCGCCTTGTTCAGATTCGCCTGTGCCGTCGGCACCGCCGAAGCGGGATCGGGTGCCTTCGCCACGTCGTTGAGGGCCTGCTGCATCGTGTACGTGTACGGCTGCGGCATGTTGCTCTGCGCGCCCGACGCTGCGGTCGCCTGGTCACTGACGTTCGCAGCGGTCACCTGCGCACCTGCGGCCGCGCTGTTCGTCCAGTTCGAGACCTGGGTGTGGAAGTCCATCGCGGCGTTCGCCGCGTCACCTTCCCAGCCCGTGCTGGCTGCTTTTGCCGCGTCGCTGAGCGTCGAGGTGATCGTCACCAGCTTGTTGCCGACGTTGTTCCACGAAGTCGCGACGGTGCCGACCTGACTCCGATCGGCGGCGTGCACGGCAGCGTAGAGCTGGTTCGAATCCTGCGACGCGTAGTTCTGGCCACTGGACGGTGGCGGGTTACGGCTCTCGAAGTCCTGGGTGAGATCCTGCGTGTGCTTGTTGACCGTGCCCGCCGCGGGTGCGTGTCCAGGCACGTACGGCCCGTACTGCTGCGGATTCGTACCGGCCGACGCCGACGTCTGCTGGGTCACGACGACCTTCGGCTGAGACGACCAGTCCGGCTGGTTGCCAGAGCCGTCGGACGACCCGTTGCCCGTCGAGTTGTCTCCTCCAGCCATATCGATCCCCTCGTAACTTAGGCGGTGTTCAGGATCCTGCCGGGAAGTTCGCCACCACTTTCGGCGCCACTTCCTTCACCAACTTGCAGCCTTGATCAAAGCTGACACTGGACGTGACGCTGATGTCGGCCCGCGATGTCTTCGAGGTTCCGACCGACACGATGCAGATGTCGTCTGCCTGGTCTTGGTAGAGCTCGGCCTGGTATTTGCCGACCGGGTAATTGGAAACCGGACCACCCGACGTGTGCAGTTGATCAAGACCTGCCTGGTCGTAGATCACAACTTGGATGTTGTAGCCATCGATCGTCGCGCCATCGTCCGACCGGTGCCAGCGGCAAGCTCGTCCGCCGGCGGCTGGGACGGTCTGGCCCGGCGGTATCTGGTTGGTCGAGAGCTGGGCCTGCGTGAGCAGCGAACAGGGGTCGACCGACGCGAGCGAGACCTCGCCTGAGGTTGCACCGCCGCTGCTGGTCGGTGCCGACGACGTCGTGCTGGTCGTGCCAGGCGTGCCCGAGGTCTGGGATGTGCACGCGCTCAGGCCAACGATCGCCACAGCGACGAGTGGCAAGGCCAGCATGCGATGAGTCACGGAAATCCTTGGTTGGCTAGTTGAAGTTCTGGTTGGCCGCGGCAGCGGACGAACTGACCGGTGCGCCGCTGTTTGTCGGAGACGACGCAGGCTTGTAGTCCGGGTCGATCTTCTTCAGCACATCGGCGATCTGGTCGTTGGTTTCCTGGTAGTTGGTGCTCGCCTGGATATAGGCGTCGTGCATCTGCAGCAGCGTCGCTTGGAGACTCTGTACGGCCTGGAGCATGCCCTGCGGGTCGGTGGCGACGTTCTGCGTGTAGCTCGCTACCGACTGGGCTCCCTGCAGAGAGCCCAGCTTGGGCGCCTGCTCGATGATTGACAGATCGTCCGTCATGTCGCGGATGTGATCTATCGCGGTTTGGCAGGCTGCTGCGAGTTGGGCCGCGGCAGCCGGGTCGAGCTTGAAGCCGCCGCTGCCGCCGGCTGCCTTGACCAGGTTGGCCGCGCTGCCGTCCATCTGTGCTGCCTGGCTGCCGGTGCCCTGTGACACCGC
>DASXOJ010000118.1:0-9952 GCA_036494465.1 Pseudonocardiaceae bacterium
GCGCGACCGGCACCGCGCCCGCCGCGACCAGCGCGGCAGCGCCCCCGCTCGACCCGCCGACGCCGCGACCGAGCTGCCACGGATTGCTGGTCGGCCCGGTGCGCACGGGTTCGGTCGCGAAGCTCAACGCCAGTTCCGGCACGTTCGTCACGCCCAGCGCGGCCAGCCCGGCCGCGCGGAAGCGCCGCATCAGGTCCGAATCGCGTTGCGCGCGGATCCCGTTGAGCGCGCGGCTGCCGACGTTGAACTCGACGCCCGCCGCCATCGGCCCGTCCTTGAGCAGGAACGGCACACCGCCGAACGGTCCGCTCTCGTCGTGCGCCAGCGGCGCGTCGAACAGCGGCTGTGCCAGCCCGCGCAACACCGCGTCCGCCCTGGCGATCGCCGCCCGCGCCACCGCCTGCACCTCGACCGCGCTCACGTCACCGCGCGCGATCAGCTCGCGCACCCCCACCGCGTCCAACCGCGTGTATTCAGCAAGTTCCACGGGTGGCACGGTGACAGCAACGGACCGCGCGAGCCAGCGGATTTCCGGTGACCGGGATCGGTCCTATTAAGACAGTCGCTCGATGATGGTCGCGTTGGCCAGGCCGCCAGCCTCGCACATGGTCTGCAGGCCGTAACGGCCGCCGGTCTGTTCGAGCACGGACAGCAGCGTGGTCATCAGGCGGGCGCCGCTCGCGCCGAGCGGGTGGCCGATCGCGGTCGCGCCACCGTTGACGTTCACCTTGGCCGGGTCAGCGCCGGTCTCCGCCAGCCAGGACAGCACCACGCTGGTGAACGCCTCGTTGACCTCGAACGCGTCGATGTCGGCGAGGCTCAACCCGCTGCGCCGCAACACCTTCTGCGTCGCCGGCATGATACCGGTGAGCATGTAGAGCGGGTCGTCGCCGACCACGGCGAAGCTGTGCAGCCGCGCCCTCGGCCGCAGGCCCAGCCGCTTGGCGGTCTCCTCGGAGGCAATCAGCACGGCCGCCGAGCCGTCGTTGACCGGGGAGGAGTTGCCCGCGGTGACTTTCCAGTCCAGTTCGGGGAAGCGCTGCGCCCAGTGGTCCGAGGTGAACGCGGGCCGCAGTCCGGCCAGCACGTCGACCGTGGTGCTCGGCCGGATGGACTCGTCGATGTCCAGTTGTGCGTCGGTGGTCTTGATCGGGGCGACCTCGGTCCCGAACTTGCCATCCGCCCAGGCCGCTGCCGCGCGCTGGTGGCTGGTTGCCGCGAACTCGTCCAGTTGGGCGCGGGAGAGTCCCCAGCGCTGCGCGATCAGTTCGGCGCTGATGCCCTGCGGCACCAGGCCTTCCGGATAGCGCGCGGCGACCTCGGGACCCACGAAGTCCTTGCCCGCGAACTGGGTGCCGATCGGAATCCGGCTCATCGACTCCACGCCGGACGCGATCACCAGGTCATAGGCGCCACTGAGCACGCCCTGCGCTGCGAAGTGGATCGCCTGCTGGCTGCTGCCGCACTGGCGGTCCACGGTCACCGCGGGTACCGACTCGGGCAGTCCGGCCGCGAGCGCGGCCCAGCGCGCGGTGTTGCCGCTCTGCTCGCCGATCTGGCCGACCGCGCCGCTGATCACGTCGTCGATAAGCTTCGGGTCGACGCCGGTCCGTTCGACCAGCGTGCGGATCGCGTGCGCGTGCAGGTCGACCGGGTGCACCCCGGCCAGCGCGCCATTGGGTTTGCCCTTGCCGATCGGTGTGCGCACCGCATCGATGATCACCGCGTCAGCCATCGCCGCACTCCTTTGTCGCCGGGTACTCGTCGGTAACGTCCGTTCTACGCCGGTGGGTTGTATTTCACAACTTACTCGCGACGTGGCGCTGGTCACCCGAACCTGTGCAGAAGCTGAGCATCGCGAACCCGCAGCAACCTCCGTCGCGATCCGGGCGTCTCCCGGACATGACCACCTACCGCGTGAACAACGGTCGGAGCACGGCGGCCGGTCTGGTGAACCTGGCAGGCACGGTGCTCGCGCTGATCCTGGTCGCGAACGTCGTGTTCCAGTTCGCGAAAGCCTGGCCCGGCAACGCCTTCGTCAACTGGATCGGGTCCGCGTCCAACGTGATCGGCCTGTGGTTCACCACCATGTTCACCACCGGCGACCAGACCTTCACCATGGTGCTCAACTACGGTCTCGCCGCGATTTTCTGGTTGCTGGTGACCGGGATCATCGCCAGTCTGCTGCGGAGTGTCGGCTGAGGAGAGCATGATCGGTGGCGTGGACGACTACCAGCGGGGGCTGCGCGAGTACGCGGCGTTGGCCGGCGGCGACGCCGAAGAGGAACTGGCCGGGGTGCGCGCGGCATCGCCGGACATCTACGACACCTTGGTGCGGCACGGTTTCGGCGGCATCATCGCCGGTGCCGAACTGAGCAGGGCCCAACGGGAACTGGCCACGGTCGCGATCATCGCGACGCTCGGCGGGGCGCACCCACAACTCGCCCGGCACACCGTCGCCGCGCTGCGCCAGGGCATCACGCCCGACGAACTGCGCGCGCTGTGCCAGCACATCGCAGGCTACGCGGGTTTTCCGCGCGCGCTCAACGCGTTGACCGTGATCGACGAGACGCTGACCGAGCAGGGTCACGCCCGTCCGCCCGCTCTGCACCGGATCGCGCTGGCCGACCACGAAACCGTGGTGGCGCAACGCGGCACGGCCGGTCCGCCGGTCGTGCTGGTGCACGCGCTCGGGCTGGACTGGCGGATGTGGCAGCCGGTACTGGACGCGCTGGCAGCCGGTCGTCGCGTGTTCGCCTACGACGTGCGCGGGCACGGCAGGGCGGCGGGCGCGCCCGCCGCCGGGAACATGGCGCGGCTCGGCGCCGATCTGGTCGCGCTGCTGGACGCGTTGGACCTGGACACCGCGCACGCGGTCGGCCTGTCCTACGGCGGCGCGATCGTGCAGTCGGCGGCGGTGGCCGCGCCCGAGCGGTTCGCGTCGCTGGGCCTGCTCGCCACCACCGACGAACCGTCGCCGGTCTTCGCCGATCGGGCGGCGGCCGCCGAGCGGGACGGGATGGCCGCGCAGATCGCGTCGACGCTGACCCGCTGGTTCACCCCCGCCGCGCTCGCGAACAACGACTGGGGCGTGCGATACGCGCGGGAACGCATGCTGCACGACGAAGCCGCGGATGTGGCAGGCGCGTGGCGCGCGTTCCTGGATTTCCCGGCGCGCGAACACTTCGCGAAGCTGATCATGCCCACGTTGGTACTGGCAGGAGTGGCCGACGTGGCGAGCCCACCCGACCGCATGCGCGACCTCGCGGACCGGCTGCCCAACGCGACGTTCGCCGAGCTCGCGGGCGCTCCGCACATGTTGAGCCTGGAAGCCGGTGACCGGCTCGCGCTCGCCCTCGACGAGTTCCTCCCCGCGCAATAGCGCATCCAGGACCGCCCCGCGCTGTGAGATTGCTTACCGCGCATGACCGTGTGATCGCGCACTGTGACAACTACCGTGTGGTTGCGACTACGCACAAGCAGTCACTGATCACAGGGGAAGGGGTCACGTGATGCGCACCGAAAATGACACCTGGGACATCAACAGCAGCGTCGGCGTCACCGCACTGGCGGTCGCCGCGAGCCGGGCAGGCGAAAGCGCCGCGCCGGACAGCCTGGTCAGCGATCCGTTCGCGGCCGCGTTCGTCGCGGTCGCGGCAACCGCGCCCAACCACAACGACGGCTACCTGCCGCTCGCCCACCAGTTGCGGCCCTACCTCGGGGTCCGCACCCGCTTCTTCGACGAGTTCTTCGCAGGCGCTGCCGCTGCCGGCGTCGAACAGGCGGTGATCCTCGCGTCCGGACTGGACGCACGCCCGTGGCGGACCACCATGCCCGCCCGCACCTTCGAGATCGACCTGCCGCTCGTACTGGACTTCAAACAACAGGTGCTGCGCGATGCGGGCGTCGCGCCGCGCACCGAGCACAGCCCGGTCGGCATCGACCTGCGCGAAGACTGGGGCACCGCGCTGGTGCGGGCCGGTTTCTCGCCGGCGCTGCGGACCGCGTGGCTGGCCGAGGGCCTGCTGCCGTTCCTGCCATCGGCCGCGCAGGAGGGCCTGTTCACGGTGGTCGACGAGCTGTCCGCACCGGGCAGCGTGATCGCCGCCGAGGAGTTCCTGGAGAGCATGCGCGGCCTCGCCACCTTCCCGGCCATGGCCGAAGCAGTGGACAAGCTCGGCATGGACGTGCCGGACCTGATCTTCGACGAGGACGCGGTGGACGCGGGCGCCTGGTTCACCGGGCACGGCTGGACCGCGAAGGAAACCTCGGCGACCGACGGCGCGACCGGTTACGGGCGCACGTTCGACGACAGCATGCCGGTCAAGGACGCGTTCTGGGTGACCGCGACCAAACGCTGACCGCGCGACGCGAGGTCCTGGGCGCCGATCACCTTGAGCAGCTCCAGGGCCTCGTGCGACGGCGTGCCCTGCGCCGCCGAGGACGGCGGCAGCTATTCCTGGCGATGCACGCCGGAGAGCGGCTTGCGGCGGGCGGTGATGCGTCGCTTGCTGATCAGCCAGCCTGTCTCGGTGCGCACCGCAACGTCCTCGTAGGTGGCGCTGCCCGCGCGGCCGTCGGCCATGATCGCGATGCCTTTCGACCAGGCGTGCACCTCGTCGGGTCCGATCGGGCGCAGCACGATGTTGGTGACCAGGTGCGCGACCGGGTTGTCGTCGCCGATCTCCTTGGCGAGCGCCCTGATCTGCTGGTGGCCCACCAGCACGGGCAGGTCGACGCCGGTCAGGTCGTAGACGACGTCCTCGGTGAACAGCCCGAGCATCGCGTCGAAGTCGCCGTCGTCGGCGTGGTGGCCGTGCAGCTTGATCAGGTCGGTGATGGCGATCCGGTCGTCGATGTCCAGCGTCATCAAATCCTCCAGTCAAGTGGGGAACTCCCCGTTTCTGCCTGAACCGTAACGGGGAAGTCCCCACTTCGACAAGAGAGGCACCGGTCACAATGGAACTGGCCTCGTGGAATACCGGTCGCGGTGATGTAGTTGAATGCGCAATGAGATGGTCAATAACGGTGACCATCAAGGAGGCGAGTGGAATGCAGTTCGGACTCTTCTCCGTCGGCGACGTGACGCCCGACCCGACCACGGGCCGCGAACCGACCGAGCACGAGCGCATCAAGGCCATGGTGAGGATCGCGCGCAAAGCCGAGGAGGTCGGGCTGGACGTGTTCGCCACTGGTGAACACCACAACCCGCCGTTCGTGCCATCCTCGCCGACCACCATGCTCGGCTACATCGCCGCGCAGACCGAGCGGTTGATCCTGTCCACGTCCACGACGCTGATCACCACGAACGACCCGGTGAAGATCGCCGAAGACTTCGCGATGCTCCAGCACCTCGCGGACGGGCGCGTCGACCTGATGATGGGGCGCGGCAACACCGGACCGGTCTATCCCTGGTTCGGCAAGGACATCCGGCAGGGCATCCCGCTCGCCGTCGAGAACTACGCGCTGCTGCACCGGTTGTGGCGCGAGGACGTCGTCGACTGGCAGGGCCGCTTCCGCACGCCGTTGCAGGGCTTCACGTCGACCCCGCGTCCGCTGGACGGCGTGCCGCCGTTCGTCTGGCACGGGTCGATCCGCTCACCGGAGATCGCGGAGCAGGCCGCCTACTACGGCGACGGGTTCTTCGCCAACAACATCTTCTGGCCCAAAGGCCACTTCCAGCGGCTGATCGAGCTGTACCGGCAACGCTACGAACACTACGGCCACGGCACCCCCGAGCAGGCCATCGTCGGCCTCGGCGGCCAGGTGTTCATGCGCAAGAACTCGCAGGACGCGATCAAGGAGTTCCGGCCCTACTTCGACAACGCCCCGGTCTACGGACACGGGCCGTCGCTGGAGGACTTCACCACCGAGACCCCGCTGACCGTGGGCAGCCCGCAACAGGTCATCGAGCGCACGCTGGAGTTCCGCGAGTACTTCGGCGACTACCAGCGCCAGCTGTTCCTGATGGACCACGCCGGCCTGCCGCTCAAGACCGTGCTGGAACAACTCGACCTGCTCGGCGAGGAGGTCGTGCCAGTACTGCGCAAGGAGTTCGCCGCACTGCGCGCTCCGGGCGTGCCGGACGCACCCACCCACGCTTCACTGAAAGCCGCCAAGGAACTGGTGACGTCATGAGGATCGCCGTAGTGACGGCGGGTCTGTCCACCCCGTCGTCAACCCGAGTGCTCGCCGACGAACTGGCCGCGGCAACCCGCCGCCAGCTCGCGGGCGACAACGCGGTCGACATCGACGTGATCGAGCTGCGCGAGCATGCGCATGCGCTCGTCGACAACCTGCTCACCGGGTTCCCCAACGCGGCGCTCAGGCAGGCGATCGAGCAGGTCGATACCGCTGACGGCGTCATCGTCGTGACGCCGATCTTCACCGCCTCCTACAGCGCGCTGTTCAAGGCGTTCTTCGACGTGCTGGACAAGGACGCGCTGGTGGGCATGCCGGTGTTGATCGGTGCGACCGGCGGCAGTGAACGACACTCGCTCGCACTGGACCACGCGCTGCGCCCGCTGTTCGGCTACCTGCGGGCGATGGTGGTGCCGACCGGCGTCTACGCGGCCTCTGCCGACTTCGGCGCGCGCGGCGGCGACACAGCAGGGCTGGCCAACCGGATCGACCGGGCGGCGGGGGAGTTCGCCGCGTTGCTCAAGGCCGGGCTGCGCAAGCCGGTCGAGGACCCGTACGCGGACGTCGTGCCGTTCGCGGCGCTGCTGGGTTGATGCCGACCCCCTGACCTGGGGCCTACCCACGCCGGGCAACGCTGGATAATGGCGAGGTGACCACCTCGACCGGGGGCTATCTGAAGGGGCGGATCCGCCGCGACGACATCATCACCGCGGCGACCGCCCTCTACGGTGAGGTCGGCTACCACGGCGCCTCGCTGCGCGAGATCGCCAAGCGGGTCGGCATCACGCACGCGGGCCTGCTCTACTACTTCCCGACCAAGGAAGCCCTGCTCGCCGCCGTGCTGGAACGCCGCGACGCGGAGGATTCCGAGCGCGAGAAGCTGCACGCCGCGCCGGGCCTGGACATGATGCGCCGGTTCGTCACGCTGGCCGAGCACAACGTGCGGCATCCCGGCATCGTCGACCTGTACAGCAGGCTCGCCGCCGAGGCGATCGCCGAAGACCATCCCGCGCACGACTACTTCGTGCGGCACTACCACAGGGCGTACCAGGACGTGCAGGACTCGTTCGCGGTGATGGCCACCCGCGGCGAACTCCGGGACGGTGTCGATCCGGGGCTCGCCGCGTTGACCTTCATCGCGTTGATGGACGGGCTCCAGGTGCAGTGGCTGACCATGCCGCAGGCCGTTGACCTGGTCGCGTCGGTCCGCTTCTACCTGGGAAGCCTGCTCACCGCTCCGCTCGACTAGAGCGTCCGCGCGTACGGATCCCAGTCTTCGGGCAGCGCGGGCGGCACCTCCACCGTGCTCTGCACCTCGACCGCGTGGCCCAGCGTGATCGACTCCTCGATCGCCAGCATCGCGTCCAGCACGTGGTACGCGAGTTCGCCCGAGGCTCGTTCCGGCACACCGGCCCGGATCGCCCTGGCCAGTTCCAGCGCGCCCGTGCCGCGCTGCGCGCCGTGGCCGACGGCGGCCAGCTCCACCGGTTCGTCCGCACCGCGCAGGTGCAGCGTGGTGACGCCGTCGAACCGGTTCGGGTCGGGCAGCACCGCGGTGCCCTCGGTGCCGGAGATCTCCACGAAACCGGTGCGCACCAACGTCGAGTCGAAACTCAGCACCGCCTGCGCTGACCCGCCCTGTTCGAACTGGATCAATGCGGTCACCGTGGTCGGCACGGTCACCGCGAACTCGGTGCCCGCCCTCGGACCCGACCCGATCACCCGGGTGTCCCGCGCGCGACCGCCGGTGCCGGTGACTGTCGCGATCGGACCGAACAGCTGGATCAGCTCGGTCAGGTAGTACGGGCCGATGTCCAGCAGCGGCCCGCCGCCCGCCTGGAACAGGAACTCCGGCGCGGGATGCCAGCTCTCCGGTCCGGGCGTCTGGAACAGCGTCAGCCCGGTGCGCACCTCGCCGATCCGGCCCGCGTCGATCGCGCGGCGCGCGGTCTGCAAACCGGCGCCGAGCACGGTGTCCGGTGCGCTCGCCACCCGCAGGCCGCGTTCGGCGGCGCGGTCCAGGAGTTTGCGGCCGGTCTGCCGGTCCAGCGCGAGCGGCTTCTCCGCCCACACGTTCTTGCCGGCGTCGAGAGCGGCCAGTCCGACGTCCACGTGCGCGGCCGGGATGGTCAGGTTGACCACGAGCTCGATCTCGTCGTTGTCGAGCAGTTCCGCGACCGACCCGGAGCGAGGCACGTTGTGCTTGTCCGCCTGGGCTTTCGCACGGTCGAGGTCCAGATCGGCGACCGCGAGCAGTCGCACATCCGGGAAGCTGCCGAGGTTCTCCAGGTAGGTGTCGCTGATGACGCCCGCGCCGATGACGCCGACGCCGACTTCTCCGCCGCTCACCGCGCCGCGCCGGACACGAACGCGTAGCTGGCCTCGATGCCCGCGTAGATGTCGCCCGCGTACGCGTCGAACTCGATGACGCGCAACGCATCCGGCGCCGCCGCGAGTACGTCGAGCACCGGTATCTGACCCTGACCGGCGGGCACCTGGCCGGACGCGTCGGTGTTCAGGCCGCCGTCCTTGACGTGCAACGCCTTCACCCGCGCGCCGAGCCGCTTGAGCAGTTCCGGCGCGTTCTGCCCGCCCGCCGTCGCCCAGTAGGTGTCGACCTCCAGGTCGACCTCGGGGTCGAGCGCGTCGGCCAGCACCTCGAAGCCGACCCGGCCGTCGATCCTGGACTCCAGTTCCCACCAGTGGTTGTGGTAGCCGACGCGAACGCCATGTTCGGCAGCGATCTTGGCGGCGGCGTTGAGCGCGTCCGCGGTGGCGCCTATGTCGTTCGCGGTCTGCCAGTGTTCGGCCCGCACCATCGGGTCGATCACCAGGCCGATGCCGAGTTCGGCCGCTGCCGCGAACACCGCGTGCTGGTCGGCGCCGATCAGTTTGGCGTGCGCGGTGGGCGCGGTCAGGCCGTTGTCCGGCAGGCCGGTGCGCAGCGTGGCCAGGTTCTCCACCACGCCGTAGGGCTCGACCTGGGTGAAACCGATCGTGGTCAACCTGCTCAGCACCGCGCCCGGATCGTCGGCGAAGTTCTCGCGGACCGAGTACAGCTGCACGGAAATACTCATGGGACCTCCCTGCGTCAGCGGCGCGGCACAAAGCGGCCGGTCAGCAAATTTCTACCACCTGGTAAAAATTGATGCCAGGTCTTGACGAAAGATGCTGGAACTGCTGATCAGTCCTTGCCGAAGAACGCGATCGAGATCCCGCACACCGCGGTGAGCAGGTGCTCGCCCAGCTCGCGCCAGGACGACTCCGCCTTGCTCGCCGGGACCCGGCCGTGCGCGAGGTCGTACTCCAGTTCGGCGGACATGTGCACGACCAGCTGGCGGATCATGGTCGCCATCTGCGGCACCAGTTCGCCGCTGCGGTCGTGCTGAGGCACCCCGGGCAGCTCGCGCAACAGCCGCACCGACTCGCTGTCCATGTGCGACTGGAGGGCGTAGTCGCGCAGGCTCGGCTCGACCAGCACCTGCGCCATGAACCGCGAATACCAGGACGGCACGCCGAGCTCGATGCTGTGCGAGACGCTGGGCAGCACCCCGCAGGCCACCCGGTCGCGCAGCGAGACCTCGGGCTTGTCCACCAGCGCCGCCACCATCTCCATCCGGACCCGCTCGACCGGGGCGACGTGCCGGGCGATGATCGCCTTGATCAGCTCGTCGCGATTGCTGAAGTGGTACTGCACAACGGACTTGTTGCGTTGACCGGCCGCGTCGCTGATCTGTCTGATCGAGACAGCCGCGAACCCCTGCTCGGCGTAGAGCCGCTCGGCGGCGTCCATCAGCTTGTCCATGGCGAG
>DASXOJ010000119.1:0-11346 GCA_036494465.1 Pseudonocardiaceae bacterium
CCCGCGCGGTTCGACCGTGCTCGATGTCGGCAGTGGCGCGGGCGGGATGAGCGTCGCCCTGATCGAAGCGATGTCCCGGCACGGCGGTGGCCGCATCGTGCTCGTCGACGCGACCCCGGAACTGCTCGAATCCGCCGACGAGCTCGCCCGCGCGACCGCGGCGGCACACGGTGATGTGGTCACCGTCGAAACCAAGCTCGTCGACCTCGCCGACCGCGACTCGCTCGCGCGCGTGCCCAAGGCGCAACTGCTGTGGGCGGCCAACGTCGTGCACCATCTGCCCGATCAACAGCAAACGCTTGCGGACTTGGCCGGTCTGCTCGTGTCCGGCGGTTGCCTCGCCCTGTCCGAAGGCGGGCTGCCGCTGCGCTGCCTGCCGTGGGACATCGGCGTCGGCGAACCCGGCCTGCACGAACGGCTCAGCGCGATCCAAGGCAACTGGTTCCGGGGGATGCGCGCAGACATGCCCGACGCCGTGCCCATGCCCTACGGCTGGAACCGCGCGCTGGCCAACATCGGCCTCGTCAGCGTCACCGCCTTCAGCTACCTGATCGACCGCCCCTCGCCGGCGACCGAACCGGTCCGCGAATCCGTGCTGAAGTGGCTGGAGTGGATGGGCCAGATCGGCGAAGGCCAGCTGACCGACTCCGACATCGAAACCGTGCACAGGCTGCTCGATGAGAGTGACCCCGCCTACCTCGGCAACCGCGACGACGTGTTCATGCTGACCGCGCGCACCGTCCACCTCGGCTGGACCCCCTGACAGGAGGGAAGTCGCCCTGACGGCGGGGGGCATGTGGGCGCGAGGTCCGGTCTGCTGGGCGGGATTTGGCTGGGCGCGCTGGTCGGCGGGCGCGGGTCGGTGGGCGCAGACCGGTCTGGCTAGCGCGGATCGGGCAGGCGCCGGTGAGGCTCGAGCGGTCCGATGGGCCGGTGCCGGTGGGCGCTGCCGGTTGCTGTGGCGGCGTTCAGTGGCGGCGTCCATTTGCCGAAACCTGCGTGTTTCGCTGTTGTCTTCCGCGCGGCGTAGCGTTTCGCTCGTGGCTGAGACCCTGGTGGCCTGCACCCGATGTGGCAGGCAACGCGCCGCCGACTGTTCGCCGGTCGAGGCGATGTCCTGGTCCTCCGAGCGCGAGCGCGGCGCGCAGCGGTGGCTTTGCCCGGAATGCTCCCGCACGCACGTGCGCGACATCGAGGGCAAGCTGCCCGTCGAGTACTGGTGATCCGGTTCAGTCCTCTGGCGCGAAGCCGGGTTGCCAGCGGGTCACGATCGCCCGCGCGGGCAGTTCCGCGTCGAGTTGGCACAGGATCCCGGTCGCGCCCAGCGTGACCCGGTGGATCAGCAGGTACTGCGGCGGCAGGTTCAGTGATCGTCCGGTCTGGAAGTCGTTGCCCCGGGTGTCGCCGACCCGCCACGCTTGCCTGCGCAACCACCTACGAGTGAAGTGGAAGCGCTCAGGCGCGAGCGGCTCGGTGAACGGCGCCAGGTAGCTGAGCACGTCGTCGCCGGTCAGCTCGGTGCCGGGCCGGATGAAGTGCTCGTTCTGCAGCAGGTCCAGCAGTTCGTCCGACTTCTGCTCCATCGCCAGCCTGGTCATCACCCCGAGCGTCCTCGGGATGCCTTCGGGCAGCCGCGCGCACGCGCCGAAGTCGAGCACGCACAGCCGGCCATCGTCGAGCAGCATGAAGTTGCCAGGGTGCGGGTCGGCATGCAGCAGGCCGACCCGTGCCGGCGACGAGAAGTGGAACTCGGCCAGCAGCCTGCCTGCCTCGTTGCGGGTGGGCACGCTGCCGTCGCGGATGATCTCCGCGAGCGGGGTTCCGGTCACCCATTCGGTGACCATCACCCTTGGCGCGCTGGCCACCACCTTCGGCACGTAGACCTGCTTGTCGCCGTCGAACGCGGCGGCGAAGGCACGCTCGTTGTCGGCCTCGTTGCGGTAGTCGAGCTCCTCGACCATCCGGTCGCGCAGCTCAGCCAGCAGCGGCTTGATCTCGGCGCCGGGCACGAACGCCTGGAAGATCCGGCTGAACCGCTGCAACTGCCGCAAGTCGGTGAGTAGCGCTTCGTCCGCGCCCGGGTATTGGACTTTGACCGCGACGTCGCGACCGTCATGCCAGACCGCGCGGTGCACCTGGCCGATGCTCGCCGACGCAGCGGGGGTGTCGTCGAACTCGGCGAACCGCTTGGTCCAACCCGTGCCGAGCTGCTCCACCAGCACCCGGTGCACGGTCCGCACCGGCATGGGCGGGGCCGCCGTCTGGAGCTTGGTCAGCGCCTCCCGGTAGGGCTCGGCCAGCTCCTCCGGCACCGCGGCCTCGAACACGCTCAGGGCCTGGCCGAACTTCATGGCTCCGCCCTTGAGCTGGCCGAGCACGGCGAAGAGCTGCTCGGCCGTGCGCGCGGAGATGTCGGCGTGCACGTCGTCGGCGTTCTGCCCGACAAGGCGTCGACCCCAACCGCCGACCACCCGACCGGCCACCCCAAGAGGGAGGCTGGCTAGTTTCGCGGTTCGGGCTGCCGTCCTGCGCGGGATGTCAGCCATCAGCCCTCCTCCCCGGGTCCATCCAGCACGGTATCTGGTTCCATACCCGAGTTGCCTGGTTTTCGCCTGCGCCACTCGTGAACGCGGCTCGCGATCTTTCTCCAGTATGCCTACCCGATCAGCTCCTCCTCGTGCCTGTGCTCCGCGCTGCTGCATGCGCAGTAGGGATGTTTGGGCCAGTTGGTGCGCATCGTCTCGCCGGTGAACGTGTCGATCTCGACCGCGGCGGCCCAGACCGGCAGGTCGGTCGGGTCGACCGGGAGCCGCTCGCCGCCACGTCGAGGACCGTCCAGCACGCGCAGCGCCTGGCTGACCGCGAAAGCCGCGCTGGCCTGTGCCGAAGCCAGGTCGGCCGGTTGCGGGCGGCCCGCCAGTTGGGTCGCGAGCGCGGGCCAGGCCGGTTCGGTCTCGGTTTTGTGCAGGTCGACGCAGCGCAGGCAGGAGCTGCGACCGGGCACGACCAGCGGACCGACCACCCCCACTCCTTCGCCCGCCCACGCCACCAGGTGTGGCGCGCCCTCGGTGAACAGCCGTTTGACCAGGTGCGGGTCGGGCACCGCGGCGTCGACGAGCAGGACGAGGTCCGGTTTTCGGGTGCGCGGCAGCGGCGAGGTGTTCGTGGCGGGCGCGGTGCGCATGATCGCCTTCCGGATCGCGATCGACCGCCGCTTGCCGACGTCCTCCTCCAGGTAGCCGCAACCGACCTCCTCCGGCGTGACCGCGCCGTCGGCGACCGTGCTGACCCAGCCGACCCCGGCCGCGGCGAGCAGCGTGGCCAGGCTGACCGCGACTCGCCCGCCACCGTGGATGAGCACGGCGGCCTGCATCCGGCGAATGTTCGCGTTCACCCGTTCCTGCGCGGTTCGTAATGCCCACCAGGAGCAGTCGGCCGCGAGCCGGGCCGGGACGCTGGTGCCCGCCTCGGCGACTGCCGCGTCTTCGAGCAGGCCGAACTTGGCCAGGTCGGTGAGGACCCGGTCGAGCGTGCTCGGCTCGATGGGGCCAGCCCGGGCGGTGAGCTCGGCCGCGGTATCTCGGCCGTCGAGCGTGTGCAACAGCTTGGCCATGGCCTCGGGCACGTCGAGCAGGACGACCGCGTGCCTCGGGTCGGTGCCGACCTGGAGTTCGCCGCGGCCGCGGTGCAGGACCTGGAGGCCGGGCAGCAGACGGGGCCTGCGGAACCTGGTCAGGGCGCCTAGTTCGGTGGGTGGGAGGGCGGTGTCGTGGTTCGTGGTGATCTTCATGTGGGACAGCTTGGCAAGGTTTGGCAAATGGCGCCGGGAGCTATCCACAGGGGCTGAATTCATCCACAGTCCACGATCGGGCTATTGACCGATCGAGGGACTTTCGCTAGTGCTGCCAACGGTTTCGCAACAAGTATTTGTGCGTTGTTGTTCACATCCGCGTACTGAACCTTTTGGTCGGGGATTGGCCTTACCGTGATCGGTGTGGCGGAACCATTGGTCGAGGTGCGGCGCAGCCGGCGGCGGAGCCGCACGGTCACCGCATATCGGGAGGGCGACACGGTGGTCGTGCTCCTACCTGCACGGATGACCAGAGCCGAGGAAAAGCACTGGGTCGCCGAAATGCTGGGTCGGCTGGAACGCAGCGAGACCCGACGTCGTTCGCCCGCGCGGAGCTCCGACGAGGCGCTGCTCGCGCGTTGTGAGCAGCTCGCGGCGCGACATCTGGCCGGCAAGGCCGAGCCGAACAGCGTGCGCTGGGTCCAGCCGATGCGCACGAGGTGGGCCTCGTGCACGCCGGCCGACGGAACCATACGAGTGAGTGAACGCCTGCGGGACGTGCCGGGCTGGGTGCTCGACTACGTGCTCGTGCACGAGCTGGTGCATCTGCTGGTGCCGGGGCATGGCGCGGACTTCTGGGCGCTGGTCCGGCGCTATCCGAAGACCGAACGGGCGATGGGTTATTTGGAGGGTTTGTCCGCTGCCGCCGGGTGGGGGATGACCGAGGACGATTGAGGATCGGTACGACAACGCGAGGCGCCCGCCGTTCTGCGGGCGCCTCGCATTGTTCGCGGGCCTGGAGTGGCTGGTGTGGGGCTTGTTGCGCGGGTGGGGCCGGTGGGCGCCCAGCCTGGTGAGCGGCCGCGTGCCGGCGCCTGCTTGTGGGCGGGCGCCGGGTTGGTCGCGGGGTTATTCCGGCTTGTCGCGGTCTTCGCGGTCGGCCTGCTCGGCGCGCTCCAGTTCGGCCATGGGGTCGTCGCCCAGCTCGGACGGGCCGTCGCCGAGGCGGTCGGCGAAATCGAGCGGCTCGTCCAGGTCGGCTGCGGTGGGCACCAGGTCCGGGTGTGCCCACACGCCGTCGCGCACCTTGGCACCGTGCCGTTCACCGACCAACGCCCACAGGTTCGACGCGGCGCGCAGCCGCCTCGGGCGCAGTTCGAGACCGACCAGGGTGGCGAAGGTCTGCTCGGCGGGCCCACCGCTGGCGCGGCGCCTGCGCAATGTTTCGCGCAGTGCGTCGGCGCCGGGCAGCCGGTCGCCGATGGCTTCCGCGACCACCACGTCCACCCAGCCTTCGACCAGGGCGAGCAGCGTCTCCAACCGGTCCAGCGCGGCCTGCTGCGCCGGGGTGGTCTGCGGTTGCAGCACACCGGAGGACATCATCTGCTCGATGGACTCGGGATTGGTCGGGTCGACCTGGCCTGCGAGTTGCTCCAGCGCGGAGGTGTCGACCTTGATGCCGGAGGCATATTCCTCGACCGTCGCCAGCAACCGCTGGCGCAGCCACGGCACGTGCGCGAACAGGCGCTGGTGCGCGGCTTCGCGGGCGGCCAGGTAGACCATGACCTCGCCGGCGGGCCGTTCCAGGCCCGCGGTGAACTTCTCGATGTTGGCGGGCAGCAGCGCGGCGACGCCTTCCGGGCCGAGCGGGATGCCGATGTCGCTCGAGGTGAGCACCTCGGCGCCGAGCTGGGCGAGCGCGCCGCCGAGTTGCGAGCCGAACGCCATGCCACCCATCTGGCTGACCATGGCCAGCATCGGGCCTGCGACCTGCTTGGCCTCGTCGGGCAGGGCTTCCACCCAGGCGCCGGAGACCCGCCTGGCGACCGGGTCGCACAGACGCTGCCAGGTGGACATGGTGTTCTCCACCCAGTCGCGGGCGGACCAGGCGGCGGAGCGGGTCGCGCCGGCCGGGAAGCTGATCGCTGACTCGAGCCACGTTTCGGCGAGCCGTACCGCGTCGGCGACCGCGTCCGCCTGCTCAGGTCCGCCGAGTCCGCTCGGCGTGAGCTGCTGGATCGCGATCTGGCGCGCGAGGTCGTAGTTGACCGGGCCGGCCTGGTTGCCCTGCTGGCTGAGCATCTGTCCCAGCTGGCTGAGCATCTGGCCGAGTTGGCTGACGTCGAACGCGCCGCCGGGCTCGCCCATCGGACCGGACGGGCCCTGGCCGGACGGCTTGTTCTCGCCGGAATCATCGGGGTTCTGTGCGGAGAACCCGAACGGCATATTCGTCATGCTTCCACCGTACGCGGGGGGACCAGCGCTTCGCTGACAGTGGTGCGGATCGGTGATCATGTTTCGCTCTGGGCACAGCCAGGGCGTGCCAACGGCGGCTATACATGCGGTGGCCGTACTCTGTCGCACCGTGAGTGAGGTCGAGACCAGCGCACCTGAGGAGCCGACGCGCAAGCAGAAGGTGCGCGGGATGACCCGCCGCAGGTGGACGCTGCTGTGGAGCGGTGTGCTGGTGGTCGTGCTCGGCCTGGTCGGCGGGCTGGTCGAGGTGCCTTATGTGGCGCTGGGGCCCGGACCGACCTACGACACGCTGAGCAACGTCAACGGCCAGCAGGTCATCGAGGTCAACGGCAAGCAGACCAGTCAGACCAGCGGTGAGCTGCGCATGGTCACGGTCTCCGAGATCGACCAGATCACCCTGTTCGGCGCGCTGGGGCTGTGGATGAGCGGCAACTACGCGTTGCAGCCGCGCGAGCTGTACTTCCCGCCTGGACAGTCGCAGCAGCAGGTCAACCAGCAGAACGTGCAGGAGTTCCAGGAGTCGCAGATCGACGCGGAGGTGTCCGCGCTGCGCTACCTGAAGTATGACATCGAGGTGGTCGCGACCCAGGTGGTCGACGGCAGCCCCGCGGACAAGGTGATCAAGGCGGGCGACAAGATCGTCTCGGTCAACGGCAAACCGGCGCACAGTGTCGAGGACGTGTTCGGCGCCGTGCAGTCGACCAAGCCGGGGCAGACGATTCCGGTGTCCGTGCAGACGGGCAGCGCTCCGGTGCGGAACCTGCAGATCACGCTGGCCAAGAACCCGAACGGCACGCAGGGCTTCATGGGTATCCAGCCCGCTTCACAGGCGGTCGTGCCGTTCAAGGTCAACGTGAGCCTGACCGACATCGGCGGCCCGTCCGCCGGTCTGATCTTCGCGCTGGCCATTGTGGACAAACTGACCAATGGTCAGGTCAACGGTGGCATGAAGGTGGCGGGCACCGGCGAGATCGACGATCTGGGCAACGTGAGCCAGATCGGCGGCATCCCGTTCAAGCTGGTCGCCGCGCGCGCCGCCGGTGCGACCGTGTTCCTCACCCCAGCGGACAACTGCGCCGAGGCGAAGGCGCATGTGCCGTCCGGGTTGCGGCTGGTGAAGGTCACCAGCCTCGGTTCAGCTATCAGCGAACTCGCCGCGCTGAAGGCGGGCAAGCCCGTTCCGGGCTGCTGAGCTCAGTCCTCCTCGCGCAGGGTTTCACGCAGCGCGTCCACCAGGTTGGGCGCCAGTTCGGGGTGCTCGACGATCTCGTCCGGGTGTTCGGCGTCGCCGCGCAGCCGCAGCACGCAGGCTGCCGCGCCGTCCCGCAGCACGCCAGCGACCAGCCGTGCCTCCCGGCGCTTCGGGTGCTCGGCGGCGATGCGCCGCATCCGTTCGGTGTCGATCGGGTCGATCTGCTCGGTGGGGTGCGCCCCGTGCAGTTCGGCTTCGGCGTCCGGCGGCAGCACGACGATCTCCTGCACCAGCGCGCATCCGGTGACCGTGCCCGGCCAGGCGATACCGGCCAGCGCCTCGGCCAGGTCGCCGTCGGACAGTGGCTCCTGAGCGATCGGGGTCAGCGGTGAGTTCGGGTCGAGCTGGCCGCCGAGATCGGGCTGCCTCGCCAGCAGGTCGGCGGTGTTGACCAGGGCGAACAGTTGGGGCGGCTGATCCCAGCCTGCCCCCGAGGCGAACTCCTCGACCTCGCGGATGACCTGCGGCAGGAGGGGGTTCGGGCCGGTTTGCTCGTCGCCTGACATGGCGACATGTTCCCATTCGGGTTGCCGGCGGCGGCTCGCACCCGGACATACGCCAGCCCACACGGGAACCAACCGCGGCGTCCGTACAGTTGACTTACTGGCGGACGTTCACCCTCCCGGTGGTCGCACGCTGCGCAAATCAATGCCGACCACCCAGGAGCGTGTCCCAGTGGCCACCAGGCCCACGGCTGGACTGCCGAGACTGTCCCGACGCAGCCGAATCCTGCTCATCATCGGTTTCGTGCTGTTGATCTTGCTGATCTCCGGCTCGCACTTGCTGGATACCTACATCAGCTGGCTGTGGTTCGGCGAAGTCGGCTTCCGGTCGGTGTTCAGCACCATCCTGTTTACCCGGATCGTGTTGTTCTTCGCCATCGGGGTGTTCGTCGGCGGCGCGCTCGCGCTGAGCCTGTTCATCGCCTACCGCACCCGGCCGGTGTTCGTGCCGGTGTCCGGAACGGACGATCCGCTCTCCCGCTACCGCTCGGTGATCACCCGGCGGCGGAAGTGGTTCGGGCTCGGCATTCCGATCGCGATCGGCCTGATCGCCGGTGGTTCGGCCAACAACGACTGGCAGCTCGTCCAGTTGGCCATGCACGCGACCAGCTTCGGCATCGCCGACCCGCAGTTCGGCCACGACATCAGCTTCTACGAGTTCGTCCTGCCGTTGATCCTCTGGGTGCAGAACTGGCTGTTCATCGCGGTCACCCTGGCGTTCTTCGGCGCGTTGATCTCGCACTACATCTTCGGTGGCATCCGGCTCGCCGGCCGGGGCGGTCAACTGTCCACGCCCGCCCGGGTGCAACTGGCCATCCTGATCGGCTTTTTCGTACTGCTCAAGGCATTCGCCTACTTCACCGACCGCTACCAGTTGCTCTGGGGCGACCGGGACACGCAGTTCACCGGCGCCACCTACACCGACGTGAACGCGCTCATGCCCGCCAAGCTGATCCTGCTGTGCATCGCGATCTTCTGCGCGCTGGGCTTCTTCGCCGGTGCTTTCCTGCGCAACCTCCAGTTGCCCGCGATCGCGCTCGTGCTGCTGGTGCTCTCCAGCATCCTGATCGGCGCCGCGTGGCCCGCGGTCCTGCAGCAGTTCTCGGTCAGTGGCAACGCCAACCAGAAGGAAGCCCAGTACATCCAGCGCGCCAACACCGCGACGTTGCAGGCGTACGGGCTGGCGGGCAACGTCACCTACCAGAGCTACGACCCGACCAACGTCAACAACACCGCGACCGCGTCCTCGCTGCTCAACGACACCGGCACCATCCCGAACGTGCGGGTGCTCGACCCGAACGTGCTCTCCCCGACGTTCACCCAGCAGCAGCACGCCAACACCAACATCTACGGCTTCCCCAACGAGCTCAACCTCGACCGCTACACCATCAACGGCAACACGCAGGACTACGTGGTGGCCGCGCGCGAGATGGATCCGACCAACCTCAGCAGCGCCCAGCAGAACTGGATCAGCCAGCACCTGATCTACACGCATGGCGACGGTTTCATCGCCGCCCCCGCGGACGAGGTCAGCGCGGCCGGCTATCCCCAGTACGACGTGAGCGACCTGTCCAACGACGGCAAGGGCGCCATCCCGGTCGACCAGACCCGGATCTACTACGGCCTGCTCGCGGGCGACGACTACGCCATCGTCGGGCAGAAGGTCAACGGCAAGAACACCGAGTACGACGGCACCAATCCCAACGGCTACACCTATGACGGCTCCGGCGGGGTGTCGCTGTCCAACTGGTTCAACCGCTTGGCCTTCGCGACCTACTACGGGTCGCGCTACTTCCTGTTCAGCGGTGACATCGGGGACAACTCGAAGATCATCTTCCAGCGCAACCCGGTCCAGCGCGTCCAGCAGATCGCGCCCTGGCTCACCACCGACAGCGACCCGTACCCGGCGGTGGTGAACGACAGCGACGGCAAGAACCGCATCGCCTGGATCGTCGACTGCTACACCACGCTGCAGAACTACCCCTACGGCCAGCAGACCTTCCTCAACAGCCCGACCACCTCATCGCTCAACGGTCCCGGCCAGCCGGTCGGCTACGTGCGCAACTCGGTCAAGGCCGTTGTGGACGCCTACTCCGGCAAGGTCACGCTCTACCAGGTCGACAACAACGACCCGGTGCTGAAGGCGTGGGAAGGCGTGTTCCCGGGCGTTGTCCAGCCCAGCTCGTCGATCCCGAAGACGCTGTCCGACCACTTCCGGTACCCGCAGGACCTGTTCAACATCCAGCGCAACCTGCTCAACAACTACCACGTCACCAACCCGCAGGACTTCTTCTCCAGCGCGGGCTTCTGGAGCGTTCCTGGCGACCCGACCGAAAACCCCGACGGCACCATCAGCACCTCCGTCACCGGGCCCAGCGGCAACTCGCCCAACCAGCAGCCCTACTACGTGCTGGCCCAATCACCAGGGCAACAGTCACCGACATTCCAGCTGACCTCGGCACTCACCATTCTGAACAGTCAGAACATGGCAGCCTGGATGTCGGTGTCCTCCGACCCGAACAACTACGGCAAGATCACCGTGCTCACGCTACCCACCGGCACCCCGACACTCGGGCCCGAACAGGTACAGAGCCAGTTCGAGACATCGCCGAAGTTCACCGAGAACAAAACGTTCCTCAGTAACTCGACGGTCAAACCGTTGTACGGCAACCTGCTAACCCTGCCCGTCGCGGGCGGGCTGCTCTTCGTCGAACCGGTCTACACCGAATCCACCGGCAACTCAGCCAACGGCGGCGGCTACCCGCAGCTCGCCGACGTGCTCACCGCCTTCGGCGGCAAGGTCGGGTTCGCGCCAACGCTCCAGGAGTCGATCAGCAACCTGTTCAGCGCGGCGCCGACCACACCCAGCTCGCCAGGATCGTCGTCGACCACCTCGCCGCCGACAACCACCACGACCGCGCCGCCATCCACCAACTCGGCAGGCGTGCCACCGCCCGGTGGGGGTGGTGGGGTGCCGCCTGCCCTCAGCAAGGCAGTGAGCGACATCAACAAGGCCCTGCAGGACATCGCCAACGCCCAGCAGAGCAAGGACTTCGCCGCCCTCGGCAACGCCTACGCCGAACTCCAGACCGCGACCAACGAGTTCAACGCCGCCCAGGCAGCCATGTCCTCCACCAGCAACCCGCCACCACCGACACCCACCACGCACTAGGTCACACCCGCCCAGCGAGCTACCGATTTGCATCCCACGGCAACCAGTCGGTAAGGTTGGCTTCACCGACGCGGGGTGGAGCAGCTCGGTAGCTCGCTGGGCTCATAACCCAGAGGTCGCAGGTTCGAATCCTGTCCCCGCTACAAACTGGGAAACCCCTATCCGCTGTGAGCGCGGATGGGGGTTTTTCGCATCCGCATCTGGGGGCGACCCCCAGACCCCCGGGCCATGGGGCTCCGCCCCCTGGACCCCCGTTGGCTCGGCTTCGCCTTCGCTGCTCGGCTTTGCCTTCGCCGTGCGCTCGGCTTCGCCTTCGCGGGAACAGGCCCCCTGTCGGGGGCGTTTTACCGTGGTGTAGAGTTCTAATTACGAC
>DASXOJ010000120.1:0-53211 GCA_036494465.1 Pseudonocardiaceae bacterium
CGTGCTGTTCTGCGTGCTGTTCTGCGTGCTGTTCTGCGTGCTGTTCTGCGTGCTGTTCTGCGTGCTGTTCTGCGTGCTGTTCTGCGTGGTGCCGCCGATTCCAGGCTAGTTGACTTTGTGCACCGGGATTCCTCCGGACCACACGCAACCAGCAGAGAAGGAAAACCGAACCCATGTCGGACCGGCCGACCAAGATCAGCTTTGTGTATTCCAACCCCGCCGACCCGGACGCCTTCGAGGCGGCTTACCCCGATCAGCTCGCGCTGGCGCGGAAACTCCCCGGCCTGATTCGGCTCCAGGCGTCGAAGGTCTGGCCCAAGGAAGACGGCAGTCCGACCCCGGCCTACCGACTGCTGGACCTGTACTTCGCCGGCTACGCTGCGGCCGGCGCCGCTGCCGCGGAGGCGGGCAGCCTGGTCGGCGCCACCCTTGAGCACGCGACCGGAGGCGTGGCGATCGCCTTCGCGGAGGTAGTCGAGGACACCCTGGGGTAGTTGTCGATCACGGAGGCTGGCGGGTGTTCGAGCCTGCCAGCCTCCCGGTCAGAAAGTCTCGTTCGGCCTGGTTCTCGGTGAGCAGCAGGGCTTCGGTGTAGGCGAGGCGGGCTTCGTCGACGCGACCGAGCCTGCGCAGGAAATCGGCGCGGCTGGCGGCGAGGTACGGGTAGCTCGCGAGTTGCGGTTCGGCGGTGAGCGGTTCGAGTTCGACGAGACCGGCTTCTGGTCCGCGCAGGAAGCCGACGGCGACGGCCCGGTTGAGCGCGACGACGGGGGACGGCCAGGTGCGCAGCAGCAGGTCGTAGAGGGCCACGAGTTCGGCCCAGTCGGTGTCTGCCCAGGTGGGAGCTTGAGCGTGCACACCGGCGATGGCGGCCAGCAGGGCGAACCGGTGTGGTGGGCGGGTGCGCAGCGCTTCTCGGGTGAACGTTTCGGCTTCGTCCAGAGCGGTCGCGTCCCAGCGGCTGCGGTCTTGTTCTTCGAGGAGCAGCAGCCTGCCGTCGGGCGCGGTGCGAGTGTGCTTGCGGGCATCGGTGAACAGGATCAGTGCGAGCAGCGCGGCGACGCCCGGGTCGGCGGGCAGCAGGGTGCGCAGCATTCTGGCCAGGTCGAGGGCGCGGTCGAGCAGGTCGGCGCGGACCAGGGTGGGACCGGCGGGCGCGGTGTGGCCGGTGCTCAACAGCAGGTGGACCACGTCCAGGACGGCGTCGATGCGGGTGGGGAGTTCTTCTGGTGGCGGAACGCGGTAGGGGATGCGCGCGGCGCTGATCTTCTTCTTGGCTCTGGTGATGCGAGCCGCCATGGTCGATTCCTGGACCAGGAAGGCGCGCGCGACCTCGGCGGTGGTCAGGCCGCAGACCAGGCGGAGGGTGAGCGCGGCCTGCGCGGGCCGGGACAGGGCGGGGTGGCAGCAGACGAAGATCAGCCGGAGCCGGTCGTCCGGGATCCAGGGTTGGTCGGAGTCGTCGGCGGGCGCGTCGATCTCCTCGACGAGCAGCGGGAGCTTGTCGGCGCGGCGGTGCAGGTCGATGGCGCGGTGGCGGGCGACCGTGATCAGCCAGGCGACCGGGTTGTCCGGCACGCCGCGTTCGCCCCAGACGGAGAGCGCCCGCGCGTACGCGTCCTGCACGCATTCCTGGGCGACGTCGAGGTCGCCGCAGCCGCGCACGGTGGCGGCGAGCACGAGGGCCCAACCGCCACGGTGCGCGGCTTCGACCGCGGCGACGACGTCCGCGCCGGGTACTGGCACGGTCACATCGGCCGGATCGGCCGAACCTCCAGGCCGCCGCCCGCGCTGAACGGGACCTGCTTGGCAACGGCCAGCGCGGCGTCGAGGTCGATGGCTTCGATGAGGTAGTAGCCGCCAAGGGCTTCCTTGGATTCCATGAATGGTCCGTCGGTGACGCCGTCGGCGCGGATCGAGGTGGCGGCGTCGGTGGAAGTGAGGGCGTTGCCACCGCGCAGCGCGGGGCCGTTGCGCTCGGCGAAGGCGTTGTGTCCGGCCATGACCTCGGCGAATTCGGCTTCGCTCTGGGCGCTGTCGGACTTCTCGTCGCTGTAAATGAGGATCAGGTATTCCGCCACGATGACCACTCCTTGTGGACGGGCTCGCTTGTCGAGCCTTCTGTCTAGTCGACGCAGCGAGTGTGCGCGCATCGACAACCGCAGGCGAAAAAATTCAGCGGAGGCCCGGCTCGGCCGCTGCCTCCCCGTGTTTGGACGGTAGCAGCGTGATGACGTCGGCGACCGAGCCGGTGACGTCCTGGATGGGGTACAGGCAACCGCGCACGATCCGGTCCCGGTCGACGATCAGCGTGACGCGTTTGAGGCGATCGATGCTGCCGACCCGGAATGTCGGTAGCCGCAATGCGGTGACGAATGCCAATTCCGCGTCGGAAAGCAGGGGAAACGGAATGTTCTCCGACCGGGCGAACGCCGCCTGTTCATCCGAACGCTGCGTGCTGATCCCGAAAACGCTCGCGCCACGCGCGGTGAACTCGTGGAGTCGGTCGCGATAGGTGCACGCTTCCAGGGTGCAGCCCGCGGCGCCGGGGAGCTGGTCCCATTCGGGTGGATGCGTTGACATGCCGGGGATCGCGGTGCCGGGGTAGCAGTAAAGCACGGTGAACGGGGTGTCGGCGACCGGGTCGAGCCGGGTGCCGTCGGCCGAGGGCAGCGCGATCGGTGGGATGGCGGTGCCGATCAGGTTGTGCACGCGGCGCGCTTCGGCCGAGCTCGGCTGGGTGGTCGCGGAGGTGGTGCCGTCGCCGAGGACCCAGGTGGCGCCCCAGTCCTGCAATGCGACCAGCACCGGCAATAGGCCCCGGCCTCGATCGGTGAGCCGGTATTCGTAGCGCGGCGGGCGGTCCGAATACGGATTCTTGGCGAGCACGCCGTGGTTGACCAGCAGTTTGAGGCGCTCGGTGAGCACTTTCGTGGACACGCCCAGTTCGCGTTGCAACGCGTCGAAGCGGTGCACGCCGCGCGCGACATCCCGGACGACCAGCAGGGTCCACCAGTCGCCCACGACTTCGAGCGCCTGCGCGATCGCGCATTCGGCTTCGGACAGATCGGTTCGCCGCACCAGAACTCCTCCCCTCGGCTGCCTCAAGTGAATCTCGCTTGACCGCCCCGGCGCCATCCAGCATAGTGACTTTCCTGAAGGAACCAACTTCCGTAGGGGGATGCATGACGCAGCGCATCGCGGGCGACTTCGACTACGAGGCGCACGGCGCCGGATACGGAAACCGGCGCAGGACCGATCCGCGGATCGCCGCCTACGTGCTGGCCGCGCTCGGGGACGCGCGGACCGTGGTCAACGTGGGGGCGGGCGCCGGGTCCTACGAACCGGGCGACCGGGAGGTCACCGCGGTCGAACCGTCCGCGGCCATGCGGGCGCAGCGCGTTGCGCACCTGACGCCCGCGGTGGACGCGACCGCGCAGGAACTGCCGTTCCCGGACCGCAGTTTCGACGCGGCCATGGCGATGGTGACCATCCACCAGTGGCCCGATCCGGACGCGGGACTGCGTGAGCTGCGCCGGGTCAGTCGAGGCCCGGTGGTGATCATGACGTTCGACGGCGACGAGCAGGACCGGTTCTGGCTCGGCCACTACGCGCCGGAACTGTTCGCGGTGGAGGCGCGCCGGTATCCCGCGATCGAGCACATCCGCGAGGTGCTCGGCGGGACCAGCACGGTGACCGAGGTGCCGGTGCCGATCGACTGCGTCGACGGGTTCACCGAGGCGTTCTACGCGCGCCCGGAACAGTTCCTGGATCCGGCTGTGCGCGCCAGCCAGTCCGCGTGGGGCTTCGTCGAGCCCGCCGTGGTCGCGCACGCCATCGCGAATCTGCGCGCGGACCTCGAATCGGGCGTCTGGGAGGACACGTTCGGTTCTTGTCGGCAACAGCCCGAGTTCGTTGGCTCGCTTCGATTGGTCACCGCGCTACCCTGACCGTCTCGCTCAGCAGATGGGAAGGAACGGATGATGGCCGAACAGTCGTCCGCTGAACTGCCGCCGCTGGTGGACGTCTCAAAGCCCAATCCGGCCCGGATCTACGACTACCTGCTCGGCGGATCGCACAACTTCGCGGTCGACCGCGACACCGCCGAGCAGGTCATGGCGGCCGGTCTGGTGACTGCCGCGCCCGCGATCGCCAACCGGTCGTTCCTGCGCCGCGCGGTGCGGTTCATGACCGAGCAGGGCATCGACCAGTTCCTCGATCTCGGTTCCGGCATCCCGACCGTGGGCAACGTGCACGAGATCGCGCAGCAGGCCAATCCGAACGCCAGGGTCGTGTACGTGGACAACGAGCCGGTGGCCGTGGCGCACGCCAAGGCATTGCTGGCCGACGACCCGAACACGGCGATGGTCGCGGCCGACGTCCGCGACGTCGACGCGGTGTTGCAGCACCCGGACACCAGCGCGCTGCTGGACTTCCGCCGCCCGGTCGGGTTGTTGATGGTCGCGGTGCTGCATTTCGTGCCCGACTCGGACGACCCGGCAGGCATCGTGGCCAGGTACGCCTCGGCGGTGCCGAGTGGCAGTTGCCTGGCGCTGTCGAACTACACCAAGGACGGCAACGACGAGGCCAAGACCGAGCGCGTCCGCAAGGCGATGGTTCCGTACGAGCGCACCACAACCGCGGTCTACGCGCGCACCAAGGACGAGTTGCGCGCATTGCTGGGCGGGCTGGAAATCGTGGCGCCGGGTATCGTGTGGACACCGCTGTGGCGGCCGGACAACAGGGAACCCGCGCTCTGCGAGCCCACCGACGCCGAGATCTACGCGGCCGTCGCCAGGATCGAGCACTGAGTCCGGTTTTCTGCTACGCCAACAAGACCGCGCAGCAGGCGTTCGGGTTCACGCCCGCGTAGCGCGCTTGGCCGCCATGCCGATGAGCAGGCAGTCCAGGCCGAGTTCGAACCGGTCGTCGCCGGTGAACATCGGCATCTCCCCCAGGTCCACCTCCAGGTTGTCCAGGTAGGGCTGGAGATCCTGGATGCTGTGGATGTCGAACCGGGTGAGCATCTCGATCTCGCGGGTCACGCTCATCGCCGCGCCGGTCACGTAGTTCTCCAGCAGCGACACGAACGCGACCGGTGGGTTCAGGCCCGCCTTGTCGAAGACCGACAGCAGGAAACCGGATCGGCGCAGGGTGTTCGGGCCGAGCGGCGGCCTGCTGTCGACGAGTTCGGCGTACCAGCGGTGCCTGCCGACCATCCGCCACATGCTCGACGCGACGCGGCGCAGGTCGGCGAGCCAGTCGCCGCCCGGGTCGCCGGGCACGTCGACCTCGGTGGACACCTCGTCCAGCATCAGGTCGACCAGGCCGTCCTTGTTGAGCACGTAGCGATAGAGCGACATCGGCGTCGCCCCGCCGAGCGCATCGGCGACCGCGCGCATGGTCAGGCCGGGCACGCCGTCCGCGTCGGCGATGGCGATGGCCGCGCGCACGACGTCGGCCCTGGTCAGCGCGTGCTTGCGGCCGGGCGGCTCGGGACACTGCCAGATCAGCTGTTCCACAATCAGAGTATACGTTGTATATTCTGATTGTGGAACTCAAGAGGATCAACTACGACACCGGGTTCGGCGGAGCGATCGGCGACCGGTCGCGCGTCGGGTTCGATCCGGAGGTGGTGCGCCGCGAACTGCGATCATCGCCACCGACCTGCACTGCGACGCCGTCCGGATCAGCGGCGACGACCCGGGCCGCATCGAGCTCGCCGCGCATGCCGCCGTGGACGCGGGATTGCAGGTGTGGTTCGCGCCGTTCCCGGTCGACCTGACCCCGGCGCAGCTATTCCCCTACTTCGAGCAGTGCGCGCGCGGCGCGGAGAAGATCCGGGCGCGTGACCCGCGCACCGTGCTGGTGCTCGGGTGTGAGATGTCCTTGTTCTGCATCGGTTTCGTGCCTGGTCAGTTCTTCCCGCAACGGATACAGAACGCGATGAACCGTGCAGCGTGGACCGGTTTCACGCCCGAGACGGACTTCAACGAGATGATGACCGACATCGTCGCCTTGGCGCGCAATCATTTCGGCGGTGCGCTCACGTATGCGTCCGGGGAGTGGGAGGACATCGACTGGACGCCGTTCGACTTCGCCGGGGTCGACCTGTATCGCTCGGCCGCGAATGCCGACGACTTCGCCGCTGTCGTCCGCAAGCACGCCGCGCTCGGGAAACCGTTGGTGGTCACCGAATTCGGGTGTTGCACGTACCGGGGCGCTGCCGAGGCGGGCGGCATGGGCTGGGGGATCGTCGATCACACGACCACGCCGCGCACGGTGAACGGTGACTACGTCCGGGACGAATCCGTTCAGGTCGACTACTTCCGCGAGCTGATGGACGTGTTCGAGGCCGAGGGCGTGCACGGCGCGTTCTGGTTCACCTTTGCCGGTTACCAGGCGCCGTTCGATCCCGATCCCCGGCGCGATCTGGACATGGCCAGCTACGGCGCGGTGAAGATGATCAAGGGTGTCGCGGACCTTGGCTGGCAGCGGAAAGCGGTGTTCGACGCCATCGCGACCCGCTTCGTCTAACCGACCAGGTCCGGGCCGCCAGCCACGTGCACCTCGACCCCGACCACGTCGTCCGGGCCGACCCACGCCGAGCCGACCATTGGCCAGGTGCCGGACTGCACGCCGATCCGCCAACCGCCGATCGGCAACCGCATGCCCTCCCGGGTGACCAGCGTCAACTCGCACGCGGCCCCGTCCGGCAGACCGGATTCGGTGACGGTGGCCGCGCTGCCGCCGTCGTAGGCGCGCACCACGACGCGCAGCCAGGCCGACCTGTCCGGTGTGGTGGCGACCAGGGTGGTCATCGGCGGACTGCCGAGCACCACCCCGCTCGCCACCAGACCTGCCAGTACCACCAGGACAACGGCGAGCGTCAACACGATCCTGGTGCGGACCGCCCGCGCCGAGCGACCGCGTACCGCGCGGACCGTGCGGAACAGCAGCTTGTCGCCGTCCCGCACCGGTCCGTCCAGCAGGAACTCCGGTTCCCGGGCGGGGTCGACCTCGATGTCGTGCACCGACCCCTCCCTCTGCTCAGTAGCCGCCGCCGGAGTAGCCACCGCCGCTGCTCTGCGTGCTACTCGGTGTGCTGCCGGTGCCCGCCGAGGTGACCTTGGTGCCCGCCGAGGACACCGCGAACCAGGAGCCCTGCACGTTCTCGCCCTTGACGTCGCCCGCCGCGCTGTCGCCCTGGTACTCGTAGAGCGGCCAACCGTTGTAGGTGAGCTGCTTGCTGCCGTCCGACCTGGTCACCGTGCCGACCTTCGCACTGTCCACACCGGACACGTTCGAGCTTCCGGACGGCACCAGCGCCGGCGGCCAGACCGAATCGCATCCGGTGTCACAGTTGGACTTGGACGGATTGCTGGTGTCCTGGGTGAACAGGTAGAGAGTGCGGCCCTTGCTGTCCACCAGGACCGTGCCGAGGCTGGTCTGCGCGGTCGACAGCTCGGCAGACGTGGTGCTGGCCGAACCGGACGAGGTGGCGGGTGCGGGCGGGTTCGCCGAGGTGTTGCTGGTCGCGGCGGTGCCACTGGAACAGGCAGCGAGCAACGCGGCAGCCGCACCGGCAACACCGACCATGCCAAGCAAGCGGGATTTCATCACGAGTTCCTCCTGACTGGTTACTGACACCCACCAACACGGATGGTTCGCCAAAGCGGTTCACCGCAATCCCGGCCGATGTGGGAGTGATCACGACGCAATCCGTTTGCGCTTCCCGCCCGTACCAATGCGGTCAGACACAGGGCGAAGGAGAACCTTTGATGGCAGTCCTGCGATCCCGCAAACGGCAGGCCGATACGGACGAAGCGCTGGTCCGCGCGCTGTACACCGAGCACGGACGCGCGCTGCTCGCCTACGCGACCCGGTTGACCGGCGATCGCGCCGCCGCCGAGGACGTGGTGCAGGAAACGCTGGTCAGGGCGTGGAAGCATCCCGAGGTCCTGGTCAACGAGAAGGGCTCGGTGCGCGGCTGGCTGTTCACCGTGGTGCGCAACCTGGCCACCGACCGGGCCCGCGCCCGCGCCGCGCGACCGGTCGAAGTGCCCGAGTCGCCGGAGACGCCGCCGATCGCGCGCGACCACGCGGAGTCCGTAGTGGACAGCCTGGTGGTGCTCGCCGCTCTGGACCGGCTCTCCGAGGTGCACCGGGATGTGCTGGTTGAGCTGTACTTCCACGGTCGAACCGTGACCGAAGCGGCCGCGGTGCTCGGTGTACCGGCGGGTACGGTGAAATCGCGCTCGCACAACGCGCTGCGGGCGCTGCGCGAATCGTTCGGTGTGCGCCGGGTCGAGTTGGAAGGGGTGGCGGGATGACCGAGCTGACACCACACCCCACCCAGGAACTCGGCGCGTTCGCGCTCGGCGCGCTGGAGGACCCCGAGGCGCGCGAGATCGCCGAACACCTCGTCGAGTGCGCGGACTGCCGCGCCCAGTTCGACGAGCTCAAGGGCATGCGCGAGGTGCTCGGTGAGATCCCGCCCGAAGCGTTCCTGGACGGTCCACCGGAGGACGCCGACCTGCTGCTGCCGCGCATACTGCGGCGGATCGACCAAGAAAAAGCGGCGAAACGGCGCAAGCGTGGGTTGATCATCGGCGCGGCAGCCGCCGGCGTCGCGTTGGTCGCGCTCGGCGGCGGCATTGTGATCGGTCGCGGTTCCGAGTCGCAGCCGACCGTGTCCGCTACTGGTCCGGCGACCACGCACATTCCCGGTACAAAGCAACTGACTGGTAGCGATTCCGGTGCGAAACTCGCGGCAACGGTGGTACCCGCCGATGGCTGGGTCTGGGTGCACGCGTCGGTGAGCGGCCTGCCACCTGGGGAAAAGTGCCGCCTGGTGGTGGTTTCGCGCACCGGCGACACCGAGATCGCGGGAAGTTGGCTGTCCCTGGCGAATCCGGCAAGTACCGCCAAACTGGACGGTTCCGCGCTGGTCGCGCCAGCCGATGTGGCTGCCGTTGAGGTGCAGAACCTGGCCGGGCACGTGTTCGTGCGCGCGAGCAGCTGATTGCAAGATCGCGTTCACAACTGCGCGAATTCCCAACTTTTAGAGCATGGACAAGCAGTGAAGCGTCGATTACCGTTCCGTCGCAGCTACCGAGAGGGAGACGGCGATGGAGATGGACCGACGCCGATTTCTGGCGATCAGCGCACTCAGCCCGTTGGCAGCGATGGCGATCACCGGTACCGCGCAAGCAGTGCCGGCGCATCGTCATCCTGCCGCGCACAGCTTCGGCTTCGCCGCCGATGGCAGCGCGTTTCTCCTTGACGGGCAACCGTTCCAGATCCGCAGCGGCGAGATGCACCCGGCGCGGATCCCGGTCGAGTACTGGCGGCACCGCATCCAGATGGCGAAAGCCATGGGGCTCAACACGATCTCGCTGTACGTGATGTGGAACTACGTCGAGGTCCGCGAGGGCGTCCTCGACTTCAGCTCCGAGCGCAGGAACATCAGCGCGTTCATCAAGTTGTGCCAAGCCGAGGGCATGTGGGTGCTGTTACGCCCCGGACCGTACGTGTGCGGCGAATGGGATCTGGGCGGCATTCCGTCCTACCTGCTGCGCTACCCGGACATCAGGCTCCGCGTCGACTCGGCGACCGACCCGCACTACATGGCTGCCGCGACCCGGTACATCGACGCGCTCATCGCGCAGGTCAAGCCGTTGATGATCGGCAACGGCGGCCCGATCCTGATGGTCCAGGTGGAGAACGAGTACGGCTCGTACGGCTCGGATTCCGCCTATATCGCGGAAATCCGTCAACTGTGGATCGACGGCGGCATCGCAGGGCCGTTCTACACCGAGGACGGGCTTGGCCAGGTCGAGCAGAACCACACCAACGTGCCGGGCGGCGCGATCGCACTCAGCGGTGGCGACGCGCCGTCGATCGCCTCCGCGCGCAAGGCGTTCCCGACGGTGCCCGCGATGGCGGGCGAGGTGTACCCCGGCTGGCTGACGCACTGGGGCGACGGCAGTTTCCCTGATCCGAGCGATCTGACCAGCACGATGACCGACTTCATGACCGGCAAGCTGTCGTTCAACCTGTACATGGCGCACGGCGGCACCAGCTTCGGTTTCTGGGCGGGCGCCAACGCCGACAACCTCTCCGGCGACTTCCAACCGGACGTGACCAGCTACGACTATTCGGCGCCGATCACCGAACAGGGCCGCACCACGCCCGCCTACACGAACTACCGCGCGCTGATCGCCAAGTACGCGGGCAACCCGCCCGCCATCCCGGCCGCCATTCCGACCATCACGCCCGCGTCCGTCACGCCCAAGCCGTACGCGTCGCTCTGGGACAACCTGCCCAGCACGGTCACCAGCACGAACCCGCAACCGTTCGAGATGCTCGGCCAGGACTACGGTTTCGCCTTGTACCGCAGCACAGTCGCGAACTACGCGCCCGGCAGCCTGGACATCCAGTGGGTGCACGACTACGCGACGGTGTTCGTCGATGGCGCGTACCAGGGCGGTTTCTCGCGCACGCTGATCCCGGATGCGGTGGCAGGCAAGCTCAACGTCACCAACAACAACGACCCGCTCAGCCTCACCGCGAGCAGCGGCAGCACGCTCGACATCCTGGTCGAGGGACTCGGCCGGACGAACTACGGGCAGGCGATCGTCGACCGCAAGGGCATCCTGGAAACGGTGTCCCTGGCCGGAAACCAGCTCACCGGCTGGCAGATCTTCTCGCTGCCGATGTCGACCGCGTTCGTCAACGGGCTCAAGCCGTTGCGCGGCAATACTTCGCGGCCAGGGGTCTTCTTCACCGCGACGCTGAACCTGTCCAAGGTCGCGGACACCTATCTCGACCTGTCCGCGTGGACCAAGGGCGTGGTCTGGGTCAACGGCAACAACCTCGGACGGTACTGGGGCATCGGGCCGCAGTACCGGTTGTACTGCCCCGCGTCCTGGCTTCGCCAAGGCCACAACCAGATCGTCGTCTTCGATCTGCACCAGACCACCAGCGCACCGATCAGTTTCGCCTCCACCCTGCACTGAGAGGCTTTCCCGCGATGCGAATCCGCACCCTGCTACTGGCCGCGGCGCTCGCCGTCCCGGCCGCGCTCACCACCATCCCGTCCGCCGCCGCGCCGCTCGCGCCCACTCCCCCGATGGGCTGGAACGACTGGGCGCACTACCAGTGCGACTACACCGAGCAGACCATTCTGGACAACGCGAACGCCCTGGTGTCCACCGGACTTGCCGCGAAGGGCTACAACACGGTCACCATCGACGACTGCTGGATCGCGAGCGCGCGGGACAGCAGCGGAAATCTGGTCGCGGACAAGACCCGCTTCCCGGACGGCATGGCCTACGTCGGCAACTACCTGCACTCGAAGGGCCTCAAGTTCGGCATCTACGAGGACGCGGGCACGACTACCTGCGGCGGCTACCCGGGCAGTTGGGGGCACTTCCAGCAGGATGCGCAAACGTTCGCGTCCTGGGGCGTCGACTACCTGAAGCTGGATGGCTGCAACCTGCCCAGCGTGTCCGGCGAAACCACCGAGCAGGTCTACCAGTCCGCGTACTCGCAGGAAGCCGCCGCGCTGGCCAAGGTGAACCGGCCGATCGTGTTCTCCGAGTCCGCGCCCGCCTACTTCCAGGGTCAACCCGACTGGTACTCGGTGTTGAGCTGGGTCAAGGGGTACGGGCAGTTGTGGCGCGAGGGCACGGACATCGCCACCTACAACGCGAACAACCCGAACGCGAGCCGCTGGTCGAGCGTGCTGAACAACTACGGCTACAACAACCCGATCGGCCGATACTCGGGGCCTGGCAACTGGAACGACCCGGACTTCCTGATCGCGGGCGACAGCGGGTTGACCGTTGACGAGTCCAAGAGTGAGGTCGCGCTCTGGGCGATGATGGCCGCGCCGATGATCATGAGTTCGAACGTCGGTCAACTGTCCGCCGCGTCGATTTCGGCTCTCGGTAACTCCGATGTGATCGCGGTCGACCAGGATTCGCTGGGCAAGCAGGGCACGGTCGCCGCGCAGAACGGCAGCACCGACGTGCTGTATCGGCCGCTCGCGAACGGGGATCGCGCGGTCGCGATCCTGAACCGGACCGGTTCGTCGATCACCACCAGCACCACGACGTCGGCAGTCGGCTTCACCGGTACGAACTGCACGTATTCGGTCAAGGACCTGTGGGCGGGCAAGACCAGCGGTTCCACCGGCACGATCAGCGCGACCATTCCCGCGCACGGCACCGCGATCTACCGGGTGACCCCGGGTTCCGGGTGTAACACGACCGTGCCGACCGGCCAGATCGCGGGCACCACCGGCAAGTGCGTTGACGATTCGGGCAGCGGCACCGCGGACGGCAACCCGATCATCCTCTACCCGTGCAGCGGCAACACGAACCAGCGCTGGCAGGTACCGGGCGACGGGACCGTGCGCACACTCGGAAAATGCCTTGCTGTCAACGGTGAATCCGGCACGCCCGCCGAGTTGGCCACCTGTGACAACAGCGCTGATCAGCAGTGGACGTATCAATTGAACGGGAATCTGGTCAACAAGCAGACCGGATTGTGCCTCGACGCGACCGGCGGTGGTGACGCGAACGGCACCGCGCTGGAAGCATGGAGTTGCGGCACCAACCAACTGAACCAGATCTGGTCCCTGCCAGCCTGATCGGAGCACCCGTGCCATCGTCAGAGTTCAACCGTCGACGTTTCCTCGGCGGCGCCGCCGCTGCCGGCGCGCTGGCCATGCTGCCCACCGGCATGGCGCAGGCGCTGACCGCGCCGCGCAGGCCCGCGTCGATGAGCGACGTCAAGCACGTCGTCGTCCTGATGCAGGAGAACCGCAGTTTCGACCACTACTACGGCTCCATGTCCGGTGTGCGCGGGTTCGCCGACCGAACCGCGGTCGTGCAACCCAACGGACTCGACGTGTTCCACCAGACCGCCTCCGGCGGCAACCTGCTCCCCTACCACGTCGACACGTTCCGTGTGGACGGTCAGGACGACGGATCGCTCGATCATGGCTGGGCCAGCCAGCACGACGCGGTCGCCGGCGGGTGGAACAACGACTGGATCGCGGCCAAGGGCTCCGAGCAGACCATGGCCTACTTCAACCAGCCCGACATCCCCTACCACCGCGCGCTCGCCAACGCGTTCACCATCTGCGACCACTACCACTGTTCGTTGCAGGGCCCGACGACGCCCAATCGGCTCTTCCTGTTCAGCGGCACCATCGACGCGGCAGGCCAGTACGAGGGCCCGGTGACCGGCAACCCCGCCGACTACAAGGCGGTCTACAGCTGGCAGAGCTACCCGGAGTTCCTGGAACAGCTCGGCGTCAGCTGGCAGGTCTACGCGAACACCGAGGTCGGCGACGACTCGGGGCACCCGTTCGTCGGCGACTACGGCGACAACCCGCTGTGGCTGTTCAAAGGCATCCAGAACGACGCGACGCTCAAGGCGAAGGCGAGCGTCACGCCCTGGCAGTCCGATTCCGGCAAGGGCAAGGATCCGGCGCACGTGCTGTCCCGGTTCGTCGCGGACTGCGAGTCGGGTTCGCTGCCCTCGGTGTCCTGGATCGTCGCGCCGTACGGCTACTGCGAGCATCCGGCCGCCCGGCCGCTCAACGGCCAGATCTACACGCAGACGGTGCTGAAGGCGTTGTGGGCCAACCCGGAGCTGTGGTCGTCGACCGCGTTGCTGATCACCTACGACGAGAACGACGGCCTGTTCGACCACGTGCCCCCGCCGATGCCACCCGCCGGTACCGCGGACGAGTTCATCAGCGACGGCACCGCGGTCGGGCTCGGGGTGCGGGTGCCGATGACGGTGATCTCGCCGTGGAGCGCGGGCGGTTGGGTCAGCTCGGAAGTGTTCGACCACACCTCGGTCATCCGGTTCACCGAGACCCTGTTCCACCCGGGCAGCCCGTTCCCGAACATCTCGGACTGGCGCCGGTCGGTCTGCGGCGACCTGACCAGTTGCTTCGACTTCGACGCCGCGACCACGACGCTCCCGTCCATGCCCAGCATGCCGACGACGGCGATCGCGCCCGGTGACCCGAACGACCCGGAAAAGGGCCTGCCGGGATCACAACCGCCCGCGCTGGGCTCGCAAACCGCACCGACCCAGGACTCCGGCACCCGCCCGGCGCGGCCACTCCCCTACCAGCCGATGGCCAGCCTCGCGCTGAGCGCGGACAAGCAGAGCCTGGTCACCACGTTCACCAACGCGGGCAGCGCCGCCGTGACACTCGGCGCCTACCGCGCGGACGGCCGGACCGATGGCCCGTGGCCCTATCTGGTGCCCGCGGGCGGGTCGGTCAGCGACACCTGGCAGATCCACAACTACGGCGACAAGTACAAGATCGCGGTGCACGGGCCGAACCGGTTCCTGTGGCAGTTCGAGGGCGACGCGACCACGTCCAGCGCGGGCGTGGAAGTGGTCGGCACCTACACCAGCGACAGCAGGCTGCTGCTCACCATGACCAACTCGACCGGCGCGGACGTGCCGCTCACCATCACTGCCAACCACTACCGCTCGGACGGCCCCTGGTCCTACACGGTGCCCGCGAACGGCTCGATCACCAGCGAATCGTGGAACCTGCTGTCCTTCGACGGCTGGTACGACCTGTCGGCCACAGTGGACAACGAGGCCAGTTTCCTGCGCCGCTACACCGGCCACTTCGAGACCGGCCAGGACAGCGTCACCGGATAGCTGGACAAGAGCTGCTAACTGCCGGGCGGACACCACGATGACGACGTCCGTCCGGCAGCGACTCCGCAGTAGCCCTGCATGTCCGGGTCCACCTGTCCGTTGGCCACCCGCAGGATCGCCACCGGTTTGTTCAGTGGGACGTGGCGCCCGATGTCGCCGCCGTAGTCGATCGTGCCGGTGGCCCCGTCGATCGCCTTGTTCGCGCCGGGCAGGGTGGTCTGTGCCGAGTGGATGTCGGTGATCTCGCGCCACAGGTTGCCAGGCGTGACCGGGATGCTCGTCGCCCCTTCGCGGAGATACTCCGCCGCGGTGATCATCACCAGTGCCGCATCGTAGGACAACGCGGCATGACCGTCCAGGGAACGGCTCTGCGCCTGCTGTTGCTCGAACGGGAACAGCGAACGCAGGTCGTGGTAGAAGTCCTGCTCGGCTCCTGCCGGGCTGGCGATCGGCGCGGGCGCGAAGGAGACGTAGTCATACGGTTCGCTGTACTGACCGCGCAGCGCGGCGTTCGCGACGTAGCGGGAAACGTCGTCGTCACCGATGAACTCCGCACTCGTCGCGCACTGCTCGGCACCGGAAAGGAAGTCGCCGTAGTCGGGCACGCCGCGCCCGGCGAAGAACACGAACCCGTGATAGCCACAGGTGTCCCGGCCTGCGGCCACCGCGTTGCCGATGAGGTTGTCCCCGCTGCGCGGCCGGTCCGCGCTGCCGTAGGCGATGCTGGGATCGAACGCGGTCGCCGAGACCTGAAACCCGGACGCGGCGAACGCGGCCAGCATGTCGTCGCGGAGGTTGAGGCTGTAGCTGTCGGCGGAGTCGGTCGAGTAGTAGACCCGCAGCGACTTCGCGATGCCCGGGTCCGTGGCGATCCGCTGCCGGGCGAATGCCGACACCACCGCCGCTTCCCGCTCGTTCTGCGGCGCCACCTGGAAATACATCGGGTTCGTACTGGCCAGTGAGTCCGCGGACAGCGCGGAGCCCACCGCGGGCAGTCCGGCGTCGGCCAGCGCGTTGATGGTGGCGACGGTCTGCTGGCTGCTCATGTCCAGGCCGACGACGCCGACCAGGCTCGGGTCGCTCGCTGCCATGCCGCCGAGTTGCCGGGCGACCGTGGCGCCTTGGCGCATGCCGTTGCCGGCGTTGGCGATGAGCACCCGGACGATCGGATCGGACGAACCGGATTTGTTCAGCTGGCGCCGCTGCGCGACCGCGACGCCTTCCAGACTTTCCCGTTCGGCGGTCAGGCCGTCGGCGGTGTGGTCGGCGGACGTGGTCGCCTGGAGGTCGGCGATGGTGATGTACGGACGCTGCGGGAATTCGCCGTGCATGCTTGCGGCCTGTTGATTCTGCGCCAGCACCGTGTTCTCGACCTGCTGGATCGGTCCGTCGGACGGTTGGAACAGATCGGCTGACCCGTCGGTGACGCCGATGCACTCCGCGCCCACCTGAGTCAGGCCGGAATCCCAGCTTCCGCACCGCGAGTCGTGCACGTACAGCCCGGACAGCGCGGCCGCGGCAAGTACCGCCGCGGTCACCCCGGCCCGCAGCCAGACGCTGGTGAGCGCGGGCGGTGTGGACTCCCGGCCCAGGTCCACGTATCCGCTGAACGCCTGCCACGCGTTCCGCGCGCGGTGCGCCCGTTCGGCCACCGGTGGTCCGGGCACGAGCAGCGGGAGATACCAGGTGTTGTCCCGGCGCGCGCGGCGATCACCGAGGAGTTCGTCCTGCCAGGCGATGAACGCGGTGAACGCCTCGTCCGCCGAATGGCGCGGTCGCTCCTCGGGTCGCGGCTCGGTCCCGTCCGGCGGCACGGTGTCACTCGCGCTGATCACCAGCAGCGGATCGAAGATGCCGATCTGGTTGCGCACCTCGTTGATCAGGTACAGCAGGTCATAGCCGCCGTTGGCCGGGGTGATGTCGTCCAGCAGGAGCACCGGGTAGGTCATCCGGCGCTTGCGGAACAGGTTCCACGGGCGGAGCCGGTAGGTGCGGCGCAGATCTTCCAGAAACGCGTTGACCAGCAGCCTGGCCACGTATTCCTGCGCTTCCTTCTGCCACTCGCCATTGACCAGCCTGCCCGCGAACCGGGCGAACGTGCTGGTCATCTCGGGCGCCAGGTGTGGCTGGTGCATGTACCACCAGAACCGGCCGGAGAACAGGCGCACCCGACCGGTCACCGCGGCCCAGAACGCGACCCCGACGACCGCGCGCAACAGCCAGAGCGGGAGCTTCCACTGGATGCCGGATGGCAGTTCCTGCTGGATTCCCTGCGACCAGCGGTTGATCTGGGTAGCGAGCCCTTGTTCCTTGAGCCGTCCGCGCAGGGTCCGGTCCGGATTCTGGTCGGCCGGGTCCAGTCGCTGGTCCATCAGCCAGTGCACGAGCATGAACAGCGGAAACCGCACCCGGCGATCGCGGACGCCCGCGTTCCTGAGCAGTCCCGCGCACGCGTCGAACAGTATTTTCCGAACGGCGGTGACGTCCTCGGTGCGCCATTTCCGCTTGGGCGGTCGTTGCGCTGTCGCGCTCTCCTGGTCGCATCGTACGAAAGCATGGCGCACGCCGTGTGGTCTGGCGTCCCGCAGAAAGTCGCGCACCTCGGCGAGCAGGTCGTCCGGTCCGTTCGGACGGACCAGGTTCACCATCGGCAGGCCCTTGCGGTCGGCCCGGTCCCTGCGTTTCGGGATCTTCTCCCAGCGGCGGGTGCTGGCATGAAGTTTTCGCGCCGGGTCACGGAACCGGGGGCGCCGGAACAACGCGCCGATCAGCTCGAAGATCTCGTTCTTGCCGGTGAACACACCCCGGTCGGCGTTGTCGGTGCCCAACTGACCATGCCCCCGATTTTCCGCACGTCGAGTGGAGCCGCCAGTTCTAGCAGGAACTCCCGGGACCCCTCCCCGGCTTTGACAATTGACGAAATAGCCCGCAAAGAGCAGCCCAGTTCGCGGTCTGGTCCATATTCGAAATGGCGGACTGGACAGGATAACAGCATTCGACGTGAAAATTTGAGTCTTGAATTAAGACGCGGAGTACGGCTTCCTTGGAGAAAACCCCAAGGAAGGGGCAGTACCGCATGAGGATGAGACCATTCGGGTTAGCCAAGTTATCGGCATTGTTGCTCGCACTGTTGTTCGTCGCGGCGACACCGGCACTGGGCCAACCGAAAGCAGCGGCGGCACCCGCGTTCAACGTGCTCGCGTTCTACACCGGGCCCGCCGAGGGCGACCCGGCGCACGCCAGTTTCGAGGTCGAGGCGCGCAACTGGTTCGCCCAACTGGGCAACCAGAACAACTTCAGCTTCACCGCGACGACCAACTGGGACATGCTGAACAGCCTCAGCTCGTCGCAGTACCAGGTCGTCATGTTCCTGGATGACGCACCGCACTCGTCGGCGGAGCAGACCGGCTTCCAGAACTACATGACGCACGGTGGCGCGTTCTTCGGCTTCCACGTGTCCGCGTTCACCACCGACGGCAGCAGCTGGGACTGGTACTACAACCAGTTCCTCGGCTCGGGCAACTTCGAGACCAACACCTGGGGACCGGCGGTCGCCAAACTCGACAACGACGCGCCCAGCTCAGCGGCGATGCGCAGGGTGCCTGCGACCTACACCTCCGGTGTGAGCGAGTGGTACAGCTGGCAGCACGACCTGCGGCAGAACTCCAACATCCAGATCCTGGCCTCGGTCGACGCATCCAGCTTTCCGCTCGGCACCGACCCGAGTCAGTCCTGGACCAGCGGGTACTACCCGATCATGTGGACGAACAAGAACTACAAGATGCTCTACGCGAACTTCGGCCACAACGACATGAACTACAGCGCCAACATCAACAGCTCGTCCACGTTCGCCAGCCCGGCGCAGGACGCGTTCATCACCGACGGCCTGCTGTGGCTGGGCGGGGCGGCCCCGACCGACGCCTCGACCAACCAGATCTCGCAGACCAGCTGGTTCACCATCGTCAACGCGGCCAACGGCAAGTGCGTGGACGCGCGTGGCGCCGGTACCACCAGTGGCACGGCGATCCAGCAGTACAGCTGCAACGGCACCCAGGCGCAGGACTTCCAGTTGACCTACGCCGACGGCCCGTACGTCAAGATCGTCAACCGGGCCAACCCTGCCGAAGGGCTCGACGTGACCAACGTGTCGACCTCGGACAACGCGCCGATCCAGTTGTGGTCCTACTCGGGCGGCAAGAACCAGCAGTGGCAGGCAGTCCCGACCGGGAGCGGCTCCTATCGGCTGGTGAACCGCAACTCGGCGTCCGGCCAGGGGCACATGGAATGCCTGAGCGTGCCGGGCTCGTCCGGTTCGAACAGCGTCCAGCTGACGCAGACGCTGTGCAACGGCGGCAGCAACCAGTCGTTCAACCTGGTACCAGTGTCCTGATCCGTCTGATCGCTTCGCGGAGCTGGCCGGGTGGGGCTGCCGCGTAACCGATGACCAGGCCCGGCTCACCCGTATCGAGCCGGTACCAGGACAGCGGGTGCACGGCGACCCCCTCGGCCAGCGCGCGGCGCGCCAGCTCCGCGTCGTCGATCAGATCGGGCAGCGATACCAGCAGGTGCAGACCGGCGGCAACGCCGTGCACGCGCGCGCCGGGGAAGTACTCGGCGAGCGCGTCCAGCACGGCGTTGCGGCGCCTGCGGTGCCGGATCCTGGTCAGCCGCAGGTGTTTGTCGATCGCGCCGCCCGTCATCAGTTCGGCGAGCACGAACTGGCCCAGTGCGGGACTGGTGATGTCGGTGAAGTACTTGGCCTGCACCAGATCTTCACGCAGCTCGGGCGGAGCGAGCAGCCAGCCGACGCGCAGCGCGGGCGCGAGCGTCTTGGACACGCTGCCGGTGTAGACGATGCGGTCCGGGGCGAGCGCGTGCAACGCGCCGACCGGCGCGCGGTCGTAGCGGTGTTCGGCGTCGTAGTCGTCCTCGATCAGCACGCCGCCCTCGCCGACCCAGTCGAGCAGGGCGCGCCTGCGCGACGCGGACAGCACCACCCCGGTCGGCATCTGATGCGCGGGCGTCGACAGCACACTGTCCACACCGGACTTTTTCAGCACTGCGACGTCGATGCCCTGATCGTCGACCGGGATCGGGTGGACGTGCAAACCGTGGTGGAGCAACAGGTTCCGCGCGCCGAAGGAACCCGGTTCCTCGACCCCGATGGCGGGTTTGCCGCGCGCGACCAGCACCTGCGCCATCAGCGACAGCGTCTGCGCCGTGCCGTTGACGATCACCACATCCTCGGGATCGGCGCGGATGCCTCGGGTGCGGGTGAGCCAACCGGCGACCGCGGCGCGCAACGCGAACACGCCGCGCGGGTCGCCGTAGCGCAGATCGCGCGCGCTGATCCCGGCCAGCACGGTCCGCTCCGCGCGCAGCCAGGCCGCGCGCGGGAACGCCGAGAGGTCCGGTACGCCAGGCGAAAGGTCGAGGTCGACGACGGGCGCCGGATGCGCCGGAGTGGGCGGCACCGGGCGGGTGATGCCCGCGCGGACGATGGTGCCGCCGCCCCGCCGACCGGCCAGCACCCCCTCGTCGACCAGGCGTTGGTACGCCTCGACGACAACGCCACGGGACACCACGAGTTCGGTGGCGAGCGCGCGGGTCGCGGGCAGCCGCGCGTCGACCGGGAGTCTGCCGTCGGCGACCGCGGCGCGGATCTCGGTCGCCAGCCAACTCGCCAGCCCGCGCGGCGGCGCGCTGGCCGGGTCGAGTTGCAGGAAGTCGGCGCCTGCCATTTGGTCCTGTCCAATGTGTGGTTCTTGGTCCTGTGTTCAGGGCCAAGTATGTCCCAGGCTGGGCGGTATGGCAGCAACGACATCGGCGGGACCGCTCGGGAACCTGCTGGCCGCGAGCGGGATGGTCTGCGTCGGCAGCAGCGTCGCCGTATCGCAGACCCTCATCCACGCGCCGCTGTTCACGGTGCAGGCGATCCGCTACGCGCTCGCCGCGATCCTGTTGCTCGTGCTCTGCCGGGTCACCGGCCGACCGATTCTCCGGCCGCGCGGCAAGGAGTGGCTGTGGCTGCTGGGGGTGGCGATCAGCGGACTGGTGGTGTTCAACATCGCGGTCGTCAACGGCGACGCGCACGCCGAACCCGCCGTGATCGGCATCGCGGTCGCGTCCGTGCCGCTGGTGCTGGCCATCGTCGGGCCGTTGACGTCGGGCAGCAGGCCCGCGCTGGCCATCGTGGTGGCGGCGGTGATCGTCACGGCGGGCGCGGTGCTGGTGCAGGGGGCCGGGCGCACGGACGCGGCCGGCTTGGTGTGGGCACTGGTCGTACTGGTCACCGAGGCCGGGTTCACGCTGCTCGCGGTGCCGGTGCTGACCAGGATGGGGCCGTGGGTGGTGTCTCTGCACACCACCTGGATCGCGACGATCGCGTTCGTGATTCTCGGCGTCACGGTGGAAGGTCCTGGCACGGTGTTCACGTTGCCGGGCAAGGATTTCGCGATCGCCGGTTATCTCGCGGTCGTGGTGACCGCGCTCGCGTTCGTGCTCTGGTACAGCGCGGTCGGCCGGATCGGCGCCGGCCGGGCGGGGCTGTTCACCGGGATCGTGCCGATCGTGGCCGCGGCGGGCGGACTGCTGCTCGGCGGGCCCACGCCGCACGCGCTGGTCTGGGTCGGGGTGGTCGTGGTGCTGGGCGGGTTGTGCGTCGGCATGGCCCGGCCGGACCGCGCACCTGCCGAGTCCACAGTGGAGGAACCGGTTCCGGTCAGATCGTGAACGGGTTCTTGGCCGCGGTGGCCAGGGTGTCGTGCGCGTTGCCGACGATCGGATCGCCGTGCCCGAAACAGGCCACGTCCGCGTCGAACCCGGCGAGCAGGCGGAAGGATTCGACGGCGCGGTCGGTGTCGATGTTGAACGGGCCGACCAGCACCTGGGACTCGAAGTGCGCGACGGTGTCGCCGGTGAACAGCACGCGCGGTTCGCGCAGGAACAAGCCGATGCTGCCCTCGGTGTGGCCAGGGCCGTGGATCACCTGCGCGCCACCGGCAACGTCCAGCAGCACGCCGTCGGTCAGTTCCCGGTCGACCCGGCATGGCGGCGCCTCCGCCTGCCCGGTCATGATGTTCGCGGCCATCGCGCGTTCCCGGTCCGAACGCAGGTTCGGCGCGGGCGCCTCGACGTCGCCGCGAATGATCGCCGCGTCCTGCGCCCCAGCCAGCACCTCGACGCTCCCCCAGGCCGCGACCTCGGCGGCGCCACCGGTGTGGTCCGGGTGGAAGTGCGTGAGCACCAACCGATCCACGTCGCTCGTGGCCATGCCCACCTCGCCGAGCAGCGCGGCCAATTCGGCGCCCGCGCCGACCCCGCACGCGTCGATCAGGGTGACGCTGTCCTGATCGCGCCACAGGTAAGCCTGGTACGTGCCAACGGTGAGCCGGTACAGATCGGCCCGGAGTTCGGTGATCGGCATGCGTTCGACGCTACGCGGGAATCGTCAGCCCCGGGTCGATTTCGCCGTGAGCGAAAGGGAATCGACCGAACGGGTGCGCGCGCTTCTCATCGCTTGGGCCAGTGCCAGGACGGTTGGTCGAACCTGCCCTGGCCACTGATCGTCGTCTCGCCGAACTCCTTCACCAACTCCACCGTTGCCAGGTCCGCACCGAGTTCCTCCGCCGTCGCGGTGAGCGCCCTGATCAGTGGTTGCGCGTGCGACACCACGATCACCTGCGTTGTGCGCGCCGCCGTGCTGATCAACGCGGCCAGGGCAGGCAACAGATCCGGGTGCAGGCTGGTTTCCGGCTCGTTGAGCACGAACAACTCGGGCGGCCGGACGGCGAGCAGCGCGGCGACCCAGAGCAGGTAGCGCAGCGTCCCGTCGGAGAGTTCGGCGGCGCCCAGTGGGCGGAGCAGGCCGTGCTGGCGGAACTTCAGCTCGAACCAGCCATTGCGTTCCTCGATCATCGCGCGGGATCGCGGAAACGCCTGGTCGATCGCGGCATCGAGGGCCTCGCCGTCCCCGGTCTCGCGGATGGTCTGCAACGCGGCGGCGAGATCGGCGCCATCATGGTCGAGCACCGGCGTCCTGGTGCCGATCCGGCTGGTGCGCGCGGGCGCGTTCGCGTCGGTGCGGAACTGGTCGTAGAAGCGCCAACTCCGGATCCGCTCGCGGGTGATCAGCAGTTCGGGGAAACGGTGCGGATCGGCATATTCGCTGAGCATGCTGTCCGTCGGCCTGATCTGGTCGGCCTTGCTCGACCAGGCGCCCGAGTCGTCGCGGGTGCGCACGCCCGCCGCGACGCGATCGGCGAGCAACGCAGCGGGCCGCAGCACCGGGCCGCGCCACACGCATTCGCGCTTGATCACCGGGTCGAGGTTGAACATGCTCTCGCCGGGGACCGGCAGGCCGAGATCGATCGCGTAACCGAACTCGTCACCCGCGAAGCCCAGCCGCAACGCGACCGGTTTGGTGCGCGTGGTGCCCTGCACCGGATACTGCCCCGCACGCACCGACCTGCTGATCGTCTCGGGCCCCGCCCACAGCGTCGAGGGCAGTCCGCCCTCCCTGGCCAGCGCGGCGACCGCGCCGTTGCGGGCAGCATCGGCCAGCAACCGCAGCGACCGGTAGATGCTCGATTTGCCGCTGCCGTTCGGTCCGGTGATCAACGTCAACTGGTGCAGTGGCAGCACGAGGCTGCGCAGCGACCGGTAGTTCTCGACGGCGAGCGTGGTGAGCATGCCCCGACGATGTCAGATGACCACGACAAACAGCACGACGTCGATCAGGGCGACGCCGAGCGCGGCGTAGAAGGCCAGCGGGCTGTCCGGCCTGCGCAGCCCGAGCACGGCGGAGGTGCCCGCGAGCAGGACCGCGACCAGGGCGGCGATCAGGACCGGCGGCGCAGGTGAGCCAGGGCCGAGCACGGCGACCAGCGACGCGGCGGCGAGTACGAGCGCCATGACCACGAGCGCCAGCCGGAGGCCGAGCCGGTGCGGCAGGCCGCGCACGCCGGTGGCCTCGTCCGCGCGCAGGTCGGGCAGCACGTTGGCGATGTGCGCGCCGATCCCGAGCAGACCGCCCGCGACCGGTGCCCACCAGGGCGGCGTGGCGGGCACGGCCAGGTAGGCGACGACCGGGAGCAGACCAGGTCCCACCAGGTAGGTCAGGCCGGAGAACACGGTCGCCTTGAGGCCGAGGTTGTAGGACCAGCCTGCGCCGTTGAGCGCGAGCGCGACCAGGCCGACCCGCCAGCCGAGCAGGAAGAACCCGAGCACGCTCAGCGCGACCGAGACCAGCATGGCGATGGTCAGCGTCGACAGGGCGATGTCGCCGGTCGCGGCGGGTTTGTCGTTGCGCGCGTTCGCGGTGTCGCGCGCCGCGTCGATCCGGTCGTTCGACCAGCCGATGGACATCTGCCCCAGAAAGAGCGCGACGGTGAACAGCGCGACCCGGCCAGGCGGCAGGCCGATGCCGGTGGCCAGCAGCAAGCCGAACACCGTCACCGCGAAACCGGGGATCGGGTGCGACGCGAGCAGGAGTCCGCGCAGGCCACGCGTGCGATGCGCCGTGCTGGCACCAGTTTCCACGAAGGCGAGATTAGGGGAGCCTGAGTACCGTTGCGAAGGTGACCACCATCGCCGCGGTTCATGGGGTGCTGGGAGCTCATTCGTACCCCCAGAATGAATTGACCGAATTGTTCGCGCGGCTGTGCCTGCCGGACAACGACGGCAAAGCGGCGGTGGCGCGGCGGCTGCACGCCAGCACCACGGTCGCCACCCGGCATCTGGCCCTCCCGCTGGAGCGCTATCCGGATCTGCGTGATTTCACCGAAGCCAACGAGGCGTTCCTGTCCGTGGCGGTCGACCTTGGCGCGCAGGCGGTCGCGGGCGCGTTGAAGGAAGCCGGGCTTGACGTCGGCGAGGTCGACCTGATCATGTCCACCACCGTCACCGGCATCGCGGTGCCCTCGCTGGACGCCCGGATCGCCGGCCGGCTCGGCCTGCGACCGGACGTGCGCCGGCTGCCGTTGATGGGCCTTGGTTGCGTTGCCGGTGCGGCAGGCCTGGCGCGCGTGCACGACTACCTGCGCGGCGCACCGGACGCGGTCGCGGTGCTCGTCGCGGTCGAACTGTGCTCGTTGACCGTGCAACGCGACGATCCGAGCGTGGCGAACATGGTGGCCAGCGGCCTGTTCGGCGACGGTGCTGCCGCGGTTGTGCTGACCGGCGCCGAACGAGACGTGCCCGGCCCGAGGATCGTGAGCAGCCGCAGCCACCTCTACCCGGACACCGAACGCGCGATGGGCTGGGACGTCGGCAGCACCGGCCTGCGCATCGTGCTCGGCGCCGAAGTGCCCGAGCTGGTCCGCCAGTACCTCCCCGGCGACGTCGCCAGCCTGCTCGACGAGCACGGCCTGACCGTCGCCGACATCGATCCGTGGATCTGCCACACCGGCGGCCCCAAGGTGATCGAAGCCATCGAAGAGGTCCTCGACCTGCCGTCCGACGCACTGGCGTTGACCTGGCGATCACTGCGCGAGGTCGGCAATCTGTCATCGGCGTCGGTGCTGCACGTCCTGCGCGACACGCTCGCGGCGCGCCCGCCGGACGGTCAGGGCTGGGGCGTTTTGCTGGCAATGGGGCCCGGATTCTGCGCGGAGCTGGTACTAATCCGATGGTGAGCGCGATCCTGTATTCGGTGTTCGTCGGTTTGGTCGCCATCGGGCGGTTGGCCGAGCTGGTGGTGGCCAAACGAAATCTCGCCTGGAGCCGGGCGCGCGGCGGCGTCGAGTCCGGCTTCGGCCACTATCCGTTCATGGTGGTGCTGCACACCGGGTTGCTGATCGGGTGTGTGCTGGAGGTGTGGCTCGGCGGGCGGCCGTTCATCCCGGCGCTCGGCTGGCCGATGCTCGCGTTGGTGGTGGGCACGTTCTGCGTGCGGTGGTGGTGCATGCGCGCGCTCGGGCCACAGTGGAACACCAGGGTCATCGTGGTGCCGGGGCAGCCGCTGATCACCAGCGGGCCGTACCGGTTCACCCGGCAGCCCAACTACCTCGCGGTGGTCGTGGAGGGCGCGGCACTGCCGTTGGTGCACACGGCTTTCCTGACCGCGATCGCGTTCACCGTGCTCAACGCCATCCTGCTGACCGTGCGGATCCGCACCGAGAACGCCGCGCTGCTGGCCGCGCATGCGTGATGTCGTCGTGGTCGGTGCGGGCCCGGCCGGACTGGCGACCGCGCTGGGCGCGGCGCGGGCCGGGTTGGACGTGCTGGTGTTCGAACGGCGCACCGGACCGATCGACAAGGCGTGCGGCGAAGGGCTGATGCCCGTCGCGGTGCGCGCGCTGGCCGCGCTGGGCGTCGACCCGCCCGGGTTCGCGTTGCGCGGTATCGCCTATCGACGCGACAACACCGTGGCCCGCGCCGACTTCCGGTCCGGACCGGGACGCGGCGTGCGCAGGACCGAGCTGCACCGCAGCCTGCGCGACGCGGTCGACGCCGCCGGAATTCCGGTCCGCGAACAGCGCGTTACCGACATCGTCCAGCAGGCGGATCATGTTGTGGCGGCGGGCGAAGCAGCGCGCTACCTGGTCGCCGCCGACGGCCTGCACTCCCCCATCCGCACCGCGCTCGGCCTCGCCGCCCGCCCGATCGGCGCGAGCCGCTGGGGGTTGCGGCAGCACTTCGCGATCCCGCCGCAGGACGGTTTCGTCGAAGTGAACTGGTCGGACCACGCCGAGGCGTACGTGACCCCGGTCGATGCGGACACCATCGGCATCAGCCTGCTGACCTCGCGACGTGGACCGTTCGACAAACAGCTCACCGCCTTCCCCTGGCTCGCCGACCGACTGGCGGGCGCGCGCGCCGTTTCGGACGTGCGCGGCGCCGGTCCGCTGCGGCAACGCGTCCGGGCCAGGGTGCGCGGGCGGGTGCTGCTGATCGGCGACGCGGCCGGGTACGTGGACGCGTTGACCGGCGAAGGCATCGCGATCTCGCTGGCCAGTGCGGCGGTGCTGGTGCGCTGCCTGGTCGCGGACCACCCCCAGGACTACGAACGCGCCTGGCGCACGGTGTCCCGCCGTTCACGACTGCTCACCGAGGGCCTGCTGTGGTCGCGCCAAATACCGGGCGTGCCGAGGGCGATCGTGCCGCTCGCGGTGCGACTACCCGGCCTGTTCGGCGGCATCGTCAACCAACTCGCGGGCTGATTGTTTGGGCCGGGGCCGAAACGTCGCGCGCCTAACGTCGGGATCATGAACGGACGCGGTTGGACACTGCTCGCGACCAGCCTCGGGTTCGGGGTGGTCCAGTTGGACGTGAGCGTGGTGAACGTGGCGATCAACCCGATCGGCGCCGATCTCGGCGGTGGCGTCGCCGCATTGCAGTGGGTGGTCAACGCCTACACACTCGTGTTCGCCGGGCTCATCCTGACCGCGGGCGCGCTCGGCGACCGGATCGGCGCGAAGCGGGTGTTCGTGGCGGGGTTCGCGGTGTTCACGCTCGCCTCGGCCGGATGCGGTCTCGCGCCGGATCTCGGGGTGCTGATCACGGCCCGCGCCGTGCAGGGGGTGGGCGCCGCCGTGCTGGTGCCCTGCTCGTTGACGTTGCTCAACAACGCGTTCCCGGACGCGGGTGAGCGCGCCCGGGCCGTCGGGTTGTGGGCGGCGGGGGCGAGTGCCGCGTTGTCGGCCGGTCCGTTGCTCGGCGGCGTGTTGACCGCGACGCTGGGCTGGCGGGCGATCTTCTTCATCAACGCGCCGATCGGCCTGGCAGGCGTTCTGGTCACGCTGCGCTGGGCGGGTGAGACGTCGCGCACGGCCGGGCGCGGGATCGACCTGCCGGGCCAGGTCGCCGCGGTGGTGGCGCTGAGTGCGTTGGCGGGCGCGGTGATCGAGGGTGGACAGCGCGGGCTCGCCGATCCGCTGGTGCTGGCGGCGTTCGCGGTGGCGGTGCTGGCCGGGGCGGCGTTCTGGGTGATCGAGGCGCGCGGCAGTCGGCCGATGTTGCCGCTGCGACTGTTCCGCGCGCCGTCCTTCGGCGCGGCGAGCGCGATCGGCCTGCTGGTGAACATCGCGTTCTACGGTCTGCTGTTCGTGTTGAGCCTGTTCTTCCAACGCGCGCAACACCATTCGGCGCTGGTGACCGGATTGGCGTTCGCGCCGATGACGGTCGCGATCATCGCCGCGAACCTGGTCAGCGGCCGACTCGCGCAGCGCCTCGGCATCGTGGTCGGAGCGGTGCTGATGGGCGCGGGCTGCGCGGGATTGCTGGGGTTCGGGGCAGCCGCGCCGTATGGCGCGCTGGTGGGTCAGTTGGTGGCCTTGGGGTTCGGGCTCGGGCTGGTCGTGCCCGCGATGACCTCGGCGTTGCTCGGCGGGGTGGCGCGGGAGCGGTCGGGGGTGGCGTCGGGCACGTTGAACACGGCGCGGCAGACCGGCAGCGTGCTCGGCGTTGCGTTGTTCGGCACGCTGGTCGCGGGGCCGGGATCGGTGGTGCCGGGGTGGCACATCGCGTTGCTGATCTCGATCGGGCTGCTGTTGATGATCATGGCACTCAGTCGTGGCATCGGCGGGTCTGGCAGAGTGCCCGCATCGTCCACACCAGACCGGAGGAACGCACGTGCAGTTCATGGTGACCAGTAGGAGACGGATCGAGCGGTATCGCGACGCCGACTTCGCCCCGCTGATCCCCGCCTAGACCAAGCGGATCAAGGAGCTCTACGCCGAGGGCATCGTGCGGCACATCTGGCACCGCGACGACGGGCTCGGTGCGTGTTTCATCATGGAGGCCGCCGACCTGACCACGGCGCGCACCGTGATCGAGAGCCTGCCGATCGCCGCTGCCGGTCTGGCCGAGTTCGTCGTGCTGCCGCTGCGCCCGTATCGCGGGTTCACGAACTGACGACAACGGCCAGGTCCGCCATGCTCGCCGAGAGCAGTTCGACGATCCCGGTTTCTTCTCCGGCCAGCCACCGCGCGCCGGCCTGCCGGAACACGGCAAGGCCGACATCGGTTGCCAGGCGCGCTGTCCGCTGGTCGCAGCCGCGCCGGACCAGCGCCGAGGCGAGTGCGTCGGACAGGCCCGCGATCTTGATCAGTTCGCGTTCGAGCAGCGGCGGGTTGGCGGCGATGACGGCGGTTCGCTCGATGAGGAATTCGCGGGGGCGGACGACGTCTTCGGCGGCCGGGAAGGCGGCCAGCAGGGTCGGCAGCGCCGCAGTGCCCGCTGGTACGGCTTCGATCGCGGCGACCAGCTGTTTTTCCAGTTCGTCGCCGCCGAAGAGCACCTCGCGCTTGTCCGGGAACCACCGGTAGAACGAGCGTTCGGTGAGGTTCGCCCGCTTCGCGATCTGGGCGACCGTGGTGCGGTCGTAGCCCTGTTCGGTGAACAGGTCGAGCGCGGCTCGTTCGAGCCGCCCGCGTGCGTTGCCTTCCCACCGTGCCATGTCCCGAGGATAGCGACAGCAGATGCTGTCATCACTTCTGCTAAAGTTGGTGATGACAGCAGATGCTGTCGTCACTCGTGAGGAGACCGAAATGCGCACCCTCCGCTTCCACGAATACGGAGCACCGCTGGACGTGCTGCGGATCGACGAAGCCGCACCCCCGATGCCGGACCTGGTCAGATCCGCGTCGCCGTGCAGGCGTGCGGGCTGAACCCGGCCGACTGGGCGTTGTGCGGTGGGCTGTTCGCCGGTGACCTGCCGCGCGGCGTCGGCCTGGAGGTGTCCGGCACGGTCGACGCAATCGGCGCCGGGGTGATCGGGGTCGGGATCGGCGACGCGGTGTTCGGCCCGGCGCCGTTCCAGGGATCGAGCGCGGGCGCGGCCGAGCAGGCGCTGCTCGACGTCTGGTTCCCGCGACCGGACAAGCTCGACGCGGTCGACGCCGCCGCGTTGCCGATGGTGGTCGAGACCGGCTACCGGGGCGTGGACGTGCTCGGCGTCCGCGCCGGCAACACCGTGCTGGTGCACGGCGCGGGCACGATGGTCGGATACGCGGCGGTGCAGATCGCACTGGGTCGCGGCGCGCGGGTGATCGCGACCGCGGGCGAGACCCACGCCGACGCGCTGCGCGCGGCGGGTGCCGAGGTGACCGGTCGCGGCGATGGCCTGGTCGAACGGGTGCGCGCGCTCGCGGGCGGGCCGGTCGACCTGGCGCTGGACACCGCACCGCCGGGCGGCGTGCTGCCCGATCTGGTGCGCATCACCGGAACACCGGAGCAGGTGGCCACGCTGACCGATTTCGCGGCGGCGAAGGAACTGGGGATCATCGGCGGCAGCGGCCCGGACGCGAACGCGAGGCGCTACACCGACGTGCTGGGCGAGTACGCGGAACTGGCCGCGGACGGACGATTCTCGGTGCCGATCGCGCACACCACGCTGTTGGCGGACTGGCGGGCGGCGGTGGAGCTGAGCCAGTCGGGACACGCGCGCGGCAAGATCGTGCTGTTGCTCGACTGAACACGCAACCGGCTCATCGTGAACGGTGCGCGGTGACCTCGATCTCGATCCGCATGCGCTCGTCGAGCAGGCCGCAGACCAGCATGGTCGCCGCCGGTGGCGCGGCGCCGAACGCGGCGCGCAGCACCGGCCAGCACGGCTCGAAGTCGTCGCGGTCGGGCAGGTAGTAGTGCACCCGGACCACGTCGGCCAGGCTCGCGCCTGCCTCGGCGAGCGCGGCCGATGCGTTGCGCAGCGCCTGTTCCGCCTGAGCGAGGACACCCTCGGCGAGGGTCATGCTGGCGTAGTCGAATCCGGTGCACCCGGACACGTGGATCCAGTCGCCGTCGACGACTGCCCGCGAGTAGCCGATGGCCTCTTCAAAGGTCGAACCCGACCTGATGAAACGACGCGCGGTCACGGCGTTTTCACCGCGCTCAGGTCGGGTTGGATCAGGCGGTAGCCGGTGCTCGCGGAGAACTCGGCGGTGAGCGCGAACCGGTCGCCGCGGATCAGCGTGTGCCGCCATTCGACGGGTCGGCCGCGCACGTGGCCGAGCCGGTTGATGGAGAACGCCGCGACATCGGGCGGGCAGCGCAGTTGGGTGCGCTCGGCACGGGTCGGCACGACCGCGTGGATCTCCTCGCTGCCGTGGTCGAGCCGGATGCCGGTGCGCTGGGACAGTTCGCCGTAGAGGCTGGTGTGGCTGAAGTCGGCGTCGAGCAGCGGCGCGGCGACTTCGGCTGGCAGCCAGACGCGGTCGATGGCCAGCGGCTCCTCCCCCGCGAGCCGCAACCGTTCCAGGTAGACCAGCGGGGTGGACGCTTCGAGTTCGAGGCGTTCGGCGATCAGCGCGTCGGCCCGGGTGTCGAAGGTGCGCACCACGCTTTCCTGGGTGATGCCGGAGGCTTCCACCGAGGCGAACAGGCTGTAGAGGGCGCCGAGCGGCTGCTGGATCTCCGGCGCGGGCGCGACCCGGGGCTGACGGCCGCGTTCGGCGACGATCACACCGTCAGCGCGCAGTTGCTGGAGGGCCTGGCGCACGGTGTGCCTGCTGACCCCGTAGTCGTCGACCAGGGCCAGTTCACCAGGGAAGGATTCGGTGAATTCGCCTGCCGCGAGCCGGTCGAGTAGTTGCTGTTGCAACTGCTGCCAGAGCGGCGCGGACCCGTTCCGATCCAGGGCACGCGTCCCACTCCCACCGGTCACGACGCTACGGTACCGATTGCCAAATGTCCGGACATAAGTTAACTTAAATGTCCGGACCTTTACGCGGGAGGAGCGACCGATGACGGCGACCCAGCACCACACTCCGCCATCGGCCGACACCCGGCGAAACAAGCTGGCCGAGGCCGCGCCAGGCCTGGGCATCGCGCTGCTGATCGCCGGGATCGCGACCGTGCTCGGGCAGTTCGTGCCCGTGGTGGGCGGGCCGGTGTTCGGCATCCTGCTCGGCGCGCTCGCCGCCGCGTGCGTGCCCGCGCTGCGCGGTGCCCGCCCCGCCGCCGGGTACGCGGTCGCCAGCAAGCCGGTACTGCAACTGTCCATTGTGGTCTTGGGCACGGGATTGTCCCTTTCTCAGGTGGTTCGGGTCGGCGGAGAGTCGTTGCCGGTGATGCTCGGCACGCTGACCGTGGCCCTGGGTGGCGCCTGGTTGTTCGGGCGGTTGCTGAAGGTTCGTGGCGACGCGCAGATCCTGATCGGCGTCGGCACCGGCATCTGCGGTGCCTCCGCGATCGCCGCGACGACCGGGGTCATCAAGGCCAAGCAGACCCAGGTCGCCTACGCCATCGGCACGATCTTCACCTTCAACATCGCGGCGGTGCTGCTGTTTCCGTTGCTGGGTCACCTGTTCGGGTTGAGCGCGCACGCGTTCGGCCTGTGGAGTGGCACCGCGATCAACGACACGTCCTCGGTCGTGGCAGCGGCCTACAGCTTCGGCGGCGGCGCCGGCTCCTACGCGATCGTGGTCAAACTGACCCGCAGCCTGATGCTGATCCCGATCGTGATCGCGCTGGCGATCTGGCAGGCCCGCCGCGAAGCGCGCACCTCGGGTGCCGAGGGCAACGTCGATCTGGCCGGGATGCCGTGGCGCAAGATCGTGCCGCTGTTCCTGATCGGGTTCGTGGCCGCGGCGGGCCTGGACAGCATCGGGCTCATCCCGAACGCCTGGCATCCCGCGCTGTCCTGGCTCGGCACCTTCCTGATCACCACCGCGCTGGCCGGGATCGGGCTGTCCATGCGCATCGGCGAGCTGCGCAAGGCCGGGCCACGGCCACTGCTGCTCGGCGCGGTGCTGTGGATCGCGGTCGCCGCCAGCAGCCTCGGCCTGCAGGCGTTGACCGGCGCCATCTGAGCCGTATCCTGCTCGCATGCCGGGTAGGTCGCGGCGAGCCCGCGTCGAGGACGTGCACGAACTCGCCATCGGCATGCCGCATGTCACGATCGTGCAAGCCGGCGAGAACCCGGTCTACCAGGTCGGCGGCAAGTCCTTCGTGTTCTTCCGCAACCCGCGCCCCGACGCGTTCGACCCGGACACCGGCGAGCGCTACCCCGACGTGATCGTGTTCTGGGTCCCTTCGGACGCCGACAAGCAGGCGCTGGTCCAGGACGAGCGCACGCCCTTCTTCACCACCCCGCACTTCAACGGCCACCTGTCCGTGCTGGTCCGCGCCAGTCGGCTCGGCGAGCTGACCCGGCAGGAACTGGCCGAGGTGGTGCAGGACGCGTGGCTGTCGCGGGCCTCGCCGAAGCGCGCGTCGACCTGGCTGGGCACCCACTGACATCAATGTGCACAGTGGACGATCAGTCCACCAGGGCTAGCGTTCCGCGACCCGGGCCCGCTGGTGCTCGGTGACGTCGAAGAACGCGGACTTGAACGCGGCGAACGCGTCCTTGCCAAGGCGCCGCGCGTGCCGGGCCTGAATCGCTGCCATGATCTCGTCGGCGGTCTGCATCTCGTCGAGGCCGCGTTCGGTCGGGCAGACCAGTTTCGCCCTGCGGTCGGCCGGATCAGGATTGCGGACCACGTAACCGAGCGCTTCCAACTCGTCCACGACCGTGCCGACGACCTGCTTGTGCTGACCGGACAGGCGGGACAGCTCGGTCGCGCGCACGCCGTCGGCTTCCAGGTAGGCCATGACCGTGCCGTGCCGGGGATGCAGGTCGGCGAAGCCGCGTTCGGCGAGGGTGGCGAACAGTTCGTTCTGCACGGCGAACAGCAGTCGGCCGGCGAGCACCCCGAGATCGGGGTTGGACCGGTTCCGTTCCGCCCGAGTGACCATCCGCGTTCGTCTCCTCACCACCACACCAGACTCGGCGGCCAAGTCTAGATCGCCGGATGTACCCAGCCCTGCTGGTAGGCGGCCCAGTCCGCCTGCGTCGCGGAGAATTCGGCGTAGAAGGCAACCCCGACGACGCGATCCGCGCCGCGCAACGCCATCCGGACACCGCGCACGGCGGCGGAAACGGTTTCACCGCCGGTGTGGCCGAGTTCGCCGGTGTGGTAGGCGGGCAGACCCATCAGCAGCGTCACGTTGCCGGGCACCGCGCCGATGGCGAGCTGGGTCTGCAGGCGGACATAGCCCGCGTAGACGGTGCCGGTCGGGATCGCGCTGTCGTAGTTCATCACCGCGATCTCGTCGACCCGTTGCGCCACCTCGCCGATGAACCCGGTCGACCAGAAGTGCGCGCGGCCGAAGATCCACTGTTCCGGGTAGGCGAGGCCGGGCGCTGGTTCTATCTGGTCGACGGCAACGGAGAGCAGCGCGTGCCGGGCGGCCGTCATCGTGTGTGTCGCGGCGAGCAGGTCGAGGTAGTCGGTGTTGCCGGTGGGCACGGGTTCGAGGTCGTAGTGCACGCCGGCGAAACCGAGGTCGAGGACCTGCTCCGCACTGGCGAGCACGCGGGATCGGCTGGCCGGGTCGGTGAGGTCGAGCCGACCGGGCCCGACGACGTCACCGAGCCACGCCTGCACGCGCACGTGCGGTACGGCGGCGTGCAGCGCGGCGAGCAGGTCGGTGGCGCGCGGCGCCAGCGCGGGGTTCAGCGATCCGTTGTCGGACAGCGGACCGACGTGCACGAACACGTCCCGGAAGCCGCCCGCGCGCAGATGCGCGACCAACGCGTCGAAAGCGGGTCCGCTCGGCGTGTCGGTGACCCAGGAATGGCCCAGCCACACCGCATCCGTGCCGCGCGTCGCGGGCGCGCCCGCCGCGTCACCCATGCCTTCGAAGGCCAGGCCGACGAATCCGCCGCCCAACGGCAGCCCGCAGACCGCGATCACCACCGCGAGGCACAGCGCGACTCGGCGCAGCCACCATGAACCCAACCAGCCAAGGCGCCACCACCGCACCCGGGAACTCCCTCACTGACGTTTACCCAACAGACGTGTCAGCGCGGCGCAACGTTGCCCGTCCGGCGACGAAGATCGCGGCAGTCCGCTCTGTCCAGTTCGGTCCACTGCGTCTCGGTCATCGCATCCACCGCGACGAGCACCGTGTCCGGGCCGGCACGCCGCGCGAGAAAACCGGCGAGGACCTCGGTGTGCCCGTTACCGGAATGGAAGGCGACGACCACCGAGGGACGTGGCAAGCAGTTCATCAAAACTCCTGGTCAGCACGGTCGGCTTCGACTGTCGCGGACCCCCGCTGCGCCGGGGAATCTGGACCGGGCAGCTACTGTGAAGATGCGGAGTGCACGCGACCGGACACACGTTGGTCTCAACAGGTTTGCGAGGGGCCCCCGGGTGGGTACTGGTGGCTGGGCATGTTCAGCCTGTGCCTGGCAGTTGGAAAGGAACGAGGGTGAACATGGGTGACGGAACGGCCGACCGTTCCGGCGGCAAGACGACTGCGGTCAAGCCGACGGCGACCAAACGGAGTACCGGTCACGCGGTGGGCGAGCCGGAGCTGCGGCAGTTGCTGGCCGGGTTGACGGCGGTCCGCGACGGCGACTTCGGCACGAAGCTTCCGGACGACGCGGACGGCCTGCTCGGCGAGATCGCCACCGTGTTCAACGGCATGGTCGACCAACTCTCGCTGTTCACCTCCGAAGTGACCCGGGTGTCCCGCGAGGTGGGCACCGAAGGCCGGTTGGGCGGACAGGCGCACGTTCCCGGCGTTTCGGGGACCTGGGAGGACCTGACCGACTCGGTGAACGCGATGGCCGGCAACCTGACCGACCAGGTCCGCAACATCGCCCAGGTCACCACCGCGGTCGCCAGGGGCGACCTGACCCAGAAGATCCGGGTCGACGCGCGCGGCGAGATCCTGGAGCTCAAGAGCACCGTCAACACCATGGTCGACCAGCTGTCGTCGTTCGCGGACGAGGTCACCCGGGTGGCCCGCGAGGTGGGTACAGAAGGCCGGCTGGGCGGGCAGGCGGACGTCAAGGGCGTCTCCGGCACCTGGCGCGACCTCACCGACTCGGTGAACGTGATGGCAGGCAACCTGACCACCCAGGTGCGGTCCATCGCAGACGTCACCACCGCGGTCGCGAAAGGCGACCTGACCCAGAAGATCCGGGTCGACGCGCGCGGCGAAATCATGGAGTTGAAGGAAACCATCAACACGATGGTCGACCAACTCTCCGCGTTCGCCGACGAGGTCACCCGGGTGGCGCGCGAGGTGGGCACCGAGGGCAACCTTGGCGGCCAGGCGACGGTGCGGGGCGTGTCGGGCACCTGGAAGGACCTGACCGACAACGTCAACGTGATGGCAGGCAACCTGACCACCCAGGTGCGGTCCATCGCGCAGGTCGCGACCGCGGTCGCCAAGGGCGACCTGTCGCAGAAGATCTCGGTGGAGGCCAAGGGCGAGGTCGCCGCGCTGGCGGACGTGATCAACTCGATGGTCGACACGCTGTCCGCGTTCGGTGACGAGGTCACCCGCGTCGCGCGCGAGGTGAGTACGGAAGGGACGCTGGGCGGTCAGGCCCGGGTGCCGAACGTCGCCGGGACCTGGAAGGACCTCACCGACAACGTCAACTTCATGGCCGACACGCTGACCAGCCAGTTGCGCTCGATCGCGCAGGTCACCACTGCGGTCGCCAAGGGCGATCTGACCCGCAAGATCGACGTGGACGCGCGTGGCGAGATCCTCGAACTGAAGACCACCATCAACACCATGGTCGACCAGCTGTCCTCCTTCGCCGACGAGGTCACCCGGGTGGCCCGCGAGGTGGGCACCGAAGGGCGGCTGGGCGGTCAGGCCGAGGTCGAAGGCGTTTCCGGGACCTGGAAGCGGCTGACCGAGAACGTGAACGAGCTGGCCGACACGCTAACCAGCCAGTTGCGCGCGATCGCCGAGGTGACCGGCGCGGTCACCAAGGGCGACCTGACCCGCTCCATCAACGTGGTCGCCTCCGGCGAGGTCGCCGAGCTGAAGGACAACATCAACCAGATGGTGGAGTCGCTGCGCGAAACCACCAGCGCCAACCAGGACCAGGACTGGCTGAAGACGAACCTGGCGCAGATCTCCGCTCTGATGCAGGGCCGCCGCGACCTGACCGTGGTCGCCGAGCTGATCATGGACGAGCTCGCGCCGATGGTCGGCGCGCAGTACGGCGCGTTCTACCTGACCGAGGAGGCCGGTGAACTGCCGGAGCTGCGGTTGATCGGCTCCTACGGCGAACCGGACGAGGCCCGGCCCCACCAATTCCGGTTTGGACAGTCGCTGGTCGGCCAGGCCGCGAAGAGCAGGCGCAGCATTGCCGTCGACGACGTGCCCGCCGACTACGTCACGATCTCCTCCGGCCTCGGCCACAGCAGGCCGAGCAGCCTGCTGGTACTGCCGGTGCTGTTCGAGGAACAGGTGCTGGCCGTGATCGAGTTGGCCTCGGTGCACGCGTTCACCCAGATGCACCGCGACTTCCTGGGTCAGCTGATGGAAACCGTCGGTGTCAACGTGAACACGCTGGTGGCCAACGCGCGCACCGACGAACTGCTCGGTGAATCGCAGCGGCTGACGGCTGAATTGCAGACCCGGTCGCAGGAACTCCAGGCGCGGCAGAAAGAACTCCAGCGGTCCAACGCTGAGCTCGAGGAGAAAGCGGCGCTGCTGGCCGCGCAGAACCGCGACATCGAGACCAAGAACCTGGAGATCGAACAGGCCAGCCAGGAACTGGAGGCGCGCGCACAGCAGTTGGCGCTGGCATCGAAGTACAAGTCGGAGTTCCTGGCGAACATGAGCCACGAGCTGCGCACCCCGTTGAACAGCCTGCTGATCCTGGCTCAGCTGCTCACCCAGAACCCGAGCCGCAACCTCACCCCCAAGCAGGTCGAATACGCGAGCATCATCCACTCCGCCGGTTCGGACCTGTTGCAGCTGATCAACGACATCCTGGACCTGTCCAAGGTCGAGGCCGGCAAGATGGACATCAGCCCGGAACGCGTCGGCCTGCGGCAGTTGCTCGACTACGTGGACGCGACCTTCCAGCCGTTGACCCAGCAGAAGAACCTCGGCTTCGAGATCATCACCGAGCCGGGCGTGCCGGTCGACCTGCTCACCGACGACTCGCGCGTGCGGCAGGTGCTGAGCAACCTGTTGTCCAACGCGGTGAAGTTCACCGAGTCGGGCGGCGTGACGCTGCGGGTCGCACTGGCCACTCCGGACGAACTGCCCGCCACCGTGCGCAGGCACGGTTCCGCGATGGCCTTCCAGGTGCGCGACACCGGTATCGGCATCGCCGAACACCAGCTGGAGACGATCTTCGGCGCGTTCCAGCAGGCCGACGGCACCACGAGCCGCAAGTACGGCGGGACCGGGCTTGGTTTGTCGATCAGCCGCGAAATCGCTTACCTGCTCGGTGGTGTCATCACCGCGGAGAGCATCCTCGGCAGCGGCAGTACCTTCACGCTCTACCTGCCGATCGCCCGCCCCGACTTCCTCACCCCGCCAAGCACGTCCGGTCTGGAGGACCTGGAGGGCCCGGCCGCGTCGGTCGTGGCCGCGGCGAACGCGGCACTGGAGGAAGTGGTCGACGCCGAACTGGCGAACGTGGCAAAAACCTCGCTGCCACCGCAACAGAAACGGCGCGTGCTGGTGATCGAGGACCACCCGCGCGGTCTGCTGTCGCTGGTCGCGGAGAGCGCGGTGCTGGACGCGACCGAACACCGCGACCCGAACGACGCGCGGCCGCCGGTCGAGGTGGTGACCGCGGTCGGCACCGACGAGGCGCGCGCGGTGCTGGCCGGCGAGGGCTGTCAGTGGGTCATCCTGGAACTGGACATGCCCGACGACGCGGCCAACCACTTCCTGGCCACCATGGACGCCGAGTCCATGCTGGAGGACATCCCGGTGCTCGCGCACCACAGCAGGCCGCTCACCGCCGAACGCGATCAGGAACTGCGCGCCAGGACGGACAGCCACCCGCTGGAAGTGATCACCAGCCTGGACGAGTTGCGAGCGCGGGTCAGCGCGCACCTCAACGGTGACTGGCAGAACGGCGTGCTGCTCGCCGACACCGTCGCCGACGACCTCGCCGACCTCGCCGGCTCCGTCGACGGGGACCTGGCCGGGCGCGGTGTGCTGGTCGTGGATGACGACGCGCGCAACGTGTACGCGTTGACGTCCATCCTGGAACTGCACGGCATGCGCGTGTTGCAGGCCGAGAACGGCAAGACCGGGATCGAAACGCTGAACCGGCATCCCGAGATCGACCTGGTGCTGATGGACGTGATGATGCCGGAGCTGGACGGCTACAGCGCGACGGCGGCGATCCGGGCCATGCCCGAGTACCGGGAGCTGCCGATCATCGCGGTGACCGCGAAAGCGATGCCGGGTGACCGGGAGAAGAGCATCGACTCGGGTGCCACCGACTACGTGACCAAACCTGTCGATGCCAATGACCTGATCCGCTGCATCAAGCGCTGGCTGCCGAGCACCAACTGAAACCAGGAGCCCGTTTCGTGTCCGCATCGACCGACGATGACGTGCAGGCCGCAGACGACCAGATCGAACGCCTCGCGGCCACCCTCGACCGGGCGCAGCGCGAGCTGCGCGCGGCGGGCGCGCACGCGGACACCAGGGCGCTGCTGGAACTGGCCAAAGGCGTGCTGGTCGAACGGCTGCACTGCGGGCCAGCGCAGGCGGCGCGGCAGTTGCGCGAGCTGGCGGGCCGGTCCGGGCGCAGCGAGCTGGAGTTCGCTGCCGACATCGTGAACAACGCGGCGCGGGACCGGATCGCCGAAGCCACCCTGGAATTTCCGGGCATGGAAGCGGAACCGGTGCTGCGGATGCGCACCGCGGAAAGCGGCATCCTGGCCGCGAGCGACGCGCAGGCGGTCGCGGAATCGTTGCTGACGCACGCGTTGGCGCCGTTGGGCGCGGTCGGCGTTGCGATCTGGGCGGCCGGTTCGGACTCCTCGCTGACGCTGGCCGGGTTCGCCGGTTTCACCGCCGCCGAGGCGCAGCGCTGGCGCTACGTGCCACCGGGCGTGGCCACCACCGCGCGGCGCGCGCTGACCGACCGGCACACGATCTGGTTCGACACCATCAGCGGCGGCGACCTGGTGTCCATCGGCTACCGGGAGACTCCGGGCGGCGGGCGCGTCGCGGTCCCGGCCACCGCGGGCGGCCGGATCCTGGGCGTGCTGGAGATCTGTTGGCCGCACCCGCTTTCCCCGCAGCCGACCCCGATCCAACGACAGGTCGAGGCGCTCGCCGAACTGTGCGCGCACACCCTGGAGAGCAGGCCGGTCGAGCTGCCCGGCCTGGACATCCGCAGCAGGCCGGAAATCACCGAACTGGTCGCGCTGGCGGAAAGCATGCTCGACCCGGCCATGGTGCTGCGCCCGCAACTCGACGAACGCGGGCAGCTGATGGACTTCCGCATCCAGCACACCAACAGCGCGTTCATCGACCCGGCGGGCCGGCCGCGCAGCGGGGTCACCGGTGCGCTGCTGCTGGAAGCCTTCCCGATGGCCGCCGCGCAGAACGGGCTGTTCGCCAAGGTCGCGCAGGTGCACGCCACCGGTGAACCGTTCCGCGCCGAGCAGGCCGCGTTGACCGTGCTGGTCGACGAGGTGCCGGTGAGCATGACCGTCGGCATGAGCGTCAGCAGGCACAACGACTGCGTGCTGCTGGTGTTGCGGGTGCAGGACGAGGCGGCGCGGCTGGCCGGACTGTTGCGGCACGCGCAGCGGCTGGGCCGGATCGGCGGGTTCGAGGAGAACACGCTCACCGGCGAGATCACCTGGAGCAGCCAGCTCTACATGCTCTACGGCCTCGCGCAGGGTGCGGCGCCGATCCCGTTGCAGCAGCTGGGTACCTACGCGCACCCGGACGACGCGGACGCCCTCCTGCGGTTCCTGCGCACGCTGCTGCACCACCGCAAGCCCGCGTCGGCGGTGTTCCGGTTGCGCCAGGCCGACGGCATTCTGCGGCACACCAGGGTGATCGCCGAACCGGTGCTGGACGCGGACAACCGGCTGCTCGCGATTCGCGGCGCCTACCAGGACGTGTCCGCCCAGCACTGGACCGAGGTCGCGCTCGCCGCCACCCGCGACCAGCTGGCGCAGAGCGAACTGGAAGCCGCCGAGGGCAACCGGCTGGCGTTGCGGTTGCAGCGCGCGATCATGCCCACCGCGCAGGACGTGATCGACGCACCCGGTCTGCGCATCGCGGTGCGCTACCGGCCCGCGGAAAGCGATCACCTGGTCGGCGGTGACTGGTACGACGCGGTCGAGTTGCCGTCCAAGCAGATCCTGCTGTCCGTCGGCGACATCGCCGGACACGGTATCGACGCGGCCACCGGCATGGTCGCGCTGCGCAACGCCCTGCGCGGCCTCGCCACCACCGAGGCAGGCCCGGCGCAGCTGCTGACCTGGCTGAACCTGGTCGCGCACAACCTGTCCGAGAAGGTGGTGGCGACCGCGCTGGCCGGTCTGTACGACCCGAAGACGCAGATCCTGCGCTGGGCGCGGGCCGGGCACCTGCCGCCGGTGCTGATCCGCGACGAGCACGCGACCGCGCTGCCGATGATCAGCGGCATCCTGCTCGGCGCGGTCAACGAGGCGAACTACGCCGAGGGCGAGGTGCACCTGCAACCCGGCGACACGCTGCTGATGTACACCGACGGCCTGATCGAACGCAAGGACCGCGCGCTCGACGACTCCGTCAACGACCTGCTGAGCACCGCCGAGGTGCACCCGGACAGCTTGGAGCAGCGCCTCGACCACCTGCTCACGCACAGCAACGCCGACACCGACGACGACACCTGCATCGTCGGCATCCAGCTGCTCTGACTATCGCAGTCCATTGAGGACGATCGCGAGCATCCGATCGGCCTGCCCGGTGTTGCCCGGGGTGCTCGCCCACGCGATGGCGCCGACCATCCACTGCACGTCGTCGCCGAACCGCGACGCGTCGAGCAGTTGCCGATCACACCGCGCGAGCAAAGCTCGACTGCGACGGGGCAAGCGGGCTCAGGCCGCGCCGGTGACGCCCATTTCCGGCATCGGCGCCAGGTCGATGATGTCGCCGCCGCGGCGTTCGATGCCCATGCGCAGGCGGGCGACGTCCTTGCGGCCGACGGGCGGGCGGGAACTGGCGATCAGCAGCAGCGGTTGCTGGAGGGTGGCCACGGAAAGCCGGTGCCACAACAGGATCGTCGCCTCGTCCGTCCAGTGCAGGTCGTCGACGACGAGGACCATCGGCCCGCGCGCGCAGCGCTCCTCGACGATGGCCAGCAGCTGGTTGACGCCGACCACGACCGGGTCGCCGCCGGACCAGGTGCGTGGCGCGGGGCCGCCGCCGGGCTGGCGCCAGCCGATGCCCGCGGCGTTGGACAGCAGCGCATCCGCTGTCACGCCAAGGCATTCCAGCATCACCCGCAGCGGCGAACGCCTGCTGAACTCGTCGGCCACGGCCCAGGCGACCTGTACGCCGTTGCCGCCGACCTCGGCGAGCGCGGTGGAGAGCAGTTCGGACTTGCCGCTGCCGGGCTCGCCCTCGATCCACACGGATCCGCCGTTGCCCGCGTAGAGGTTGGCGACCAGGGCACGGAGTTGGCGCAGTTGCGGTGCGCGCGCCTGTTCGAAGCGCCGGTTCGACCGGGGCGTCGGCGGCGTCGCGACGGCGGATTCGGGGCGCGGGCGCACGATCGCGGGCTTGGCCTCGGCTGGATTCGGCGGATCGAGCGCCGGGTCGCCGGCCAGGATCTGTTCGTGCAGCTTGCGCAGCGCAGGACCGGGTTCGATGCCGAGTTCGTCGACGAGCATGCGGCGCGCGTCGCGGAAGACTTCCAGCGCTTCGACGTGCCGCCCGCTCCAGTACAACGAGACCATCAGCGCGCCGCGCAGGGATTCGCGCAGCGGGTGCGCGCGGACCAGCGCGGTGAGTTCGGTGGCCAGGTCGGGCCGACCGCCGACGGCGAGCATGGCGTTGGCCCAGCTCTCGGTGGTGACCAGGCGCAGTTCGCCAAGGCGTTCGCGCATGGTGTCGGCGAAGGGGCCGGGCACGCCGGAGAGGGCGTCGCCGCGCCAGAGTGCGAGCGCGGCTTCCAGGTCGCGCACCGCGCGGGCCGGGTCGTGCCGTTCCAGCCGGTCGTGCGCGGACTGGCGCAGCGCGTCGAAGCGCTCCGCGTCCAGCGCGCCGGGAGCCAGGCGCAGTACGTAGCCGACTCGGTCGCTGGTCAGCAGATCGCCGGGCGCCCAGCGGGACCGGCGCGGTTCGAGGCTGCGGCGCAGACCGCAGATATAGGTGTAGACGCTGCCCTGCGCGCTGGGCGGCGGTGCGTCGCCCCAGACCGCCTCGATCAACTCGCGCCGGGACACGACCCGGTTGGCGCGCATGGCGAGTACCGCGAACACGGCCCGCTGCCGGGCGGGTCCGAGCGCGATCTCCGTATCGCCGATGCGGGCGCGGATCGGGCCGAGTACGTCGACGGACAGCTCCCCCAGCTGACCGTCTGCTGCGTGGTGCGCTTCGTCGTGCATGCCGCTGTCCCCTGTCGTGCCACCGACTGCTGCCACAACCTTCTACGGACGTCGCGCACGAAGAGATTGCGAAGCACCGAAATTCGTCCCGGTGTGGTCTGGGTCTCATCGCGGGGAACGCCCCGAAGGTAGGGTCACCGATTATGACCACCAGTGATACCGAGCCGGGTTACACCGAACAGATCGCCGTGTACCTGGAAGATCTCGATCGGATGGGCATCGTGCATTACACCCGGTACCCGAATCTGCTTGATCGCGCACTGGTCGGTTTTCTCGCTTCGTCCGGCGAGAACTTCCCGGACGGCCTGCTCTCACCTGGGCAGACGTACGAGGCGGTGCGCGAGTTCTCGATCGCTTACCAGGCGCCTATTCACCAGGTCGGTCCGCTGGACGTGCATTTCTGGCTGGAGAAACTGGGGCGTACTTCGCTGGTGTTCCGGTTCCGCTTTCAACGCGGGGAAACCGTGCACGCGGAAGGCACGCGGGTCAGCGTCAAGGTCGACTCGGCGACCGGCAGGCCGATGGCGTGGTCGACCGAATTGCGGGACTTCTTCCAAGAAGTTTCCAAGAATGCCGAAGCGTAGCGCGAAGCCGTAAGAATTCCGTTACCTATGGGCGGACCGCGCGCAGTTGCGCGGCGAGGGTGGTGAACCGGGATTCCGGTTGCCAGGTCCAGCTCTGCACGTCCACGAACCCGGCGGCGCGCACCGCGTCGTCGAGCCCACCGGGCAGCCAGCGTTCGTGCGCGGAGATCAGCAACCGGCCACCGGAACGCAGCACCCGGAACGCTTCGGCGAGACCGGCAGCGAGATCAGGCCAGAGCATCACGTTGTTGACCGAGAACAGCACGTCCACGCTGGTGTCGCGCTGCTCGGTGTGCTCGGCGTCGCCCGGCACCACCCGCACCCGGCCGGACGCGATCATGCTCAGGCACCGCTTCTCGGAGCTCGCCCGCATCAGCTCGGACGGTTCGACGCCGATCACCAGTTTCGCGCGCTCCCCCGCCGCTTCCAGTCCGATGCCGGGGCCGGGTCCGAGCACCAGCACGGTCTCGTCGTCGGCGATCGCGGCGAGTTTGACCAGTCGTCGCTCGGTTTCGGCGTTGCCGCGCGCCATCAGCGCGCCGCCGATGCGACCGAGCGGGCCGGACGGCAGGCCGAAGCCTTGGGTGGTCACTAGTTCGGTAATGCTCGCCATGAATCCAGTTCAGCATTCCGAACGGCGAGCGGCATCGGGGATGACCCTGAACTGTGCGTATCCAGGACGCAGCGGAGCGCGCGGCAGGACGTGCCGCGCGCTCCGCTTCCCTACTCCACCTGCGGGTTCAGCCTGTGCTCGAATCGGTCACGGACCGCTGTTCTGCGTCGCGGTGCTCGGATTGCCCGGGCCGACGGCGCCACCCTCCTCGTTGATGATGTGTTTGATGGTGCCCGCACCGCCGCCGAGCGAGACGGTGATCATGTCGTGGAACTGCACGCCCGAGTTCACCGGTGCCTCGAACGAATGGTCCGCCGCGATGCTGTGGTCGTTGAAGTTGCAGTAACTGCCCAGGCCCCATCCTTGGAAACTGGTCACGTTGTTGCCGACCTTCAACGCGGCCCAGCCGTCGCTGGATCCGTTCATGTACGAGGACTGGCTCGGCGGGTCGTAGGGCAACTCGTTCTGTAAGAAGTAGTCCTTGCCGCCGTTGCCGTTCCAGATCACGTTGTACTGCTGGTAGTGCTCGACGAACAATCCGTACCCGGTCACGTTGTTGCCGTTGACAACCAACCCGTTCTGCGCGGTGTTGGACGTCCAGCCGACGCCGTCACCGTGGTCGGCGCGCCAGTCCCAGGTGTCGTCGATGATCACGTTGTTGCTGTTGACCACCAGCGACTGGGTCGCCTTGCCGACACCCGCGCCACCGATGCGGAAGTGCACATCGGACAGCGTGGTCGGGTCGGCCGTGTGGTCGGCGCTGGAGCCGGACGGACCGACCTGCATCAGGATCGGCGAGTTGGTCGCACCCGCGTCGATCAGCAGCCCGCCGACCTTCACGCCGTTGACGTCCGCGACGTTGATCGCGGAGGTGCCGTTGGTCGGCTTGAGCGTGGCCAGGCCGAGACCGACGATGACGGTGTCCGCGCGGGTCACGTTCAGCGGCTGGTCCAGGTTGTAGATACCGGGCGTGACAACCAGGTTCTTGCCCGCCGCCAACTGGGCGTTGATGGTCTCCGCGCTGTCGCCCGGCTGCGTGATGTAGAACTGGCTGATCGGCAGCGAGGTACCCGCGGGGTTGCCGCTGGCCCAGTCCACACCGGTCGAGTTCTGCTTGAGCGCTGGCACGAACACGTTGTAGTTGCCGGAGTTGTCCACGTACAGGAACGGCTTCTCCTGCACGACCGGCGCGGTGCCGACGGTGGTGTAGGGCGGGTTCGGGTAGCTCTGCCCCGGTGCGCCCTGCACGCCCGCGAACACCATGTTCCAGTTCGACCCGTTCCAGCTGCCGATCTGGTCGTCGCGGGAGATCCACTGCTGCTGCGAACCGGAGTTCACCGAGCCGGTCACCTTGCTGTCGGCCAGGAAACCACCACTGGACCAGCCGTTGTCGTCCAGTTGCAGGTTGCCGCGCACGTCGACGCGGCGCAGCGGCGCGGCCTGGGAGACCGCCCAGGTGTCCGTGCCGGACGGCGGCACGATCTCCATGTTCTCGGCGTCCCGCCAGAAGTTCTCGGTCGCGTTGCCGCCGTTCCAGTCGGCCTGGACATGCACGTTGCCGTTGATGTCAACGGAGTCCGGGGTCAGACCGAGACCGGCGGCCTCTTCGTAGAACCCGAGGTTGACGTCGATCCCGTTGTACGTGCCCGGGGTGAACAGCACCGCGTAGCGCTGGCTGCCGAACTGGTTGCTGATCTGCTGGTTGGCGATGCTGGTCAGGGTGCTCTGGATACTCGACGCGGACATCGATGGCGTGAACACCTTGACGTTGGGGCCGAAGTTCGGCGTGTTCGGCGGGGGCGGGGTGGTGCCGCCGCCGACCGGCGTCAGGTTGAAGTTCTGCGCGGTCGTGTTGTTGCAGGCGTACTGCGCCAACTGGACACTGTCCGCGAGCGACGCGCCGGGGGTGTCCAGGCACTTGGCGCTGTTGCGGTTGACGAAGTGGTACGAGCCGTCCGAGTTGGCGACGGGCTGCCACTGCTGGTTGAGCCCGCTGGAGTACTGCCACAGCTGGACCGGCGCACTGTCCGCAGTGGACACGTTGGTGACGTCCCAGGCTTCGGACGCATTGTTGTTGTTGTCGACCTGGTAGTAGCCGCCGCTGGTGGCTTGCAGTTCCCATTCCTGGGCAGTGGTGCTGTTGCAGCTGTACTGCTGCACGGCCGTGCCGTTGGCGGTGGCCGCGGCTGCGGCGTCGACGCACTTGCCGCTGTTGACGTTGACCACGTTGTACCAGGTGCCCGGGGAGATCGCGGCAGGCTTGGCTGCCGCACTCGGCGTCGACGGGGCGGCTTGCGCCTGGATGGATAACAGGGTGGCGCCGGTGGCGGCAACGGTGATCACCGCGGTCGCCAGCGCCAGCACGGCCTTGCGCCTTCTCCGGCCCGGCGTCAGGTGCGCGCCGCCCGGACTGGCTTGGTCTTGGGACACAGGACCCTCCTCTGCCGCTGCATTGCGGCATGTGATCGGTGGCTGACGGGGCCGCAGCGGCCATACGGGGTTCGAATTTCGGGCCGCACCACCCGGAATTCACAGTCAGTGACGTGTTAACGCCGCTACGTCGTCATCGCGATGATGTTATGGCGGTCACAGTAAGAGCGTCAATATAAGGCTAAGAATAAGTCGTGAAAGATAGTGGCGAAGTACCGAAAACCAGTACCAGCAACGAATCTGGTCATTGCCCCGATCGGCGCAGCGCGACGCGGAACACGCATGCCGCGACCCAGCGTGCCTGAATCGATCTGCCCGGAATCAGCCCTTTGACCTGCGGCTTTCTCGGCCGCCAACGTTTAGGGTGGACTTTCGCCGCGAAAGGCCAGCCGATGACCGTGCCGCTGCGTCCACTCACTGAACCCGCGCACTCGCTCGCCGACTACCTGGACCTCGGCGGCGGGATGGGGCTCGCCCGCGCCCGCGAACGCCCGCCTGCCTCGATCCGCACCGAAGTGCGCGCGGCAGGCCTGCGCGGCCGGGGCGGCTCGGGCCGGCACACCGCGGCGAAGTGGGTGACCGCGCCCGGCACCGTGTCGTTGATCTGCAACGCGGCCGAGTCCCGGCCCGGTTCGTTCAAGGACCGGTTCATCCTGCGCCGCAACGCCTACCAGGTGGTGGAGGGCCTGGCCATCGCCGCGCACGCGCTCGCGGCCCGGCACGCGTACATCGCGATCACCCGCAGCTACGGTCCGGAAATCGTGGCGCTGCACCGGGCCCTGACCGAGATGCACGAGGCGGGCCTGCTCGGGCCGGCGCCGGTTCAGCTGGTGTACGGACCGGACGAGTTGCTCTTCGGCGTGGACTCGGTGCTAGCCGACGTGATCGAGCGTGGCAAGCCGTGGCCGGACACTCTGGACGCGCGCTGCGTCGCGGCCGGGACGCGCCCGGACGTGGTGGTGCACAACGTGGAAACCCTGGCCGCGCTGCCCGCGATCCTGCGCACCGGCGCGGACGCCTACCGGGCCAGCGGCACCGACGACTCCCCCGGCACGGCGGTCTTCACGGTGTCCGGCGACGTGCGCCTGCCGGGTGTGCACGAACTCCCCTACGGCCTGCCCGTGCGACTGCTGGTCGACCTGGTGTGCGGCGGCGCGCTGCCGGGGCGGCGAACCAAAGCGGTGTTCGCGGGCATCACCGCGGCACCGCTGGCAGGCGAGGCGCTGGACACCCCGCTGGACGTGGACCTGATGCGCGCGGTCGGCTCATCGTTGGGCGCCGGTGGTTTCGTGGTCTACGACGACACCGCGTGCATGGTCGCGGCGGCGCTGGTCTGCTGCGAGTTCCTGGCCACGTCCGCCCGCTGCGGTTGCCTGGCCGCCGTCGCCGAACTGCTCGGCCTGATCGAGGACGGGCTCGGCCGCTCGTCCGATGTGGATGATCTGGCCCGCTGCTGCGCGCGGTTGGTCGCGCAGCGCGGTTGCGTGGTCGCGATGGGCGCGGCCGCGCTGGTCCGGGGTGTGCTGGCCGCCTTCGGCGGAGAGTTCGCCGCGCACCTCGGTCGCGGTTGCCTGCACGACCGGCGGCTGCGCGTGCCCAAGCTGATGGACTATGACGAGTCCCGCAGCGGGTTCGACTACGCCTGATTCCGTGCGACGATCACGGTATGCCTCGTGTGACTGCCAATGGGCTCGAACTGGAGTACGACACCTTCGGCGACCCGACCGATCCACCGCTGCTGCTGATCATGGGACTGAGCGCCCAGATGACCAACTGGCCGGAAGGGTTCTGCAACCTGCTCGCCGAGCAGGGCTACCACGTCATCCGGTTCGACAACCGGGACATCGGCCTGTCGAGCTACCTCGACGACCTGCCCAGGACGGACCTGGCTGCGGTGTTCGGCGGCGACTTTTCCACCGCGCCGTACCGGATGTCCGACTTCGCCAACGACACGGCCGGCCTGCTCGACGCCCTGGGCATCCGCACCGCGCACATCGTCGGCGCGTCCATGGGCGGCATGATCGCCCAGCAGTTCGTCATCGACCACCCGGAGCGGGTGCGGTCGCTGTGCTCGATCATGTCGACGACCGGAGACCGCACCGTCGGGCAGGGCAGCGAGGCGGCGCTGGGCGTGCTCATGCGACCGGCCGCGACGGACCGGGAAGCCGCGATCGCGGGCAGCATCAGCGCGTCCCGGATCATCGGCTCCCCCGGCTATCCGGCGTCCGAGGAGGAGCTGACCGTCAAGGCGATCGCCGCCTACGACCGCGCCTTCCACCCGGCGGGCGTGGCGCGCCAGATGGCCGCGGTCGTCTCGTCGCCGGACCGCACCGAGGGCCTGCACAAGGTGAGCGTGCCCACCGTGGTCATCCACGGCGCGGACGACCCGCTGGTCAACGTGAGCGGCGGCGAGGCGACCGCGACGGCGGTCCCGGGCGCGTCGCTGCTGATCATTCCCGGTATGGGCCACGATCTGCCCACCCCGCTCTGGACCAAGATCGCCGACGCGATCGTCGCCAACGCCCAGAAGGCCGACAACTGACCAAGACGTGCGGCCAACGGCGCGGCGCCGCGCCGTTGGCCCGTGCTGGCCAGCAGGTAGCTGCCGGTGCCTGCTGTCCAGCACTGCAACGAGAACAGTGCGAACGCCACGGCGCCGGTTTAGCTAACCAGTGGTGACGGGACCGGACACGCGGGCGCGCTTGAGCTCGTAGAAGCCGGGCGTCTCGGACACCAGCAGCACGCCGTCCCACAGCTTGCCCGCTGCCTCACCGCGCGGGATCGGCGTGACGACCGGGCCGAAGAAGGCGTTCACCGCACCATCCGCGCCGTGCACGTGGATCGCGGGCGTGCCGAGGTCCTCACCGACCGGGCCGAGCCCTGCCTCGGTGCCCGCGCGCAGCGCCTCGTCGTAGGAGGCGTCATCGGCGGCGTCGGCGAACTCCGCGGAGAGGCCGCCCTCGGCCAGCGCGGCCTCGTACAGTTCGCGGCTCAGCGGCTGCTTGTCCAGGTGGATCCGGTTGCCCATCGCCGTGTACAACTCGCGCACCTCGCGGGCGCCCTCGCCGTACTTCCGCTCGACCGCCATCGCGATCCGGGCCGGCGCCCAGGCCGTGTCCAGCCATTCCCGGTACCAGGCTTCGACCTCGCGGTCCCGGTTCAGCCACGCGAGGCTCAGCACGTGGAAGCCGACCTCGACCTCGGGCCGCACCTGCTCGACCTCCAGCAGCCACCGCGAGGCGATCCACGCCCACGGGCACTTCGGGTCGAACCACATGTCCACTTTTGTCGTCATGGGGCAAATCTAAGCCGTGGATCGGTCCAGCTCCAATGCCAATTCTGGCCAATCCAATTGGGCCAATCGCTAGGCTGGCCGAGTGGACTTCCAGATCACCGTCGGGGCGCGCGGCGACCGCGTCACCAGCATCTACGCCCAGGTCCGCGACGCGATCCTGGACGGACGCCTGCGCGCGGGCGAACAACTGCCGCCCAGCCGCGAACTCGCCGGCCGGCTGCTGGTCTCCCGCAACACCGTCGCGCTCGCCTACGAACGGCTGACCGCGGAAGGCTTCCTGGTCGCCAAGGTCGGCGCGGGCACGTTCGTCAGCGGCGACCGGCCGGGCACGCGCACCAGGACCGCGCCCGAGGGCACCGGCATTCGGCCGCGCGCGATCTGGGCCGACGCACGACTGTTCGGCCTGCCGCACCCGACCCAGCCGAAGTTCAACTTCAGCGTCGGCATCCCGGATCCGCGACTGTTCCCCTGGGAAACCTGGCGCAGGCTGGTCTCCCAGGTACTGCGGCCGGCCACGTTCCGCCCGAACGGGTACGACGACCCAGCGGGCAACGCCGAACTGCGCGCGGCGATCGCCCGCTACATCGGGGTGTCGCGGTCGGTGCGGGCCGCCGCCGAGGACGTGCTGATCACCCGGGGCGCGCAGCAGGCACTGGACCTGATCGGCCGGGTGCTGATCGAACCGGGCGACGTGGTCGCGGTGGAGGAGCCCGGTTATCCACCGGCCCGTGCCCTGTTCCACTCGCTCGGCGCGCGCGTCACCGGCGTGCCAGTGGACTCCGAAGGCATTGCGGTGCAATCGATTCCGCGCACCGCGCGGCTGGTGTACACGACGCCATCGCACCAGTTCCCGTTGGGCACCGCGATGTCCATGGCGCGGCGGACCGCGTTGCTCGACTGGGCGCAGCGGCACGACGCGGTGATCATCGAGGACGACTACGACAGCGAGTTCCGCTTCGCCGACCGGCCGCTGGAACCGTTGCAGAGCCTGGATCGCACCGGCCGCGTGCTCTACGTCGGCTCGTTCGCGAAAACCCTGTCCCCCATGCTGCGGATGGGTTTCCTGGTCGCACCGAGCTCACTGCGCGACGCGCTGCACGCGGCCAGGCAGTACACCGACTGGCACAACGAACTCGTCGGGCAGGTCGCGCTGGCGCGCTTCATCGACGACGGCCTGCTCGCCCGTCACGTGCGCAAGGCCACCCGCGAATACGCGCGGCGGCACGCGATCATCTCGCGGATCCTGGCCCAGGATTTCGCCGACTGGTTCGAGGTCATCCCGTCCAGCGCCGGTCTGCACCTGTGCGCGCCGCTCCGTCCACATGCGACCATCGACATGGCCGCCCTGGCCGCGCAGACCACGGACGCCGGCATCGCCGTCGACCAGTTGACCACCTTCGGCGGCGGCCCTGGATTCGTGTTCGGCTACGGCGGGATCAACGACACGGACATCCCGGCCGGTCTGGCGCGGCTGGCCGGGATCATCCAGGGTTTTCAGTTCTGGCGCTCGTAGGGCAGCAACTCGCCCGCGGTCACCTCGAACGGCAGGTGATTGCCCTCGGGCGGCAGCGGGCAGGTGGCCAGATCGGTGAACGCGCAGGGCAGGTTGACCGCACGGTTGAAGTCCAGGCGCACCGTGCCGTCCGCATCCGGCCCGGCGAACCCGATGTTCCGGTTGGCGCCGTAGGTGGTCGTGCCGCTGGTCCCGTCGGTGAACAGGATCATGAACGCGCCCGGCTGCTTGCCGTTGAACGCGGTCAGCGTGTGCTCGGCACCGTCGTGGGTGAACCGCACGATGCCCGGCGCGACGTACACGTGGCTGAGCCCCTCCACCACCGCACCGACCGTGGTCGGCCTCGGCTCGTCGAACGGCTCGTAGGTCCCGGTCAGCACCCAGTCCGGGTCCGGCGCGTAGGACGGAACGCCGTGGAAGGCATTCCTGGTTTCGGCTTTCGGGTCGCGCACCCGGATCAGGTGATCGGTGCGCCTGGCCACCTCGATCTCCACATCGCCCGCGACGACCCGCACCCCGGCGCCGCTGTTCACCAGCTCGAACCGGGTCACCTCGGTCACCGGCTCGCCCTGGTAGGTCAGGTCGGCGCCGTCCGGGTCCAGGTAGGCGGCATCCGCGTCCTGCCACCAGCGGCCCGGCACGCCGTCGTAGCGCTGCGGCGACTCGGTCAGCCAGTGCAGCGACACGATCGTCAACCAGCCGTGCGGCGCGGCCAGTTCGCGTTCCCGGTCGGTCTTCCAGTCCTGCCAATCGGCGACGAAGTCCTCGGCCGTGGCGCGCTCACCGGTCTCGATGCTCATGTCAGGTGCAACGGGGTGTGCCGCGCGCTATTCCGGCTCCCACCATGCGGACGCTTCAGTAACCCACGTACTTCTGGCCCCTGCGCACCAGCTTGACCCCGGGCACGTTGCCCAGCGACCCGTACCGGCTGATCGCGTAACGGGTGCCCGCGACGATGTTGTCCACCGGGTTGTAGATGTCGTGGTGACCAGGCAGGGCGTACTTGTCAAAGGTCGGGTCGATGGTCTGCATCAGCCCTTTGGACGGGATGCCCTTGACCCAGTTGGAATCCGTCTTGTTGATGGCATCAGGATTCCCGGACGATTCGTGCGCGATGATGATGCCCACGGCGCCCGCGTCGAGCTGGCTGGCGGGCACGCCGTTGGCGCGCAGAATGCCGAACGCCTGCTGCGTCCACTGCGCGACGTTGCCAGGTGGCCGTGGCCAGGTCGGCGGCGGCCCGGACGGGCCATATCCCGAAGCGGGCCGCAATCCGCCGTGCATCTGATCCCAGGCCCGGTTGACCGTCTGCTGCCAGGCGAGCACCGCCGCATCGGGTGCGGTCATTGGTTACCTCCTGCCCGACGCCGAGCATCGCAGGAGCGGGTCCACCCGCCATCCAGCCGCGATACAACGGGAGCGGGGCCTGGTGCTTCCCCCACCAGGCCCCGCTGCACCTATTCGAACATATGTTCGATCCAGTGTCAACCGGTCGGCGCGTACGTGTGATGTCTCAGGACATGGGTGACGGTTCTGTATCAGGACATCGGTGACAGTTGATGTATCAGGACTTCGGTGACGTTTCGATGGTCCGGGAACGTCCGCCGTCGCCGGGCCATCCGAGAGCTCGCTCCGGTCAGCCCGCGCTCTGCCGGTCGGGTTCGATGAGCAGGGCGACCCGCTCCTGCTCGCGCGCGTAGGGCTGGCCGATGTACTTCTTGGCGATTCCGTCGACGATC
>DASXOJ010000121.1:0-22223 GCA_036494465.1 Pseudonocardiaceae bacterium
GTGACTGTCAGGCGACCTCGAAGGTGGTGCCGATGCCCATGCCGGTGATCCATTCGGGCACCGGCTCGTAGGCGGTCCACACCAGCGGCATGTCTGCCGCGGCCTGCCCGATGAGCCAGCTGCGGATCTCGTGGCCCCCGCTGCCCGCGTTGTCTTCGAGTCCGTCATGACCGAGTGCCACGATCGGATCCAGTTCAGGGACGCCGAGCTGCTTGAGGAACCAGGTGTCCCACGCCGCGTTGACGTGGGCCGTCGAGTCTCCACCCATCGCACGGACGCCTGGCTCTCGCGCGGCGGCGAATGCGCGGGCGTTCTGGCGGCCGTGGATCAACGCCTCGCGCTTCTCGCCGGCGACCGATGGATCGCGGGGGTCGTTGGAGGGCAACCAATGCGATAGCCCGCCACTGGCCAGCAGCAGCACCCGACCGGGGGACGGGGCGCGTCTGATCGACGCGCCCAACGCGCGTCCCAGCGCGACACAGCGGTCGAGCGAGGGCAGCGGCGGGGCGGCGGTATTGATCACCAGGGGCACCACTGGGAGATCGGTGCCACCAGTGGCCATCTCGTAGCTCTGCACGACGCCGTGGTCGACGGTCAGGGAGTAGGACAACGACAGATCGAATCCCGCCTCGGTGACACCGTCGTGGATGTACCAGGCCAGCTCCGCGTGAACCGGGATCGGACCAGGGGTGCTCCCGTAGTCGCCGAACCCGACCGCCTCGTCGACGCTGATCACGTACGGCGGCATGACGTCGTAGAAGTTGGCGTGGAAGTGGTCGGGCCCGATGACCACGACCGCGTCCGGCGCGAGCGCGGTGACGGCTCGCCGCACGCGTGCCGCGTTGTTCAGGAAGGCGGCGCCTGGCTCATCCGGCGTGGCCGGTGGGATCAGGGCGGCGAAGGGTGAGTGGGACATGCCGACGAAGCCGACGATGTCGGTCATCGCGCGGCCTCCCCGGTGGCGACGGGGTCTTGCCCTCGGACGAGGAAGTCGCGGTGGGCGGCCAGGAACTCCGTGACTTTTTCCCACTGCGGCCAGTGGCCCGCGTCGGTGATGACGTGCAGCCGTGCGTCCGGCAGCCATTCCAGCAAGGTCGCTGCCTCGTCGAGGCCGCCGGTCGGGTCATGGTCGGTCCACAGCAGCAGCGTGGGCGCGGTGATCTTGCCGACCCAGGCAGGGTCCCACGCGAAGTCCTTGCGGACCTCCGGGTTCTGCAGCACCAGTGTGTTCTCGATGGCCCGCAGGAAACCGGGCCGGGTGTAGACGGCGCGCCGCAGTCCGACGAGTTCATCGGTGACCATGTCCTTGTGGTGGAAGAGGAATTCCACCCGGCGGCGGACGGTTTCGTCGTCGGGATTGCGGACCGCCGCCAGCGTGCTGTCCCGCAACCGGACCATCACCTCGGGCTTGTTGGCGATGTTGCCCGGGGTGTTGAGCACCAGCCTGCCGATCCGGCCGGGGTGGAACGCCGCCGCCCAGGCGGCGACCCAGCCGCCGAGCGACTCACCCGACAGGTGCGCCTGGTCGATGTCGAGCGCGTCCAGCACGCCGATCAGGTGCTCGGTGAGGACGTCGATGGTGTACGGCGTGTCCGGCAGATCGGACCAGCCGTGCCCGATCATGTCGTAGGCGGTGACTCGGAAGTCGGTCGCGAGGCCGGCGATGTCGCGGGCGTAGGCCTCGAGGTGTCCACCAGTGCCGTGCAACAGCACCAGGTCCGGTCCGGAGCCCGCGCGCAGCACCCGGGTCCGCACCGTGTGCGGGCCGACCGGGACCTCGATGTGCCGCACCTCGTGGTCGACATCGCACAACTCGGCCCACACGCTGAGGTGCTCGGGCAGCGGGACGGTGTTCGGGGCGGTCGTCACTGTTCCTCCTGGGAGAAGCGGGCCCGGGCCTCGTCGACGCCGACCAGTCCGGCGCTCTGCCTGCGGCCGACGCCGAGCACGTTGAGCAACCGGGAGTTTTCGATGGTCAGGAATTCGACGGGCTGGTCGGGGGAGTCGTTGTAGTGGCGGTGCCAGGTCCAGGGCGGGGTGTAGATGAAGTCGCCGGTCGACCACGCGGCTGTCTCGTCCTCCACATCGCTGTGTCCATCGCCGCTGATCACGTAGTGCACGGTCTCGTGGTGGTGACGCTGCATGTCCGAGCTCTGGCTGGGCGGGATGGTCTGGCGGAAGATCTCGAAGGACACCGTGGGCAGCGTGCCTGCGATGGACAGCTCGGTCGGGTTGTGCACCTTGTCGGCAGGCAGTCGTTCCAGCTCGTCGGCCCGCACCACGATGGGCCGCAACGCACTTGGCGCCACCGTGCCCGCGACGGTGGCCAGAAATCCCGCCATGGTGAAGCCAGGGCCTGAACTGGTCATCAGATCGTCTCCGTTCGTCCACCGTCGACAGTCAGGACGGTTCCGTTCACGTAGCTCGCCTCGGGCGAGGCCAGGAAGCCGATCGCGGCCGCGATCTCCTCGGGCGTGCCGGGGCGGCCGGCCGGGATGTTGGCGCTGTCCTCGGCGTCCACCTCGGCGTAGGCGCGGCCGCTTGCCTGCGCTCGGGCGGTCAGGATCCGCGTCCGGCGTTCGGTTGCGGTGGCGCCGGGGGCTACGCAGTTGACGGTGACCCCGGCGGCGGCGTACTCGCGCGCCAGGAGCTTGGCGGCCGCGGTGACGGCGGTGCGCAGCACCACCGAGGCGGCCAGGTCCGGCATGGGTTGGCGGGTGGCGGTCGAGGTGACGAACACGATCCGGCCGAACCCGCGTTCCGCCATGCCCGGCGCGACCCGCCGGACCAACCGCATCGGCCCGCGCAACAGCAAATCGAACGCAGCCTGCCAGCTCTCGTCGTCGACGTCGAGGATGCGCGCCGGGGGCGGCCCGCCCGCGTTCAACACGAGCACGTCGATTCCGCCGTACCGGTCGCAGACCTCGGCGACGAGCCGTTCGGCCGTCTCGTGGCCGGCGACGTCGGCGACCAGCCAGCCCACCCTGCCTTGGGCGTCGTCCAGGTCGAGGGCGGCGGCCGCCAGCACGTCCGCCCGACGTCCGGTGAGCACCACCTGGTAGCCGTTGCGGAGCAGCCGTTCTGCTGCGGCTCGTCCGATACCGGTGGCGCCCCCACCCACGAGCGCGGTACGCATGCTGATGATGGCCTCCGAAGTCAGGATCGGGCAGTGGTTGCGGATGTGTGGTTTTCTCGGCAGCGTGGTGAGACCGACTGCGTCGACGTTCAGCGTGACCGCTGTGATCGGCAGGAACCAACGATGAGTCCCGGCAGCCGGGACGGAAGTCCGGACGAGAGCCCATCGGGTGCCGGCTCGTCGCGGGCGGGCGGACTCGAACGGGCGGCGGCGATCCTGAGCGCCTTCGACGCCAGGCACCGTGAGCTGACGCTGGGGGTGCTGGTCCGGCGCTGTGGGCTGCCGCGCTCGACCACCCACCGGACCGCCGAGATGATGATTCGGCTGGGCTGGCTGGACAAACCCGCCGACAGGTACCGCATCGGGAACCGCATCTTCGAACTCTCCGGCCTGGTGCCCGTCCGCCACGAGCTGCGCGAATCGGTGCTGCCCTTCCTCCAGGACCTCTACGGCGCCACGAAGATCACCGTCCAGCTCGGTGTCCTGGGCGGTGGCCAGGTACTGGTGGTGGAGAAGATCACCGGACACCGGCCGATGCCGATGCTGTCCCAGGTCGGCGGCGTGATTCCGGCGCACTGCTCGGCGCTGGGGCGGGCCATCCTGGCCTATTCCGAGGCTGAGGTCGTCGAGGCGATCATCGACGCGGGGCTCGAACCGAGGACCTCGCGCACGATCACCACCGCGGTCGGTCTCAAACGAGAGCTGGCCGCGATCCCGGACCGTGGTTGGGCCGTCGACCGCGAGGAGGGCAACATCGGGGTCAGCTGCGTTGCCGCGCCGATCTTCGGGCCGCTGGGCGAGGTGGCCGCGGCCCTGTCGGTGACCGGCCCTACCGGTCTGGTCCGAGCCGACCGGATCGGCCCCGCGGTCCGGCTGGCCGCCGCGGCGGCGACGCGGGCCTACAGCGCCCGTCGATGAGTCCGGAGGCGTCGCCCAATTGGTGTCCCGGCCGCTGGGACTGTCCGCTGGCGCCGGTGTGATGGCGGACACAGACTCCCGGTGAGGCTCCCGGCACCGGCCCAGACCGGGCCACGAGGGCCAGACAGGAGCCGACCATGGATCTCGAGCAGGAATCCCCGCGCGCAGCAGGCGATCACCAGGTGCTCGCGCCCGGTTCCGGCGACAACGTCGGAGCGATCGGCCTTGGCATCTACGTCAAGCTCACCGGAGCCGACACCAACGGTGCCTATTCACTGTTCGAGTACGTCGTCCCGCCCGGTCTGGGCGGCCCGCCGACGCACATCCACAGCCGCGAGGACGAGCTGTTCATCTGCACCGCGGGTGAGGTTGCCGTCGAACTCGACGGTGTGGTGCACCGGCTGCCCGTCGGGTCGGTGCTGCTGATGCCGCGCGGGGTGCCACACATGTTCTACAACGAGACCGAACAGGAAACCCGGGTCACCGCCGTGGTCTCGCCGCCGGGACTCGAGAACTACTACCGCGACCTCAGCGCGCTGCCACCAGGACCACGCGACATGACCAAGGTCGCGGAGATCATGACGCGACACGGTCTGTCCTTGCTGAAGAGGGGCGATCCGGCGGCGGTCGCGGGCGCGCGAACGGGTTCCAGCGACCAGGGCCGTTGAGGAGGTTGTGGTGAGGATCGGGATCGTCGGCGCGGGAGTCGCCGGACTGAGCACGGCCAAGGTGCTGACCCAAGCCGGCCACGAGGTGGTCGTCTTCGACAGGTCCCCGGACGTCGGCGGCGTGTGGAGCCGTACCCGGCGCTATCCGGGTGTGTCGACGCAGAGCCCGAAACAACAGTATTCGCTCTCCGACTTCCCGATGCCCGGGAATTATCCCGAATGGCCGTCGGGCGAACAGGTCCAGGCCTACTTCGCCGCCTACGCGACCGCGTTCGGACTCGACGAGCATCTGCGCCTCGACACGGAGGTCGTCGCGGCCAACCGGGTCAGCGACGGCTGGCGCCTCACGGTCCGCCACGACGGCGCCGAGGTGATCGAGTCGTTCGACCGGCTGGTGGTGGCCAACGGGGTGTTCTGCGAACCGATGGTGCCGCAGTACGCCGGGGTCGGGGAGTTCACCGCCGAGGGCGGCCGGGTGTGCGCCGGTACCGCGTTGCACGACGCGCAGGACGCACGCGGCAAACACGTGCTGGTCGTGGGATATGGGAAGTCCGCCTGTGACGTCACCGTGGCGATCAGCGGGGTCGCGGCGAGCACGCACGTCATCGCGCGCCAGATGCTGTGGAAGGTGCCCCGCAAGATCGCGGGCGTGCTGAACTTCAAGATGTTGCTGCTCACCCGGCTCGGCGAGTCGCTGTTCCGCTACCGGGTGCTGCGCGGGATCGAGAAGTTCCTGCACGGCCCCGGCAACGGACTGCGCCGCCGGATGCTCAACTCGATCGGCTCGGTCTCGATCCGGCAGTACGGGCTGGCGCGGGCGGGGCTGATCCCGTCGGGCTACATGGAGGACATCGTCAAGGGTGCGATCGGGCTGGGTACGGAGGGTTTCTTCGAGGGGGTCGCGGATGGTTCGATCTCCGTGTGCCGCGACCGCACCATCGTCCGGCTCTTCGCCGAGGGCGGCCGGACCTGTGCCGAGCTCGACGACGGCAGCGTGCTCGCGGCCGATCTGGTGGTGTGCGCGACGGGATTCGTGCAGGAGGTCCCGTTCCTCGACGCTGACGTCCAGCGACGTCTGCACGACGAACGCGGCAACTTCCTGCTCTACCGCCAGATCCTGCCGCTCGACGTGCCCGGCCTCTACTTCAACGGCTACAACTCGTCGTTCTTCAGCCCGTTGAACGCGGAGATGGCCGCCCTCTGGATCGCCGCAGACCTGGCTGGGCTGGTGCCGCTGCCAGACGAGGAGCAACGCCGCCGCGCGACGGTCGAACAACTCGCCTTCATGGACACGGCCACGAACACCCACCACTGCCGTGGCACCAAAATCATCCCGTTCTCGATGCACAACGTCGATGAGGTGCTTGGCGACCTCGATCTGAACGTCAGTCGGCTCGTCAGGGCCACGCACTGGATCAACCCGATCAACCCGGCTGCGTACCGGAAGGTGACGCCCAAGCTCCTTGACCGGCTCACCGCCACCGCAACCCAGTCCGTGCCGCTGACCGCCACCGCCCAACTGTGACGAGGACAGCGCGGAGGAGTCACAGGACCAGGAGATCAGTTGGCAGTGGTCCGCGGGGGTAGTCCCATTGCTTCGACGATGCCCTGTGCGACGGATCCCAGCGCGCTGAACTGACCACCCGCCGGCTCGATGACCAGACGACGAACCAGCGCGGTGTGTGCGGGCGTGGCCTGTGTCAGGTGCGCGCGACCGGCCTCGGTCAGGGAAGCGATCGTGAAACGTCGCCCTTGCCCGCGCCCGCTGATGACCGTACGGCGTATCCATCCCCGATCCTCGAGTCGTGAGACGGCCTGCGAGGTCCGCGGCAGGGATCCGTTCGCCATCGTGGCGATCTGGCTCATCTGCAGGGTCGCATCGGGCGTGTCGGCCAGCCGCGCCAAGATCATGTAGCCGAGCAGTGTCAGGTCGCTGTCACGCAGGAGCTGTGCTTCCAGCATGCCGGGCAGTACGAGCAGCACCTTCACGAACGCGATCCAGTCCTGTTCGTGGTCCTCGACGATCCGTTTTGTCGGGCCGCTACCGGCTTCGGCCAGGTTCATGATGGCGTCCTTCGGTCGTTGACTTTCGTGTGCAAGTCAGCGTAGCTTCTGGGTTGCACAGGCAACTCAACCAGGTTTCGTGATCGCTCGCAATCGATGAAGAGGTAATGAGATGCGTGCTGCGGTCCGTTACGACGTCGCGGTGATCGGCGGTGGCCCGACCGGGATGACTGCCGCTGGTGATCTGGCCCGCGCGGGGCGCCACGTTGTCGTGCTGGAACGCCGGCCCTCGCCCAACCCGGCCAGCCGCGCCTTCACCACCCAGCCGCGCACCCTGGAGTTGCTCGCGAGCCGGACCGTCGGCGGTCGGACCATCACCGAGCAGTTGCTCGAGCTCGGGGAACGCGCGACTCGCGTCGGCCTGTGGCCAGGCGCGGCCCTGCCGCTCGACCAGGATGATTCGCCCTACCCCTTCACACTGGTCACTCCGCAGACCAACGTCGACCGCCTACTGGCCGACTACGCCCTCGAACATGGCGCCGATGTGCGCCGAGGAGTCGAACTCCTCGGTCTGTCCGAGGATGGCGACGGCGTCACTCTGGTGGTGCGGACGAAGGGAACCACCGACACCTCGCGGGTGCGTGCCACCTGGGTGATCGCGGCCGACGGCGCCCACAGCACCACGCGCGGCCTGCTCGACGTGGCGTTCCCTGGCGAAACGGTGCTGTCCTCGGTCGTCCTGGCCGACGTTCGGCCTGCACGGCCACCGGCCGGAGGTCAGCTGACCGTGGGCGCGTGCGCCCGGGACGCGTTCGGATTTCTCGCCCCCTACGGCAATGGCTGGTACCGCTCGATGACCTGGGACCGCCGCCGTCAGGTGCCGGAGACCGCCGGAATCGATGAGGCCGACGTTCGAGCTGTGCTCGACCGCGCGATGGGACGCGCGGTCGGCGTACAGGAGATCGGCTGGGCGTCCCGGTTCCACTGCGACGAGCGCCAGATCGAGCAGTACCGTCACGGACGGACCTTCTTCGCCGGTGATGCCGCCCATGTCCACTCGCCCGTGGGCGGCCAGGGAATGAACACCGGGATCCAGGACGCGATCAACCTGGCGTGGAAGCTCGACGCCGTCCTCGGCGGCGCCGCCGAGCAACTGCTCGACACTTATCACCAGGAGCGTCACCCCGTCGGTCGCCGAGCGCTGCGAACCAGCGGCGCGATGATGCGCAGCATCACCCTCGGTGGACGCGTTTCCCGGGCGATCCGCGACCATGCCGGTACCTGGTTGCTCAGCCTGCCCGTGGTCACCCGCTTCATGGTCGGCGGTCTGTCCGGCACCGCCCTGCGCTACCCGCGAACCCGCGGCCAGCACCGCCTGGTCGGTACCCGCGCCACGACGATCGCGCTCTCCGACGGCACGACGGTCGGACAGCAGCGCTCAACTGGGTTCCTGCTTGTCAGGCCGCCCGGCACGCCGTCAGTCGAGACCGAGCTCAGGCAGGCCGAGCGCCGTGACGGCGGTCCCGCTGTGCTGGTCCGTCCCGACGGCTACATCGCCTGGGCAGGCACCGATGACGGCTGGTGCGGAGCCTTGCGTGCGTGGACGGGGTCGCACCGGCCAGACCGACACGCGATCGGCTGAGCCCGGCCGACGATCCGCGATCGAGACGAGGGATGAGATGTCTCACCGCAACAAGCTGACGGTCGGGCGATCGCTGATCGGCGTCGTCGCGGCCGGGACCGCCGTCGGGCCCTTCCTCGCCGATTGGAACGAGACACACATCCACAATCCCGCATGGCCACCGCACGCCAAGTTCCACAACGCGCAGACCATGAGCCTGGGCGTCGGACTGGCCGTCACCTCGCTGGCGATCTTGGCGCGGTCGCGGGGAACCGTCGAGGATCAACGCCGTGACCTCGATATGGCCAGCGTCGTCGCGTCGTTGTACTGGCTGACCAGCATCGCGTCACTGGGCTTCCCGGGCACCAAGGCGGTCGATCCTCCGGCAACCGGATTCTTCCCGCAATGGCGGGTGGCTGTGCCGTCGATTGCCGTGGTGGCCCTGGGAAATCTCCTTGAACGCCGCCGGCTGCGCTCGGCATCCCGGCGATGAAATAGCCGACCATTCTCTGCATGGTGCATCGGACGGGTAGGTCGCTATGCGAAACACACGACACCAGTCAGCTCCCGGCACAGCGCGGTTCACCCTCTGGCGTGAGGTCGTGGTGGCCTATGTGGCACCCGCGCTGACAGCCGGGTTCGGCGGGCTGGTCAGCGGGCAGGCGAGCCTCCTGGTCGAGGCCTTCACCTCGATCGGCGTCAGTTCCGCCGTCGTGGCCGCGCTGATCGGCGCCTGGCTGCGGTGGCGCGGCCTGCGTCACGTGTGGCTGAGGTCGGGACCACGGCCTCTGGTGATAGCCACGCTCGCCACCGGATCGACCCTGCTCGGTGGCCTCGCTGGCTGGATCGTCAACGTTGGTGCGTCGGCATGGCTCGCCGCGCACCAGTGGCCCGCGCACCAGTGGCCATGGCCCGACCACCTCGGCATAGACCTGCCCGTGTCGGCGGCCATCGCGGCCACCATCATCACCTGGCGCTGGCGCTGTGCACAGCAGATACCCGCATCGCTGGTCGACTCAGCCGCCAGAGTGGTAACGGGACCGGCGTCATCCTCGGAGTGACGCACGGGAAACTGACGACCTTCGCCAGAAAGCAGGTGGCGAGCTGGATGGCGAGTGTGCCGACGCCCCCCGCCCGGCTCAGCCCCTTCGCGGGCGGGCGTCCAGTTCGGCGGCTTCGGTCAGGGTAGGTGCGCAGCCGCCGAGATGAGCCGGCTGCCACCAGGCATCAGCCAGATCGATCGGTGCGTCTGCATAGTCGCGCTGGGCCCGATCCAGGAGTTCGGCCATCCTGACCCGCAGTTGGGCGTTGACCTCGTCCTGATCGGCGTCCGGCGCGGTCCGCATCGGCTCGCCGATGATGATCGACACCGGCACGTGCCGTTTCGTCAGTGTCCGCGGTCGACCCTTGGTCCACAGTCGCTGGCCACCCCACAGAGCCATCGGGATCAGCGGCACGTCTGCGGCGGCGGCGAGTCGGACTGCACCCGACTTCAGCTCCTTGACCTGGAAGGACCTGCTGATCGTCGCCTCCGGAAAGACGCCGACCACCTCGCCCGCCCGCAACGCGGTCAGCGCCGACTCGTATGCGGCCTGCCCCGCCGATCGGTCCACGGGGATGTGATGCATGCCGCGCATCAGCGGACCGGAAATCCGGTGGGTGAACACCTCCTGTTTGGCCATGAACCGCACCAGTCGCTTCGACGGCAGCGCACCGAAGCCACAGAAGATGAAATCGAGGTAGCTGACATGGTTGGTGGCCAGCACGGCGCCACCGGCGCGTGGGACGTGTTGGGCGCCTTCGACCGTGATCCGGATGTCCAGCACCCGGAACATGGCCTTCGCGGCGGCGATCACCGGTGGATAGACAAACTCGGACATAACCCGACCGTAGTCGTGAATCGTCCGGTAGGGGGTGTGCGGAGACTCCAGTCACTGGGTGGGTGGCTGCGGCGGCGCCCAGAGCTACATCAAGTATTTCCCGCAGCCATTCCTGACGTGTCCTGCGGTCTTGAGGCGGCCTGGCCGACTCGCTCGCTGGCCACGCGCATTTTTGAACTTAACCACTATTGCTTCAGTGGTGAGTAAAATCAGCATCAACACCCCCAACCTCAAACCAACCCAAAAACCGCACCGACAACATCCCGTCTTCGATACTCCACAGTGGAGGCTGTCCGCGAGGCAGGCGCCTCGGCTTCGCGTGGGGGAAGGAGCGCCGTTGCGCACAAGCTGCTCCGCTCCGATCCACTGCTGGTCGTCGCTGCGTCCACGGAGCCCGGCCGAGCGGCGATCGAATCGGTTCGGGAACTCCAGCCGGACATCATCCTGTTTGGACCTCCGGCTGCCGGACATATCCGCGACCGAGGTCATCACCAACGAGCTATCGCCCGCGTACGCCATGTTGGGTTCACGGGCGGCGCAGGCACCGGCTCGGCAACGTCCATTTTGGAATTCCGTTATCGGGGCGCGTTTGTTTACGTCGAGGCGCAGGTGCCCGGCGGGACGGTGCAGCCTCTGGTCCGGCTGGGGTATGGCGGCTCGGCCCGGCACTGGGGCTTGACAGGCCACTACGGCCCCCGAAGATCTTCCAAAACTGACCACTTGGCCACGTATGGCTCAGCCGCAACAATCGATCTGCGGACCGCAACAAACCTACTGGCTGATTGCCCCTTTTGCGGCCTTGATGTCATCGTCCCCGGGCGTTCGCAAGCTGCCCAATCTGACCTCGGCGGACCAGCGCACATGCCTAGGTTCAGCCTATCGGCCCAATCATGCTGGCTATGTTCACGCGCGGTGATTGTCAAATGTGTGTTAAACGGAGGGTTTCCAACCCACCGGCCCGGCGGTAGCATCCCTGAAATAGATCGATAGTTACACGCAAGAAACTTGCGCGATCGAGTCAGATTTTGCACTTCTGCTCGTAAGAGTCGAAGAATGTGCCATCCGAAGACGCTGCGACCAGCACCAACCCTCCCCGCCTGCCTATCAACGTAGATAGAGGACACCCATGCGAAACAGACGCGCGAGCGCGCGGTTGCTCGTCACCTCGTTAGCCGGCTTGCTGGCTCTCGCCCTACCGGTCTTCGGCCTGGCCCCGGCCGCCTCGGCCGCGACCAGCGCGAATCTGGCACTGGACAAGACAATGACCGCGAGCAGTTCGGCCCCGAACCTCGCGCCGAGCAACGCCGCCGACGGGAACCAGACCTCCTACTGGCAATCCAACGGCAGCACGATGCCGCAGTGGTTACAGGCCGACCTCGGTAGTACCCGTGCCATCGGCGAGGCCGTGCTCAAGCTGCCCAGTGGCTGGGCCACCCGTAGCGAGACGCTCGCCGTGCTGGGCAGCACCGACGGCGCCAACTTCGCCACGATCGCGACTGCCAGGGCCTACAAGTTCAACGGGTCTGACAACACGGTCACCATCAACTTCGGCGCGACGAACGCGCGCTACGTCCGGGTCGACGTCACCGGCAACACCGGGCAGCACGCCGCCCAGGTCGCCGAGTTCCAGGTGCTCGCGCCGACGGTGAGCCCGACCAACCTCGCGCTCGGCAAGACCGCGACGGCCAGCAGCAACACCCAGAACTACGTGGCGAGCAACGCCACAGACGGAAACCAGTCCTCCTACTGGGAGTCGAACAACAATGCGTTCCCGCAGTGGCTGCAGGTCGACCTCGGCTCGTCGGTGGGCATCAGCCAGATCGTGCTGACGCTGCCCACGGCCAACTGGGGCGCCCGCACCGAGACGCTGTCGGTGCTGGACAGTCCGGACAACACCAACTTCGCCACGATCGTCAACTCGGCGAACTACAACTTCGACGGCAGCACCAACACTGTCACCATCAACCTCGGCCAGACCACCACCCGCTACGTGCGGCTGAACTTCACCGCGAACACCGGCTGGCCAGCCGGGCAGGTCTCGGAGTTCGAGGTGTTCGGTCCCGCGTCAGGTGACACTCAGCCGCCGACCGCGCCGAGCAAGCTCGCCTACACTCAGCCGCAGTCCGGTCAGATCGCTCTGACCTGGGCCGCTTCCACCGACAACGTCGGCGTCACCGGCTACGACGTCTACCTCAACAATGTGCTGCTGACCAGCGTGCCCGGCACTGCGCTGAGCTACACCGACAGTCAGCCGGATTCGTTGACCGCGACGTACTTCGTCCGCGCGCACGACGCGGCAGGCAACCAGTCCGCGAACTCCAACAGCGTCACCCGCACCGGCCAGAGCGGCGACACGCAGCCGCCGACCGCACCGACCAACCTCGCGGTCAGCACACCGACCTCCGGGCAGGTTACGCTGACCTGGGGTGCCGCAACGGACAACGTTGGGGTCACCGCGTATGTGGTGTATCGCAACGGAAGCCTCGACGCGACCGTCGGTGGCAGCACGTTGACCTACTCCGAAGCACAGCTCGACACCGCGACTGTCATGTACTACGTCGTCGCCAAGGACGCGGCAGGTAACCAGTCCGCGCAGAGCAACACGGTGACCAGGGCGGGTACTGGCGGACCGACGACCAACCTCGCGCTGGGCAAGCCTGTGACCGGCACCGCGAACACCTACATCTACGTGCCGAGCAACGTCACCGACGGCGATCTGACCACCTACTTCGAGGGTTCGACGTATCCGAGCCAGGTCACGGTGCGGCTCGGCGCGAACGCCGACCTGTCCTCGGTTGTCGTCGCGCTGAACCCGGATCCGGCCTGGGGCGCCAGGACGCAGACCATCGCGGTGCTGGGCCGGGAGCAGAGTGCCACCGGCTTCACCACTTTGGTGGCGGCGCAGAGTTACAGCTTCAACCCGTCCACCGGCAACAAGGTGACCATTCCGGTCAGTGGCCGTGAGGCCGACGTCGAGCTGTCCATCACCAGCAACAGTGGCGCGCCGGGTGGGCAGGTCGCCGAGTTCCAGGTGTTCGGTACGCCGGCACCGAACCCGGACCTGACGGTCAGCGCGTCGTCCTGGTCGCCGAGTTCGCCGCTGGAGACTGATCCGGTCACCCTGTCCGCCACCGTGAAGAACGTCGGCACCGCGGCCTCAGCGGCCAGCAACGTCAACTTCTATCTCGGCAGCACCAAGGTCGGCACCACGGCGGTCGGCGCACTCGCGGTCGGGGCCTCGCAGACGGTCACCGCGAACGTCGGCACCCAGACGGCCGGCAGTTACCAGTACACGGCCAAGGTCGATGAGGCACAGAGCATCATCGAACTGAACTACGCCAACAACAGCTACACCAACCCGGCCGCTCTGGTGGTCGCCCCGGTGCAGAGTTCGGACCTCGTCGCGTCCTCGGTGGGCTGGACACCGAACAACCCGCAGGCCGGCAACTCGGTCAATTTCACCATGGCGCTGAAGAACCAGGGCACCGTGGCCACCACGAGCGGTGCCCACGGGGTCACGCTGACCTTGTTGGACGCCAGCAACAACACCGTCACCACCACCAGCGGCTCCTACACCGGCACGCTGGCGCCGGGCGCGAGCGTGAACGTCGGCCTCGGCTCCTGGACGGCGGTGAACGGAAAATACACCGTGAAGACGGTCATCGCGGTCGACGGTAACGAGCTGCCCGTCAAGCAGTCCAACAACACTGCGACCACCTCGTTGTTCGTCGGCCAGGGTGCGAACATGCCCTACGACTCCTACGAGGCGGAGGCCGGCACGATCGGTGGCGGCGCGGCGGTCGTCGGTCCCAACAGGACCATCGGCGATCTGGCAGGTGAGGCGTCCGGCCGCGAAGCGGTGACCCTGGACAACACCGGCAACTATGTCCAGTGGACCTCGCGGGAGCCCACCAACACCTTCGTGGTCCGCTTCAACATCCCGGACTCCGCCGGTGGCGGCGGCACCACTGCCACACTGGACCTGTATGTCAACGGCACTCTGGTGCAGCCGCTGAGTCTCACGTCCGAATACGAATGGCTCTACGGCGACGAGACCGGGCCCAGCAATTCGCCGGGTGCGGGCAGTGCCCGGCACATCTATGACGAGGCGAGCTTCATGTTGCCCGCGTCCTACCCGGCCGGCAGCGTGATCAAACTGGAGAAGGACGCGTCGAACACGTCCCAGTACGCGATCGACTTCATGAACCTCGAACAGGTCGCACCAACGGCCAATCCCAACCCGGCCACCTACATCACGCCGACCGGGACCGATCAGCAGTCCGTGCAGAACGCGTTGACCGCGGCCGCGAGCAGCAGCACCGCGGTCGGCGTCTACCTGCCTGCCGGTCAGTACCAGACCACCGGCAAGTTCCAGGTGTCCGGCAAGGCCATCCAGGTGATCGGGGCCGGGCCGTGGTACACGCAGTTCCAGTCACCATCCACCCAGACCGACACCGACGACGGCTTCTCGGTGCAGTCCTCGGCGAACGGTTCGACGTTCACCGGATTCGGATTCTTCGGCAACTACACCTCCCGAATCGATGGCCCTGGCAAGGTCTTCGACCTCACTGATGTCTCCAACCTGACGATCAGCAACATCTGGGTCGAGCACACCGTGTGCGGAATCTGGGGTACACATGTCACCGGGTTGAACATCTCGAACCTGCGGATTCGGGACACCTTCGCCGATGGCATCAACCTGAACAACGGTTCGGAGAACAACACGGTCAGCAACTCCGAGGCACGGTCCACTGGAGACGACAGCTTCGCGATCTTCGCCGCCCAGGACCACAACTCCTCGGATCTGACTGGCAACACGTTCACGAATCTGAGCGCGATCCTGCCCTGGCGCGCGGCTTCCTTCGCCATCTACGGCGGTGACGGAAACACCTTCGAGAACCTGTACTCGGCGGACACGCTGACCTACTCGGGTCTCACCCTCAGTTCGCTGAACTTCGGCTATCCGTTCCAGGGTTTCGGGGCCAATCCGAAGACCGTCGTACAGAACGTCTCGCTGGTTCGCGACGGTGGGCATTTCTGGGGCGGACAGGTGTTCGGTGCGGTGTGGGTGTTCTCGGCGACCCAACCGTTCCAGGGCATCAGGGTCAGTAATCTGACCATCACCAACCCGACGTACTCGGGCATCATGTTCCAGACCGACTATGTCGGTGGCGCCGCGGTGAACTCCGTACAGGACACCACCTTCACTAACACCACCATTACGGGCGCACAGCAGAGCGGAGACGCCTACAACGCCAAGTCCGGCTACGGCATCTGGGCCAACCCGCTGCCGGAAGCGGGTCAGGGCCCTGCGGTCGGCTCGGTTACGTTCACTGGCCTGACCGAGAGCAACAACTACATCGATATCGAGAACACGACGAGCACCTTCACTATCACGACGAACTAGCGCTCGTTCGTATCATGCGATGCCGCCGGGGAGGATGTCCTTCCCGGCGGCATCGCCGCGGTGGTCGTGGTGGCCGTCGTCGACGACGAACAGGAGCTGCGCGGGGGACGTGGCTGGTCGGCATCGACGATGCCTTCATCGCGGGCAGCTTCGCCGTCGTGGCGCCGGGCCGGGTTGACCTGTGCGCACGTGCGCGAGGCGCGGCTACTGGGTTTCACCCGATCGACCTGTGTGGGCGGATCGGAACTCGGTCTGGTGCTGGTGCGCTCGATCTGGCGGGCCGAGGTGGACCTGCTGCCCTGGGACCCGCGCTTCGAGATCCCGTGGCGACGGGTCGTCCCGATCGCGGATCTCGCGGATCACCTCTGGATGGAGAGCGGGAACGAGCCGATCTTCCGCCGAGCGGCAGTCGAGGCCGGGTTGGCCTGACCTCGCACACCAGGGTCGCCGGGCGTCAGTAGGCGGTCCGGCTGGATACGCTGTCCGAGTGCCGACGAATCCACTGCCTGGTGACGTTCGCCGGATCCTGATCTACGGCGTCACCGGCGCGGGTAAGACGACGCTGGCGGCGAGACTGGCCAAGGCAACGGGAATCGAGTGGCACTCGGTCGATGATCTCACCTGGGAACCGGGCTGGGTCGAGGTTCCGGCCGACGAACAGCGTCGACGCATCGGGTACATCTGCGAGCAGTCCGAGTGGATCCTCGACACTGCCTACGGAAAGTGGGTGGACCTGCCACTCGGGCAGGCCCAGCTGATCGTCGCGTTGGACTATCCGCGCTGGTTTTCGCTCCAGCGGCTGGTTCGCCGCACCGTGACCCGACTGTTCGACAAGCGCCCGATCTGCAACGGCAACCACGAATCGTGGCGAATGCTGTTCTCCCACGAGGCGATCATCGTGTGGCACTTCAAGTCATTCAACCGCAAGCGGCGGCGAATCCGCCGATGGGCCAACGATCCCGCCGCACCGCCGGTGTTGCGCTTCACCTCCTCACATCACACCGAACGGTGGCTGCGCGAACGACGCAACTGAACGAGCCGGCTACGCGGCGAGAGCTTCTGGCGTGCCGACCCGCGCGCGCTGGTCGAAGGCGATGACGCGGATACCCTGCGGGGCAACCAGATCGGCCAGGGCCGCCCAGGACGCGGCGCACTGCGGAAACCCGGCAGCGCCAACAGTGGCGTGCCTGCGGGAGACGAGCGGTGGTCAGCGTCCTTGATCGAGTTCGACCAGCCCGTTCTGATAGGCGAAGATCACCGCTTGGACCCGGTCACGCAGTTCCAACTTGTTCAGCAGGCGACCGATGTGGGTTTTCACGGTGCCTTCGGCGACGAACAACCGCTCGGCTATCTCGGCGTTGGAGCGGCCGTTGGCCAACTGGATGAGCACCTCGCGCTCGCGCTCGGTCAGCCGCGCCAGCCGGACATCGGTGACGACGTGCGCGCGCCCACCGGGGTCGGGCAGCTGGTGGGCCAGGGTGTCCAGCAGGCGCCGGGTCACGCTGGGCGCGACGACCGCGTCGCCGTTCGCGACCGCTCGGATGCCGGAGAGCAGGTCTGCCGGTGGGACGTTCTTCAGCAGGAAGCCACTCGCGCCGATCCGCAGCGCCGCATAGGCGTACTCGTCGAGGTCGAACGTGGTCAGGATCAGCACCCGGGATCGGCTGCGGCCGGTCACGATCTGTTTGGTCGCCTCGATACCGTCGGTTCCTGGCATGCGAACGTCCATCAGAACCACGTCCGGGTCCAGTTGCGCGACCAGCCGCACCGCGTCCGCGCCGTCACCGGCTTCGCCGACCACCGTCATGTCCGGCTGAGAATCCAGCACGAGCCGGAAACCGAGCCGCAGCAACGGTTCGTCGTCGACCAGCAGGATGCGGATGGTCACGATGCCACCTTCGGGCAGCTGAGAATCATCCGCACCTGCCAGCCGCCGTGCTGGCCCGGCCCGGCATCCACGTGGCCGCCGAAGACCGCCGCCCGTTCGCGCATGCCAGCCACGCCATGCCCAGGTACGTTGACCGGCCGCGGCTCACCCCGGCCGTCGTCGGACACGTGCAGGATGATCGCTGGTTCGGCATAGCTGAGAGTCACGTGCGCCCGGCTGGGGTCCTTGGCGTGTTTGAGAACGTTGGTCAATGACTCCTGCACGACCCGGTAGACGGCCAACTGCGCGGTGGTCGGCACCGGGAACGCGGCCCCGACCACGGTGAGACTGGTCGGCAGGCCCGCAGCCCGCACCTGGGTGATGAGGTCGTCGATCTGGCCGAGTCCGGGCTGGGGCGTACGGGGGTCGGGTTCTTCGGTGCCCCGCAGCACGCTGACCAGCCGCTGCATCTCCTGCAACGCCTGCCGCCCGGTCTCGGCCACCTTGTGGGCTGCGAACTGTGCCGTGTCGGGATCGTGCTCCGCGGCGAACGCGACCCCGTCGGCCAGCGCTACCAGCACCGACAGGTTGTGCGTCACGATGTCGTGCATCTCCCTGGCGATCCGGGCTCGTTCCGCGGCCGTTGCCAGTTGCGACTGCTGGTCGCGATCCCGTTCCGCACGCCCGGCCCGGTCCTCGAGCGAGGCGAGATAGATCCGTCGGGTGCGCGTGTTCACGCCGAGCACGAACGCGGCGGTGACCAGGCCGGACAGGAAGATCATGGCGGTGAGGACACCGTCGAAGCCGCCAGGCGCCCATCGGATCGCGGCGATCACCACGCCGATCTCCACCAGCGCGGCGGCGAGTAGCGCCCGCCGCCGGTCGGAGAGGGTGGCCACGGTGTAGAGGGCGACGAGGATGGCCGCGTCGATCAGCACCGCGCGGCCCAGCCACCACTGGCTCAGTGCGAGCAGGTACAGCCAGCCGAACACGGCGAACGGATACCGCCTGCGCGCGAGGAGCGGCGCGACCAGCAGCGCCTGCGGACCCATCGTCCACCACAGTTCCGGATCGATCGACGCCCGAGGTGCCAGCCCGCCACCGACCAGCAGCACGCCGACCAGGATGTCGATGACCACGCGGTGCCGGGCAGACCAGTCCTGGAGCCGGGCGAGACGGGGCGGGGCCGGTTGCCCTCGGCCCGTCTCACCGGCTCCGGTGATCATCACAGCATCGACGCGCACCAGACCATCGTCTCTCCCGCGCCCGCATCGTGGTCAGGCATCGCGGCGCCGGAGCACCACCATACCCAGCACGACGGCAACCGCGATCCACACGCAGAACACTCCGAACCCCGTCCACGGTGCCAGACCGGTCGGATCCGGGTTGGCCGAGGCCAGCTGGCTACCGGCGTTGCTGGGCAGGTAGGGCACGATGTGTGGTTGCCAGGTGTCCGGCAGCAGTTCGGACACCGACGGCAGGATCAGCACCAGTCCGAACAGGCTGGCGATCGCGCCGGCCGTGTGCCGCACGATCCAGCCGAGACCGATCCCGAGCAGTCCGATCCCGGTCGCGTACAGGCCGACCCCGAACACCGCGCGCAGCACGCCTGGCGAGGTCAACGCGTAGCCGAGTCCCTGTGTGTTCAGGATCGGCTGCACCGCGAAGTAGGCGATGAACGAACTCACCGTGGTCGCCACGAACACGATCGCGGCCAGCACGATCGCCTTGGCCCACAACACGGGCAGCCGTTTGGGCGCGGCGGCCAGGCTGGACCGGATCATGCCGGTGCCGTACTCGCCGCTGACCACCAGCACCCCGAGCACGCCGACAACGAGCTGGACGAGCAGGTAGCCGCGCATGGCGGTGTCGCTGGCGTGGAATTGCAGCGCCTCCGCCGGGTGCAGTGTCCGCTCATGCTGGTAACGGCTCACCGAGGCATAGGCGAACAGGCAGTCCAGCCCGATCATCCCGATCACCGCGATCACCACGCTGTAGAGCGAGGAGCGCAGCGACCAGAACTTCAGCCACTCCGACCGGATCACACCCCACTGGGTCACCCGCAGACCGGAGGGCAGCTCGGTGCGGTGCCGGGCCGGGCCGGACGGCGCTCCGGCCGCCGAGCCGGTCATGGTGTCGGTGCTCATCACGCCGCCCCTTCCAGGTTCTCGGTGCGGTACTCCACCGCGTCGTGGGTGAGTTCCATGAACGCTTCCTCCAGCGACGCCTGCACGGGGACCAGTTCCTCGAGCGGGATCGCCTGCTCGCAGGCGATTCGGCCGATCTCTTTGCTGGAGAGCCCGGACACCTCCAGCACGCCGTGCTCGCTGCTGGTCACGCTGACCTTCGCGCCAACCAGCGCGTCACGCAGTTGGGTGGCCTGCGGCGTCCGTACGCGGACGGCCTTGCGCGAGGCCCGGTCGATGAACTCGGTGACCGAGGTGTCCGCGATCAGCTGGCCCTTGCCGATGACGATCAGGTGCTCGGCGGTCAGTGACATCTCGCTCATCAGGTGCGAGGAGACGAACACGGTGCGTCCCTCGGCGGCCAGCGCACGCAGCAGATTGCGGATCCACAGGATGCCGTCTGGATCGAGGCCGTTGACCGGTTCGTCCAAAATCAAGGTCGCCGGGTCACCGAGCAGCGCGGCGGCGACGCCGAGCCGCTGTCCCATGCCGAGGGAGAATCCGCCGGCCCGCTTGCGGGCCACCTCGCGCAGGCCGACCAGGTCGATGACCTCGTCCACCCGGCGGCGGGGGATGCCGGTGGTCAGCGCCTGAGCGAGGAGATGGTTGTAGGCGGAGCGGCCGGTGTGCACGGCGCGTGCCTCCAACAGTGCGCCCACCTCGCGCAATGGCGCTTTGTGCTCGGCGTATCGCTTGCCGTTCACGGTAACTTCGCCCGAGGTGGGCGCGTCGAGGCCGAGGATCAACCGCATGGTGGTCGACTTGCCTGCCCCGTTGGGGCCGAGGAACCCGGTGACCACTCCGGGTTTGACGGTGAAGCTGATGTCGTTGACGGCGACCTTGTCGCCGTAGCGTTTGGACAGTGCCCGTGCCTCGATCATGCGCTAACCCTATGAGTCCGGGCCGAGGTCAACGACCGTCCACAGGATGATCTGCCGGTCGGTTGGCCTGCGACTTCTGGCACAGCCCGTATCCCGAAAGTCGTACGTCGAGCCGACGGCCGCCGAACCGCCGGGTGGGTGCGGCGCGGCGCCGCACCCACCCGGGTTCAGGAGACGCGGCGGCGGCCGCCGGGTTCCTGATGGGGCGGTTCCTGCCGGGTGGTGGGCACCGTGGGCAGCGGGAACTGGCTGGCCTCGTACTGGGCGAGGCTGTACTGGCCGTTGGTGTCCGGCAGGGCCGGAGCCTGCCGTGACGTGTCGTTGAACCGGAACACCGAGGTCAGGTCGCCGACGGTCGCGCGACGCCAGCCGGTGATGTTGGGTTCGGCCACACCGGTGATCTTCTCCAGCAGGCGCAGCTGCGAGGTGTGGTCGAACAGCTCCGAACTGACCCAGCCGCCGACCGTCCACGGCGAGACCACGATGCACGGCACCCGGAATCCGAGACCGGTCGGCAGCCCGCCGCCCTGCACGCCGGTCGGCGAGGTGCCGGACACGAACTCGCCCGGTGTGCCCGGCGGCGGCGTTACGGGTGGGACGTGGTCGAAGATGCCGTCGTTCTCGTCGTAGGAGAGGATGAACACGGTCTTGGCCCAGACGTCCGGGTTGGCGGCGATCGCGTCGATCTTGCCCGCGACGAAGGTTGCGCCCGCCGCAGGCAGGTTCGCCGGGTGCTCGTCGAAGCCCGACGGCGGCAGGATCCAGCTGACCGTGGGCAGTTGGTCGTTGGCGACGTCGTACTCGAACTGGCCGGGCGGCTGTGGGTTCATGCCGTTGTCGTAGAGCGGGTCGCCGGGCTTGGCGTTGAAGTACTGGGCGATCAGCTGCAACGCGCCGAGCCCGGTCGCGCCGCCCGGGGCATGGTAGATCTTCCAACTGACGCCGGCCTCGGTCAGCCGTTCCGGATAGGTCTTGAACGTGTAGGTGGCGTTCGGGCCACCGGTCTCCAGCGACGGGCCGCCGTACTGGCCGTCCGCGTCGATCGTCCCCGCCATCCACATGTGCCGGTTCGGCGCGGTCGGGCCGAGGACCGAACAGTGGTAGGCGTCGCAGATGGTGAACGCGTCGGCGAGTGCGTACTGGAACGGAATGTCCTGGCGGGTGAAATAGCCCATCGTGTACGGACCGTCGGTCGCACCGTCGGAGGCGATGTGCGCGGGCAGCCAGTTGTCCATCCTGCCGCCGTTCCATGCCTGGTGCTGTACGTCCCAGGCGTGGCTCATGGACGGAATGGCCTGTGCCGCACTGATCTTGGTGTTCAGCCGGTAGGGCAGCAGGTATCCGTCCGGATTGGACGGATCCGGCTGGTAGAACACCGGGCGTCCGGTGGAGATGCGCATCGGGTGCGGGTCGTCGAACCCGCGCACCCCGGACAGAGTCCCGAAGTAGTGGTCGAAGCTGCGGTTCTCCTGCATCAGCATGACCACGTGCTTGATGTCGGAGAGCTTGCCATCGCGCGGCGCAGGCGCGGCAATGGCGTTGAGCACGTTCGGGGGCAGGACCATCCCGGCAGCGGCGAGACCACCGGCCGCCGCTGCCGACCCCAGTAATCTGCGCCGGGTGAATCCGGTCGATTCGCGTGGGGAGTCCGAGCT
>DASXOJ010000122.1:0-15784 GCA_036494465.1 Pseudonocardiaceae bacterium
TTGCGACGCGGCCAGCCTGCGCTGCTGCGCGGCCCTGCCATCGTCGGTCAGCGAGACCAGGTAGCGGCGGCGGTCCGTGCGGTCCCGTTCGCGCGTTGCCAGGCCTGCTCTTTCCAGGTCGTCGACGAACGCGACCAGGTCGCTCGGGTCGATGCGCAGCCGTGCGCTGATGTCGCGCTGCGCGCTCGGCCCGGATTCCACCAGGCTGGTCAGGATCGCCAGATGCGGCAGCCGCAGGCTCTCGTCGCCCTGTTCGGCGGTGATCCTGCGGGTCTCCCGGAACAGCTGGAACATCACGAAACTGGGCAGTCGCAGCAGAGCCTCTGGCAAGGTCAGGGTCGCCGCGTCCACCTGGTCAGCATAGGTTCACGAGGACGCGGGCAGCTGTGCGGCGTCGCCGGTGATCTGTTGCAGCGTCGCGTCGGTCGGCTGGGACGTCTTGTTGATCCAGACCGCCTCGACCAGTCGCACGGTCGAACCCTGTGCGGTCACCGAGTAGGCCGCGTTGTTGAACGATCTCGGGCCGGCCGCCCAGCCTTTGCCGTCCGCGACCAGGTCGGTGACGCTGCCGCTGCCGGGCGCGTTGGCCACCGACACGAACGACGACGCGCTGGTCGGGTCCGGGAAGCTCAGCACCGCCGTGGCCACCGCGACCGGCTTGCCCTTGACCTGTGCCGAGTACAGCGAGCGGGTCAGCGAGCAGGTGTGCGTGGTCAGCCAGACCTGCACGTCGCCGTACGCGCTGGTGGCGCAGTTCGCGTCGTGCGCGGTGGCCTGCTGGGTGAACGCGGTGCCACGCACGGTCACCGGGGTCGGTTTGGCCGACGTCGTGGCGGGCGCGCCGCCCGGGGGCGGGTCGTCGCCGCCGGAGGAGGCCAGCGCGACCCCGATGCCCGCGATGAGCAACAGGCCGAGTAGCACGGCGGCGCCGATCGGCAGCCAGCGTTGCAGGCCGTTGCGGCGCGCCTTGGGCGCGGGGCGCGGCGGCGGGTCGGCGTCGGCGATCTTCGGGATCAGGGTGGTGCTCGCGCTCGCCATGTCCTTGCTGACCACGTCGGGGAAGCCCTCAGTGGTCAGTTCGGCGGTGCTCAGCGCCTGCTGACCGGCGACCTGCTCGCCGAGCAGCACCTTGAGCAGCTGCCTGGTCTGATCGACGGTGCACGGCCGGTCGTAGGTGGCGAGTTCGCGCACCGCGGTCAGCAGCGTCTTGGCCTGCGGATGCAGCACCCGAACGCCCCGGTGCAGGTCGGTGGTGGGCTGCACGACCTGGCCGACGAACGGGCCGACCGCGATGACCGTGCTGACCGGCACCGGCTCGACCCGGCTGGCCTGCAACTGCCGCGCGACCGCAGCCGACGCGGCCAGTGCCTCGCCCGCCGGGTTGATCACGCCGTCCGGGCGGACCAGCGGCCAGCCGTCGGTCTTCCACTGTCCGGCCAGCGGCGCGTCCAGCCGCATGGCGGGATCGGGCAGGTCGACCCCGACGACCACCACGACGCCCCTGGGGACCAGCAGGATCGCCTCGATCGGCAGATCCGTGGCAGGCGGCCGGGGGCCGAGCAGCGCGATGCCGCCGAGCACCGTGTTACCGCGCCCCCAAGAGGACAGCGCGGCCCGCACGTCGGCGCCCACTCGCGAGCTTTCGGTGCCGAGCCGGACCAGCCGCACGGCACACCTCCCACAAGTAGTTACTGTCCGTTGGCAACGATGTGGCGACTCCTGTTGTGCAAACCGTATCGCCGTACCGAGCGTGGCGGAGGTTGGCTACCCCGCACTACTGACCGTGATCAAGAGCACGAACCATGTCACATGGTCACCCTTATCGTGGCTTCCGCTGGCGGGAGTGGACCATCAGGGGGCAGAATGGCGCCACAACGAGTGATCTAGAGCTGTAACCACCGCTGGTGAGGGCGTAGGGGAAGACGTCCCTCGTCGAGTAGCGGAGGTCAGCCGTGAGCACCCGTAGCAGCACCAGTGGCGCGATCTACGTCCACTCGTCGCCGTCTGCGGTCTGTCCGCACGTCGAGTGGGCTATTTCGGGCACCCTTGGCGTCCGTGCACCGTTGCAGTGGACAGCCCAGCCTGCCGCGCCAGGACAACTGCGCGCCGAATGCACCTGGACAGCGGACCAGGGCGCCGGCGGCAAACTGGTCAGCGCCCTGCGCGCGTGGCCGATGTTGCGCTTCGAGATCACCGAGGACCCGAGCCAGGGCGTCGATGGTGAGCGCTTCTGCTTCGCACCGGGGCTCGGCCTGTGGCGCGCCCGCACCAGCGCCAACGGCGACATCGTGGTCGGCGAGGACCAGTTGCGGACGTTGGCCATGAACACCCGCAACGGCGAGTCGTTCGCCCACCACGTGGACAAGCTGCTCGGCGCGCCGTGGGACGAGGCCCTGGAACCGTTCCGCAGGGCGGGCGAAGGCGCCCCGGTGACCCTGCTGCACCGCGTGGGCTGATCCGCGCCCGGAGCACCGCATGTGGCACCCTCGTGACGTGCCTGGAGATCGCAAGTCCAGCCGCCCGTGGATCGGGCCGGTGATCGGAGTCGTACTCGTGCTCACCGCGGTGGGCGGTCTCGTCGCGCGCAGCGTCTACCAGCCGGGGTCGGCCTACTCGACGACCCCGCCCTCGGCCGCGCCACCGCCCTCCGCAGGCACGACCACCTCCGGCACGGCCAATTCGCAGGACGTGCAGATGAGCGCGGACGCGTCGTCGTCGCCATACGGCAAGGACATCTTCGACCTGCTGCAGGCCTACTACAACGCGATCAACAACGGGTCCTACCCAGGCTGGGAAGGCGCGGTGACGCCCGCGTTCATCGCCGCGAACCCCGAGGCCACCTGGGATTCCGGTTACAAGTCCGTTCAGGACACCGGCATGTACGTCTACCGGATCAATGCCGCGCCGGGTAACCAGCTACGCGTGCTGATCTCGTTCACCAGCCGCCAGGACGTGAGCAAAGCGCCGCACAGCGCGCCGTTTCCATGCATCAACTGGCAGTCGGTCCTGACCATCGCGACCACCAAACAGGGCTGGAAAGTCGACAACGGCACAGCAGGCGGGCACCCGATCACGAGCGAGTGCCCCGCCAGCTGAACCGGATCAAGCGGTGAAGACCAGTGCGACGTTGTGCCCGCCGAACCCGAACGAGTCGTTGACCGCGGCCATCAACTCGACCTTGCGCGGCTCACCCGAGACCACGTCCAGCTCGACGGACGGATCCAGGTTCTCCAGGTTCGCGGTGGGCGGGATGATCCCGTCGCGAACGGACAGCAGGCAGGCGATCGACTCGACCGCGCCGGACGCGCCGAGCAGATGCCCGAGCGAACCCTTGGGCGCGGTCAGGATCGGGTGATCGCCGATGGCCTTGCGCACCATCGCGGCCTCGGCCGGGTCACCGACCGGAGTGGACGTGGCGTGCATGTTCACGTGCCCGATGTCGGTGGGGGACAGGTCTGCGCTGCGCAGCGCGGCCCGCACCGCCCTGATCTGACCGGCGCCCTCCGGATCGGGCGCGGTGATGTGGTAGCCGTCCGAACTGGTGCCGATGCCTGCGAGCTTGCCGTAGATCCGCGCGCCGCGGGCTCTTGCGTACTCGCCGCGTTCCAGCACCAGCGCGCCGGCACCCTCACTGAGCACGAAACCGTCCCGGGCGGCGTCCAGCGGGCGGGAGGCCCGTTCCGGCTCGTCGTTGCGGGTGCTCATGGTCCGCGCCTGGCAGAACCCGGCCATGCAGATCGGGGCGATGGACGCTTCCGCGCCACCGGCCACGATCACGTCCGCCTCGCCCATCTTCAGCATGCGATACGCCCAGGCGAGCGCTTCGGCGCTGGACGCGCACGCGGACACCGGGGCATGCACCCCGGCCCGGGCCTTGAGCGCGAGACCGACGTGCGCGGCCGGACCGTTGGGCATCAGCATCGGCACGGTCAACGGCGACACCTTGCGCAGACCGGCCGTTTCCAGCAGGTCGTCCATGTCCAGCAAGGTATGCACGCCACCGATGCCGGTGCCGATGATCACGGCGAGCCGCTCCGGGTCGACCACGCTGTCGTCGTTGTTCTCGCCGTACCCGGCATCCGCCCAGGCCTGCCGCGCGGCGACCATGGCCACCTGCTCGCACCGGTCGAGGCGGCGAGCCTCGACCCGAGGCAGCACCTCGGTCGGCTCGACCGCGAGCGCACCCGCGATCCGCGAGGGCAACCCGTACTTGTCGGGCCATTCGGCATCGATGGTGCGAATGCCGCTCCGGCCAGCCAGCAGTCCGTCCCAGAGGGACGCGACGTCCCCGCCGAGCGGGGTCGTCGCGCCCAATCCGGTGACGACAACGTCGTCAGAACTCATCTCGGCCCTTTCGTTCCGGGCAAGCTCAGCCGTTCCAGGCAGGCTCAGGCGGACTTGCCTGCGATGTAGTTCACCGCGTCGCCGACCGTCTTGAGGTTGGCCAGCTCGTCATCCGGGATCTTCACACCGAACTTGTCCTCGGCCTGCACGGCGATCTCCACCATGGACAGCGAGTCGATGTCCAGGTCATCCACGAAGGACTTGTCCTCGGTCACCGACGCCGCCTCGACACCGGCGATCTCTTCGACGATCGCCGCCAGTTCCTTCGCGATTTCCTCGTTCGCCACTGACTTCCCTTTCTTGGTTTCTGCCACGTTCTGAAAAAGAGGGGGTGTTACGGGCTGATCACGACCTGAGCGCCGTAGGAGAGCCCGGCACCAAATCCGACCAGGAGCAGTACATCACCACTGTTGACCCGCCCCGCCGCGCGCATGTGGTCCAGGGCCATCGGGATCGACGCGGAGGAGGTGTTGCCCGAGTACGTGATGTCGTCGGCCACCTCCATGTCCTCCCGAGCACCCACCGAGCGCAGCTTCTTGGCGATGGCGTTCACGATGCGCAGGTTCGCCTGGTGCGGGATGAGCACGTCCACATCGGACGGCTTGAGCCCGGCGGCATCGAGTGCGCGCAACGCGATCGGCGCGACCTGGGTGGTCGCCCACCGGAAGACCGACTGGCCCTCCTGGTAGATCCAGCGGTTGTCGCGCATGTAGATCAGCTCGGCGAGGTCGCCGGCGCTGCCCCAGTTGACCGGCCCGATCAATGCCTCGTCGGACGGACCGACCACGGCCGCGCCCGCGCCGTCGCCGAAGATGATCGCGTTGCCCCGGTCGGTCGGCTCAACCCAGTCGGTGAACTTCTCCGCGCCGACCACCAGCACCTTGTTCGCGGAACCGCCGCGGACCAGGTCGGATGCGGTGTTGAGCGCGTAGCAGAACCCGGCACACGCCGCGTTCAGGTCGAACGCGCCGGCCGCCTTGATGCCGACCCGGTCGGCGACCGAAGCCGCCGCGTTCGGGATCTGGTTGGGCATCGTGCAGGTCGCCACGATCACGGTGTCCACTTCGGACGGATCGACGCCCGCGTCGAGCAGCGCCTTCGTGCCCGCCTCGGTAGCCATGTCGACGACCGAGGTGTCACCGTCGGGCCCGATCAGCCTGCGCTCGACGATGCCGACCCGGTCGCGGATCCACTCGTCGTTGGTGTCCATGATCTTGGACAGGTCGTCGTTGGTGACGATCCGGTCCGGCTGGGCACTGCCCGTGCCCAGGATGCGGGTCCCGGTCGAGCCCGGGTTCGGCCGCTGGAGTTCGACCCTGGTCATTCGCCCTCCTCAGCCAGCGCTTCGACGGCCTTGTCCAGGTCGTCGGGGGTCTTGAGCTGCACGGTCCTCGTGCCTTTCAGTTCACGCTTGACCAGGCCGGACAGGGCACCGGGCGGGGTCAGCTCGACGGTCGTCGTCACGCCGCGCTCGGCCATGGTCGCCATGCACTTGTCCCACCGCACCGGCAGCGTCACCTGGGCGACGAGCCTACGCAGCATCTCGGCGCCGTCCAGCACCACAGTTCCGTCCGCATTGGACAACAGCGGCCGCACCGGGTCCTTGATCGCGATCGACTCGGCCCGCGCGCGCAGCGTCGCGACCGCGGGTGCCATGTACTGGGTGTGGAACGCGCCCGCGACCTTCAGCTCGATCAGCTTCGTGCCGGCCGGCTGGTCTTGTTTGAGCTTGGCCAGCGCGGGCAGCGAACCGGCCACGACGGTCTGACCAGCGCCGTTCACGTTTGCCGGGGTCAGGTCCAGTTCGGCCAGCTTGGCCAGCACCTCGTCCTGGTCGCCGCCCATCAGCGCGGCCATCCCGGTCGGTTCCAGCGCGCAGGCCGCGGCCATCGCCGCGCCGCGCACGGCGGCCAGCGCGACCGCGTCGGCCGAGCTGAACACGCCCGCCACCGCGCTCGCCGCGAGCTCACCGATCGAGTGTCCGGCGACCACCGCGTCCACCGGAACGACGCCCTTGGCTACGTCGGTCCGCTTGGTCAGCTCCTCGAACGCGACCAGCGACGCCGCCACGATCAGCGGCTGGGTGATCGCGGTGTCCTTGATCTCATCCGCGTCCGCGGTCGTCCCCAGCCGGATCAGGTCCAGCCCGATCGCGTCCGACCAACCGGACAGCAGCGCCTGCACGCCGTCCAGTTCCAGCCACGAGGTCAACATCGCCGGTTTCTGGGCACCCTGGCCCGGCGCGAGGAGAGCGATCACACCCGTTAGCCAACACCATGGACGGTGCTCCGGGTGATGCTGGGGGTCATCAAGTCGGGGCACTGTCTTTGTAGGGTGGCCACAAACATGTCGGCTGGATCACGGTCAACGGCCGGAAATTGTTGTCGGTTTCACGTAGCCACCGATTACCAGACACCTCGCGCACGCGCTAAGCGGCCCACCGCGAGCCCGATCCGCAGCACCAGCGCGTCCCTTGGATCGGCGGCGTTGCGTCCGGTCAGCTCTGTCGCCTTGCGCAACCGGTAGCGCACCGTGTTGGCGTGCACGAACAGCCGCCTGCTGCACGCTTCCAGCGTGCCGCCCTCGTCCAGGTAGGCGTCCACCGTCTCCAGCAGTTCGCCGCCCGCCTCCTCCAGCGGCCGCGCCACCTGATCGATCAGCTGCCGCTCCGCCTCCTGGTCCCCGGCCAGTGCCCGCTCCGGCAGCAGGTCCCCGGACCTGACCGGTCGGGGTGCGCCCGGCCAGCCGACCACCGCGCGCAACCCGGACAGCGCGTCCGTCGCGCTGCGGTGCGCCTCGCCAAGGTTCGCCACGGTCGGACCGGCCACCACCGGCCCCTGCCCGAACACCTCGGCCAGCTTGGCCAGCAATTCCGCGTCCTCGACCTGGTCGGTATGCCCGCTGAGGATCACCACCAGCCGGGTGCCCTGCACGCTCAACAACACCGGCCGACCCAACCGGGCCGCCCTGCTCCGCACCCCGTAGACCACGGTCGGCGGATCGTCCGCGGACGGCCTGCCGACCAGCACGGTCGCCTCGTCGCCCGGCCCCCAGCCCAGTGCGGCGGCACGCGAGAGCAGCGACTCCTCGGCGTCGCCACGAATGACGCCGTCCACGACCAGCGCCTCCAGCCGCGCGTCCCACGCACCGCGCGCCTCGGCAGCGCCCGCGTAGGTCGTCGCCGCCGCGAACGCGATCTCCCGGCCGTAGCGCAGAATCGCCTCGGTCAGCAGCGCCCGCTCCCGCTCGTCCGCCGCCAACTCCGGCACTTCGCGTTCGAGCACCTCCAGCGCGACCCGGACCAGTTCGACCGTGTGCCGCAGGTTCATCGACCGGTACAGGTCGCGCGGTGCGGTGCGGAACGCGTCGACCGACAGCCGGAACGCGGTCTGCGGATCGTGGAACCACTCGACGAACCCAGCCACCCCGGTCTGCACGATCAACAACACGCTCGCGCGCCGGTCCGCTGGCATCTTCGCGAACCACGGCATCCGTGCTTCCATCGACGACAGGCTGGCCGCGGCGAGCTTGCCCGAGGCCCGCTCGATCGCCTGCAACGTGCCCCGGGACAGCGGTCCTTGGATAGCGGCTCCGTTGCTGCTCATGTCCCAAGGATTACACGAGTTCTTCTGGCACGATGCGCATGTGGTGCGGCTGCCCGGTCGGCTGATCACGCTGCGGGACTGGTCCGTCGACGACCTGCCACCGCTGCGGCACTGGCTCGCGCCCGAGCAACCCTGGCACGACACCGACGGCCCCTACTTCGGCAGGCCGACGCCCCGCGACGTCGCCGGTCAACTCAGCAGGTTCACCGCGCTGGCCACCATCCCCGAGGACGTCCTGCCCAACCCCAGGGACAGCCTCGCGATCGCCGCGACCGGCAGCGACCGGCTGCTCGGCCAGGTCAACTGGTACTGGGAAGACCAGCACACCGACTGGCGCCGCATGGGTCTGGCGATCTACGACGAGGCTGAGTGGGGCCACGGCAACGGCTCCGAGGCACTGAAGCTCTGGACCAGCTACCTGTTCGACACCACCGACGCGCTGCGCCTGGACTTCGCCACCTACTCGGGCAACCCCGGCATGATCGCGATCGGCCACAAACTCGGCTTCACCCAGGAAGCCGTGTTCCGCCAAGCACGGCGCTGGCCCGGCGGCGTGCACGACGCGATCGTGTTCGGCGTGCTGCGCACCGAATGGGCCAACTGATCATTCGATCGGGCGAAACGTGAGTCCGTGTCTGGCGAGCGGGCCAAGATCAGTCCATAGTGGAATTCACCGGTGGGGACCGGGGAGAGAGGTCTGCTCGGCGCTCTGCGTGCCGAGCAGACCTCCCGTTTTGTTGGTCACATTCGCCGAGGAATACGGCCTGTGCGTGGCATGTTGATTGGTCTGAAGTGCGCTCCGGGGTCAGTGAAAATCTGAACCGGCGGTATAGCCCGCGAACCGGCCACACCTGTGGCCGGCCGAACCGGTGAGACTCCGGTGCCGACGGTCACAGTCCGGATGAGAGGGGCGCACGCGGAAGGGCCACGCCGTGAACGTGTTGCTGAACAACGGTTTTACGTTGTTGGGGGAGAAAGTCTCGTGGGCCGAGTTCTTCGGCCAGATCTGCGCACTCGCCGTCGTCTTCCTGGCCAAACGCCGCACCCTCTTGGCGTGGCCGGTCCAACTCGGCGCCACCGTGCTGCTCTTCGCCGTCTACACCACCGCCGACCTTGGCGGACTGGCCAGTCGGCAGGTCGTCATCTTCGCCATCTCCGTCTACGGCTGGTGGGCGTGGAGCCGCACCAAGCAGCGCGACCCCATCTACGGCCTGGTCGTGCGCAAAGCCACCACCCGTGAGCGCCTCGTCCTGCTCGCCGTGCTGATCCTGGGCACCGTGGGCATGGCGCTGCTGCTGACCGGCCTGCACGCCTCCTGGGCGCCCTGGCCGGACGCGTGGATCTTCGTCGGCACCGTGGTCGCCTTCGCCGGTCAGGGCCTCGGCCTGGTCGAGTTCTGGGTGGTCTGGCTGCTGGTCGACGCGGTCGGGGTCCCGTTGCAGATCAGCTCGCACCTGTACTTCAGCGCCGCCGTCTACGTGGTCTTCGCGGTGCTCGTCGTGCGCGGCTGGCTCGACTGGGCCCGCACCGCCCGTCGAGAAACGCGGCCACAGGTAGCACCCGACCTGCACCCCCAAAGCCAGCACTGACGCCAGCACGAACGCGAGCCCGACCCCGAAATGGGGGAGGGCGAGGGCGAGACACCCGTAGAACACCACGCAACACGGCAATCCCCGCACCACCGTGCGCAGAAACTCCGCAGCGCCGGATGGCCCGGACTGCCGATGCGTGCACACCGCCATGGTCGCGCCGAGAATCGGCAACTGGCTGAGCAACCCGGTCAACTGCCCGCCGAGCATCGGCGCGACCTCGGTGACCGTCGCGGTGACCGAGCCCGCGATCACCATCCGCGCGGGCAGATCCCACCTCGGTGGCACGGCCGCGCGCCGGGCCGGTCCCGCCCCCGTCGGCCAGCACCACACCATCAGACCGATCCCGCCCAGCGCGACCAGCGCCCCTACCACCGGCGGCAGCGCGACCACGTGGAACGCGACCCCCAACAGCACATAAGCCCCGACCCCGGTCGACAACGCCGCCACCCACGATCCCCGCATCGCGGCCACCGCGTACCCGAGGTCGAACCCGGCCGCCACCAGCAACCCGGGGAAGGAGTTCGCGGCGGTCGACGCCGCCAACCCGGGCCCGTGCGAGAGCGCCACCAGCAAGATCGCCGGGCCGGACGTCAACGGCAACGCGGCCAGCAATCCACCGACCGCGCTGCCGAAACGCCGCTGCGACCAGGTGACCGTGCCGATCAGGATGGGGGAGAGCAGGAACATCGCAGGATTCGCAACCACCCTTCGACCCTCGCAGCATTCCAGCCGCGATTGGCCCCAAAATCGCGGCGCCTCGGCCACTCAGGCAGCGGAATCAGAGATCAACAGAGGTATCGGCGGAGAATCCCGCAGTAGAATAGGCATCCATGGACGCCATCGACCGCGACCTCCTCACCGCCCTGGTGCACGACGGCCGGATGACCTACCAGGAACTCGCCAGAACCGTCCGCCTCTCCGCCAACGCGGTCGCCGAGCGGATCCGCAGACTGAAGGAGACCGGCCTGCTGCGCGGCTACCACGCCCAACTCGACCCGCGCGTGCTCGGCCGCACCCTGCGCGCGCTGACCGACGTACGGCTGCGCGACGGCGTCAGCGGCGCCGACTTCGAACGCGGCCTGCGCACCGTCCCGCAGGTGATCGCCGCCGCGCACATCACCGGCGACTACGACTACCTGCTCGACATCGCCTGCGTCGACCCGCCCGAACTGGAGTTCGTCGTCGAACTGATCAAACGCGAACACGGCGCCCGCGAACTCCGCAGCCGCATCGTCCTGCGCGACATCGAACTGGACCCAGCCCGCATCCTCGACGCATAGGGACACACAAGAAGGCGCCCTCCCCGGAAAATCCCGGGAAGGGCGCCCAAATGCTCAGCTATCTCAGGCAGCACCCGAATCGGAGGTCTGCGGACCGGCGGCCTGCGGATCGTCCAACTTGTACTTGGCAGCCGCCTCGACGACCTTCTCCTGCGCGACCTCGCCGCGCTTGGCCAGCGCCGCCAGCACGCCCACCGTGATCGACTGGGCGTCGACCAGGAAGTGCCGACGAGCCGCAGGGCGGGTGTCGGAGAAACCGAACCCGTCCGTGCCCAGCGTGACCATCTGGCCCGGCACCCACGGCCGGATCAGGTCCGGCACCGCGCGCATCCAGTCCGACACCGCGAGCACGGGGCCGTCGGTCTGGTTCAGCACCTCGGTCACGTACGGCACGCGCGGCTCGGCCTGCGGGTGCAGCAGATTGAACCGGTCGACCTCGACCGCGTCGCGCCGCAGCTCCGCCCAGGACGTCGCCGACCACACGTCGGCCCGCACGCCCCACTCCTCGCGCAGCATCTCCTGGGCCCGCAGCGCATCCGGCATGGTCACGCCGGAAACCAGGATCTGTGCCCGTGGCCCGTCGCCGGCAGGTGCCTCTGCATAGCGGTACAGACCGCGCAACAGGCCCTCGACGTCCAGGTTCTCCGGCTCGGCAGGCTGCACGTACGGCTCGTTATAGACCGTCAGGTAGTAGAAGACGTTCTCCGACTGCTCGCCGTACATCCGGCGCAGACCGTCCTTGACGATGTGCGCGATCTCGAAGGACCACGCCGCGTCGTAGGACACCACCGCCGGGTTCGTCGCCGCCAGCAGCAGCGAATGCCCGTCCGCGTGCTGCAGACCCTCACCTGTCAACGTGGTCCGGCCGGCCGTGGCACCCAGCACGAACCCGCGCGCCATCTGGTCGCCCGCCGCCCACAGACCGTCGCCGGTCCGCTGGAACCCGAACATCGAGTAGAAGATGTAGATCGGGATCATCGGCTCGCCGTGCGTCGCGTAGGACGTACCCGCCGCCGTGAACGACGCCGTCGACCCGGCCTCGTTGATGCCCTCGTGCAGGATCTGACCCTGCACGCTCTCCTTGTACGCCAGCATCAGCTGCGCGTCCACGGAGGTGTAGAGCTGGCCGTGCGGGTTGTAGATCTTCTGCGTCGGGAACATCGAGTCCATGCCGAACGTCCTGGCCTCGTCCGGGATGATCGGCACCACGCGCGCGCCGATGCCCGGGTCCTTGGCCAGGTCGCGGACCAGCCGGACGAACGCCATCGTGGTGGCGACCTCCTGCTTGCCCGAACCCCTGCGGATCACGTCGTAGACCTTGTCGCCCGGCAGCACCAGCGCCTTGGACTTGGCCCGCCGCTCCGGCAGGAACCCGCCCAGCCGACGTCGCCGCTCCATCAGGTACTGGATGTCGGTGCTGTCCTGACCAGGGTGGTAGTACGGCGGCAGATACGGGTTCGCCTCCAGCTCCTTGTCCGAGATCGGGATGTGCATCTCGTCCCGGAAGAGCTTGAGGTCCTCCAGCGTCATCTTCTTCATCTGGTGGGTCGCGTTGCGCCCAGCGAAGTGCGGGCCGAGACCGTAACCCTTGATCGTCTTCGCAAGGATCACCGTCGGCTGACCGTGGTGTTCCAACGCGGCCTGGTAGGCGGCGAAGATCTTGCGGTAGTCGTGGCCACCGCGCTTGAGGTTCCAGATCTCCTGGTCGCTCATGTTCGCGACCATTTCCTTCGTCCGGGGGTCCCGGCCGAAGAAGTGCTCACGCACGTAGGCGCCGTCGTTGGCCTTGTAGGTCTGGTAGTCGCCGTCCAGCGTGGTGTTCATCAGGTTGATCAGCGCGCCGTCGCGGTCCGCGGCCAGCAGCGGGTCCCACTCACGACCCCAGACGGCCTTGATCACGTTCCAGCCCGCGCCGTGGAAGAACGACTCCAGCTCCTGGATGATCTTGCCGTTACCGCGCACCGGCCCGTCCAGGCGCTGCAGGTTGCAGTTGATGACGAAGGTCAGGTTGTCCAGGCCCTCGTTCGCGGCCACGTGCACCAGGCCGCGCGACTCCGCCTCGTCCATCTCGCCGTCGCCCAGGAACGCCCACACGTGCTGCTGCGAGGTGTCCGCCATGCCGCGGTCGTGCAGATAGCGGTTGAACCGCGCCTGGTAGATGGCGTTCATCGGGCCGAGGCCCATGGACACCGTCGGGAACTCCCAGAAGTCCGGCATCAGGCGCGGGTGCGGGTAAGACGGCAGACCGCCGCCCGGGCCCGCGTGCGAGTACTCCTGCCGGAACCCGTCCAGCTGGCTCGCGGACAGCCGCCCCTCCAGGAACGCGCGGGCGTAGATGCCAGGAGACGCGTGCCCCTGGATGTAGATCTGGTCGCCGCCGCCCGGGTGGTCCTTGCCGCGGAAGAACCAGTTGAAGCCCACCTCGTACAGCGTCGCCGAGGACGCGTACGTCGAGATGTGACCACCGACACCCACCCCGGGGCGCTGCGCGCGGTGCACGGTCATGGCCGCGTTCCACCGGATCCACGCCCGGTAGCGGCGCTCGACCTCCTCATCGCCGGGGAACCACGGTTCCTGCTCCGGCGGGATCGTGTTCACGTAGTCGGTGCTGGTCAGGGCCGGTACGGCAACGCGCCGCTCACGTGCCCGCTCCATCAGCCGCAGCATCAGGTACCGCGCTCGCTGCTTGCCTGCCGCGTCCAATACGGCGTCGAACGACTCCAGCCACTCGCCGGTTTCGGCAGGGTCGATGTCAGGCAGATGCGTTGCCGATCCGTCCCGGATGACGCGTACTCGCGCCGGCGTGCCGGAACCGTCGCCTCGGCTGTTCTGCGGGGCCAAGGGATCTCCTCGCCTGGTTTGCTCCACGCGACGTCGGCCGATCACCGGCAACGTCGCCCATCTATTTGCCCTGCCACACTATGCGCTCCACGGACAGCTACCCGCGAGTAGCCGCTGTATCGTTCCTGACACCCCGAACCCGCGCAGGTAGGCGCCGCTACCCTAGGGGGTAGGCCCCCGTGCCCGGACACCGCATCGTGCTCAGATGTTCACGTACCCGGTGTCAGTCAGCCCATCACCCGTTGGCCTCTTTCGGGTCACTTTCGGTCCAGATCAGCGGCCGTATCGTCGCGAAAGCGTATCTTTGCCGACTCCTTACCGGCGTGTCCTGCTTAGAACGGTTGCGCAACGGCGTCGTGCAGTGTTCGCTAACCGGCAACGGTGTAGGAAAATCAAACGTGCGGTGGCCCGCCGACAGGCGAGAGCTACCGCACTGGCGTAGTTGGAGGAGAGACAAGCCGTGGTCGCCGCGGAAGATGCCGGCAAGGCCGGTATCGCCGAGAGGCTCGGAATCGAGCCGGGCAATGTAGTAGCGGAGTTCGGTTGGGACGAGGACGTCGATGACGACGTACGTGCCGCCGTCGAGGAGCGCATCGGAAGCGAGATGCTCGACGAGGATACCGACGAGGTCCTCGACGTGATCTTGATGTGGTGGCGCGAGGACGACGGTGATCTCGTCGATGCCCTGATGGACGCGACGAGTCCCATCGCCGAGAGCGGCGTGATCTGGGTACTCACGCCCAAGTCCGGCCGGGACGGACACGTCGAGCCCAGCGACATCGCCGAAGCGGTCCCGACCGCGGGCCTCGCCCAGACGTCGAACATCAGCGTCGGCCCGGATTGGAACGGGACCAGACTGGTGTCACCGAAGTCGGCCAAGACGCGCAAGTGATCTGAGCCACCTCGTGTAAGCCGAGCGGACCCGACCTGCCCTGCGTCCAAGCCACTAAGCTCCGGGGGCAACCTTTGCGATGAGCAAACAATGGCGACGGCGCACGGCAGGAGGGTCCGCAACCATGACGGTCGAGGTCGGCTCTAAGGCCCCGGACTTCACACTCAGCGACTCCAACAAGGAGAAAACCTCCCTGGAGTCGCTGCGCAGCGACGGCAAGAACGTCCTTCTGGTCTTCTTCCCGTTCGCGTTCAGCGGCATCTGCACGGGTGAGCTGTGCCAGGTCCGCGACGAGATCACCGAGTTCCAGAACGACAAGGTCCAGGTCGTCGGCATCTCGGTCGACGCGCCGTTCAGCCTGAAAGCCTGGGCCGAGCAGCAGGGCTACACGTTCCCGCTGCTCTCCGACTTCTGGCCGCACGGCGAGGTCGCCCAGGCCTACGGCACCTTCAACGAGGCGTCCGGCATGGCCAACCGAGGCACCTTCCTCATCGACGCCGACGGCGTCGTCCGCTTCGCCGAGATCAACGGCCCCGGCGAAGCACGCGACCAGAACGCGTGGAAGAAGGCCATCGCGGAACTCGCCTGATCCAGGCAACCAACTGCGGTAAAGTCGGTCCGCCGCTTCCTCACGTGGCGGTCCGACCTCAGGGCGCATAGCTCAGCGGGAGAGCGCCTGCCTTACAAGCAGGATGTCGCTGGTTCGATCCCAGCTGTGCCCACCGTAAGGTATCTGACCAGCGCAAACGATAGCAGTGTGACAACGTTGGGCGTCACTGGCATCGACCGAACAGTCCCTCATGGAGGGACGCTCGGCACTGAGCCGATCACTTGCGACCTAGGAAATGCGTTGGGCCAGACCGACCACCGCAAGGCCCTGCGCCACCGCTGCGAGGAGTTCAACCGCGCGATCTTCGCCGCCGCGCTGGACGAGCTGGCCGAGCGCGGCTGTCAGCGGCTGCCAATGGAGCTGATCGCCCAGCGGACGCGCACCAGGAAGGCATCGCTGTACCGGGCTGGCCCAGCCGCGTCGACCTGGTGCTGGCGGCGTTGATCGACAACTTCCCGGTGGCCGACGGCCCGCCGGACAACCGGCGACCGCTCGGACCTGGTGATCGCGCTGCGCGCCATGAGCGCCGCTTTGACCGGCCCGATCGGGACGGGCATCGCGTCCTGGTCGAGCGCGACCACGGCCGCAACGCCGAGGGTCCACAACTGATGGGTGGATCG
>DASXOJ010000123.1:0-12442 GCA_036494465.1 Pseudonocardiaceae bacterium
AGCGGCGGAACTCGCGGTGCGCGCCGCCGGGTTCGTGCCGGTCGAGGGGCGGCCGATGGCGGTCGCGAACGCCGCGATCCCGTTCCCGGAACAACCGCACCTGGCGCTGTGGCAGGCCACGACCCTGCTGCGCGAGTCGCGCGGGGACGGTCACGTCGCCGCACTGGTGGCCGCCGACCTCGACCCGGTCGAGACGCTGATCACCTTCGGCGCCGAGCGCGACCTCGACCCGGCCTATCTGCGCGCCGCGCGCGGCTGGCCGGAGGCGGACTGGGCGGCGGGCGTGGCGCGACTGCGCGATCGCGGCCTGCTCGCCGACGACACGAAACTCACCCTCGCGGGCGTTGAGCTGCGGCGCTGGGTGGAGGAACGCACCGACCAGGCCGCGATCCGCCCGTGGCGCGAGCTGGGCACGGCGCCGACCGCGCGGCTCGCCGAGTTGTTGACGCCGTTTGCGCGGCAACTCGCCGACCAGAACGACGCGATGCGGTCGAACCCGATGGCGTTGGACGCGCGGTCGGTGTTAGGGGACTAACCCGCATTAGGGTGCTAACACCGACCGCGTGACTGGTCAGTGCCAGCAGACGGCGACGGCGAAACCGGAGGCGAGGCGGTCGGTGCCCACGATCGCGCCGTTGTCGTTGAGGCCCTCGGCGCTGCTGTCGGCGCCGCCCGGCAACTGGCCGAGCGCGCTGATGGCGCCCGGCGTGCTCCAGGTGACCGCCTCGTACTGGCTGGCCGAACCGCAATGGCCTGTCTTCGAAAATGTCTCATTGGATCAGCAAACACTGAGCAAGCCGATAAACAGAACCGGTTCGGACAATGTTGGACAATGTCGGACAACAATGGAAACGGCAAGGGGCGCACCGGTGAATTCCGGTGCGCCCCTGATTGCGAAGCGGGAATTGATCAGGCTGCCGTGTTCACGGTGTTCACCGCGGTCGGCTGGTGCACTTCCAGTTGGTGCACCACCCGCTCGGTGGTGAGCTCGTGCGCGGTCAGGTCGACCAGCGCGACCAGTGCGACGGCCAGGGCGTCCGCGAAGATCAGCGCGACCATGGCCGGGCCGGTGAACGTGAGCGCCGCGATCAATGCCCAGAGGCTGACCAGGCCGAGCACGCCGTGCCCGATCCGTGCCGAGCCACGGTTGGCGAAGATCGCGCCAATCGCGCCGAGCAGCGTCAACCCCGTGAAAACTCCGAAACCGACCCATCCCGCGATCGTGGCCGAGAATGCGACCGCGGCGACCGCGAGAAAACCACCAGCGACAATGCCGAGAACGTCAACGCCGTAGCGAGTGCTCAGCGACATGGCACCAACACCTCCATCAGCACCGCTACTTGCGCGGTGTGCATAGTTAATGGATGAGTCGGGCAGGCGCGAATTGTGCGTCTGGGCGGCCCTTTCTGGGTTCCAGTTGCTGTCCCGGAATCCATTAGGGATCAACACGGGACTCCGGAGAACATTTCCCGGTCGGGGTGTCTGCTGCGCCACATTCGGGAACTCGGCCGAGGATCGGTAGTCTGTGCAGGTGTCTCGCGTCGTCGTACTGGACTACGGGTCCGGCAACCTCCGCTCCGCCGAGCGCGCCCTGCGCCGGGTCGGCGCCGATGTCGAGGTCTCCTCGGACTTCCATACCGCGCTGGAGGCCGACGCGCTGGTCGTGCCGGGCGTGGGCGCGTTCGCCGCGTGCATGGCGGGCATCACCGAGGTGCGCGGCCAGCGGCTCATCGGCCGCAGGCTGGCAGGCGGACGTCCGGTGCTGGGCATCTGCGTCGGCATGCAGGTGCTCTTCGAGCGCGGGGTCGAGCACGGGATCGAGTCGGAGGGCTGCGCCGAGTGGCCGGGCACGGTCGAGCAGCTGAAGGCCGACGTGTTGCCGCATATGGGCTGGAACACGGTGCGCGCACCCAGCGACTCTGTCCTGTTCGCCGGACTTGACGCGGATACCCGCTTCTACTTCGTACACTCGTTCGGTGTTCGCGAGTGGACGCTGGAGCCCAGCGCGACGATCGCGGCGCCGCTGGTCACCTGGGCGCATCATGGCGAGGATTTCGTGGCGGCGGTGGAGAACGGGGCGCTGATGGCGACCCAGTTTCACCCGGAGAAGTCGGGCGATGCCGGAGCGACGTTGCTGGAGAACTGGCTGACCGCGGTCACCAGGTGAACGGTTAGGGTGTGCGGGTGGATTTCACCCTATTGCCCGCTGTCGACATCGTCGGCGGCAAGGCCGTGCAACTCGTGCAGGGCATCGCGGGCTCCGGCAAGGAGTACGGCGACCCGCTGGCCGCCGCGTTGAACTGGCAGGCCGATGGCGCGCAGTGGCTGCACCTGGTCGACCTGGACGCGGCGTTCGGGCGCGGGAACAACCGGGAGCTGATCACCGAGGTGGTCGGCAAGCTGGACATCGCGGTGGAGCTGACCGGTGGCATCCGTGACGACGACTCCCTTGCCGCCGCGCTGTCCACCGGGTGCGCGCGGGTGAACGTGGGCACGGCGGCGGTGGAGAATCCCGCCTGGTGCGCGAAGGCCATTGCCGAGTACGGCGAAAAGATCGCGATCGCGCTGGACGTGAAGATCTCCGCCGCCGGACACCGGTTGGCCGCGCGCGGCTGGGTGTCCGACGGGGGAGACCTGTGGGAGGCGCTGGATCGGCTGGACCGCGATGGCTGCGCCCGGTACGTGATCACCGACGTCGGCAAGGACGGCATGTTGCAGGGGCCGAATGTCGCTCTGTTGCGCGACATCTGCGAACGGACCGACGCCGCGCTGATCGCCTCCGGCGGCGTGTCCACTGTGGATGACCTGATCGCGCTGGCCGAGCTGGTGCCGGACGGGGTCGAAGGAGCCATCATCGGCACCGCGCTCTACCAGGGCGCGTTCACGTTGCCGGAGGCGTTGGCGGCGGTCAGCTGAGGCCGATCGCCGCGTCGTCGATCCATTCGCCGTGGTAGCCGAAGGGGACCTGGCGCGGTAGGTGCACGGTCGCGACCGGCCGGGCAGCTGGGGCCGACGCGTCCAGGACGACCAGGGCGGCGGCCGGTCGAGTCAGGTCGTGCACGATGGAGATCAGCCAGCCATCGTCCTCACGGGACGGACGATGCGCCGGCACGAACACCGCTTCGCCGGAGACCTGGCCCGCGCCAAGGTAGTGCGCGGTTTCCGCGCCGGTCACGATGTCGTTCTTGACGATCCGGTTGTGCGGGGTCGGATCCAGCGGGGTGGTCGGGCTGTAGACGTAGCGGTTCGGGTCGCCAGTGCGGGTGTCGTTGATGGTCGGGAACTCGGTGACCACATCGGACAGGAACCGCTCGCTCACCCGGCCGGTGCGCGGATCGAGCGCCCACTCGTAGAGCCTGCCCTTGGCGCGTCCGCCGGGCGTGCCCTCGAAGATCTTCGTGGTCGCCGCCCAGTCCGCCGCGTCGCCACTGGTCGCGTGCAGCACGATCCGGCCCGCGCGGTCCTCATAGGCGTTGCCGACGTGCCAGCCCCAGCGCGGATGCACCGGGTACCAACGAATATCGGCGCTGGTGCCGTCCTTGGGCAGCACGCCGATCCGCGCCTGGTGCGTGTCGCTCCAGTCCGGGAAGCCGCGCTGGCGCGATGCCACGTCCCAGACGATCGGGAAGTCCAGCCACAGCACGAAGTGCTCGGTGATCGCGAAGTCGTGCATCATGACCGGCTCCGGCAGGTCGATCGGCACGCTGCGGATCAGTTCGCCCTGCGCGGAAAGCCGGTGGTAGGTGGCGAAGGGTGGGGTCGTCGCATACCCGAAGAAGTGCATCTCGCCGGTGTGCGGATCGGTTTTCGGGTGCGCGGTGAACGCGGTGGTGAGTTTGCCGCCGAAATCCATCGGGCCGACCGTGTCCAGGTCCGGGGTGATCTGGTAGGGCAGCGCGGTCTCGTAGAGCGCCATGATCTTGCCCGCGTGGTGCTTGATGCTGGTGTTCGCCTCGCCACCGTGGATGTCGCGGGGCAGCGGCTGGGTTTTCGTCCAGCGGTTGCGGTACCACTCGGCTCGGCCGTTCGCGATGCGGATGCCGTGCACCATGCCCGCGCCCGACCACCACAGGCCGGGGTCGACGCCGGGCGCGGGGTTGGGGCCGTTGCGGAAGTAGCGACCGCGCAGTTCCGGTGGGATGTGCCCCTCGACGGTGAGGTGCTGCGCGCTGATCTCGTCGGGGACGGGCGCGTACACGCCGGTCAGGTAGGTGGGGAGGGTCGCGTTCGGGTTCGGGTCCGCCCACGAGACGGCAGGCAGGCCGACGGCTGCCGCGGCTCCGCCGAGCGCGCCGAGTTTGAGCACGGATCGTCTGTTGATGGTCGACATGAAGATCCCCCTGGAATGGATAACGGATAGTATTGCTATCTACTCTGAGGTTAGCCGGGCGGAGCACGCGCGGCAAGCGTCGGGTTGGATGAGCGGGACGGGGTGACAGAACGGGAGGGCCGGGTGCGGATCGCGGAGTTGAGTCGGGTTTCCGGGGTCACCGTGCCGACGATCAAGTACTACCTGCGCGACGGCCTGCTCCCGGCGGGCGAGCTGACCAGCCGCAACCAGGCCCAGTACGACGAGCGGCACGTGCGCAGGCTCAAGCTGATCCGGGCCCTGGTCGACGTCGCCGGACTGTCCATCGCCGGGGTGCGCGACGCGCTCACGGCCATCGACGCGACCGAGGAGCACCGGCACAAGCTGCTCGGCAAGGTGCTCAACCGCATCGCGATCCCGCCCGCGCTGCCCGACGACGACCCCGGCCTGGCCCAGGGTGATTCCGAGGTGGCCCAGTTGGTGCAGCGGCTCGGCTGGGACCTGGAACGGGACAATCCGGCCTGGCGCAACGCGGCCGAGGCGATCGCCACGATTCGCTCTCTCGGCGTCGACCGGCTGCTGGACCGGCTGACCGGGTATGCGCAGGCCATGCACGACGTGGCCGAGCTCGACCTGGCCATGCTCGCCGAGGTGCAGGACCGCGAGCAGCTGATCGAGCTGGCGGTGCTCGGCTCGCTGCTGGGCAACCCGCTGCTGGTCGCATTGCGCAGGCTCGCCGAGGAGGACGTGTCCGCGCGCCGGATGCGGTCTACTCCCCGAGCGTGATCGCGATGCCGATGGTGCCGTCGCTACCCCGGCGCAGCTTGCTGCCCTGCACCGTCAACCAGGCGAACAGGCCGTATCGCTTGATGATCAGCGACCGGACGTGTTCGGTCTCCGCCGCGCCGAGAAGCCGCGCGTGCGCCGGGCTCTCCTCGCCGCGTCGCTTGCCGCGCGCGTCGCAGCCGGCGACGCTGACCGCGCCGTCCCGCCGGATCCGCTTGACCTTCCCGGACGTGGTCGGCGTCCACACCACCAGAGCCTCGCCGTCCCTGGCGAACCAGATCGGCGTCGGCACCGCGGTGCCGTCCTTGCGGAACGTGGTGAGCAGCAGATACCTGGCTGCCGCGAGCTGATCCAGTTGCTCGGTCATCGCTCAACGGTAGCCAGTATTCTCGTGCTATGCCGGTCGCGGTTCGTGTCATCCCCTGTCTGGACGTCAATGCCGGACGGGTGGTGAAGGGCGTCAACTTCGCGGATCTGCGCGACGCGGGCGACCCGGTCGAACTCGCCGCCACCTACGACGCCGAAGGCGCGGACGAACTGACCTTCCTGGACGTCACAGCGTCCTCTTCGGACCGGGAGACCACCTACGACGTGGTGTCGCGCACCGCCGAGGCGGTGTTCATCCCGTTGACCGTCGGCGGTGGCGTGCGTTCGGTCGAGGACATCAACCGGTTGCTGCGCGCGGGCGCAGACAAGGTGAGTATCAACACCGCCGCGATCGACCGGCCGGGACTGTTGCGCGAGGCGTCCCGGCGCTACGGCGCGCAGTGCATCGTGTTGTCGGTGGACGCGCGGCGGGTGCCCGAGGGACAGCAGCCAACCGCCTCCGGGTTCGAGGTGACCACGCACGGCGGCCGGCGCGGCACCGGCATCGATGCGGTCGAGTGGGCGGCGCGCGGCGCCGAACTGGGCGTCGGCGAGATCCTGTTGAACTCGATGGACGCGGACGGCACCAAGGCCGGGTTCGACATCGACCTGATCACCAGGGTGCGTGCGGTGGTGGACGTGCCGCTGATCGCCAGCGGCGGCGCCGGCGCGGTCGGGCACTTCCCGCCCGCGGTCGCGGCGGGCGCGGACGCGGTGCTCGCGGCCAGTGTGTTCCACTTCGGCCAGTTGCGCATCGGCGAGGTCAAAACCGAACTGCGCGAGGCGGGAGTGGTGATCCGATGACCGAGTTGGATCCCAAGATCGCGGCGAAGCTCAAGCGCAACGCGGACGGGCTGGTGTGCGCGGTCGCGCAGGCGCACGGCACCGGCGAGGTGCTGATGGTCGCCTGGATGAACGACGAGGCGCTCGCCCGCACTCTGGAAACCCGCGAGGGCACCTACTTTTCCCGTAGTCGCAACGAACTCTGGGTCAAGGGTGCCACCTCCGGGCACACCCAGCGGGTGCGCGAGGTGCGGCTGGACTGCGACGGCGACACCGTGCTGATGAGCGTCGAGCAGACCGGCGGTGCCTGTCACACCGGCGACCGGTCCTGTTTCGACGCGGACGTGCTGCTACCCCTGGAGTGACCCGGTGAGGTAGTGCTGGAGGTTCGGCGCGACCGCCTTGACCAGCGCTTCCCGTTCGGCGGACGCGAGCGGCTCGAACTTCAGCACATAGCGCATCATGCCGAGACCGACCATCTGCGACCCGCACAGCGTCGCGCGCAGCTCGGTCTGGTCCGAGCCGATCTGGACGATGATCGGTTCCACGATCTGCTTGACGAACAGGTCGCGGATGACGTGCGCGGCTGCTTCCTGCTGGGTGACGCTGCGCACCAGTGCGGGCAGCCGACCGCCATCACTGTCCCAGACGGTGAGAAACAGGCGCACCATGCGTTCGCCGAGTTCCTCGGTCGGACCGTCGAGCAACGGGTGGGGCAGGTCGAACGGGCTGATCGGCAGTTCAAGCACGGCCGCGGCGAACAGGCCCTGCTTGCCGCCGAACCAGTGGTTGACCATGGCCGGATCCACATCGGCGCGCGCCGCGATCGTGCGCACGGTGGCGTTGTCGTAGCCGAATTCGGCGAAGACCGCCTTGGCCGCGACGATCAGTGCGGCCCTGGTGTCGGCGCCCGCGCCGCGGCGGCCGCGGCTGCGCGCGGCCGGTTTCGGGTCGGCCATCCGTCCTCATTTCAACAGTGGTTGAATATAGGCCCCAGCTCGGTGCCGGTCAAACCGGACGGGCAGAATAAGACCATGGCCGGCGACAACCTCACCGTCACCGCCCGCCCCAAGGGGCAGGGCATGGGCGCGATCTACCCGAGCCGCGAAGAGTTTCGCGCACTCGCCACCCAGCGCAGGGTGATTCCGGTGATCCGGCGGCTGCTCGCGGACGACGAGACCCCGCTGGGCGTCTACCGCAAGCTCGCCGCGAACCGCCCGGGCACCTTCCTGCTGGAGTCCGCTGAGAACGGCCAGTCCTGGTCGCGCTGGTCGTTCATTGGCGCGCACAGCGCCGCCGCGCTGACCGTGCGCGACGGCGAGGCCACCTGGACCGGCACGCCCCCGGTCGGCCTGCCCACCGGCGGAGATCCGCTGGTCGCGCTGCGCGAGACGGTGCGCGCGCTGCACACCGACGCGCTGCCCGGCATGCCCCCGTTGACCGGCGGCATGGTCGGCTACGTCGGCTACGACGCGGTGCGCCGCCTCGAACGCCTGCCCGAGCTGGCGCAGGATGACCTCCAGGTGCCCGAGATGGTCATGCTGCTGGCCACCGACCTCGCCGCGCTCGATCATCACGAGGGCACGATCACCCTGATCGCCAACGCCGTCAACTGGGACGACTCCCCGGAACGGGTGGACGCCGCCTACGACGACGCGGTGCGCCGCCTCGGCGTGATGACCGAGCAGCTCTGCCAGTCCTCCCCGGCCACGGTCGCCACGTTCAACGCGCCCAAGCCCGAGTTCCGCCGCCGCCGCACGGCCGAGGAGCACCACGCCGCGGTCAACGCCGCCAAGGCCGCCATCCGCGAGGGCGAGGCCTTCCAGGTGGTGGTTTCGCAGCGGTTCGAGATCGACACCGAGGCCGACGCCCTGGACGTCTACCGGGTGCTGCGCACCACCAACCCGAGCCCGTACATGTACCTGCTCCGGCTGGAGGGCTTCGACATCGTCGGGTCCAGCCCGGAAGCGCTGGTCACGGTGCGGGACGGCCGCGCGACCACGCACCCGATCGCGGGCACCCGCTGGCGCGGCGTCGACGCCGAGGAAGACGCGCTGCTGGAGAAGGACCTGCTCGGGGACGCCAAGGAGCGCGCCGAGCACGTCATGCTGGTCGACCTCGGCCGCAACGACCTGGGCCGGGTGTGCAAGCCCGGCACCGTGCGAGTGGTCGAGTTCTTCCGGGTCGAGCGGTACAGCCACGTCATGCACATCGTGTCCACGGTGACCGGTGAGCTGCGCGAGGACCGCACCGCGTTCGACGCGGTTACCGCGTGTTTCCCGGCGGGCACCCTGTCCGGCGCGCCGAAACCGCGCGCCATGGAGCTGATCGAGGAGCTGGAGCCGACCCGGCGCGGCCTCTACGGTGGTGTGGTCGGCTACCTGGACTTCGCAGGGGACGCGGACACCGCGATCGCCATCCGCACCGCGCTGATCCGCGACGGCGTGGCGTACGTGCAGGCCGGTGGCGGGATCGTGGCCGACTCCGACCCGGTCGCCGAGGACGAGGAAACGCTGAACAAGGCGCGCGCGGTGCTCTCCGCGATCGCCACCGCCGCGACCATGGCGTCACCGGCGGCAGCCGTTCGGGAGGAGCCTGCGAGTGCCTGAGTCACCGGCCATCGAAGCCCCGGCCGCCACCCGGCCGAGGTCGAGTCGACGTCCACTGTGGATGATCATAATCGGACTGTTGGCCGGGGCCGGTCTGCTCTGGGCGTCGTCGAAACTGGCCTGGGCCTGGTCGGTCGAGGTGACCCCGTTGCACGGCAAGGTGGTCGACGCGCGGGACGGCGGCAGTCAGGCGCCCGCGCTGATCCCGCTCGCCCTGCTGTCCATCGCGGCCATCGCCGCCGCGCTGGCCACCCGGGGCTGGGTGCGCCGGGTCGTCGGCGCACTCGTCGTGCTCGCCGGGCTCGGCATGATCGCGGTCGCGTTCACCCAATTGGCCGGAGTGTTCGGTCCGCACCCGAACGGTTACCCGCTGTCGCAAGTCATTCTCGCGCACGTGCTGCCGGTGCTCGCCGGACTGCTCGTCGGCTGGGCCGGATCGCTGATCGTCCGGGGTGCGAAAAGCCTCCCTGGACTGGGTGCGAATTACGAGACTCCCGCTGGTGGCAAACGTAAGCGCGACCCGGACGACGAGCTCTGGCTTGCGCTGTCCGAGGGGGAGGACCCGACCGCCCGGGACTAATGCCGATTTTCCCGTTGCTGAACGTGGAGTGACCCCGGACCGAATCTCTTCGTTGCGCGGGGTTAGCATCATTTTGGCGGGAAGGGGAAGTGCCGTGAGTCGCGTTTCATACGCTTCGCGGGTGATGCCGTGAACGTTCTCGAGTCGATCATCGAAGGTGTGCGCGAGGACCTCGCGGTCCGCGAGGCAGCACTGCCATTCGACGAACTGAAGGCGCGCGCGGCCAAGGCCACGCCAGCCGTCGACGTGCCGACCGCGCTGCGCGCCCCTGGTGTGGGCGTCATCGCCGAAGTCAAGCGGCGTAGCCCGTCAAAGGGGGACCTGGCCGAAATCCCGGAACCAGCGGTGCTGGCCAAGGACTACGCGGACGCGGGCGCCCGGGTGATCAGCGTGCTGACCGAACAGCGGCGGTTCGGCGGATCCCTCGCCGATCTCGACGCGGTCCGGGCCGCGGTGCCCTCGGTTCCGCTGCTGCGCAAGGACTTCGTGGTCAGCCCGTACCAGGTGCACGAGGCCCGGTTGCACGGCGCCGACCTCGTGCTGCTGATCGTCGCGGCCCTGGAGCAGAACGCGCTGGTCGCGCTGCTCGACCGGGTCGAGTCGCTGGGCATGACCGCGCTGGTCGAGGTGCACACCGCCGAGGAGGCCGACCGGGCCCTCGAAGCGGGCGCGAGCGTGATCGGCATCAACGCGCGCAACCTGCAAACCCTTGAGGTGGACCGGGAAGTGTTCGGCCGGCTGGCTCCTGGGCTGCCGTTCGAGACGTTGAAGATCGCCGAGTCGGGCGTGCGTGGCCCGGCCGACCTGATGACCTACGCGGGATACGGCGCGGACGCGGTGCTCGTCGGTGAGGGTCTGGTCACCAGCGGTGACCCCAAGACCGCCGTCGTGCAACTGGTCACCGCCGGTTCACACCCCGCGTGCCCGAGGCCGACCCGGTGACCGAAAAGCAGCAAGCTGACGCTCAGCACCCCGACGACCATGACCCGGACGCGCGCGGCTACTACGGCGCGTTCGGGGGCCGGTTCATGCCGGAGGCGCTGATCGCCGCCCTGGACGAGTTGTCCACCGAGTACGACAAGGCGCGCATCGATCCGGAGTTCCTCGGCGAGTTCAACCGCCTGCTGCGCGACTACGCCGGTCGGCCCTCGCTGCTGACCGAAGCCAAGCGGTTCAGTGAACACGCTGGTGGAGCGCGGATCTTCCTCAAGCGGGAAGATCTCAACCACACCGGTTCGCACAAGATCAACAACGTGCTGGGCCAGGGCCTGCTCACCAAGAAGATGGGCAAGACCCGGATCATCGCCGAGACCGGCGCCGGTCAGCACGGCGTCGCGACCGCGACCATCGCCGCGATGATGGGCCTGGACTGCACCGTCTACATGGGCGAGGTCGACACCGAGCGGCAGGCCCTCAACGTGGCCAGGATGCGGCTGCTCGGCGCCGAGGTCATCCCCGTCAAGACGGGGTCCCGGACGCTCAAGGACGCCATCAACGAGGCGCTCCGCGACTGGGTGACCAATGTGGACAACACGCACTACCTGCTCGGTACCGCGGCTGGCGCGCACCCGTTCCCGCTGATCGTGCGCAACTTCCACCGCATCATCGGCATCGAGGCCCGCGCCCAGATCCTGGACCAGGCAGGCCGGCTGCCGGACGCGGTCAGCGCGTGTGTCGGTGGCGGGTCCAACGCCATCGGCATCTTCTACGGGTTCATCGACGACCCGTCGGTGAAGCTCTACGGCTTCGAACCGGGCGGCAAGGGCATCGAAACCGGCGAACACGGCGCGTCGCTCGGTGCGGGCACCCCCGGCCTGCTGCACGGGTCGCGGTCCTACCTGCTCCAGGACGAGGACGGCCAGATCACCGAGGCGTACTCGATCTCGGCGGGCCTGGACTACCCCGGCGTCGGCCCGGAACACTCGCAGCTCAAGGACAGCGGCCGCGCCGAATACCGGTCGATCACCGACGCCGAAGCGATGGACGCGTTCGCGCTGCTGTCCCGCACCGAAGGCATCATCCCCGCAATCGAGTCCTCGCACGCGCTCGCCGGTGCCATCGAGATCGGCAAGGAACTGGGACCCGACGGCCTGATCGTGGTCAGCCTCTCCGGGCGCGGCGACAAGGACATGGACACCGCGACCACCTGGTTCAACCTCAACAGCCCGGACTCGGCAACGCACACCCACCGCAAGGACCCGACCGCATGAGTCAGCTTTCCGACTTTCTGGCAGGTACCAGGGACGACGCCCGCGCCGCGCTCGCCGGCTACCTGCCCGCCGGGTACCCCGACGCGGACGGCTCCCGCAAGGCGTTCGCCGCACTCGTCGACGGCGGCTGCGACATCGTCGAGATCGGCGTCCCGTTCTCCGACCCGGTCCTGGACGGCCCCACCATCCAGGCCGCGTCCGGCAGGGCGCTCGCCAACGGCTTCAAACTCCGCGACCTGTTCGGCCTGGTCGAATCCGTGTCCGCGCGCGGCGGCCGGGCGGTCGTGATGACCTACTGGAACCCCGTCTACGCCTACGGCGTCGACCGCTTCGCGCGCGACCTCGCGGCAGCGGGCGGCCTCGGCATCATCACCCCCGACCTCGTCCCCGACGAAGCCGACGAGTGGCTGGCCGCGTCCACCGAACACGACCTCGACCGCATCTTCCTGCTCGCGCCGTCCTCCACCGAGGAACGCATCGTCTCCACCCTGGCCGTGACCAGCGGATTCGTCTACGCCACCTCGGTCATGGGCGTCACCGGCGCCCGCGCTGCGGTCAGCAGCGCCGCGCCGACCCTCGTCGGCCGCATCCGCGAATACAGCAGCGAACTCGCCGTCGGCGTCGGCCTCGGCGTCCGCTCCGGCGCCCAAGCCGCCGAAGTCGCCTCCTTCGCCGACGTCGTCATCGTCGGCTCCGCGTTCGTCAGCAAGGTCGACGAGGGCATCCCCGCCGTCACCGCCCTCGCCGCCGAACTCGCCGAAGGCGTCCGAGGCGAAGTAGCCGCCGTCAGCTGACCGGG
>DASXOJ010000124.1:0-25535 GCA_036494465.1 Pseudonocardiaceae bacterium
CCGGTCTGGACGGCAACCGCCGAGCAGGTGTCCCTCGGCCCCGACCGGTTCGCCCGAGTGTCCGACCAGGACGCCCGAATCGAACCCAACCGACTGTTCTTCGCCCCCTTGAAGGATCTCGAATTCGGCCAGGGCACCATCAACACCACGATGAAATCCACTACTGATGGCGCCGCGACGGTCGAGTTGACCGCGCACGGATACCACTACTTGACCCGCATTCTCACCCCCGCTCCCGGCGTGCGCTTCAGCGCGAACTACCTCGACCTGCGCGACGGCGAGACTCGCCAGATCACCGTGACGGGCCTGCCCGAAGACTTCGACCCGGCAAACCTCCTGGTGACCAGCTACGTATCCGAGCAACGCGTAAGCGCGCAGGAAACAGCGCCATTATCCTCGGACAATTACGCTGCGGAGACGCGCTTCCGGAGGTGTTCTTTTGCAGGTGCTCGTCATCGAGGACAACAGCTGCTGGCAGAAAGCATCGCCGAAGGGCTGCGGCGCTATGCCATGGCCGTCGACGTCAGCCTTGATCACCACCAAGGCGTCTTCCTCGACAACGACCAGTCCGAACCGTTCCACGTTCACACCGCCGTGCGCTCCACCAACGGCGGCGACTACGGACTCGACCCGCTGCGCCGACACCTCGCTCGCCACCATCCACAGCGGCACATCGGACACTGATCACTGCTCGCCCGCCCCAAACCGCGTTTGGACCCGTAGGGGCGATCATCAACTTGTGATCGCTGGCAGATGTCCAACGCCCTGGTCGGCCTGCTCACTCAGGGCACTGTCCACCGGGTATCGATCAGGCGGTTGCGGTCGGCTTCGTAGGTCACCGTGGACTCGGTCGGGTGACGCCGGCCGAGGTCAGACTGCCACAGGCGTCAGGCACGGGAGATGCGGTCGCAGGTGAAGAGAGCGGCGGTGGCGGCGGCGATTGGGTGGGAGGCCTCAGCTAACTACATCGGCAGCAACGAGATGACCAGCTACCTCGACCGCGAAAGCTCACCGCGGCGCCAATGCTACCGCCGATATCGCCGGGCACCGCTGACCATCCGCTGCTTTCGGATGTCCGGAACTGGCGCCCTTTGCCGCTCCGGCCCAGCGAGGGAGCACAGGCATCACAAGAGTTGCAGGTCAGCGGCGCACGTCATGGTGGGGTTATGGGTCAACTCGGACACATAAGTGCCCCACGGCGGGGCTTACTAGAGCAACGGAATCTGTTGCGGGTCATGTTCGGCCTGGATATTGATCTTGGTGTCTGCTTTCTCTGACCGCGATTGGTGGAGCACCAGGGTCATCACGCCCGCGGTACAGATGATCGCCCCGCCCCTGCTTCTGAGCAGTCTCAGGACGTCATCCGGCTCAGGGCCAATGTGGTCGCCGTTCTCCCGAGTTCCTGCCGGATTCGATCAACCAAGTGATCCTCTCGCGCGTAGGCGTTCCGTGGCGCGTCACCCGGACGGATACGACTACTGCGATAACCATGACGGCAGCGATACCCCGCGCGACCATGCACTCGATGTGCCTCCATCCGTCGCTCGCAAACACCGCACCACACGAACCCGGCCAACCGATAGGCACGAACACCGCCGTCAGCGGCCGGACGCGCCACCCGCACCGCCTGCGCCGCGACGAAGTCCTCCTCCGAGACCAGCGCCGGATGTGTCACCGCGGCGGACACCATCCACTGGGCCGGTTCGGTGCGAGTACGCGCAAACCGACCAGTCGCTGCATGACGTCTGCTGCGGTCGACCGAGGTGCGATTCCATACCTCCCGCCCTGTATAGCGAGGATTCCCCAAGATCTCGATCACCGCCCGCAGCGACCACTCCTCACCCACCCGGTGCCGGTTCCGCGATGGATCAGCACCTGAGGGACATGCGATGCCGCGCTCGGTGAGATCCCGGGCGATGCTGGCCGCGCTTCGGCCGGACAGTCGCTGCGCGAAGATCCATCGCACATGTGGTGCGGTCGCTGGGTCCGCTTCCAACCGGCGTGCCCGCCGACCCCACCGGGCGTGTGCCCGGTTCGGATGCGGCCCGGCATCGACCAGGCGATAACCGTAGGGCGGACGGCCACCCAGATAGCGACCCTGCTCAACCACTTGGCGCCCCATGGCCGCTCGCACGCGGTGCCGCGCCCGCAGTACCTCCCGCTGTGACTGGGCACCCAACACCGCCATCAGCGCCTGGTGCATCACACTGCCGACCTCGACCGGCCCGTTCGCCTCGGGCAGCCACACCTGAACACCGTGCCGCTCGAACAGCGCGGCCATCTTGTCGAATTGGCCCGCGGCGAACGCACGCTCGTACTCGCCCACCACGATCGCGTCGAATCCCCGGTCAGGTCGCGCGATCGCGGCCAGCAATGCCGCCGCCTGGGGTCGGTCCAGCCAGGGCTCGCGGCGCGAACAACCGATATCAAAGAACTCGACGACAATCACGCCGCAGCCGGTGATCAGGCCCCGTGCGGCCTCCAGCTGCCAACTCTTCGAGGTCGCTGGGTCCTGATACTCGGCCGTCGAGGTACGACCGTAAAACGCGAACCGAAGATCATTGTCCGTCGCAGGAGTTTCTGGTCGGTCAGCTGAGTTGCGAGCATTCAACCAACCCACCAGTAAACCTGAACCGGCCGTGTCGCCCACGGTGATCGTCTCCTCGTCAGCCAACGATGTGTGCTGTGGAGACAACCACCATCGCTCGCCATGACGCCGCCGTCGAGATCGCTGGCCGGACCGTGGGGCCAGCCGGCGGGTCAGGAATCGACGATTCGCTGTACGGCCGCAACCGCGGCCGTACAGTCCAGGTGCGTGGTCGCGTACTCCTCGCTGAGCAGTTCGTCGCCGAGCCAACCGTCGTACTTCGCGATGACCTTGTTCTTGATCGCCTTGGCCAGCTCAATCTCCGCTGCTGGCACTCGTTCCGCGATGGTCCGAATCACTTGCGATACCTCCGATTCGGTGCTGCTGGCGACGGACACCGCCATGCTGTCGACGGTGGCGTCCAACCCTTCGCTTATCAGCAACTGCGCCAGGGTGCCGGTTTCACGATCGCCGGTCCAAGCCACGATGAGAACGCTATCCCCATCGCGTAGAACCGCGCGCTGGTCGAGTCGCAACTCGGCGTACGCCTGACGCGCTTGGACCAGCATCCGCTCAGCAACCGGATCGAGATAGCGGAACTGCTCGTCGCCGGCGAGGATGGCCCGCATCCGCGCACGGACGACCGCGTGCACCTGTCCGGACGACAGTCCGGCTATCGCAGGTACTCCGCCGGTCGCCGGCGCGAGCTCCATCACCTTGTCCTCGTCGTGGATAGCCAGGATCCGCCATCGCCGCGCGGCGAACAGCAGCAGTTGCCCCTCGCGCATCGGCTGCCCGATCGGCATCGTGCCCAGGGTTGTGTCGCCACACAGCAGCCGGTACTCCTCGTCTGTCCGGAACGCAGCGTAGAACGAGTAGTGGTTGATTTCCCGGTCGCCGCGGACGCCGGCGAGCAGCGTGCGGTCGGAGGTTTGGATCAGCACGTTCCGGGCAGCGAGCTCCTTGATCATCAGCGCGAACTGGTCGGCGCGCACCGCCGTGAACGGCCCGCCCTTGCCACACAACAACCGGAAGGATTCTTCCGGACGAACCCCGCCGTTCTGAGCGATCAGCGAAAGTAACTGCTGCACCAGCGTGGACAGGTCGAGGCGGCCGGTGGCCGGTGGCTCATACCACCCTTCGCTGAGTAGTTCGACTGCGGCGATCGTCTGGACGAGGTCAGGCCTTAGCCGGTCGATCGGTCTGGTACGTGCGTCGATCTCGTGCCCGGTGACGTACACACGCAATACGGATGGTTCCCCTCGCCTGCCCGACCGGCCGAGCCGCTGGCGCAGCGAGGCAACCGATGGCGGCGGCCCCACCTGGGCGACCTGGCCGATATCGCCGATGTCGATCCCCATCTCCAGGGTGCTGGTGCACACCGCGGTCGCCGGTCGGCTCGGATCCCGCAGGAGGGATTCGATGTCTTCGCGCAGTTCCTTGGCCAGGCTGCCGTGATGCGGCCAGAACTCGTTGGGCGAGTGTTCGCGTTCCGCGATGTCCACCAGCCGGGCGGCGATGTCTTCGACCGTGTTGCGCGAGTTGGCGAAGACCAGATTGGTGGACCCGCGCATCATCCGGTACACGTGTTCGGCGACCTGCCCGGCAGCTGAGCCGATCGACGGCGCGCCGTCGTCATCGGCCGCTGGGCCGGTGTCCAGGCAACCCCTAATCTGGAGCCGCACGTCTTGCCCGCCCGACGGCGAATTGACCACGACGACGTCACCACCCGAACCGGGGCGCAACTGCTCCGCGGCGATCGACATGTCCCCCAGGGTCGCGGACAGACCGGCGCGCACGACGCGCCGATGCAGTACGACTTCGAGTCGGTGCAGCAAGGAGACCAGTTGGGTGATGAGGCAGATCAGCGACAGGGACTTCGCCCACGGAGCGCAAACCGCGGCCAGCCTGGCCCTGGTGGCCCGCTTCTACGAACGGTTCGCCGACCAGGCCGTCTCGGTGGCCAGGCGATTGGACTTCGCGGCAAGTGGTGAGGCGCCAGGCAGATAGCCAGTCCCTCTATTTCGGACAGTCGGCAGCTCGGTGAACGAGATCCTGCCTTCCCGCGACGATCTGCTTACATCGGGCACCGTCGCGTGCGTCAACGGATTCGGAACCGCGAGCCCTTCCGGTCGACCGCGACGTCACCGCGCCCACCGAAATGCGCGGGCAGGATCAGTGCATTGTGGTCCGCGGCCCAGCCGAGGACGTCCCGCCGACGCGACCGAACCACCCGCTCCGGCTGCGACCGGCGGAACCGCACCACATGCCCGGCCGCCACGTCGTCCGGATCAAGCAGCACCTCATGCTTGGACCACCGCCCAAACACGGCATAGCCGGCATAGCGCGGATTCTCCAAAATGGACCTGACCGTGCTCCCCTGCCAACCATCCGCCAGCCGATGACGGTTCTGGTCGGGCCGATGCGCCGTGGGCACGGAATCCCATCCCGGTTGAGCCCGTTGGCAATCGCCCGATCGCCCTTGCTGTCCGCGTACTCGGCGAAGATCCACCGAGCCACCTCGGCCGCTTCCTCGTCGATCACCAGCACCCGCAGCCGATAGCCCTCCGCCGCCTCGCGCGGGTTCGGATGCGGCCCACCGTCCACAGCGAGGTACCCATAGGGCGCGCGGTCACCCTGATGCCGACCCTCATTGACCACCTGGGCATCCATCGCGGCACGCACCCGAGCCTGAACGTGCTGGCGCTCGGACTCGCTCATCCCGCCGAGCGCGCTCATCAGCATCTTGTGCGACGGATTGAGCGCGTCGAACCGACGCCGAAGCGTGCTACGTGCCGCAGTAGGCGGGATTCCGGGACTGACGCGGCCGTGACGCGATCGGATCCCAGCACCAGCACGGCATCGGCGTCGCGCAAGTGGTCGGCGCGCAACTCCGCGACCTCGTCCTCGAGCACCCGCGAGGTCAGGCCGGCGTCGCCGAACACCGTGCTTCCGTCCGGCTCGGCATAGCCTCGCGTGACCACGACCTGATACGCCACCTTCGCTCCTCTCGCGATCCGGTCACCACGATCGGACGGTAACCAGACGAGAAGAGCGGACAAAGGGACATCAGCAACCGGCATACCGGCATCGCGGTTTCCGACGAGGCCCCAAGGGGTTCAGCTCCGGGCGGTCCTGAGCTCATCCGCACAGCAAGCCTGGGCCTGGCGAGGAACAGCTCCCGGCACTCGCCCTCAGCGGGGAGATTCGTTCGCGCCGCGCAATTCCGGCCACGCCGGGTAAGCTCGCAGCGTGCCGCGACAGCCGGAGTGTTCTCATGCCCTGGCCTGATGGCGACTCCGACCACCACGACGCGGTACCCGAGCAGCCTCGTGGGCGGCCCACGATGCGTGACGTCGCGGCAGCCGCTGCGGTCAGCATCAAGACGGTCTCACGGGTCGTGCACGACTACCCGTTCATCAGTGACGACGTTCGTGAGCGCGTGCAGGCCGAGATTCGCCGTGTGGATTTCCAGCCCAATACCAACGCGGCCAGCCTGCGCCGGCGCGATCGCTCGGTCGGCGGGATCGGGGTGCTCGTCGCCGACCTCGCCGACCCGTTCTACGCCGCCATGCTGACCGGGGTCGAGTCGGTGAGCGGTGCCCTGGGCTTCTCCATGCTGGTGGCCAGTTCCGGCGAGGACCCCGTCCGTGAGCGAGGACTGATCGGTGCCTTCGTGACCCGTCGTCTCGACGGGTTGATCGTCACGTCCGCCGACGCGCAACACGATTACCTGCGGAAAGACCTCGACGCGGGGACACGCATGGTGTTCGCCGATCGGCCACCATGCGGGCTGCCCGTCGACTGCGTGCTCGGTGCCCACGCCCAGGGCGCTCGGGCAGCGGTCGAGCATCTGCTCGCGCGGGGACACCGCGCCGTCGCCTATGTGGGCCACGACTCGTCGATCTACACCGCGCGACAGCGGCTGGACGGCTACCGGTCGGCGCTGTCGGACGCGGGCATCGTGGTGGACGAGCGCCTGGTCCGCACCGACGCTGGTGACGCCGACCGCGCCTACGCGGTCACGGCCGGTCTGATGGCCGCCGTCGGCGCCCCGACGGCGGTGTTCGTCGACAACCCGCGCATCGCGGGTGGAGTCGCGCGCGCCCTGGCCGACTCCGCCGCCCCGCTGACCGGGTTGGTTGTGTTCGACGACTCCGAGCTCGTGCGGACGCTCGGCATCAGCGTCGTTCGCCAGGACCCGCAAGAGCTGGGCCGCCGAGCCGCGGAGCTGTTGTTCGCCCGCCTCGATGGCGACGCCGACGCGCCTCGACGCGTCGTCCAGCCGGTCACGTTGATCACCCGGGGATCGGGCGAGGGGGCCGGAGTCGCCCTGCGGCCCGGACGCTCGTGAGACCGACAACAGGACAGAAATTCCCGGCCATCTCCAGCACCTGAGACGCAGGCCACCGCAGTCAGGACGCCCTCAGCCGATGGTTCCGACCCGTTTTGACAACGTTGACAACACCTGCTGCACGGAATACACAGTGCTCGTTGTCAACGTTGTCAATGACCTGGACCAGCCAGTACTGCACTGATAGCGGCCAGAGTCCCGGCGATCCATCGAGGGAGCCAGCCATGGCCATCCAGCATCGCGTCAGGCAGCGCACCGCAGTGATCGCCCTCGGATTCGCCGTCGCCGCGGTCACATTGTCGGCACCGGGGGCGACGGCCGCCCCCGACGCCGGACCGGCCGGATTCCACAGTTCGTTCGAGAGCGGGGACCCGGCCCCGGACTGGCAGAGCACCCCGGACCAGGATGCCGGCGGCCGGCCGCTCGACGTGGGCGTCGGGTCGGATGCCGACGTGCTCCCCGGCTCGGTGATGGGGTCCGTCACCAGCGTCACCGGAACCGGCAGCGAACCGGCCGGGCACGGCGCGGACAAGCTGACCGACGGTGATCCGGCCACGAACTGGCAGGTGCCGGCCGCGGCCGGATCGGTCAGCATCACGCTGTCGGCCGCGACCGACGTCACGAGCTACACGTTGACGTCGGCAGGCGACTCGCCGACACGGGACCCCGCAGGGTGGACGCTGCAAGGCTCGATCGACGGCAGCAACTGGCACACCCTGGACAGCCGGACCGGGCAGACGTTCAGCCAGCGCACTCAGACTCGGTTGTTCACCGTCGCGGCGCACACCGCCTATCCGCGCTACCGGCTGGCCGTGAACGCCAACCACGGCGACGCCTCGACCCAGCTCGCCGAACTGGTGCTGGCCGCCGCGCCGACAGCGCCCACCGCGATGACGACCGCCGTCGGTAATGGCCCGGCGAGCGGGCCGACCGTCACCCCGAACCAGGGCTTCACCGGCACCCACGCGCTGCGCTACGGCGGCTGGGCGCAGGGTGCCCACGGCGGCTCGGCGACGGACAAGCTGTTCGGCGTCTCCGTCCCGGTGCAGCGCGACACCCAGCTCACCTACGACGTCTTCCCGGAACTGACCGGCAACGATCTCGGCTACCCGAGCACCTACGTCGCACTGGATCTGGTCTTCACCGACGGCAGCCGGTTATCCGGCCTGCGACCGACCGACCAGTACGGCATGCCCGCGACGGCCGCCGGGCAAGGCGGCGCCAAGATCCTCAGCTCGCGCCAATGGAACCAGGTGACCATCGACGTGGGTGCTGTCGCCGCCGGTCGCACCATCGCGCGCATCGACCTGGGCTGGAGCTATTCCGCCGGACCGGCGCACTTCGGTGGCTGGATCGACGACATCACCGTCGATCGTGCCCCGGCGGGCTCGTGTGCGGACCAGCATCTGTCCGACTGCGTGGTGACCACGCGCGGCACGAACAGCAGCGGCGACTACTCGCGCGGCGCCACGATCCCGGCCGCCGCGCTGCCGCATGGCTTCAACTTCTGGACGCCGGTCACCGACGCCGGGTCCACCAGCAACATCTATACCTACGCGCAGAACAACACAGCCTCGGGCGAGCCGGCCATCCAGGCGTTCTCCGTCAGCCACGAGCCGAGCCCGTGGGTCGGTGAGCACCAAACCTTCCAGGTGATGCCGTCGATGTCGACCATGCCCGCGACGGCCGACCGCGCGACCCGGGAACTGCCTTTTCAGCACGCGCACGAAACCGCGCGCGCCGACTACTACGGCGTCACGTTCGACAACGGTCTACGGGCCGAGATGACCCCCACCGACCACGCGGCGGTACTGCGCTTCACCTTTCCCCAGGGCACCGGCAGCAGCCTGATCCTGGACAACATCACCAACAGCGCCGGTGTCACCGTGGACGCGCAGGACGATGTGATCACCGGATTCTCCGATGTCAGCGGGTTCTGGGGCGCGCCAAGGATGTTCGTCTACGCAACGCTCGACCGGCCGATCACCGCCACCGGCACGCTGACCGGGGGCGGTGGTGCCGCGGTGTCCCGGTACGCGAGCCTGGACCTGGGCTCCGATCGCACGGTCACGATGCGCATCGCCACCTCGTTCATCAGCGTCGACCAGGCAAAACACAACCTGGACCTGGAGGTCGGCAGTGCCGGGTTCGACCAGATCCAGCGCGCGGCCCAGGCCACCTGGGACCGGCAACTCGGTGTCATCACCGTCGCAGGAGCCACGCAGGACCAGCTCGTATCGCTCTACTCGAGCCTGTACCGGCTCAACCTCTATCCGGACGAGCTGTTCGAGAACGTTGGCAGCGCCACGAAACCGGACTACGAATACGCGAGCCCGTACTCCCCCGCCACCGGCGCGAACACACCGACCCGAACCGGAGCGGCGGTTGACGCGGGCAGACCGTACGCCAACGAGGGCTTCTGGGACACCTACCGCAGCGCCTGGTCGCTCGACGCGATTCTGTATCCGGCGCTGACCGGGCAGATGATCGACGGGTTCGTCCAGCAGTACAAGGACGGTGGCTGGATCGGCCAGTGGACCGCGCCCGGCTACCTCGGTTTCAGCGGCACCAGTTCCGACGTCGCGATCGCCGACGCCTACCTGCGGGGCGTGCGCGACTTCGACGTACCGGCCGCCTACGACGCGGCGGTGAAGGATGCCATGGTGCCCTCCTCCGGCCTCACCGGGCGGCCGGACGTCCAGCAGACCACGTTCCTCGGCTACGCCCCCGCATCGGTCGGGTCCAGTGCCTCGGCGTCGGAGGAGGACTACGTCAACGACTACGGCATCGCCCAGATGTCGCTGGAACTGTTGCACGAGAGCGCCCCCACCGACCCGCGCCGTGCCGAGTACAGCGCCAACTACACCTACTTCAGCAATCGCGCGCAGAACTACGCGCGGCTATTCGACCCGTCCGCCGGCTTCGTCAAGCCGAAGAACGCCGACGGCACGTTCGCGGAGACCGCCGCCCAGTACGACCCACTGAACTGGAACGCCAACGACTACACGGAAGGTGACGGCTGGACCTACGCGTTCCTTGCGCCCGAGGACGGAGCTGGGCTGGCGGCGCTCTACGGCGGCCGGGCCGGGCTGGCGCACAAGCTCGACGAGTTCTTCGCGACCCCGGAGACCGCGCAGTACGGCGGCGGCCTGTTCGGGCCGTACCACGAGATGTTCGAATCACGCGACGACCGGCTTGGCCAGTGGGCGTTCAACGACCAGCCGTCGATGTTCGTGCCCTACATGTACGACTATGTCGGCCAGCCCGCCAAGGCCGCGGCACTCACCCGGGAGGCGCTCTCGCGCACGTTCACCGGCAGCGCGATCGGGCAGGGCTACCCGGGCGATGAGGACAACGGGTCGATGTCGGCGTTCTACCTCACCAACGCCCTGGGTCTGTACCCGTTGCAGAGCGGGTCACCCACACTACAGATCGGCTCACCCCTCTACCCGCAGGCGACCCTGCACCTGCCCGGCGACCGGACGTTCACGATCACCGCACACGGCGACTCCGCGAGCAACATCTACGTGCAGGCAGCGAACCTCAACGGTCGCGCCACCACCAGCACCTGGCTGGACAGCCGGGTGCTGAGCCAGGGTGGCCGGTTGGACCTCACGATGGGGCCACGTCCCTCCGCCTGGGGCACCCACCCGAACGACGCCCCGCCGTCGCTGTCGACGACCACTCCGGGTGGACCGCAGGCCGACCTGACCGGTGCAGGCCGGGGCAGCGCCACGATGACCGGCGGCGAGTCCGCGGACCCGCTGTTCGACAACACCTCGGCCACCGAACTCGCGCTGCCCGCCTCCGCCGTCTCGGTCCAGTACACCTTCGACACTCCGCAGACAGTCGAGCAGTACACCCTGACCGCCGGAAGCAAGGACGGCGGCGACCCGTCGGCGTGGGTGGTGCGGGGCTCGGTCGACGGCACCCATTGGACCGTCCTCGACCAGCAAGTCGGCCAGACGTTCGCCTGGCGGCAACAAACCGAGGTGTACACCCCCGCGCACCCCGGCGCCTACCGCTACGTCCGCATCGACTTCCCCCCGCCGCCGACCGCCGCACCGGTCGTGCTCTCGGAGGTCGAACTGCTCGGCCACCACCGCTGACGAAACCTCGAAGGGAAGCGACTCCCATGATCGGCCACCGTTTCGCCATCGCCATCGCCATTGCCGTAGTCGCGCCTCTGGCGGTTGCCGAGCCCGGCGCCGCCAGTGCCGCGTTACCGCCCGTCCACGTCGTGTCGGCCACTGCCGACACCGCGCTCACCGACGCCTGGCGGTCCTTCGGTCAGCAGCCGCGCGTCGGCTGGGCCGCCGGTGACGGCACCTACTCCACTCCGCTGCCATCCGGTCTGGACGCGTGGTTGTTCAACGACACGTTCTTCGGCCCGACCACCGCCGACGACGGCCTGCCGACGACCGCGAAGTTCACGCACAACTCGGCGGTGCTGGCCACGCCGGGCGGGCAGCCGCTGGTCACCGTGACAGCCGGCAGCTACGGCCACCCGCAGTCACTGGTCGGCCCGACTCCCGCCGATCCGACCCAGCTCAACGACCACTGGTTCTGGAACGGCGACGGCACCGTCGACGGCGCCGGGTTGCAGGTCATCGAGTTCGAGCAGCAACCGACCGACACACCACCACCGTTCAACTTCCAGTGGGTGGCCACCGAGATCGCGACGCTGGACCCGGTGACGATGCGGCTGCGTGCGCAGACCCCGGTGCCGACCACCGGCAACGTCCAGTGGGGTGTGGAACTGTTCCACGACAACGGGTTTACCTACATCTACGGCGTCGAGGGTGACGGCCTGACCAAGTACCTGCACCTGGCGCGGGTGCCCCAGGGCCGGCTGACCAGCGTGTCCGCCTGGCGGTACTGGACGGGTACCGGTTGGTCAGCCGACCCGGGGTCGTCCACCCGGGTCCTCGGCGACGTCGGCAGCTCCTACGGCGTCACCCGCGAGGGCGACTCCTACCTCCTGACGACGTTCGGGTCGGGGCTGGAGTCGACGATCCACGCGTACACCGCGCCGAGTCCCACCGGGCCGTTCACCCACGAGCAGACGGTCTACACCGCGCCCGAGGCGGCACAGGGCATGTACACCTACAACGTCGCCGCCCACCCGGAGATCAGCCGCCCTGGTGAACTGGTCATCTCCTACAACACCAACGACGTGAACTTGTCCGGCCTCTACGCCGACATCGACCGCAACCGGCCCCGGTTCGTCGCGCTGCACCTGTCGCGCTGACCGGCCGGCAGACCCGCACCCACCGCCCGAGAGGTTCCCGATGCCCGACGACGACCGTCCCACCGACCCGAGCGCCGGCAGTGTCTCCCGGCGCAACTTCCTGCGTGCCAACGTGGTCCTGCTGGCCGGTGTCGGCCTCACCGCCGTGGTGGGTGGCGGTCGGGCGGACGCCGCTTCCGCACCCGGTTCCGCTCCTGCCGCCGACGGCGGCGACGTCGACGTCGACCTGGCCCGCTATCGCCCGGTCACGGTGTCCTCGACCGACTACGCGCCGGTCCCCGCGCAGTTCGCCGTCGATGGACTAGCCGTTCCCGGGGTACGCGGCTCGGGCTGGCGCGCGGTCGCGGGTGACCCGCAGTGGATCACCGTGGACCTCCAGGCGCCCTGCGAGATCGACACGATCGGGCTGGTGTTCGAGGCGATGGCCACGGATCCGCCCTTCGTGCCCGCGTCCGGGATCAACCCGTTCCTGAACACGACCGGTTTCGAGGTCCTGTCCAGCTGCGCGTTGGCGTACCGCATCGAGGTGTCCGCCGACAACCGGACCTGGCGCTCGGTATACGAGACCGGCACCGGCACCGGCGGCGCTCAGACGATCACCCTGCCCGTTCCGGTGACGGCACGCTGGGTTCGGCTGACCTCGACCGCACGCGCCAACGACAACCCATTGGGGCTCAACGGCTTCCAGGTGTACGGGCGCCCCCTGGGGCCACGCCCGCACGCCACCGGATGGACCGACTGGGGCAGACACCGGCAACCGGCGCCCAATCTGCGGATCGCCGCGGACGGGACGGTAGCGCTGGAGTCCGGGTGGATGCTGACAATGGACGACTGGGCCGGCTCCACCGACGGCGCCGCCCTGTCCTCGGCGACGCTGGACACCACGGCCTGGCTGCCCGCAGTGGTCCCCGGCACCGTGCACGCCGCGCTGGTCGCGCAGGGCCACCTGCCCGAGCCGACCATCGGGTTCAACAACATGCGCGCACCGGAGGCGCTCTCCCGCCACTCGTGGTGGTATCACCGAGCGTTCGACGTGCCGACTGGTTTCGCGACCGGCCCAGCGCGGCGCGTTTGGCTGGAGCTCGACGGCATCGACCACCGCGCGCAGGTATGGCTCAACGGTACGGTCATCGGAGAACTCACCCACCCCGTCGCCCGCGCCGCGTTCGACGTCACCGGCGCGCTGCTCGCCGACGGCAGACAGGGACTGGCGGTGCGCATCGACCCGATGCCGCACCCGGGCAACCCCGGCGACAAGGGGCCAAGCGGTGTGTCCACGCTGAACTCCAACGCCGAACAGCAGGACCTGCCCGGCTACATTTCCATCAGCGGATGGGACTGGATGCCCGCCGTGCGCGACCGCGCGGCCGGTATCTGGAACCACGTCCGGCTGCGCGCCACCGGTGACATCGTGCTGGGCGATCCGCACGTCGACACCCGGCTGCCGGGCCTGCCCGACCTCTCGATCGCCGAGGTGACCCTGACCGTGCCGGTGCGCAACGCCTCCACACAGGAGCGCACCGCGACCGTCTCAGCCTCGATCGCAGGCGCCACGGTGCACACCACAGCCACGCTGGCACCGGGCGCCTCAGCCGACGTCACCTTCACCCCCGCGCAGTACCCCCAGCTGCGGTTGAGCCGCCCCGAACTGTGGTGGCCCAACGGCTACGGCGAACCCGCGCTGCACGAGCTGACCACCACCGCCCGCATCGGCGACACGATCAGCGACACCCGCACGGTCTCCACCGGGTTGCGGCAGTACGGCTATCACTACGAACAGCCGATCGTGATCAACCCGGCCACCGACCACTCGGCCCCGCAGACCGTCGAGCTTCCCGCCCAGACCGCGCGTTACCTCCGGATCCAGGGCGGGAAGCGCGCCACCGGATGGGGTATCTCGTTGTGGACGCTGTCGGTGCTGGACAGCGCGCGGCCCGGCACCGACCTCGCGCTCAAGCACTCGGTCACGGCGTCCTCGCAGGACAACGACAACGACGGGCCCGCCAACGCCGTCGACGGCGACGACAACACCCGCTGGTCCTCCGGCTACAGCGACAACCAGTGGATCCAGGTCGATCTCGGTTCCTCCCTGGCCTTCGACCAGGTGGTGCTGACGTGGGAGGCCGCGTACGCGCTGACCTTCACCGTGCAGGTATCCGACGACGGGTCGACCTGGACCGATGTGAAAGCGGTCAGCAATACCGGCACCGAACTCCAGATCAGCGTCAACGGCGTGCGGGTGATGTGCCGGGGCGGCAACTGGGGTTTCGACGAGTTGCTGCGCCGGGTGCTGCCCGACCGGATGGACGACACCGTCGCGATGCACCGCGACATGAACTTCACCATGATCCGCAACTGGGTCGGGTCCAGCAATCGGGAGGAGTTCTTCGCCGCCTGCGATGTCAACGGAATCCTGGTGTGGAACGACTTCTGGGCCGGGGACGCGATCTTTCCGCCGGACAACGCGGTGTTCCTCGACATCGCCAAGGACACCGTGATCCGCTACCGGCACCATCCCTGCATCGCCGTCTGGTGCGCCACCAACGAGAGCGACCCGCCCGCCGACATGGATACCGGGCTGCGCGCCCTGATCGCGGCGAACCAGCCGGAGATCCTCTACCAGGGCAACTCCGCCGGCGGCATCGTCACCGGGCACGGACCCTATTCGTGGATCGAGCCCGCCCAGTACTTCGACGGCGCCACGTACTCGATCGGCAGCTACGGCTTCCACACCGAGATCGGCATCCCGACCGTACCGGTAGCCGAGACCATGCGGCACCTGGCGGCCGACTCGCCTGCCTGGCCGATCGGCGACGTCTGGTACCTGCACGACTGGTGCACCCGGGGCGGACAGCAGCCGCAGACCTATCAGGCGGCGATCGAGCAGCGACTCGGCCCCGCCGACTCGCTGGAGGACTTCTGCGCGAAGGCGCAGTTCGTCAACTACGAGAGCATGCGGGCGATCTTCGAGGCGTACAACGCCGCCCTGTGGGACGACGCATCGGGTGTGCTGCTGTGGATGTCGCACCCGGCACACCACAGCACGACCTGGCAGACCTACGACTACGACCTCGACGTGAACGGCAGCTACTACGGCGCGCGCAAGGGCTGCGAGCCACTGCACGTCCAGGCGCGGTTGTCCGACTGGCAGGTGCACGCCGTCAACCAGACCGCCAACGACCTGCGCGCGGCCACCGTCCAGGCCACCCTGTACGACCTCAACGGCAATGCCCTGGGAGCACAACGGCAAGCTCAGATCGACGTGTCGGCATCTTCGGCCGTCGCCTCGTTCACGGTGCCGTTCGATGCCGACCTACCCGCGGCGCATTTGCTGCGCCTGTCACTGTTGGACGCGGGGCAGCAGCCAGTATCGGACAACACCTACCTGCGCTACCGGACGGCCAGCGACGTCCGCGCGGTCAGCGCCCTGGCAGGCACCCGAGTGACGGCGTCAGCCGGTCCGGTGGGCAGCCGCGCCGATCGCGACGGCGCCACGGTGACAGTGCGCAACTCCGGCGGCACCGTCGCCGCCATGATTCGCGTCTCGGTGCTCGACGCCACCTCCCGGAACCGGGTCCTGCCCAGCCGTTACAGCGAGAACTACCTCTGGCTGCTCCCTGGCGAGAGCCGGCAGATCGACGTGTCATGGCCGCGGCGATGCCTGCCCGGTGGACGGCCACTGTTCGGAGTCGAGGCGCTCAACGTCACGAAGGAGTACTTCTCGTGAGAACAGTGCTGGTAGCAGTGGCCGGTGCGGCCGCCGCCGCGTTGTTCGCGACGGTCGCGCCGGCCGGCGCCCAGCCCGCGGCCACGGCCGTGGGCACCTGGGCGACGGCACCGGTCCAGGGGCAGACCTTGTTCGGCTGCCCGGGCGGTGACGGCGGACTACAGGATCAGACGGTGCGCGACATCGTCTACCCGAGCGTCGACGGTGCGAGAGTGCGCGTGCGGTTGAGCAACCAGTTCGGCACCTCGAACCTCGTCGTCCCCGCCGCGTCCATCGCCGTCGACCTCTCCGGCGCGCAGGTGGTGCCCGGGTCCAGCCACGTGCTCACCTTCGGCGGCAGCCGGTCGGTGACGATCGTGCCAGGGTCGTCGGTGGTCAGCGACTGGCTCGACATGTCCGTGACGGCGCATCAGGAACTCGCCATCAGCGTGTATGTCCCTCAGTTCAGCGGTCCGGCCACCGAGCACCCCGCGGCGCAGCAGGACAACTTCGTGTCCAAGACAGGTGACTGGTCCACATCGGAGGATGCGAGCGGCTACCCGACCACGATCCCCTGCTGGCTGTTCCTCGACGGGGTCGATGTGCAGCCGCCGTCCTCGGTGATCGGTTCGGTGGTGGCCTTCGGCGACTCGATCACCGATGGCTGGACCTCGGCGACGAACGCGAACGACCGCTGGCCCGACGAACTGGGCAGAATGCTGCACACACGCAAGGGAAAGACACTGTCGGTTGTGGACGAAGGGATCGGCGGCAACCAGGTCCTCCAGGACGAGGGACTCGACGGGGTCAGCGCGCTGGCCCGGTTCGACCGCGACGTACTGGACCAGCCAGGAGCCCGCGACGTCATCGTGTTGGAGGGCGTCAACGACATCGGCGCCAGCGACCTCGGCACCCGGCCCCATCTCTCGCCCGAGGACCTGATTGCGGCCTACCGGCAGCTGATCGCCCGCGCTCATGCGGCCGGCGTGCGCATCTACGGCGCGACCTTGCTGCCGTTCGAGGGCGCCCTGTACTGGTCGCAGAACGGTGAGCACACGCGCGAGGTGGTCAACGACTGGATACTCCACAGCGGCGAGTTCGACGGCACGGTCGACTTCGCCGCAGCGGTGGCGAACCCCACCGATCCGCAGGTATACGACCCACAGTACGACAGCGGTGACCATCTGCATCCCAACGACGCCGGATACCGGGCAATGGCCCATGCAGTCGACCTGTCCATGCTGGTGCGCGGCGCGACCGGCCCCCGTCCCATGTGGACTCCGTCGGGCGCATGAGTGCGCTGCGTGCCGTTCGTGGTCAAGATCATGAAAAGGACCCGTGAGCTGGTTCGGGAAGTCGGCCGAACGTGCCGTCGTGTCGGTCTGCTCTGGTTACTTGGGGTTTACCAAGGACCTGGAGAGGTCAGCCGTCGGTCAACAATCGTGTCCAGGTCCAGTTCACCCCAGTGCCCGCAACTGATCGAGCAGTAGTGCGCCGCACCGCAGGATCGGCCTTGCACGCCGACGGCTTAGACGGCCACACGTCGCCGCACGGGTTGAAGGTCAGGTCAGCTGTCGGTGAAGGCATTGATCAGAGTGTGGGGGTGTCCTCGCCCAACATCACATACAGGCCCGATCCGGTACCCCGTTCCTGCATGCGGCGGCGACCCGACTGCGCGAGCACGACGACCGCGAACAGTTCCTCGCCGGTGTCGACATCTTCCTGGCCGGAATCACAACCCTGCCGTAGGCGAACACCAGACTCCGCGCCGCTGACGCTGCCTCAGTCGGCGATGGCAACAGGCCGACGTGACACACGGCGAATTCGACGTGTTTGCAACTGGCAGTAGAACAAGACCCAAGGGCGTCAACCGGTCGAACCGATCCCGATCAAACAACCCCGCGGCCAGGGCGCATCAACGAAGCCGCAGGTCTGCGACATACCCAAAGGTGGGGTTTTGGGTCAACTCGGGCCTCGGACACACTCGCTAACCACACGTGGCAAAATCGCCACGGTGACCTCGTGCTCGTCCGGCAGGTAGATCATCTCTAGCCGGACGTTTTCGCATAGGCGCCCCAACGCAACCGGCTTCGCTTCGGTCAGTGTGGCACCTACATCACCCAATGAGTCGATCATCGCGTACAGATCGGCATCGGTGAGCACACCAGGCGCCGGAGCATTGTCCAGCTCGGCCTGAGCCGCCACCCGCTGCGCGTGCGCTTCATTCGTCGCCTCAACCAACGCAGCCGGATCAATCCCAGCCTCGATCTCCGCCCGCCGGCCAAACCTTCTACGGTTTCGCCCACGGCACAGCCGGCATCGGCGCGTTCCTGTTGGCGGCCGGCGTCGCCACCGGACGCACCGAACTGATCGAGATGGCGACCCGAGCCGGCAACGAGCTCTGTCGAGTGGCGACTACTACGGACACCGCGTCCCGGTAGTCCGGCGGTCCGACCGACCACACCCGCTTCGTTTACTGGTGCAATGGATCGGTCGGCGTGGGGGTGTTCCTCGCCCAGTTGTGGCAGGCAACGCGGGAGCAGCGATTCCTCGACTATGCACCAGCAGGCCGCCGAGGCGGCCTGGCGGGCGCGTTGGACGATGGGGACTATGGCCTGCCATGGGCTTGCCGGCCTCGGCGAGTTGCTGCTGGACCTGGCCGCGGCGGAGACCGACCAACGGCCACGCACCACTGTTGTTGCCGGGCAACGGAAGTCGCCGAGCTGATCGCGCTGCGCAGCGCGATCAGGCAGGGTCGGCAGGTACCGGCGGACGAACGCGGCACCGAGGTCAGCGCCGGCTTCAACACCGGATTGGCGGGTGTACTGAGCTTTCTGGTCCGACTCCGGTACGGCGGTCCGCGTCTGTGGATCGCCGACAGCCGGACAACTGCCCCTGCAACAGGGTGATCCAGTAAGCAGAGGGGGTAAGACAATGCAGACCAATGAGCTGGTTCGACCGGCCGAACGCGGCGCCGTCGCGGCACTGGACCGGCTGCCGGAGCGGGAGAACGCCGCCGGCAGGTTCACCGCACCGGGTACTTCGTGCTTCGGACGCGATCAGCACGAACTGCTTCGACACCGAGCGCTACACGTGTGCCTTCTCGAGTTTCACCGCCGACCAGTGTCGTGCACCTGAGATTCGTCCCTTGAGTCCGGTGATCCAGGCGGACGCATCGCCATAGGGAGGAGGGTCAGGTGCCGCTGTTGTACCTGGCCCTCCGACAACGCCGCGAGGCGCCGACTGGGCGCTGGGATTGACCTGCTGCTTTCGCGGCAAGCGACGTAGATCCCGCCTCGAAATACGCGATAGTGCCTCTCCGGCAAAGGAAACTGGTGTTTGCGAAGGCCCCGGATCCCACAAGCAAAAGACGCCCGCAGGTGGCCTCCTGATCCAAGAGGATGACCTTCGTGCCGAGCATCGCCGAGTTGCCTGTCATCGTGTCGTCTCCTGATCGTGCGCACGCCGAGGTGACCAGGCCGATGGTCAACAGCGGCGCGAGCGCCAAGCTCCGCCGAGCGAGCGGTCCTCGCCCCATCCGACGGGGGCACCACGGTGCAGATGTCCACTTGGAGTCCTGCGACGCGTATGCTGAGTGTTGACTCCTGGACACCTTGTGGCCATCATTGGCGTTGTCAGCGTCTCGCTAGGTGAGGCTCCTGGACGAACACAGGCCGCTGACCTGATGACGTCGAAAGACGCTCAAGGTCAGGACAGGCTCTCCCGGATTGAGGGTTGGCCCAAGCTGGCTATCCGCTTGGCGGGTTACGTTCTCCAGTGCCAAAACTCTGTTGAGAGGGACGCCCTGCCGTTTCGGTCTCAGCCGAGGTGGTACTTCCTATCACCGACGACAGTCCGCATCCGGACCCGGTTGGGAAGCCCCGTTCTTTCCCGTCCTGCCGTAGCGACGCTGGACCACTCACCGCCCGACGAATCGTCTGTTCGCCGCCCACACATCGCCGTGTGAACTCGGCGAACAACGTCGTGCGCGATCACGTTTCAGCACTGTTCGCCCTGGCCCGCGGCTCCGGCTTTCGCCTTTGGCCCCCAACACGTCGGCTCGCCGCCGGAAGGACCTCCCCATGACCACCGCCACCACCGCACGCCGCATCGGCCCCGTCGCGTCCCTGCACCCCGACACGGTGGCCGACCTGCGTGTACTGCACGACCGACTGGCCATGGCCGGGGTCGAGACCTGGCTGGTCCGCCACGCCGGAAGGCTGGCCGTCGCCGTTCCCGGCTCCTCGATGAGGGACGCACTGCGGGCGCTTCGCTTCGACGGCTTCGACTGGGCGCAGATCGCTCCCGGTGTTGTCCGGGGCAGTCGCGGCGAGGACACCAGCCGGTGGATCGAGCTGGAGTCGTGGGACATCGATGCGCACAGCGTGACCTGCCCGCGCCTCAACTCACTCACCCGTGAGCAGTTCGACCGCGCGGACCTGGAACCGACCACTGTCGAGTTGTTCGACCGGCCGTGGCGCACGCTCGTCGGGATGTTCGACCCGCACACTGGCGACGTCGGCTTCGACATCGACGTGGTGTTCTCCTGGGTGGACGGCACCGATCCGGCACTGCGGTCGAGCCGGGCCACGTGGCTGGTCGACGCCGTGCTGGGTGAGAGTGACGGTGCCGAGGCGCGGATCCGCCAGATCGACGAGCTGCGTTACGCCCTGCGCTCGGTCGAACAGAACGCGCCCTGGGTGCGGCGGATCTTCATCGCCACCGACTCGCGGCTGCCGGACTGGTTGGCCGCCGACCACCCGAAGGTCACCGTCGTGCGTGCCCACGAGCACTTCAACGACCAGGGTGCGCTGCCGACGTTCAACTCCCACGCGGTGGAAAGCCAGCTGCACCACATCGACGGACTCACCGAACATTTCCTGTACTGCAACGACGACATGTTCTTCGGCCGTCCGGTGTCGCCGTCGATGTTCTTCACCCCGGCCGGCATCAGCAAGTTCGTGGAGTCGTCGATCCGGATCGGCAGTGGCCCGGTCGACACCAGCCGCAGCGGTCATGAGAACGCCGCCCGCAACAACCGCCGGTTGCTGGCCGACAGGTTCGGATACGTGATCACCCGGCACCTGGCACACTCGCCCGCCCCGATGCGGCGCAGTGTGCTGGCCGAACTGGAGGCCGAGTTCGCCGACGAGTTCGCGGCCACCCAGGCCAGCCGGTTCCGGTCGGCGACCGACATCTCGGTCACCAACTCCCTCTACCACTACTACGCGTTGTTCACCGGCCGCGCGGCACCGCACGAGCCGGCCCGCGCCTGCTACATCGACACGACCCGCCATGCGGGACTGCGCCAGCTCACCGAGCTGGCGACGCGACGCGACGCCGACTTCTTCTGCCTCAACGACGGCAGTGAGCCCGAGGTCGACGAGGCCTATCGCGTCGCGACGGTGTCCGGATTCCTCGCCGACTACTTCCCCGCCCCGGCGGCGTGGGAGCACGACCAAGCCGACCTGCTTCACCCAGCACAGGACGCGACGTATTCCGCGGCGTGACTCGAAGAGCGCGACCGGACTCGCGCGGGTACCGCGTCAGGCATGGATTCCGGAAGGCACCGGATCGGCACGAGGGACCCGCAGCGCCTCCGGGATGACGATTCCGGCCTCGGTCAGTCGTGCCCGGGCCTGCCGCGCGGTCACCATCTCGCCGACTGAGGGGCCATCGTCGATCGGGACGACGGAGTGCACCACCGTGTCGGGATAGACCTGCACCAGGTTGAACGCCTGTGCGGCGTCCCGACCACGGGTTGCGCCCGGTTCGACGGCCAGGTCCTGGGTGTAACAGGTGGCCGAGGCCACCGAGACCGGGATGCCGGCGAACGTGCCGAATGTCGAGTAGTGCAGGTGCCCGGCCAGGACGGCGCGCACATCTGTGCCGGCAAGTACCGGGGCGAGCCGGTGTTGCTGACGCAGTTCCACCGAGACCGCGAGGTCCGCCACTGCCGGCAGCGGCGGATGGTGCATCGCGAGAACGGTCCCGAATGGGGCAGGCTCATCGAGTACGTCGGCGAGCCAGGCCAACTGCGCGTCGGTCACCTCGCCGTGGTGGAGACCGGGCACGGTGGTGTCCAGCGACACGATGCGCAAGCCCTGAACCACATTGATCTGGTCCAGCGGGGCCGCTGAGACGGGCTTGGCCAACAGATGCCGGCGCATCGCCGCACGGTCGTCGTGGTTGCCCATCACCCAGACGACCTCACAGCCCAGACGAGCCGCGAACGGCTCCACCAGGACACGCAGCTTGCGGTAGGCGGCCGGCTCCCCCGCATCGACGAGGTCGCCGGTGAACACCAGTGCCGACGGGGTGATGCGCGCGGCCTCAATGTGCTCCAGCAGCCGGCGCAGGCGAGCATCGGCGTCGACCGCACCGTACAAGCGCCCGTCTCCGGCGATCAGATGACTGTCAGTGAGGTGAAGCAGAACGTGATCCGGGCGCGGGTACTCCGCGACCCTCGGTATCGACACCGGAACGGTGACCTCCCCAGCGCGCTGCGCCGTTCGCCACTAGTCAACAAGTGTGCGTCGGCAAGGCTACCCGCCTGGTCCTGCGTGTCAGGATCGGATGAGGCGAGCGGTTGACCTCGCCTGCACACGCGAGGGCATCGACGGCCGCCGCGTCCTTGCCCCTAACCCACGCCAAGATCACCTTGGTTGGGGCGACGTCCCCACGCCGAGATCAGCGGTGCGAGGGTGAGATCGAGCTCGCCGGCGCCGACGGCCGCGACGTGCGCGTCGGTCTCGGCTTCATTGACCAGCCGGGTGGCGACCAGCTCGGCGCGGACCTGGCGCATCGACGCGATCTCCTGGCGGTCGCACACCGTCCCGCCGACCGGGAAACTGCCCGCCGCCGCGACGTCGACCAGGCCCGCCTCGCGCAGGTCTTCAGGCCCGACGGCACCGTCACCGCGGCCAATGCCTGCCCCCTCAACGACGGCGCCGCGGCCCTGGTCATCATGTCCAACACCCCTGCCGCGGAACTCGGCCTGACCGCGCTCACCCGGATCGTGGCCACCGGCATCAGCGCTCTCTCCCCCGAGATCATGGGTCTGGGCCCCGTCGAAGCGTCCCGCCGCGCACTGTCCAATGCCGGCATGACGCTCGACGATATCGACCTCGTCGAGATCAAGGAGGCGTTCGCCGCCCAGGCCATCCCCTCCGCCCGGGAGCTGGGCATCGACCCCGACAAGCTCAACGTGAACGGCCACCCCTTCGGCATGACCGGGGCCCGCATCACCAGCACGCTCATCAACTCCCTCCAGTTCCACGACAAGCAGTTCGGCCTGGAGACGATGTGCGTGGGCGGTGGCCAGGGCATGGCCATGGTCATCGAACGCCTCAGCTGAGAAACGGATCCCTGCCAGCAACCCCGCTGAAATTCTCACCTGCCAGACACACGACGGGACGGCGAACCGAGCGATCGCCCGCGGACAGCCAAGCCTTCGCTTCGAGTCGGGTACCCCTACAACGCCGGAGCTCTCTGAGGTTCTCGCACTGCGGCCAACTTCACCGTGTTGGCGAACCCGGCCAGGGTGCCGCCGGTAGCGACGAGGAACTCTGAGCTCGGTGATGCGCCCGTCGCGCAAGCGGCAGACCGTGGCGAGGTGCTCACCACGGCGTGCGGTGTTGTGCTGGGACACGACCATGGTCTCTCGGCTCGTCAGGATGCGCGGCGGTTCGACACGGACGCCATATCCGGCAACTTTCTGGAGTTGGGCCCTTACCTTGAAGCACAAATCCTGCCAAAGAGCAGAGCACCTCAACGAAGCCACAGCTCAGCGGCACCCGTGATGGTGGGGTTTTGGGTCAGCGCGGGCCTCGGACACACTCGCTAACCACACGAGGCGAAATCCTCACATCAAGGCATTGCCCGTCCGGCTGGTAGATCATCTCCAGCCGGACGTCTTCGTAGAAGCGCCCCAACGCGACCGGCTTCCGCTCAGTCAGCAGCGAGCCAACATCACCCAGCGAGTCGAGCATCGCGTACAGCTCGGCATCCGTGAGTTCCCCGAGGGCCGGAGCGTTGTCGAGTTCAGCCTGCGCCGCCACCCGCTGCGCGTGCGCGTCGTTTATAGCCTCCACCAACGCGACTGGGTCAATCCCCGCCTCGATGGCCGCGCGGAACCGCCGCAGCTTCGCCTCGGCATCAGCCAGCTGCCGCTTGGCCGCTTCCCGATCTACGGCACCTCTCGTGCGAGGCTGCGCATCCAGCAGCCCAGCCACCAACTGGTCGTGGTTCTCCCGCGCGAACAACTCCCCGAGCCAGTCATTGAGCGGACCGAGCACAACGGACTCGCGCAGGTTCACCGTGCGCGGATGTTCAGCCAGCGCAGCCGATCCCGGCGCCAACGTCCGCGCCAGACACCGGTAATACGAGTCCTGCCGGATCTTGGCCCCCTGCATCTTTCGGGTGCAGACACCGCAACGAACACGGCCGCGCAGCAGATACGGCCGAGTTCCGCTCTGCCGCGTGCGCTCCAACTGAGCGCGCCCGTGCATCCCGCCCGCCGCGCGAGAGCGACGCAGCAACTGAGCCTGAGTGAACGTCTCCACCGACACAATCGCCGGATGCGCGGGCCGACGCGACCGCACCACCCGCTCCGGACTCGACTTCCGAAACCGCGTCACGTGCCCGGCAGCCACGTCATCCGGGTCAAGCAACACCTCGTGCTTACTCCAGCGCCCGAACACCGCATAGCCCGTGTAGCGCGGATTCTCCAGAATCGCCCGCACGGTGCTGCCCTGCCAGCCATCGGCCAACCGATGCGGATTCTGATCCGGCCAACGCGCCGACGGGCAAAGAATCCCGTCCAGGTTCAACCCGTGCGCGATGGCTCGATCGCCCTTCTCGTCCAGGTACTCAGCGAAGATCCGTCGGATCACCTCGGCCGTCTCCTCCTCGATCACGAGAATCCGCAACCGATAGCCTTCGGCGGCCTTGCGCGGGTTCGGGTGCGGGCCACCGTCCACCACCAGGTAGCCGTACGGCGTCCGTCCGCCCTGATGCCGACCCTCGTTGACCACCTGCGCATCCATCGCGGCCCGCACCCGAGCCTGCACGTGTTGCCGCTCGGACTCGCTCATCCCGCCGAGCACGCTCATCAGCATCTTGTGCGACGGGTTCAGCGCGTCGTACTTCCCGCCCAACTCCGGCACCCACAGGTCAACGCCGTACGCAGCGAACCGAGGCGCGATCAACGAGAACTGGTTACCGAACCAGCACCGCGTCCCTTCCCCGACGACCACAGCGTCCCAGCCGCGATTCCGGTCCTTCAGCCGCCAGCAGTCGACTCCCCTGGTCCCGCCGGTCCCAGGGCACCGACCGCGACTGACCAATGTCGAAGTACTCGGCGACCATCCGGCCGCCCAGCGGCTCGACGAACTTCCGCGCATTGCTGACCTGCCAGCCGCGCGAGGTGGCCGGGTCCTGGTTGTCCTCGGTCGAGCAGCGGCCGTACACGGCCAGTGCGCCGATTCCGTCGTCGACCACGATCGCCGCCTGCGCCGTCTCGCCCCACGCCACATGGGAACCGACCGCGTACCGGGAATAGTCGTCGATGAGCTGTAAGATCACGCACTTGCGGCCACCGCTCAGCACGTACTCGGTCGCGTCCAGCTGTCAGCAC
>DASXOJ010000125.1:0-14845 GCA_036494465.1 Pseudonocardiaceae bacterium
GTGCGCGCATGCAGTCTCGCCAGCCGAGCCTTCGCTCGCCTACGTCGGTGGGAGCCGCGTCGGCACCGCGACAATGTGCGTGCCGCTTTCCGGACACCCACCGGTGGCGGGGCTTGATAGGTGGCGCCATCGGACAGGGCCGGCGTGACGGCGACACCACGATCGATACCCGCCACGCTGCCGTCGCCAGGCCCCTCCAGCGGTGCGGGAACCACCGCGAAAGCGATGTGCCAACGACCCGAAGGATCCAGCGTCACCCGGTAGGACTTCCAGTCCGCCAGGTCCCGGCTGCGCCGCAACCGCACCCAGCCGACCTTCGGCACCGCGACCCGCGACCAGCGCCGGTTGAGCTGCTCCACCCGCAGGGCCTGCGGGCCGACGATCCGGAAACCCTCCTGCCGTCCTCGTTTGCGCCAGTTAGGTCGCCGATGGCTACCGGCCCGCCAGTTCGCCATCGCCTGGGCGAAATCCCGCAACGCTTGCTGCTGCACCGTGTGCGAACCCGCCCCCAACCACCCGTACGTGGCTCGGGCCTCGGTCAACTGCTGGCTTTGCACCACATAGTTCGGCAGCGGTTGACGATGATGCCGGTATCCGAGTTGTTCCACCGCCAGGTTCCACACGAAGCGGGCGTGCGCGCAATGCTGGGCGAGCAGCACTTCCTGCTCGTGGGTCGGATACAGGCGAAACCTCACAACCGGAGGCCAACCGTGCTCCCTGACAATTCGGGATTCCCGCCCACTCGGAAGGGCGGGGTATCCACCCGTGACTCTCGATGACACGCACGTTACGCGCGGGGTATGGGGTGCGGGCGTCGACCAACTCACTTCAGGACGAAGGAGCACCCAGTGGGCCGGAAAACAGGCATTGCCCTACTCGCGTCGGTCGCCGTGGCCGCGTCGCTCGCGGCATGCAGTACCGGCAACCAGTCCACCGGTTCGTCGGCCAAGGACAAGCCGACGAACCAACTCGTCCTCGGTGACATTCTGTACGACACGGACGCATATCAGATCGCACAACAAAAGCAGATGCAGAGCTATGCCGACGGTCTCGGCATCAAGATGGTCTTCGAGAATCAACAGGGCAAGGGCACCAACGCACCGGATCTGATGGACGACCTGCTCGCCAAGGGCGTCGACGGGATCATCTTCCAGCCGGCCGACGCCAACGTGGCCGTGCCGCTCGTCAAGCAGGCGCAGGCCGCGGGGGTACCCGTCCTGGGTTGGTCCATCCCGTTCGGCAAGGGCGTGACAACGCCCTACATCGGACTCGACGAGCGCCCGGACTCGGTCGCGGCGGGCAAGGCGGCCGCCCAGTATGTGGTGAAGAACTTCCCAGGACAGCCGGTCAAAGTCCTCATCGTCACGATCACCGGTGTCTCGATCTGCTCCGACCTTCGGATGGGGGGCTTCGAGGACGGAGTCAAGGATGTCGCGCCCAACGCGTCGATCGTGACGGTCAACGGCGCCGGTGATCGCAACACGGCAGTGACGGTGACCGAGGACGCCTTGCAGCGGGACAAGAGCTTCAACGTCGCCACCGGCTGCAACTCGGACATGGCCATGGGCGCCCTCCAGGCGTTCAAGTCGGCCGGTCTTGGCGGTGCCACCGACAAGAAGCCCGCCCACACGTACTTCTTCAGCATCAACGGCACCGACGAGGAACTGCGCGCCCTCACCGACCCGTCTTCTCCACTCATGGCCGATCTGGGCCTGACACCGAAGGAAGCGTCCAAGACGTTGATCGACACGGTGGTCAAGATGGTCCACGGAACCATCTCCCCGGATGGCTCCTACACCGCGAGCATCCCGGACAAGCAGCTGACGACCGACTGCACCGTCGCGAACAACTTCAACAAGACCGAATACTTCGCCACCGAGAACCTGCCGTGCACGGGCAGTTGAGGCTGGCGGAGGGGCGGACAGAAGACCAACGGCGGTCAAGGAGCTGGTGATGGAACCGTGTGGTGCCGGAGAACTGCTGACCGTCGAGGCACTGACGAAGCGATACGACGGTGTGCAGGCGCTGCGAGGAGCGGATCTCACCGTGCGGGCCGGCGAGATTCATGCCCTGCTCGGCGAGAACGGAGCGGGCAAGTCCACTCTGATCAAGGCGCTCGCGGGTGCGATCCAGCCCGATTCCGGGACCATCACCTTCCAGGGCGAGCAGGTGGCATTCGGCTCCCCGACCGGCTCCATGCGGCGCGGTATCAGCGTCATCTTCCAGCACGCGAACCTGGTGCCCCAGCTGACCGTCGCCCAGAACGTGGTGCTGGGCGGTGAGCAGCGGCGGCTCGGCTTTCTCCGCGACGACGGCCAGCGGGAGGCCGTACGCGAGGCGTTCGCGACACTCGGCACGAACATCGATCTCAACCGCACCGCCGCGAATCTGCGATCCGGCGAACGGCAACTCGTCGAGATCGCCCGCGCGCTGTTGCGGCGGGCCCGCCTGCTGATTCTCGACGAGCCGACGGCCTCGCTCGGTACTCAGGAGGTCGAGCACCTGCACCGCACGCTGCTGGACCTGCGGCGGTCGGGCCTGGGCATCATCTACGTCTCGCACCGGTTGGAAGAGGTGCTGTCGGTCAGCGACGAGGTCACCGTCCTGCGCGACGGTAGGACGGTGGCGCGCAGGCCCGCCGCGGGCAGCACACCGCGCGACGTCATCAACCTGATGATCGGCCGGGATGCCGCCCATGTGTTCCGCAAGTCCTCCGATGCGCGGGAAACGGTTGTCCTGAAGGCGAACGGGCTCACCACGGACACCGGCCTGTCCGAGGTCAGCTTCGAACTGCGCGCCGGCGAGATACTGGGCGTCTTCGGACTGCTCGGGTCTGGACGCACGGAGTTGGCGAGGGCGCTGTTCGGGGCCGATCCGATCCGGTCCGGCAGCATCGAGACGGACGGCGCCGTTCGCGGCAGGCGCACGCCGTACCGGTCGTCCCGCACCGGCATGGGGCTCGTGCCGGAGGAACGCAGTCTTCAGGCGCTGTTCGCGCAGTTGACGATCGTCGACAACATGACCTCGGGCCGGCCCTGGCTGTACTCGCGGTTCGGCTTCATCCGCAAGAGTCGACGCAGGGGGCTGGTGACCGACATGGCACGGCGGCTGCGGCTGAGAACCGCGTCGGTGGACCAGACCGTCTCGACCCTCTCCGGCGGCAACCAGCAGAAGGTCGTGCTGGGCCGGTGGATGCTCGGCGACTCGCGGATTCTCATCCTCGATGATCCGACCGTCGGCGTGGACGTCGGTGCCAAGGAAGAGATCTACCGGCTGATCTCCGAACTCACCGCCGACGGCACGGCAGTGGTGCTGCTGTCGTCGGAGTTGCCCGAAGTGGTCGGGCTCTCGGATCGGATCATGGTCCTGTTCCGCGGCCGGGTCCACACGATCGTCAATAGCGGCGACCTGTCCGAAGCAGCTCTGCTCGGCGCGGCACACGGGGAGGCAGCATGACCCGGCTGAACGAGGCACCGACGGATCTGGCGGCGCAGGCGCGAGTCGCGCCAGGATCGTCGCTGCGGACGTGGTTCACCAAGCCGACCAGCAAGAGCCTGGTGATGAACGCCGCCATCCTCGCGCTGCTGTGTCTGTGGCTGTCGTTGGCCACCAACCAGTTCACGTCATTGGAAAACCTGTCCAACGTGATCCGCCAGGTGTCGTTCGTCGGAATCGCGGCGTGCGTGGTGACACCGGTCATGGTCGCGGGCGGACTTGACCTTTCCGTCGGCTCGATCGTGGCCGTCGCGGGCGTGACGGCGGCCAAGTTCGTCGCCGACGCGCAGTGGCCGCTGCCGATCTCCTTCCTGGTCGGCGTCCTCGCGGGTGGTGCCGTCGGTGCGCTGAACGCGTTCCTGGTGGTCGGCATGCGGATCAACCCCGTCATCACGACGCTGGGCACGATGTACATCGGACGGGGACTGGCCAACGTCGTGGCGGGCGGTTCACCGGTGACCGGAGTGCCGTTGACGTTCAACAACCTCGCGACCAGTTTTGTCGGTCCGATACCCACGCCGGTGGTCATCTTCGCGGTCATCGCCATTGTCATGATCGTGGTCGAGCGCAAGACGTTGCTCGGTCGCTGGACGATCGCCAGCGGCGGCAACCAGGAAGCGGCACGACTGTCCGGCATTCCGGTCAACCGGACTCGGGTGATCCTCTACGTACTGTCCGGTCTGGCCGCCGGCATCGCCGGAATCCTGATCAACTCGCGGGTCGCCACCGGTGATCCCACATCCGGCACGGGTTTCGAGTTCGACGTCATCGTGGCCGTTGTGCTCGGCGGAACGGCGATCACCGGCGGTCAGGGCACGATCATCGGCTCCATCGTCGGCGTGCTGATCGTCGGAGTGCTGGACAACGGCCTGAACCTGATGGGCGTCTCGACGTTCTACCAGAACATCGTGGAAGGCGCGGTGTTGATCTTCGCTGTCGGCGTCGACGAGGTGTTCCGGCGTACGTGGCGGTCGATCCTGCGACGTTGACCGTCATCGACCGAACCGAAACGACAAATCCCCAGGAGGTCCGACCGATGTCCCGTACGCCCCGTGAGGTGGCCGAGTCCTACTGGCTGGCCGAGCAGAGCCGCAGCGTCGAAGCGGTGCTCGCGCACTTCCACGAGGACGCCGTGTTTCACCCGGTGTCCGGCCCGCTGACCGGGCACGCCGAGATCCGCACCTTCTACGACGGCATGGGAGACACCTTTCCCGGCCTCGACGTCAGGATCGTGCACGAGGTGAGCATGGACGACGAGGCCGCCCTGGAATGGGAGGCGACCCTGACCGATCGCGACGGCAAGCAGCATCCGATCAGGGGTGTCAACGTGGTACGCGTCCGGGACGGCAGGTTCGAACACGTGACCGCCTACTTCGATCCGACCCAGTTCCCCACTCCAGGAGGCGGCAAGTGATCGACTGGCAGCGGACCGTCCAGGTCGGTACCACCGATCTCGCCGTGCCCCGCATCGGCCTCGGCACGGCCGTGCTCGGCAACTTCCTCGCGCCGGTCCCGGACGCGGATGCCACCGCGGTGATCCGCAGGGCACTGGATGCCGGTATCAGGTACATCGACACGGCGCCCCTGTATGGCCACGGCCTGGCCGAGACGCGGGTGAAGCAGGCGATCGCCGGGTGGTCGCGAGCGGAACTGGTGCTCTCCACGAAGGTGGGCCGCCTGCTGCGTGAGGGAGCGCCACGAGACGAGAGCCAGTACCACGATGGTGAGCCGTTCTACATCGATGTGCCGTCGGCGGGCCCGGTCTGGGACTTCAGCGAGGACGGCATCCGGACCTCGGTCGAGGAGAGCTGCCGTCGGGTCGGTGTCGACCGGTTCGACATCGTGCACCTGCACGACCCGGACAACCACTTCGCCGAGGCCAGCACCACCGGTTACCGCGCACTGGACTCGTTGCGCTCGGCGGGAACCGTGACCGCGATCGGTGCGGGCATGAACCGTACGCAGGTGCAGACCGAACTCGTGCGTCAGTGCGACCTGGACGTGGTCCTTGTTGCCGGCCGGTACACGCTGCTCGACCAGACGGCCATGGACGACCTGCTACCGGCCTTGACCAAACGCGGCGCGTCCGCGGTGGTCGGCGGTGTGTTCAACAGCGGCGTGCTCATCGATCCGGCGCCGGGCGCGCACTTCGACTACGTGCCGGCAGGCGAGGACGTACTGGAGCGGGCCCGGCTCATCCAGGCGGTGTGCGCCGCGCACGGCGTGCCGATGGCTGCCGCGGCGCTCCAGTTCCCCTTGGCCAACCCACTTGTGTGTACCGTGCTGCTCGGACCACGCTCCACACAGGAGCTCGACATGGACCTGGCACTGCTGGACGTGGCAGTGCCGAAGCGGTTGTGGCTGGATCTCGTGGCCGACGGCCTGTTGCGTGACGACGCCCCGATACCTGATTAGTCCATTGTGGTCACGAACGCGACTGGAAATGAGGACAGCCAATGACCGTTCCGGCGGGGCGGATCGACGCGCACCACCATTTCTGGGATCCGGCACGGTACGACTACCCCTGGATGGCTGGCGAGGCGATGGAGCCGGTCCGTCGTCCGTTCGGTCCCGCCGACCTCGCCGTCGAACTCGGTCCGGCCGGTGTGACCGGCACGGTGCTGGTGCAGACCATCTCGGACATCGCGGAAACCCGCCAGTTCCTCGACATCGCCGTTGACAGCGACTATGTCCGGGGCGTCGTCGGCTGGGTCGATCTGGCCGCGCCTTCCGTCGGTGACGATCTGGACGCACTGCTCGATGGACCCGGTGGAGACCACCTGGTCGGTATCCGGCACCAGGTGCACGACGAGGACGACCCGCGATGGCTGTGTCGGGACGATGTCCGGCGTGGCCTGTTGGCCGTCGAGGAGCGCGGTCTCACCTACGACATCCTGGTACGCGCCCGGGAACTGCCCGCCGCCGCCGAGACCGTTGCGGCGCTGCCGGAACTCCGGTTCGTGCTCGACCACATCGCCAAACCGAGGATCATCGACGGACGCGACGAACTGTGGCGCGAGCGCCTACCGGCGCTGGCGGCGCAGCCGAACGTGAGCGTCAAGCTCTCCGGCATGGTGACCGAGGCCATCTGGACGAATTGGACCGCCGACGACCTGCGTCCGTTCGTCCATTTCGTGGTCGACCGGTTCGGCGTCGAGCGCGTGATGTTCGGCTCCGACTGGCCGGTATGCCTGCTTGCCGGTTCCTACCGGTCCGTGTCGGCCGGACTGGCCGACGCGCTCGGCCCGCTGAGCCCGGACGAGGAGTCGCGGATCTACCGCGACAACGCCACCTCCGCCTACCGACTGCGCTCCACAAACTGACCCTTTTTGGGAGGTCCCATGCCATCGCCCGAGCCCGCCAAATCCCCGTTACCCAGCCGCCGGCACTTCCTCACGTTGACCGGAGCAGCCACGCTAGCCGCGTTCACCGGGCTTCCCACGTTCAGTGCAGCGGCGGCCGAACCGAATCGGCCCACCGCCGACCCGCAGGTGGCCGACAGCGCCGCGCTGCGCTTGTGGTACCCCACGCCTGCGGTGCTGGATTCGATGATCCAACAGGGCCTGCCGATCGGCAACGGACGACTGGGTGGCCTGGTCGGGGGCGACCCCGCCAATGATGTCCTGTACATCACCGACGCCACGATGTGGAGCGGCAGCCGCAATGACGTGCTCTCCTCCGACGGTCAGTTCCCCTACGATGCCGTGAATTTCGGAACGCTCACCCAACTCGCCCACCTCTCGGTCGAAATACCCGACCACGCTCTCGCCTCGGTCACCGGCTACCAGCGCACTCTCGACATCAGCAACGGTCTGGTCACCGCCTCCTATGTCCGCCAGGGCGTCACCTATCAGCGCGAGGTCTACGCCAGCCATCCCGATGACGCCGTGGTGTTGTCCTTCACCAACAGCGGTGGTGGCGCGTACAACGGGCAGATCGTGCTTGCCGGTGCCCGTGGCGAGACCGTGACCGTCGATGCCGGCCACAAGTCCGTCTCCTTCGGCGCTTCCCTTGCCAACGGCAGACGCTACGGCGCCGCCGTCACCGCCGTCAGCAGCAGCGGCACCATTCAGGTCGGCAGCGCCGGGATCCGGTTCACCAACTGTGCCGACCTGACCGTCATCTTCAGCGGTGGCACGGACTACGTGCCCGACTTCGCCAAGGAATATCGCGATCTTTCGGTCGACCCGGAGTCTCTGGCCAGTACCAAGGCCATTGCCGCCGCTCGGCACACCGCGACCTTGCTGCGAAACACCCACGTCGCCGACTACCAGAAGCTGTTCGACCGGATGACGTTGTCGCTGGGCACCTCGACCACGGCCCAGCAGCAGACCGACACGTGGACCAGGCTCCAGAATCGCTCCCAGCCCGGCGCGGCACCCGATCCCGAACTGGAGGCGTCCTACCTCCAGTTCGGTCGATACCTGATGATCTGCGGTTCCCGGGACGGTGTGCCCATGGGTCTACAGGCATCCTGGCTCGACACGAACACCCCCGGCTGGATGGGCGACTACCACACCGACGTCAACATCGAGATGAACTACTGGATGCCTGACCGCACCGGGCTTTCCAGTTGCTTCGACACCCTCACCGACTACCTCCTGGCCCAACTGCCGTCCTGGACCGACATCACGGTGCGGCTGTTCAACGACCCACGCAACCGCTTCGGCAATTCCTCAGGGAGGGTCGCGGGCTGGACCGTCGGCATCTCCACCAACCTTGACGGCGGTTCCGGCTGGCAGTGGCATCCGGCTGGCAGCGCCTGGTTGGCGAACACGGTGTTCGAGCACTACGAATACACCCAGGATGCCAAGCTGCTGGCCCGGATCTATCCACTGCTCAAGGGTGCGGTCGAGTTCTGGGAGGCGCGACTGGTCCCCATCAGCGTCACCGACCCGACGACCGGGGTGACGAGCGAAGTGCTCGTGGACGACAAGGACTGGTCGCCCGAACAGGGTCCGCAGGATGCCGTGGGAATCACCTACGCACAGGAACTGGTGTGGGCGCTGTTCACGAACTACCACACGGCGAGCCAGACTCTTGGCGTTGACGCGGCGTATCGGCACACCATCGACGGACTGCGCGATCGGCTCTACCTTCCTGTGGTCAGCCCGGAAACCGGTTGGCTGGAGGAGTGGATGACGCCGGACAACCTCGGCGAGGTCGAGCACCGTCATCTTTCGCCGCTCATCGGATTCTTCCCCGGCGACCGCATCAGCCTCGACTCGTCACCGGCCGACCTGCTCACCGGAGCGCGGAACCTCCTGACGGCCCGGGGCACGAGCGTCTACGGCTGGGCCAATGCCTGGCGTGCCGCGTGCTGGGCACGGTTCAAGGAGGCCGAGACGGCCTACGGCATGATCGTCACGAACCTGCGGCCGTCCACCGGGAGCGTGCCTGGCACCGCACTCAATTTCTTCGACGTCTGGCCATTGGACAGCACCAGCAGCATCTTCCAGGTCGACTCGAACTTCGGCACCCCCGCGGCGATGATCGAGATGCTGGTCTATTCCCGTCCTGGCCATATCGAATTGCTGCCCGCGCTGCCCGCCGCCTGGGCGCAGCACGGACAGGTCACCGGGGTGGGCGCCCGCGGCGGATTCACCGTTGACCTGTCGTGGGCCAATGGCACGGTCCAGCAGGCCGTGATCCACAGCGTCGGTGGCCTCAGCACCGAGGTGGTCGTCGGTGGCGTGACCCGTACCGTGCGGCTCACGCCCGGCCGGTCGACCACGCTGACGTAGGTTTATGGCTGGGATCCGGCCAGTTGCGGTGAGCGCCAATCTCGCCGCACGGTGAGGCCGTCGGCGGCTCCCTCCAATGCGGCAAGCACGTCGTCGGCATCGAACCCCTCTCCCGGTGCGACGGCTCCAGCGCGGCCGCCGCGCCCGTCGAGGAGTCGGACCGCGCCTTCGACGACGATCGGTGCGGTGACCGCGTAGATGTCGCGGCCGGTGGCACGGATGCGCCGGGTGTCCGAGCGGCGGTGCACGACGACGTCCACGACGAACTGCTGGGCCGAGCGTCCGCGCTCGTCGGCGGCGGATGGCGGTGGCGTCGCGGCGTCGCGAAGGTCCTCGAGCGGGGCCGTGTTGAGGTAGGAGCGCAGTTCGCCGACGTCGAGATGGCGGTCGATCGTGATGACCTCGGAGAACGGCAGCTGCACGACGGCCTGGCTGCCGAGCGGCGCGGGGAAGGACCAGGTGCGGGTCGGTGCGGGACTGGCCAGCGCGGTCAGCGCGCCGTCACGGATCACCAGGCGGGTCGCGGTGTTGCGGTCACCGGTGACCCGGGTCCCCGCGGTCGGCCACCAGCGATCCAGGCCGATCGCGACCTCGACCTCACTCGCGTGCGAATCGCCGCCGAGCGCGGCGGTGACGAGTAGATCGGCGAGGCCGCCGTAGAAGGCCATGGCCGGGATGACGGCGACGCCTGCCTCGCGAGCCGGAGCGTCGAGCTCACGGTAGAGCGCCTGCACCGCCGGTTGCTCGGCGGTCACGTCGAGATAGTGGGCACCGGTCTCGACGGCGGCGCGGGCGAGCGGGAGCGACGTGTCGAGGAACGGTCCTGCGCTGTTGATGACCGCGCCGACGCCGGAGACCGCCGCGCGCAGCAGATCGGGGTCGTCAAGGCCGACCACGCGGTGGTCGAGGGTGGCGTATCTGGGCGCGACGGCGGCGAGGCGTTCCGCGCTGCGCCCGGCCAACACGGGCGTCAAGCCGCGTCGGAGCAGTTCGTCGACGACGAAGCGGCCGGTATGGCCGGTGGCCCCGTAGACCAGGACTCGTTCACGTGCGTTCATACCGATCAGCATCGACGCAACGTCGAGCGCCGACGAGTGTCTGAAACGACGTTGTGCGTATAGTTTCGGACATGCCTCGGGTCGCCCTCGCCATGCACGGCTCGGCGATGCTCTACGAGACGGCGATCGCCGCCGAGATCTTCGGCGTCGACCGGTCGGACCTCTCCCCCAACGGTGAGTGGTACGACCTCACGGTCTGCACCGCGGACGGGATCGCGCACCCCTGGCTGCCGAACCTGACGACCGCGTCGTACGCCGAGGTCGCTCGCGCCGATTTGGTCGTGGTGCCCTCGACCGACGACCTCCAGGCGAACCCGGACGCGGACCTCGTGGCGGCGCTGCGGGCGGCGCACCAGCACGGTGCGCGGATAGCGTCGCTGTGCACCGGCGCTTTCGTGCTGGCCGCAGCCGGGCTGCTCGACGGCCGAGTCGCGACGACACACTGGATGCACGCGCATGACCTGGCACGTCGCTACCCGCTGGTCCAAGTCCGATCCGATGTGCTCTACCTCGACGAGGGCGACGTGCTCACTTCCGCGGGCAAGACCGCGGCGCTGGACCTGTGCATCTATCTCGTGCGACGCGACCACGGCGCCGCCGCTGCCAACGGAATCGCGCGGCGGCTGGTCGTGCCTGCGCACCGTAGCGGCGGTCAGGCGCAGTTCATCGCGCCACCCGTCGAGCCGCGCAGCCCCGACGGGCTCGCACCGACACTTCAGTGGGCGCGGGCCCGCCTCGATGAGCCACTGACCGTGCGGGACCTCGCAGGACACTCCGGCCTCAGCACCCGCCAACTCGCCCGACGGATGCATGCCGAGCTCGAACTCGGGCCGCTCGACTGGCTGCACCAACAGCGCATCACCCGCGCCCAGGAGCTCCTCGAACGCACCGATGCCTCCGTCGAGCAGATCGCCACCAGCTGCGGCATGGGCACCTCGGCCACCCTGCGCCGTCACTTCCACCGCGCGGTCGGCGTCACGCCGACCGCGTACCGGGCGACCTTCCGGCTTGGCTGACACAGTCGGTCAACAGTGGGCAAGACTCCGAGCCGGGGAAACGATCGAGGTCGACCGTGAACGCGGATCACCTTCGCCAACTGACTTCGAGTACGGCGCTCACCGCGGCGATCAGCAGGGCGGCCGCGGCCATGCCCGCGCCGGCGAGAGCCGTCACCGGGTAGCCGAGGCCGGCGCTGATCGTCAGACCACCGAGGAACGCACCGGTGGCGTTGCCCAGGTTGAACGCCGCCACCGCGGCGGATGACGCGAGCACGTTGTCCGCGCCGGCGCTCGCCGACGTGATCACCCGGGTGGTGAAACCCGGCACCAGGGCGAATGCGAGCACGCCGACGGCAAGGAACATCAGCAAGGCGGGCAACCGCAGCTCGGCGACCGCGGCCAGCCCGGCAAGGCCCGCGGTCAACCCGGCGAGCGTGAGCAGGATGGTCGGCAACAAGGCACGGTCGGCGGCACGGGCGCCGACCAGGTTCCCGGCCACGAGCCCGACCCCGAACACGGCCAGCAGCCAGGTCATATCCGAGCTCGCCCACCCGGCCGAGGTCATCAGTGGCGTCACATAGGTCAACGGGGCGTAGACCGCCCCGAACCCGGCCGCCGTCATCGCGAGCGCCAGCCACACCTGCCCGCGCCGGAATCCCGCCAGCTGCCGCCGAACGGTCGCGGCCGGACCCGCACCGATCTCGGGTACCCAGCGGATGATCGCCAGCACCGCGAGCACGCCAAGCGTGGCGATCGTCCAGAACGTCGACCGCCAGCCCAGTGCCTGGCCCATACCCGTGCCCAGCGGTACACCGATCACGTTGGCCACTGTCAGTCCGGAGAGCATGGCGGCGAACGCTCTGGCTTTCTTCTCCGGCGCCACCAGGCTCGTCGCCACCAGAGTGGCGATGCCGATGAAACTGCCATGGCACAGCGCGGACACGACCCGGCCGGCCAGCATCATCGCGAAGTCGCCAGCGAGGGCGCACATCACGTTGCCGGCGACGAACAACACCAGCAGGCTCAGCAACACTCGTCTGCGCGGCAACCGCAATACCAGTGCCGTGATCAGTGGAGCGCCGACGACGACTCCCCCGGCATAGCCGGACACCAGCCATCCGGCCGCCGGGATGCTCACCCGCAGATCGGTGGCCACCTCGGGCAGCAGACCGGTGATCACGAACTCGGTGGTGCCGATGGCAAAAGTGCCCACTGCCAGCGCGATCAGCGCCAGCGCCGAGGAACCCGTCCTGGCTCGAATCGAGACGGTGTGCACCCGGTCAACGGCAGCGGTAGCTGGTGGCGGAATCGGGGTCGCCGATCCCGTTGTACCTGGCGAGCTTCGGGTAGGCGCACAGGTTACGCGTGAAGACAGTGCCCGAACTGTCCACAGTGGCCGCTGGCAGCGTGGCCGGGGCGCTGCCGTGTTCGACCCAGTTGACCACCGCGGCGAGTGGGTCGGTGGGCATCGGGCCGTTGCCCGTGCCGCAGTGGCCGACGCCGGGCGCGAAGAACAGCCGGTAGAAGGAGTCGACATCGGCGACGCCGCCGATCGTGGCCTGAACGCGCCGGTAGTAGTTCACCGTGCCCTGCGGGAAGATCAGCTGATCGGCAAGACCCTGCCAGGTGATCATTTTCCCGCCTGCCCGCTCGAACGCCGACAGGTTCGGGTCGCCAGTGCCGATGATCTTGTCGTATTCGACCTCGGACTGCGCCAACAACTGCGCGAACTGCGAATAGGTGATCGTCGAGGTGTCGAAATCGGGATTCTGCTTGAGGAAGTACTGGATCCAGGTCTGCGAGATCGGGAACGGCACTCCGACGCTCGTACCGGATGGCGTCGTCGTGGTGCCGGCCAGGGCATCAAGTTCGGCGCCCCGGTATAGGCCGTACCACAGCGGCTCGGGGCCCTGCCAGATCTTGCCGACCACGTCGGCGTCGGTCGCGGTGACGGTGAGCGTCTGGCCGTTGCACTCGACCTTGGTGCCGATCAGGCTTCGCGGGTCGAAACCGCAGTTCTGCGGTTGGTCGATGATGCCACCGTCGACCTGGTCGTCCTGATCACAGGCGGCGACCGCGGCCTGGGTGAACGCGTTGAGTTCACACGCGCTCGGATGGTCGTTCTCCTGGTTCATCACCAGCTGCGGCCAGAACTGCGCGAGGCTGAACTGCGACCAGTTGATGGCGGGTGCCGCGGCCATGATGCCGTTGTAGTCGGTGGGATACCGCTGCGCCTCCATCAGCCCCTGGCGGCCGCCGGTCGAGCAGCCGTCCCAGTAGGAGTAGCTCGCTGCCTTGTCGTAGACCGACGAAACGACCTGCTTGGCCGCGACGGTCATATCGTGGACCGACCGGTAGCCGAAGTTGGTCAACAGCGCGGTGTTCACCGCCCCGGTCGGGGTCAGTGCCCAGGATGCCGGGCTCAACGCGTTGACGCCGACGCCAGCATCGGTGGCCGCCGCGGCATAGCCACCCTCGATCGCCGGGGCGAGCTCGACATCGAACTGGCCCGCCGCATAGCCGCCACCGCCGGTTCCCTCGAATCGGCCGGTCCAGCCGCTGTCCGGCAGCCAAACATCGACCAGCACGTGGTCGTCGGCGCCGGGATGGGTCAGGTAGACGTGGACCTCGCAGTGCGCGGGTACGTCCGGAATCGTCGGCTGGCCGGGGATCTGGTCAGGACCGGCCGGAACGTCCGTCGCGGTGATCGACTGGACGGCGGCGCCCGGCACGCTGGGCGCGGCGACGTGCTGACAACCGGATGCCGTCTGTGGCCCATGAGCCACGACCCCTCCGGCCAGGCTGAACATGAGTGGTATCGCGAACGCGGCAGACAGTACGGGCATGCGGCTCATCGGACTCCCCCATCGAGTGTCACCGCGCAACACCCTACAAACGAGCGAGAGAATCCGGTAGGTGCGACGCCGTCAGCACGGACGGCGACCCTGATCGCGTCTCAGTCCGAGGCCCAGGAGCTGACCGGATCGCCGAGCCACCGGCTGTGTTCCGGCAGTCGTTCGCCACGCAGCACAAGGGAGGCCGGCCCGACGGTGGTTCCCGCGCCGATCGTCGTCTCGGGCAGCGCGATGGCGTGTGGGCCCAGCGTCGCGCCCGCGCCGATCCGGACCGCGTCCAGGCGCATCAATCGATCGTGGAACAGGTGGGTCTGCACCACGCAACCCCGATTGATCGTCACGCAACGGCCGACCTCCACCAGGTCGGTCTCGGGCAGCCGGTCCGCCCCGATAACGAGCCACCGGTTTCAGCAGTTGGTGTTCCCCAGTAAATGTTTCCATCGTCGATTTCTGAGACATTCGCTTATTATTTTCATTCGGAAGAACTAATCCTCCCGACTTCCACTGGTGGGCAAAGCTCGGGCACATGTAGCCCACAGCGTCCACACAGTCAGCGACGCGAGACTGTTCCTAGCTACCTGGTACCCAAGCAGAAAGGGCTCGCCACCATGGACGAGCACAGCGCGATGTCACAGCCCCCGACCGGCCGCCCACGAGCGACTCGAAGCACCCGCGGCCGACGGGCGATGGCGGCT
>DASXOJ010000126.1:0-2097 GCA_036494465.1 Pseudonocardiaceae bacterium
TGCCGCCTTGCGGTCCCGGACCGCCGCGTTGCTGCCCGGCAGCCACTGGCAGACGATCGCGGCCAGCACGCAGATCGACATCACAGCGTCCAGCGCGTGCAGGGTGCCGGGCGAGAGGTCGCCAAGGTCGACGGCGGCGAGTCCGAGAATGACCACGTCCAGCACGCACAGCACGATCCTGGCCCAGCCGACCGCCCGCAACACCAGCACCGCCGCGATCAGGCCGAGCACGCCGAGCGCCAGGAAGATGTCGGCCCTCGGCTGCAACCCCTGGTAGGCCGTGTCGGCGAGATCATCGACGTTGAGCATGCCGGCCGAAACCAGGTCACCGGCCTGCTGGTTCGCGTACGCCTCGACAGCGGGCCGGACGAAACCCCTGCCACCGGCCAGCAACAGGACACCCCAGGCCACGACGAGCAGCGCGCCGAGACCACCGATCGAGGCGGCAACGGTCAGCAGGCCCGATCGCTGTTTCTGGGGCAGCGGGCGACGCGGAAACATACGAACCCACGACTGTTGAACTGCTTGTTTCGAATGTGTTCGAATAGGGGAACTCCCCGACTGCAACACAGTTTCCAATATGGACAAGTTGGCGCCCAGAAGAATTCCGAAAACAATCCGAAATATATTGTTGCCGATCTGGAGATCACGCTCGACCAGTTGCGCACCCTCGTCGCCGTGCACGAGACCGGCACCGCGCTCGGCGCGGCAAAAGCTCTCGGCCGCGAACAGTCCAGCGTGCAGAAACAGATCGACACGATGAACCGCAATTTCGGTGAACTGTGCGGCGAGCCGTTGGTGCACAAGCAGGGCCGCGGCGCGAACGTGCTGTTCACCGACACCGGAAAGGCATTGGTGGATCTCGCCGGGCGGACATTGGGAAACTGGCTGGACGAGATTCACGAATGCCGGCGCAGGCTCGGCCGCACGCTGACCGTCGGAACCACCCGCTACACCCTGGGCTACCTTTCGCATGCGAAAGAATCAAGTCGCCGGCGATTTCCACCGGCGCGGCATAGACGTGAAAATGGTGCACGTCCGAACCCGGAACCTGCTGGAGAAGCTCGCGTCCCAGGACGTCGACCTGGTATGCGGAAGCGTGCTGGACACCGAGGGAGCGGACCGGCTCGCCGACTACGACGTCCAGGAGTGGCGGCGCAGCGGACTGGTCCTGGTGACCAACCTGCCACCCAGCCGATTACCGGCCCGCACAATGGGAATCCGTGAACTGCCCACGCTGCCGCTGGTGTTGCCCGACGCGGGACTGGTCACCGACTTCGTCCGCGGCTGGTTCGGCGAGGACTACCGCGACCGGCTTGACGTGGTGGCCGAGATCGACACCGCCCAGTACGGCTTCGAACTGCTGCGCTCCGGGCTCGTGCACGGCTGCATGCTGGTCACGCAAGGGATCGGCGAGGCAGCCATGGCAGGCCGCCTAGCGCAGGCAGCAGGTCTGCGGTTGATTCAACTCATCGGCGACCTGGAACCGAAAATGAGCCTGCTGGTCGGGGTGTTCGCCCGCCGGGGCGAACGCGCGGCACAACCCGCAGAGCATCCGCTGAACCTGCTCTGGACCGCCCTCCGCGACGATTCCGCTTACTGGCACGGGAGAGCCGCCCAACCCGACTCGAACTGAGCGCCGGCGCGCTCCGGGGTAGTGTCGGACCCGCGCTGTTCAGCGTGATCTTCATTCATTGTGACAATCGAGCACCTCGGGGTGGGTGGGGAGGTCACCGTGGCTGAGCCCGGTGTATCCGCGGACCAGCAGATCAAGCAGCTGTACGCCGAAGCGGACAGCACGATGGCGCAGCTCAAGGACCGGATGGCGAGCGTGCGAGAGGCTCAGCAGGAGGCGCTACAGGCCACCGGCGAGGCCAGCTCGCAGGACGGCACGGTCCGTGCGGTCGTCGACTCGACCGGTGTGGTCACCGCGCTGACCATCGCGCCCTCGGTGTTCGAGCGGTCTACTCCCGAGCGACTGGCGCAGACCGTGGTCGCCACCATCCAGCGCGCCGCGGCCCAGTCCAGGGGCAAGATGTCCGCCGCGATGGCGCCGACCGCGCCGGAGGAGGGCCTGTCCGCGAAGGCGGCCGAGGC
>DASXOJ010000127.1:0-6067 GCA_036494465.1 Pseudonocardiaceae bacterium
CGTCCCACCGATCCTGACCACGTTCATGGCGATCATGGACGTGAGCGTGGTCAGCGTGGTGTTGCCGAAGATCCAGGCCGAGCTCGGCGGTGGCGTCGCGGCCGCGCAGTGGGTGGTCGACGTGTACGCGCTGATGCTGTGTGGGTTGAGCCTCTCCGGTGGCGCGATCGCCGACCGCTACGGTCGCAAGCGTTTGCTGCTGGTGGGCATCCTGGTTTTACGCTCGGTTCGGTCGGCTGCGCACTGTCCGCCGACCTGGGCATGTTGGTCGCCAGCCGGGCGGTGCAGGGCCTGGGCGCCGCCGTGCTGACCGTGCGGATCCTGCCCGAATCGGCGGATCCCGCGCACGCCGCGCTCGACCCGATCGGCCAACTGCTCACCATCGCCTCGCTGTCCGCACTGGCCGGTGGCCTGATCGAGGGCGCCCGCCTCGGCTGGCAGGCGCCACTGATCATCGCGCTGCTCGCGGGCAGCGTGGTCGGCATCGTCGCGCTGATCCTGTTCGAGGCGCGGCGCCCACAACCGATGCTGCCGGTGCGGTTGTTCCGCGAACGCGCGTTCGGCCTGGTCAGCGCGGCCTCGTTGGTGCTCGGTTTCGGCGCGTACGGGATCTTCTTCTTCCTGCCCGGGTTCTTCCAGTCCGCACAGGGACACAGCGCGGCCGTCTCGGGCGCGCTGATGCTGCCAATGTCGGTCTCGCTCGGCCTCACCCCGCTGCTGGCCGGCCGCTGGGTGGCCCGCTCCGGGCCGATGCTGCCGATGTTCGCCGGGTACCTGGCCATCGGCGTCAGCCTGATCGGCCTGCTCGCACTGTCGCCGTCGACCGGCGCGGTGCTGGTCGGAGTGCTGCTGTTCGTCCTGGGCACCGGCATGGGCCTGGCGATCATCGCCACCAACGCGAGCGGTATGGCGGCCGTGCCACGGCAGCGCTCGGGCATCGCGGGCGGGGTGATCAGCGCGGGTCGCCAGTGCGGGCAGACCGTGGGCGTCGCGCTGCTCGGCTCGTTGATCGCGCGGCCCTGATCCTGTTCGGGTCAGCCGGCCAGCGCGTGCGGTGCCGGTGCCAGCGGAGTCGACCGAGCGGGCGCCGTCACGTCGCGGATGAACGTGCCGATCTCGTGGATGGCCGCGCGGCTCTCCGGCAGCAGGTCGCCAAGGACCGGGAAGGCGTGCACCTGACCGGCCCAGATCTGCAACGTGCACGGCACGCCGTGGTCGGCGAGCCGCTGCGCCATCAGTTCCGCGTCGCAGCGCAACATCTCGTCCTCGGCCGCCAGGATCAGCACCGGCGGCAGACCGGACAGATCCCGGTTGACGGGTGAGGCGAGCGGATCGAGTTCGCCCTTGCTGGCCAGGCACAACGTCGTCAGGAACGGCAACCGGCTGACCGGCGCGTACGCGTCGCGAGCGGCGTTGCGGTGCGCGATCTTGGCGGTCGCGTCGAAGTCCAGCCACGGCGAGAGCGCGACGATCCCGGCAGGCTGCGGCAGGCCCTCGGCCGTCGCGGACAACGCGGTCGCGAACGCCAGGTGCCCGCCCGCCGAGTCGCCCGCGAACACGATGCGGCTCGGGTCGAGGCCGGAGTCGAGCAGGTGCCGGTAGGCGGCGAGGCAGTCCAGCAGCGAACCGGCCAGCGGGACCTTCGGCAGCTGCCGGTAGGCGATGGAGAGAACCGGCAAACCGGAGGTAGCGGATATCTTGGACACCTCGTGCCGATGCGTGGCCAGGCCGCAGGCGATGAACGCGCCGCCGTGGAAGTAGAGCACCGCGCCGTCCTGCTCGACTCCCTCGGCTCGCGCCCACTCACCACGGAAACCGGGCAGCACGACCCGCTCGAACTCGGTGTCGTGCGGGTTCGGCAGCAGCTCAGCGAGGCCGTCGACCAGCGGTAACGGCAACATGCCGATCGGGTTGAGCGGCCAGTAGGTAAGCAGAGGTCGCAACATCAGCCGGGCGGCGGCGTAGACCACTCTCGCGCGGACACTGACCCCGTCGTGGTGATCCACCACCGGACCTACACCGCTCATGGCTACCGCCTACCCGGTCCCCGATGACCTTTAAACGATGATGACACCGGAAATCACCCGTAGATAGCCAATCGGCGAATTATTCAGGTATCGATCTCAACTACGTCCCGTTCACCAGCGACTTTCGAGTGGAGAGCGCTTCCCCACGCGGGCCCGCAAGGGCCAAACGAACGATTCAGTATTCTCGGGCGCCGGAGGGTTTCCCGTTCCCGGGCGCCCCGGGGGCGCTTACGAGAGGCAGTCATGAGCAAGGTCAACCTCGACTTCATCGTCGAGCTGTACCGCAAGTACGCGTCGGACCTGGCCAAGGTGCGCGACCAGCAGCGCACGTTCCACCAGGACAACGCCGACCACATGACGCCGCAGCTCGACGACCACGAAGCCGAGATCACCTACCTGCTGCTGCGCGAGTACCGCCCCGAGCACGTGGTCGAGATCGGCACGTTCCACGGCTGGTCGACGACCTGGATCCTGAGCGCCCTGCGCGACAACGAAATGGGCCACCTGCACTCGTACGACATCGTCGACAACGTGGTCAAGAACGTGCCTGCCGAACTCTCCGAAGGCCGGTGGACGTTCGAAAAGGGCGACGTCAAGGCCAACCTGGACAAGCTGCCGGAAAAGACCGACTACCTGTTCATCGACGCGGCGCACGGTGCCGCGTTCGGCAAGTGGTACGTGGAGAACCTGTTCCCGCTGATGCCCGGCGGCATCCCGGTCAGCGTGCACGACGTGTTCCACTTCCGGTACACGCTGCCCTTCCACGAGGGCCGGGTCGTGGTGCGCTGGCTCAACGACCACAGCGTCGACTACTTCACCGCGTCCGCGCCGAAGGCGCCGCAGGTCTACCGCGCGCTCAACGAACTCAAGCAGGAACTCGGCATGGGCACGGAGGTGCGCACCGGCAAGGACAACCCGATGATCTACTTCAACCTGCCGGCCTGACCGAAAGCAGCGCGTTGCGCCTGCGCCACGCCCAGCGGAGCAGGCCGAGGCCGACGGCGAGGGTGAGCAGATTGATCAGTGCTTCGATCACGCCACCCGCGCCGGAGCGCCACCAGATGCCGTGTTCGAGGTCGTAGAGCAGGTCCATGCCGAACAGGTAGAGCCCGGCACCGCCGCCCGCGAGCAGCCACAGCAACGCGGCTGGCCTGCGCGCGGGCAACGTGATCGCGGCGCCGATCAGACAAATGGTCAGCCACCCGTCCGCCGCCGGAAAAGCGTTCTCGAACTCGACGTACGCGGGCCGGTCGTTGCTGGCCACGATGTCGCGCGCGGTGAACCAGAGCACCCAGTAGGCGATCATCACCGCCAACGAGAGCACCAGCACGACCAGCACGCGACGCGCGGCCCTGGCTTCAAGGGGAACCATCGGTACAGCATCCCGCGTTGACATCGCATGGCTTGGTTGGCTTTCGGACTACCGCTCGTGGCCCTGCTCGCGTTGACCTGGCTGATCGTGCGCCACAAAACCGGGAAACGCACCAACCGCTCGTTCACCGAGATCACCGTGAACGAGTACACGGCGCTGTTCTACGGCACCAAGCGCCGCGAGCTGGACCATCGTGACGGGTGGTCGATGATGCGCGACGAGGAAGCTCAGGGCGCCCCGCCCGTCGACCTCGACGGCGGTACCTGGCACGTCGCCGCCCGGGTGAGCGAGAAGTAGTCGAGGTTGCCGAAGCCGGGTGCGTTGCCCGGCGCGACCAGGAACGCCGAGTGCACGCCGCTGGTCGGCACGATCGACGTCGACTGACGGGCAAGCGTGTCGAACCCACCGGTCGCCGCCACGTTCAGCACGCCGATCAGCGGCCCGGTCACCGAGTCCGGGTGGATCTCGACCCCCTTGTCCGCGTAGGGATCGTCGACCCCGGCGAACGCGGTGAACAGGTCGCTGCCCGCACCGAAATCGACTCCCTGGTAGCCAACCCAGTCGCCGCCATCGATGCTGCCGAGCACGGTTCCGGTGCCCGCCGCGTGCGTGCTGACGCCGCTGCTCGACGAGTACGACTCGGCCTGAATCGTGCCTCCGGTCCGAGTAGCGCCTGCGATCCACACAGCACACGTAGATCGCGCCGCCATCGACGACGAGGTTGCGTAGTCCGAACGGCCTGCTCCCGGACAACGTCGGTCCGAACGGGACAGTCGGCGAACTGCACGGCGGCAACTGGTTCGGCGGCCACGACGGCTGGGCCTGGCCACACGGCCTGCACTCGGTGGAGGCTGCCGCGATGATCGCCGCGACCAACGAGACGATCGTGACCGGCCGCACCGACGCGCTCGACCTGGCCCGCGTGCCGCTGGACACCGTGATCGGCAAAGGGATCGTGCAGGCGGACGGGGCGACCAGCGGCAGCATGGGTTGGGGCTGGGCCCAGAAAATGGGCGTCCCCGACGACGTGCCCGTGCAGCTCGTGCCCTACCGGCACGACTCATCGGGCTGGTTCGACTTCCACCCTGTCCCGCTGATCTACCCGGTCTGGCTCTGGTGGCTCAGCTCCGCGCCAAGCGACCTGGCCCGGCTCACCTCCCTGGCATACAACGCCGGTTTCAGCTGGCAGGACACGAAGTGGTTCCACGACAAGGAAGAACAGGGTCACGAGACGCCGTGGCTGTCCTACCTGCTCGGCCGCAACCAGGGTTATCCCGAGCAGGCGCTGGAACTCGCGCTCGGTCAGGTCGAGCGGCGGCCGGCGCTGATGCGCGCGACGCCGTTCGGTCCGCCGGACGACGACATCCACTGGTGGCAGCGGCTCAACCCGGTCGTCACCGAAATGCTGACCCAACTGACCACCGGTGCCCCGCCCGCCCTCTACAACGGCGGTCTCGCCCTGGCTCGCGTCGTGTTCGGCGATGCCCTGCGCGGCAGACCCGGCCTACCCCAACAGGTCGCCGCCCTGGTATCCGGAGTGGACACTGAAGGCGTCCGCGAGACGATCACCGTCGACCAGTCCGAACCCGGCTACCCGGGCGACTCCCACGACTACCTCATCGCACCGGTCGCCACCTGACCCGGCCCCGCGAAGTCCGCCCTCTCAACCACTTCTGGAACACAGTGGTCGGCGCGGGGCGGGCCAACGAAGGACTACGCGCCGACTGGCAACAAGCGCACGGTTCACCGCCGACCCACCATCGCAAGTGGTCAGACCTGGTCAGCGCGACCGTCGAACACTGGATTTCCCGTTACGGCGCAACAGAAGTCCGGGACTGGTACTTCGAAATCTGGAACGGACCCAATCTCGCCCCGTTCTTCCGTGGCGCGAAAGCGGAGTACTCCGAGCTGTACCGAACCTCGGTCGAAGCGATCAAATCCGTCGACCCCGCGCTGCGCGTCGGCGGACCGCCCACCAGCAACGTCGTACCGGACGGCCGGTTCGACGGCGAAACCGAAGACCTCACCCAGCACGAACTCGTGCTCACCGCACCGGATCTGGACGCACTCGCCTGGAAACCGGTCTGGCTCAACGATTTCCCGACCTTCTGCACCCGGAACGGCCTGCCCGTCGACTTCGTGTCCTGTCATCCCTATCCGACCGACTGGGCGCTGGATTCCCACCACCAGGGCAGAAAACTCACCCGTGGCGTCGACGCCACCCACTGACCTCGCCACCGTGCGCGCCCTGGTCGACGCGAGCGCATACCCGAACGCCGAAATCCACCTCACCGAATGGAATTCCAGTTCCAGCCCACGCGATCACACCCACGACCACTTCCAGGCCGCGACCTACGTGGTGAAGGCCAACCTGGAAGCACACGGCCTCGTCGACAGCCTCGCCTACTGGACGTTCACCGATGTCTTCGAGGAGAACGTCCAGTAGGCGGGCCAAGAGCCTTTCCACGGCGGATTCGGGCTGCTCAGCCAGCACGGCATCAGCAAACCCACCATGCACGCCTACCGCATGCTGGCCGCGCTCGGCAACGAACTCCTGCACCAGAAACCAGGCGCCGTCGTAACTCGGCACAGCGCAACCGGCGCCGTAACGACCCTGCTCTCTCACTACCCGGCCGAGGTCACCCTGACCGTGCCCGCCTCCTTCGAC
>DASXOJ010000128.1:0-4247 GCA_036494465.1 Pseudonocardiaceae bacterium
CTGGTGTGCTCTGGCTACTGCCCTGAGGGCAGGTAGGGCGCGCCTCACCTCGGCTTGGCCAGTGCGCACCAGTGACCGCGTAACCCCCTGCCCAGCACCCTGAACCGGATGAATCCGGACACTGAGGGGCTGGGTAGATGCAGGACAAGCGGCTGACCGTGCGGGTGGCGACCTGGAGCGCCAACCATCCGTGGCGAGCCATCATCGGGTGGTTCGTCTTCGTCGCGCTGTGCCTGGCGGTGGGCAGCGTGATCGGAGATCGGCAGGCCACCGGGGTGGATTACCGGGTCGGCGAGGCGGGCACCGCGGAAGCCATGGCCGCCGATGCCGGTATCCCGGTGCCTGCCGTCGAACGCGTGCTGATCACCGCGCGTTCCGGTCCGTTCGACCAGGGGCAGGCGCTGGCCGCCGGAACCGAGCTGGCGCAACGTATGCGCGGGCTTCCGCAGGTCGCCGCCGTGGCCGCGCCGACGCTCGACGCGAACCACGACGCGATGCTCGTGCAGGTCAGCATGAAGGGGGACGCGGTCGCCGCGTCGAGCCCGAAACTGATCACTCCACTGTTGAACACCACTGCCGCCGTCGGGCACGACTTCCCCGGCTTGACCGTCCGGGAGACCGGCAACGCCTCGATCGGCGCTGGCAACAACACCCAGCGCGGTAGCGATCTCGCCTTGTCCGAGGAGGTCACCCTGCCGGTGACCCTGTTGATCCTGCTGTTGGTGTTCGGCGCGGTGCTCGCGGCCGGTGTGCCGGTTCTGCTCGCGCTGTCCTCGATCGCCGCGTCCATCGGCCTGTCGATGGTGTTCTCCCACCTCGTGCCCGATGCGGGACTGGGCACCGAGGTGATCATCCTGATGGGCATGGCGGTCGGTGTCGACTATTCGCTGTTCTACCTCAAACGCGAACGCGAGGAACGGCGCAGCGGCGGCGGATCGCTGGCGCACGTGGACGCGGTCCGGTTGGCCGCAGCCACTTCTGGCCGCGCGGTCGTGGTCTCCGCGCTCGGCGTCGCTGTGTGCACCGCGTGCTTGTTCGTCGCGAACGACGTGATCTTCTCGTCGTTGGCGCTGGCCGCGATCATCGTCATCCTGGTCGCCATGGCCAGTTCGCTGACGATCCTGCCCGCGCTGCTGGCCAAGCTCGGTAAGCGCATCGACCGGCCGAGGGTGCCGCTGGTCGGCAGGTGGATCGATCGGGACAGCGCGCAGGGCCGGTTCTGGCCCGCACTGCTCCGCCCGGCAACGCGTCGGCCGGTGCTGACACTGGTACTCGCCTCGATCGGCATGCTCGCGTTGACCGCGCCCGCACTCGGCATCGTGCTCAACGAACCGGGCGACGACACGTTCTCCACCGAGATCCCGGCCGTTGCCGCCTACCACGACCTGATCGCCGATTTCCCCGCGCAGACCGCGAAGAATCTCGTTGTCGTGTGGGCGAATCCGGCCCGGGCATCGGCAGTGGTCGCCGCGTTGAACCTGGTGGCAAGCCAGGCTCAACAGGATCCGATCTTCGGCGGCGTCGTCGAGCCGAGCATCCAGACCTCGGCCGACGGCAGCGTGCACGTACTCACCGCGCACATTCCTTTTGCGCCAACGAACGATCCTGCGGTACGGACGCTCACCGCGCTGCGTACGAACCTGCTTCCGCGCAACCTCGACGCGATCCCGGGCGTGCGCTATGCCGTGTCCGGCGATGTCGCACGCAACACCGACTACATCGCCAACCAGGAGACCAAGACGCCGATCGTGGTCGCGCTGGTGCTGATCATGACTTTCGGCATGATGCTGCTCGCGTTCCGGTCGATCGTGCTCGGCCTGATCGCCGTCGTGCTGAACCTGCTCTCCGCGGGCGCCGCGCTCGGCGCGCTGGTGTTGGTGTTCCAGACGCACTGGGCGGAAGGCTTGTTGAATTTCACCTCGCCCGGGTTCATCAGCGCGAGGGTGCCGTTGTTCCTGTTCGTCATCCTGTTCGGACTGTCCATGGACTACCAGATCTTCGTGGTCAGCCGGATCCGGGACGCGATCCGCCAAGGCATGTCGTCGAAGCAGGCCGTTTCCATCGGCATCACCAACTCGGCGGGCGTGATCACCAGCGCTGCCGTTGTGATGGTGTCGGTGTTCGTCAGCTTCATGTTCCTGCACCTGCTCGAGGTCAAGCAGATGGGCTTCGCGCTGGCCGTCGCCGTACTGCTGGACGCGATCGTGGTGCGTGCGATGATCCTGCCCGCGTTGCTCACCTTGCTCGGCCGGTCCGCCTGGTGGCCGTCGAAGCCGCTCAGTGCGACGTAGTTGGATGACGGGGTGAACGGACTCGCGTCAGGAATGGCCGGGCTGATCACCGGAGCCGTGCTCGGTCTGGTGATCACCGTGCTGTTGGAGGATTACCTGAAGGACCGCATCCGCCGCGCCGGAGCCTGGCTGCGGCGGATCCGCGCGCACGGTCCGCTGCCCATCGCGACCGAAGCCTTCACACTCGGACCGTTACGCACGCCGACGGTGATCGTGGAAGGCGACGGCGAGCAGATCATCGACCAGCAGTCGATCCACGTCCTCGTCGATGCCGGACAGGTCGAGTTACCCGAGGAGATGCGGGCCTGGGTCGAGGAAATCCAGCAGGAACAGGATCGAAAAAGGCAGCCGGGCAGACGCATTTCTGGAACGGGCCGGTGTACGCGGTCACCGGATTCTCGATCAGCCGGACGCCGATCGACGAACGCCCCGAGGTCTACCTGCATCTGATTGGCAGCGACTACTTCACGTTTCTCGCCGGTCAGCAACTGGACCGGCCCTTCGTCGACGGTTCGACGCCGAGAAGCCGGTACGTGCCCGATTCCGCAGACTCGACGACGACCGGCTTCCTGTGCTCCAGCTTCGGCACCAACGTCGCCATGGTGACCTCGGACAACGCGCTCATCGTCCAGTTGCGCTCGAACAAGGTGGGTTCGCAGCCGGGCACCTGGAGTTCGTCGGCCAACGAGGCACTGTCCGCGACGCTCGATTCCCGTGGGCGCACCGCGCCGGACATCTACGACGTCATGCGGCGCGGCATCAGTGAGGAACTATCGATCGATCCGGCCGAATACCGGCTGGAAATGGTCGCGTTCACCTTCGACACCGAGCGGATTCAATGGGGCGCCACCTTCGTCGGTTTTCTGCACGAGCTCACCGCGAACGACGTCGTCGAACGGCGGAGCCGGGGCGTGCCGGACAAGTGGGAACACCAGGATCTCGACTTCGTCAAGTTCGAGATCGACACGGTGATCCGGCATCTCCTGCGCGCGGACCGGATTGACCGGTGGTCATCGATCGCGCCGCCGTTGTTCTACCTGGCGCTGGTGCGGCGTTATGGGCGCGCGGCCGTCGAACGGGCTTCGGCGCGCGTCATCCGGACGTCAGGGCAGGGCGCCTAGCTCGGCGGCCCGGAGCGTTGCCGCGTCGCGACCGGGCGGGGCGCCGAACATGCGGCGGTACTCGCGGTTGAACTGGGTGGGCTGTCGTAGCCGACCGTGTGACCGACGCCCGCGATGTCGCCAGGTCGCGTGACCAGCAGGGATCGGGGCCTGGCGGTGGAAGGCCGATTCGCTCATGCCGGCCAGCCGGGCGAGTACGGTGATGCGCATCGGTTCGGCGTAGTTGTCGCGGATCCAGGTGATGGACCGGCTGACGTGCGACAGGCCGCTGTCGGCGAGGCCGATCTGACGGATCATGGCGCCGTGCGGGCCAGTGAGCAGTCGCCAGAGGATCTCTCGTTCGATCAGCGGCGCGAGCACCGGCGCGTCGGCGGGGTGGTCGACCAGGCGGAGCAGTCGGAGCGCGGCGTCGAGCAGTTCGGGGCTCGCGAGGCCGGGTGCGTCGGGGGTGGCGCGGGTCCAGCGGGCAACGAGCACCTCGATGCCAACCTGGCTGCCCTCGACGTCGCGCTGAGTCCGGATCAGCTGCGGCGGCTGGACGAGGTGTCCGCGCCGACGCTGGACTATCCGGCGCCGATGCACGGAGCGCAGCGCGCGATGCTTCAGTTCGCGGGCGCCACTGTCGACGGCGAACCGTCCACTGTGTACCCACCGCTGCTGCAGAGTGCCGTGCGCTACTAGGCGATCCGGGCGAACCGTTTTACGCTCGAAGTCAGGAAACCTCAGGTGCGGAGGATGGAATGGCCGATTTGGAGCGGTTTCGCCTGCTGATCGGCGGGAAAGCCGTCGATGCGTTGTCCGGCGCGACGTTCGAGTCGCAGAACCCCTACACCGG
>DASXOJ010000129.1:0-16914 GCA_036494465.1 Pseudonocardiaceae bacterium
GGCAACCCACTGCGGTGCTGCTTCACCCGCACCAAGCCACACGAAGAAGTCATGCTTGTGTCGTACGCGCCGCTACGGCGGTGGGCGAGCCGACGGGGTGTGGATCCCGGACCGTACAACGAGATCGGCCCCATCTTCATACACGCGCAAGACTGCGGCGGACCTGTCGGCAACGGCTTTCCCGACGACCTGCTCGGCGCCCGGCGCGTGCTCCGCGCCTATGACAACGACGGCCGGATCCGGTGCGGCCGCTACCTCGAAATCCGTGACGACACCGACGGCGCGGCGCTCGTCCAGCAGGAGCTCGCCGACCTGTATCGCGATCCGGATATCGTTGCGGTGCACCTACGCGCGGTCGAACACGGCTGCTTCCTACTGGAAACGAGTCGATGACCTCGGCAACTGTTCAACCTCGGTGAATCGGCGTGCGTGCTGCCGCACTGGCAACTCACCCCGCTGATCCCCGAACCCAACAGTCGGGCCCTCCCCCGCGTACGGGAAAGGGCCTGACTGGGCGGACCCGACCGGTCAACTGGTGCTGGGCACGAGGTGAACCTGCACCACCTGGCCCGGAGTGAGCGTGGAGGTGTCGATCAACGGGGACTGGCCCGGTGCGAACTGCCAGTTGCCGCCGAGTTGCGTGAGGTCGTAACGACCTTGCGGAATCCCGGTGTACTGCGTGGTCACCTGATCCGAGTAGAAGACGATCGGGTCACCGTTGCCCGCTTCGACCAGCAGGCTGCTCAGGAACTGCAGAGTCCCGCCGGCCCCGTCGTTGACGAACTGCACGGAGAAGTCGATCGTCGGCTTGAGCGAAGGCAGGACCTTGGTGCTCCCCTGTGCCAGGGGGTAACCGCTGGAATCGCTGGTCTGGGCGTTCGGCCCGAAGGTGCAGCCAGCGTCGAAGGTCCCGCCAGCCAGGGAGTCGGCCGTGACCGCCTCGGAGAGGTGGAAGACCTTCCGCTGACCGGGAGCCAGCGCGACCCCGGCTCCGGAGAAGACGTCCCAGCCCTTGCCGATGCCGAGCGCGACCCCGGGGAACCCACCCTGATCGCAGATGTCCTGGATGTTGCTGATCGTGTTCTTGGTGACGTTGGTCAGCGTGACGGTCAGCCCGGCCTGCTCACCGACGTGGTAACTGGGCCGGTCGAAACTCATCGTGGCGTGCAGGCTCTGCGCGAACGTCGCCGTCGCGGGGAAGGCCAGACTTGTCTGACCCGCCGATCCGTCCACCGTGACCGAATCCGAGTAGGCCACCTGCCAGGTCTGCGGTGGCGTGATGGACACGAAGTAGCTACCGCCCGGCAGGTTGCTGAGCAGGAAATGCCCGTACGCATCGGTGGTCGTCTCGTAGTTCTGCGGACCGTCCTGTCCGGCAAGGCCGGAGAACGGCCCGGTCAGCGTGACGGCCGCACCAGCGACACCGGGCTCACCGGAGTCCTGCACACCGTTGCCGTTGAGGTCGCCGAAGATCACCCCGCCGTAGCCGGCCACGACCGGCGTCACCGTGGCAGTGATACTCGCCGGCGGAGTACCAAGACTCGCGCTGTTGTCGTTTTCCTCGGTCTGCGCGTTGAACACGACCGAGCCCGAACTCGGATCCGTCGCGTAGCCGGTCTCAGCGGCCGTGATGGTGACACCCGGAGTGATGGTGGCGTCGTAGCCGCCGAGCAGAGCGAGATCGCCGGTCAAACTATGGAACGTGCTACCGGCGCCCGGAAGCACCTGCACCTGCGTGTGCGGGCTGGTTCCGAGATCAGTGACCTTGACCGTGAGGGTGATGGTGTCGCTGGACTGATAGCCGGCCTGGTCGAAGGAGACGCAGACCTGCATCGGATCCGCGGTGCCGGCCTGCTCGACGACGCAGGAGCTGTTCGGCGCCGAATCGGCGGCGGCTGGTAGCGCAAGGCCACTGAGCACAACGGCAGCGCCGATCACGGGCCATAAGCGGGCATGAACGGACAACAATGGGACTCCCCCCTTGGAACAACGTTCCGCCTGTAGATGGTGGTACGTGACTCCCCGAAGTCACTACCGCGCCAGACATTTACGCGGCGATCCGAAACGTACGGGTAAGACCGCATTTCGTCGAGGTCCAAATGGATGGCACCGCCGTTCGGGGGGCCTGGTCTGACGATCACGAGTGACGTTCGGTCGAAGACCGTTGGGGCATCGCACCTGGTCGAATGTGCTTACGTGGCTTGGGAAACGGTTTCGGTAACATCAAAGCTCGTGGTCAGCTCGGCAGCGCCGCCGTGGCGGCTATCGATCGGGAGGTACCAGACTCGTGTGCACGCCGTCCAACGATGTGAGTGCGGGGCTGCAGTCGATGCCCCGGGCAGCTCAGGGGCCTGCCGTTGACCCCATCGAGCTTGAGCCGGTCGACGAGGTGCGGGTGACCACCCTCGTTGACAACAGTTACGACACCTTCCTGCCCGATGGACCGTACGTCACCAGGGCGGCACCTGTCGCCGACGCCGTCACCGCCCCCCAGTTCGAAGACGGCGTGACCGCCGTCCGGATGGTCGCCGAACACGGGTTCTCCGCGTTGGTCACCGTGCGCCGCGGTGATCGCACCCACTCGATTCTCTTCGACACCGGCCTCTCGCCCGACGCGATGATGACGAACGCCGACCGGCTGGAGATCGATCTCCGCGAGGTGCACAGCGTTGTGCTCAGTCACGGGCACTTCGACCACGCTGGTGGTCTGGCCGGTCTCTCCGCTCGCTTGGGCGCTGCCAAGCTGCCGATGGTGGTTCACCCCGAAGTGTGGTCGAAGCGTCGGCTCGATCTGCCCGGCCGCGCCGGGGGTTCGTTGCCGACCCTCAGCAAGGGCGCGCTGCAACGCGAAGGCTATGACGTGATCGAGCGCAGGGTTCCGTCGTTGCTGCTCGACCGCAGTGTGCTGATCACTGGCGAAGTCGACCGGACCACCGAGTTCGAGCGCGGCATGCCGCCCGCGCATCAGCGCTGGAACGGCACGAAGTGGGAAGCCGACCCATTGGTCATCGACGACCAGGCTCTGGTCGTGAACGTGCGCGACCAGGGCCTCGTTGTGGTGACGGGATGTGGACACGCAGGCGTCATCAACATCATCCGGCACGCCCAGCGGTTGACCGGCGTCGCCCGGCTGCATGCCCTCGTCGGCGGACTCCACCTGAGCGGGCCTGCTTTCGAACCGGTGATTCCGCCGACGATCGCCGCGCTGCGCGATCTCGCCCCGACGCTGCTCGTACCGGGGCACTGCACCGGATGGCGCGCCCAGCATTCGCTCGCCGCCAGCCTGCCGGACTCGTGGGTACCCAGCAGCAGCGGCAGCACCTACCACCTGGCCGCGTGAGAACGACCCGGGCGCATCGCCTCGTCCGCGCAGCGGCTTATCGACTGAAGCCCGCCGTCATGCCGGTGACGAGTTGGCGGCGGCCGAACGCGTAGAGGACCAGGATGGGTAGCGTGGTGAGGACGACGGAGGCGACCACGGCGGGCACGTTGACGCTGTACTGACCTTGGAAGGTCCACAGCGCGAGCGGGAGGGTTCGCTGGTCTGGGCTTTGGGTGAGGACCAGTGGCAGCAGGAAACCGTTCCAAATGGTCAGTGCATTGTAGACGGTCACGGTGAGGACGGCAGGCCGGGTCAGTGGCGCGGCCAGGCGCCAGAGAATCGTCCATTCGGTGGCACCGTCGATGCGCATCGACTCGAACAGTTCCCGGGGGACGTCCCTGATGAAGTTGGACAGCACAAGTACGGACAGCGGAATGGCGAACGCGATCGACGGAAGGATCAGCGCCAGCAGGCTGTCGTAGAGGTGCAGGCGGATGATGATCAGGTAGATCGGGATGATGGTCGCCTGTAGGGGAATGGCCAGACCCATCAGGAACAGGCCGTTCAGCGCGCGCAGGAACCGGCGGGACCAGCCGCGCACGATGGCGTACGCGGCCATGAACGAGACGATGACCGCGGGTATCACCGCGCCGGCGGTGACCGCGACGCTGTTGACGAAGTAGCGGATGAAGTCCGAGTCGATGACCATCCGGTAGTTGTCCAGCGTCGGATTGCCGGGCGGCACGAGCGGGTTGGTCGTGTAGTAGCTGCTCTGCGCTTTGAGGCTGGTGATGAGGATCCAGTACAGGGGTATGACGACCACTGCGAGCCAGAGCCATCCGGCCGCACCACCGAGCCAGTTGCGTCGATGGGCGATCTGGCCGGTGCGGCGGTGCCGCTGCCGGTCGGCGGTCGTCACGTGTGGTGGCGTGGTCAGGGTGGCGCTCATGTCAGGCGCCTTCCAGTTGGCTCGACGCGGCGTCGCGGCCGCCGAGCCGGCGAAGCAGCAGGGCGAGGCCGAGGCCCACCAGCACGAGGATGACCGCGATGGCGCTTGCCGGTCCCATCAGGTTGGCCTGGAAACCTCGCTTGTACATGTCCAGCGCGAGTACCTGGGTGGCCTCGCCAGGGCCGCCCTGGGTCAGGACGAAGATGAGGTCGAAGAAGGTCAGCGATCCGACGACCATGAGCGTCGATGACGTGATCATGGTGTTCTTCAACTGGGGCAGGGTGACGCTGAAGAACTGGCGGATCCGCCCGGCACCGTCCAGTTGCGCGGCCTCGTACATGGATTGCGGAATTTGCCGGACCCCTGCCTGGTAGATCAACGAGTGGAACGGGATGAACTGCCAGGAGACGATGAAGATCACGACGCCGAACGCGAGTCCGGGCCTGCCCAGCCAGTCCTGGCTGAGCCACCCGATCTTCAGTCCGGCGCCGAGCCCGAAGTTCGGGTCGAGCAACGCCTTGTACGCGATCGCGATGGCAGCGGAACTCAGCAGCAGCGGGACGAAGTAGACCACGGCCAGCACTGCCCGGTAGCGGTGGCGGCCGGCCTGGAAGGTGCCGAGCAGCACGCTGAGCGGGGTCTGCACCGCCCACGAGACGACCATCACCAGGAACGTCACCCACAGGGCGTGCAACAGTTCGGGATCGGTGAGCACCGCACGCCAACTGGTCAGGCCCGACGGGTGGATCGCGCCGATCCCGTCCCAGGTCGTGAAGCTCAGGCCGAGAACACCAACGAGCGGGATGACGGCGAACCCGGCGAAGAACACCAACGCCGGCACGGCCAGCCACGGCAGCATCCTGCCGTGGCTGCGCCGTGCTCGGTGGCCGGTGCGGGTGCTCATGTGCCGATGACCGCGTTCATTGCGGTGGCGAACTGCTGCGGCGAGATCGACAGCTGGAACAGCTTGCCGATGTTGTCCAGCAGCGCCGATGCCGCGGTCGGGCTCAGCGCCTGGTCCCAGGACTGGCCGAACGTTTTGGCCTTCGTGGAGATGTTGTAGACGAACTGGAGGAAGGCCGCGTCCTGGGAACCGGCCAGCATGCCTTGGGTGCCGAGCACGATGGGCACCTCGCCGGTGCCGATCCACTGCTTGATCTCGTCGTTGGTGAGCACGCCGGTGGCGAAGAACTGCTTGGCGATCGCCTTCTCCTCGGCGCTGGCCTTCGACGAGATCGACAGGTACTGCGCGGGGTTGCCCACGGTGTTGCTCGGGTCACCCTTGCCGCCCTCGACCGGTGGGAAATTGAGGAATCCGAGACTGCCGCTGGAGACGAAGTCACCGCCATCGGTCTGCTGGATGCCGTAGGACCAGGAACCGTGCAACATCATCGCGGCCCTGCCGGTGTAGAGCAGTGCCTGGTCGGCGTTGGAGTCGGCGGTGATCGAGGAGAATCCCTTGATGAACCCGTTGGCCCTGACCAGATCCTGCACCTTGCCCAGTGCATCGATTGCGGCAGGGTGGGACCAGGAGTTCTTCTCGCCGTTGAAAATGGCCTGGAACACCTCGGGGCCGCCGATGCGGTCGAACAGGAACTCCAGCCACATCATGTTCGTCCACAAGGATTGCCCGCCGAGCGAGAACGGTGCGATGTTCTTGGCGTTGAACGTGGACACGAGCGCCATGAGATCGCCCCAGGACTGCGGCGGCTTCGCGCCGACCTGGTCGAAGAGTTTCTTGTTGTAGTACAACACGATCGGCTGTACGGCCTCGCACGGCATCGCGTAGATCTTGCCGTTGACCGTGGCCGCGGGGAACACCGTCGGGAACAGCCGGCTTTTCACCTCGGGGTGCTGATCGAACCACGGGGTGAGGTCGTCGACCTGGCCTGCGTTGACGTAGCTGCGCAGCGATCCGCCGCCCCAGCCCCAGATGATGGTGGGCGCCTGCCCGGCACCGATCGCGGTCTTGATTTTCGTCTTGTACGCATCGTTCTGGAACGTGGTCCCGGTGATCTGCCCGTTCGGGTTGGCCTTGTTGAACCGATCAACGGCACCGGTCCGGACGGCTTCCTGGGGCTGGCCGGACAGGTACCAGTAGCTGGCTTTCGTGCCACCACCGCCACTCGTGCCGGGACCTGCCGTGCCACAGGCCGCGAGCGCCGCCGCCAATGGCACGCCTGCGGCGGCCAGCTTGAGGACGGTACGACGAGAGATCTGAGTATCCACGCTGATTCTCCGTACTCGAATGCTTCGGCGTGCTGGAACCGTCGGCGACCTTCCCTGACGTTCGAAAACTTTTCGATAATGTGTTGCACGTTACGCTAATTTTTTGGGGGTGTGGCTGTCAAGTATTACTGTGAAACCACAGTGGACGTTATCGAGGTTCGGCACGCTTTCGAAAACGTTTCGAAAGCGTGCTGTCGAAGGAGCGCGATGACCACGAACGACCCGTTGTCGCAGGCAGTCGGGGCCCTACCCCGTTGGCAGGACCCGGCGCTGCCGGTTCCTGACCGCGTGCAGGCCCTCCTGGCCGAGATGACACTGGCCGAGAAGATCGGGCAACTGGGCAGCCGCTGGATCGGTAACGACACCGCGCCCGGCAGCGAAACAGACCAACCGGCCGAAAGCCTGCCGGTGGCGCCCTCACCGGAAGTGCTCCCGTCCGCCGGTCTGACCACGCTGGCGGAGGCCAGCAGGCACGGTCTTGGCCACCTGACCCGGGTGTACGGCAGCCAGCCCGGCACCGTCGAGGAAGGAGCCGCGCAACTGGTCACGATGCAGCAGACCGTCCTGCGCGGCACGCGCCTGCGCATCCCTGCCCTGGTCCACGAAGAGTGCCTCACCGGGTTCACCACCTACGGAGCCACCGTGTATCCGGCTCCCATCGCCTGGGCCGCGACCTTCGATCCGAACCTCATCCACCGACTGGGCGGGGCGATCGGGCGGGATCTCCGTGCCCTTGGCGTGCACCAGGGCCTGGCCCCGGTGCTCGACGTGGTGCGCGACCCCCGGTGGGGCCGGGTCGAGGAGACCATGGGCGAGGACCCCTACCTGGTCGCGACGCTCGGCTCCGCCTACGTCAGGGGTCTTGAGGACGCAGGCATCGTCGCCACTCTCAAACACTTCGCCGGATACTCGGCATCACGCGCGGCCCGTAATCACGCACCGGCCCCCGTCGGCCGTCGCGAACTGATGGACGTGATCCTGCCGCCGTTCGAGACCGCCATCGCGGTAGGCGGAGCCCGATCGGTGATGAACGCCTACTGCGACGTCGACGGCGTACCGGCAGGCGCCGATTCCTGGCTGCTCACCGACCTGCTGCGCGGTGAATGGGGGTTCACCGGCACGGTCGTGTCGGACTACTACGCGGTCGCCTACCTGGCCGCCATGCACCACGTGGCAGCGGACACCGACGAAGCCGGTGTCCTGGCGCTGACCGCGGGCATCGACGTCGAACTGCCCAATACCGATGGCTTCGGTCAGCACCTCGCCCGGCGAGTCCAGGACGGCGAACTGTCCGAGTCCATTGTGGACACCGCGGTGCGGCGCATCCTCACCCAGAAGATCGAGTTGGGACTCCTGGACCCCGGCTGGACCCCCGAAGCCTCGGTCGCCGAAGCCGTCGGCGCCGACCTGGACTCGACGGACAACCGCGCCCTCGCCCGCGAACTGGCCGAACGGTCCGTCGTGCTGCTCGACGCGGGCAGCGCACTGCCGCTGATCGACACCGGCCGCCCGGTGCCGGGCAGGATCGCGGTGATCGGACCGTGCGCCGCCGACCCGCACACCCTGATGGGCTGCTACGCGTTCCCCAACCACGTCCTGCCGCGCTATCCCGGCCTGGCGCTGGGAATCGACGCACCGACCGTGGTCGACGCACTGCGTGACGAACTGCCGGACACCGAGATCGTGCACGAGCCCGGTTGTGAGACGTCCGGTGCGGACAAGAGTGGCTTCGCCGCCGCGACCGAGGCCGCTCGCCAGGCGGAGCTCTGCATCGCCGTGGTGGGCGATCGCGCGGGCCTGTTCGGCAACGGCACGTCCGGCGAAGGCTGCGACGCCGAGGACCTGCGGCTGCCCGGCGTGCAGGCCGACCTGCTCGACGCACTCTTCGCCACCGGAACCCCGGTAGTCGTGGTGGTGGTCTCCGGCCGCCCCTACGCCCTCGGCGACGTGCACACCCGCGCCGCCGCACTGGTCCAGGCATTCCTGCCCGGCCAACTGGGCGCCACGGCCATCGCCGGGGTACTCGCAGGGAGAATCAACCCGGGCGGCAAACTCCCGGTTCAGATCCCCCGCCGCCCGGGTGGGCAACCCGCGACCTATCTGCACCCGCCGCTCGGCGGCAACAGCCATGGCATCAGCAGCATCGACCCGACGCCCCTGTACCCGTTCGGCTACGGCGGGTCCTACACCGAATTCCAGCTCGACGACCCGGAAACCAGCGCCATCGAAATCCCCACCGACGGCGAGTTCGACGTCACGGTCCGGGTGCGCAACACCGGCACCAGGCCGGGCGATGAGGTCGTCCAGCTGTATCTGCACGATCCCGTCGCCCAGGTGACCCGGCCGGTCCGGCAGCTGATCGGATTCGCCCGGATCCGGCTGGAGCCTGGCGAGGGCGTCCGCGCGCGGTTCCACCTGCACGCCGACCGGACCGCGTTCACCGGCCGCGATCTGCGGCGGATCGTCGAACCCGGAGAGATCGAGATACTCGCCGGCACGTCGTCAGCCGACCTCCCAGGCAGCGTCACGATACGGTTGACCGGCGCCGCCCGGGTAGTCGGCCACCACCGGCAGCTGACCACGCCAGTGGAAGTGCGGCGAGAGGACAGCGATGCCACCCACGGCTAAGCGCACCACGCTGGCCAGCGTCGCCCGCTCTGCCGGGGTCTCCGTCGCCACGGTGTCCAAAGTGCTCAATGGCCGCCACGACGTCGCGCCACACACCCGAATCCGGGTACAGGAACTGCTCGACCAACACGACTACGTCGCCCCCGTCCTGCGTCGCACCGAGCTACCCCAGCGCCCCACCATCGAGTTGCAGTTCCAGGGCGAGTTCAGGTCCTACGGGGTCGAAACGCTCGAAGGCGTCATGGACGCCGCCGCCGACCTGAACGTCTCGATCGTCATCAGCAAACCCGACCACGGCCCGCACTGGGCCCGGGACCTGGTCCTGGCCGGACGCCGCGCGCTCATCGCGGTCACCACCGTCTACACCGCCGCGCACCTGAAAGCCCTGGACCGGGCCGGACTTCCGCTGGTCGTGCTCGACCCGCTGCACCTCCCACACACCGGTGTCACCAGCGTCGGAGCCACCAACTTCGCGGGCGGGCAGGCCGCCACCCAGCACCTGCTCTCACTCGGCCACCGACGCATCGCCTACCTCGGCGGGCCTGCCATGGCCGCCTGCAACCAAGCTCGCACGCACGGCTACCGGGCCGCGATGGAGGCCGCGAGAACACCGATCCCGCGCGGCTACACCCGTTCCGGCGATTTCACCTACCAGTCCGGCCTGCGCGGTGGCGCGGCACTGCTGGACCTCGCCGAACCACCAACCGCGATCTTCGCCAGCAACGACGAGATCGCCCTCGGCGTCATCGAGGCCGCCCGCACCCACGGCCTGCGAGTCCCCCACGACCTCAGCCTGATCGGTTTCGACGACACCCTCCCCGCCCGGATGGCGTCACCGCCACTGACCACCGTGCGACAGCCACTGCGCGAGATGGGCGCCGTCGCCCTGCGCACCGCGCTGCGTCTGGCCAACGGCGAGACGATCGACTCACACCACGTCGAACTCGCCACCCGGCTCGTCGTCCGCGACTCCACCGCCCCGCCTCGGTCGCACCCCGACGAGTGACCCGGCCAGGTTCAGCATGAACAGGCGCACCGGCCGACGGCATTGCCGCGCCGCCAGCCGGTGCGCTCCGGTGATTCGGTCCGATTTACGGCAGGGTGGGATACGCGTTGCCGACGAGTTGCTGGAATTCGGCCGCGTACCACTGGCCCGCGGGGATGTCCGCGCCGGCCAGTGCGCCGGTCGGGTACGTGCCGCCGTTGCCGTCGGTGTTGGTGCCTGCCGGATCGCAGTGCGGGTCTCCGTGGGTGTGGCCCGAGGCCGGGTAGTCACCGTCGGATTCGCCCGGCGGTTTGATCCACACGAACGCGATCACGTGATCGGAGGTGCCGAACGGGTCAGCCTGCGGCCGGGCGCCGATGCCGGCACCCGCCTGGTTGCACCAGTCGCCTCGGAATGACCGCTGGTCGATCTTGTTCGCGGCGACGTAGGCGTCCGGACTGGTCGGGCTGCCGTTGAGTTGTGTCGGTCTGCTCGCGCCGCCCCAGCCGTTGCGCGAGGTGTCGATCAGGAAGCCGATCGAGCTCGGGAATCCGGCGGACACGAGCTGGCTGTACATGGCGTTGTCGTAGGAGTGTTCGTCGAAGTAGGGGTTCCACTGGTAGAACTTGGCCGAGTCGAGTGGCTGGCCGCCGACGGAGAGTTGCGAGTTCGGCAGGAACGGCTCGGTGACCGGGGTGTAGTTCGCGGTGTCGCTGATGAAACCGTCGACGCCGGCGAATCCGGCGGTCGTCGCCTTGACCACCTTCGCGTACTCCTGCGCCGCCGGGCCCATGTTGCTGGACCAGCCGAGCCAGGCCGAGTGCGCGATGTCCAGGTAGGTGTAGACGTTCGGGATGGCGTGCAACGAGTTCAGCGCGTACTCGATGCCTTTCTCGTAGAGCGGGGTCGCTGCCTGGCAGGCGGCGAGGCTCTGGTTGGTGACCGCGTTGGGCAACGAGTCCGGCTCGACGATCGTGACCACCCTCAGGTTGCTCGACGCGGTGTACTTGCTGTTGCCGAGGATCGCGGTGATCGGGTCGATGTACTGCGTCTCGTACTCGGTGAGCCCGGCCTGGGTCGCCGGGATCTCGCCGTTGGACGCGAGTGCGGCGCAGTCGCGGCCGGGCAGGTCGTAGATGACCACCTCGATGGTGATCGGCCCGTTCGCGGCCTGGGCGAGCGCGTCGTCCAGTTGTGCCGACAGGCCGAGCCGGCCGCCGTCGCCCGCGATCGCGGCGATGTGGTCCATCCAGATCGCGGTCGGATACTTCGCCACCGCGGCCTCGGCCGCCGAGCCGTCTGCGCTCGCCTGCGCGGCGACCTCGCTGGTGTAGTCGGGATTGAGGTAGCCGGTGGCGCCTGCGAACGGGTTGGCGAGGTGGGAGCCGCCGCTCGGCGGTGGGCTGGTGGGCGGCGGGCTGGTGGGCGGCGGGGTGCTGCCGGTGTCGCAGGTGGCGCCGTTGAAGGTGAACGCGGTGGGCACCGCGTCGGTGCCGGAGAAGCTGAGGTTGAAGCCGGTGGAGGTGCTCGCGCCGGTGGCCAGTGCGCCGTTGTAGGTCTCGCTGGTGACGGTGACGTTCTCGCCGCTCTGGTGGTATTCGCCGTTCCAGCCCTGTGCGACCTGCTGGTTGCCGGGGAACGCGAAACCGAGCGTCCACGAGGTCGTCGCCGGGCCGTCGTTGGTGATCTGGATAGCCGCGGTCGCGCCCGTGGTCCAGCTGGTGGTGAGCTGGTACTGCACCGAGCACGAACTCGCCGCGTGCGCGTCCGTGGCGCCGATGACGGCCAGCACGGTCGTGCCGAGCAGGGCCGCGGTCGCGAGCGCGGCGCCTCGTGCTCGTTTCGATAATTCTGTTCTCGGCATGGTTCTCCTCGGATCGGTGAGGACAACTGGTCGAGGAAAGACTAATGACAGCGAGAATCCGGCGGCGAAAGTTACATTTCTTTCTGTTTTCAGGCGGATTCGCGAATGACGAGCTCGGTGCCGAGCACGACGCGGCGGGGCTGCGCCTTCGGATCGCCGATGAGGGTGAGCAGTTCACGCGCGGTACGTGCGCCCATTTCCTCGACGGGCTGACGGATCGTGGTCAGCGGCGGGTCGGTGAGCCGCGCGGCGGGGGCGTCGTCGAACCCGATCACGGCAACGTCCTCCGGTACCCGGCGACCGGCTTTCCGGAGTCCGCGCAGCACGCCGATCGCCATCAGATCGGAGGCGACGAACACCGCGTCGATATCGGGTCGCCGCTCCAGCAACAGTCGAATGGCGTGTTCGCCGGATGGTTGGCTGAAATCGCCGTAGGCGACCAGCCCCGGATCGAGAATCCCGTTCTCGCCGACGGCTTCGCGGTATCCGGCCAACCGGTCGATGCCGGGGGTCATGTCGGTCGGGCCCGCGACGGTGGCGATCGTGCCGCGTCCGAGTGCGATCAGATGTCGCACTGCGCACTGCGCGCCGCCCTTGTTGTCCGAGTCGACGTAGGAGTATCGCGCGGCCTGCGCACACACCGGCCTGCCGGTGCTCGCCACCGGCACGCCGACCCGGGACAGGTCGATCGGGTAGCGGCCGTGCATGCTCACGAACAGCGCGCCGTCCGCATGGCCGCTGCGCAGGTAGCGCAGCACCGAGGTCTCGTAGTCCTTGACCGACTGGGTCATCAACAGCGCGAGTTGGATGTCGGTCGGTGCGAGTTCCTTGTTGACGCCGCCGAGCACGCGGGCGAAGAACGGGTCGGCGAACAACCGCATGCCTTCCTCGCACACCACCAGCGCGATCGAACCGGTGCGGTCGGCGGGTAGCCCGCGCGGGGCGCGCTGGCGGACGTAGCCCAGCGCGAGCATGGTTCGCTCGACCTGGTCCCGGGTTTCCCGCCGGACATTGCCCAGCCCGTTGAGCACCCGCGACGCGGTCGCCGTGGACACGCCTGCCGCGTCGGCCACGTCGGCCAGCGTGGGACGGGCATGGATCGGCTCCGTCGCGGTCATGTCCACCTCCCCACGACCCGCCGACCAGCAGGGGCGACCCCGGCGCGTAACCCGGTCGTCACAGACTGGAAAAGTGCGGGGGCCGTGTCAAGGCTCGTCGCGGGATTGGCCCATCGGGCCGGGCCGGAAAGATAAGTTTCAGTCCCCGGCCGGACCGGTGCCTCGGCCGTAACTTACATCCGTGTTACCGAAACATCCGCCGCTGACCTGCGTGAACGCGAGCGGGGTATCGCTCGGGTTAGGTCTGCGCGTTCGACCCCTCGTACGTTGCGCTTCGGCGTGCCGATCGGCGCGCTCCTCATCGTCGAGGAGGGAACAACCACCGATGCCGACCCCCAAGGTCCTCTCCGCGTTGCTCGCGATCGCGGCCGCGATCGGCCTGTCCGCCGTCGCGCCCACGGTCGCGCACGCGGACACCACCATCTGCGACCAGTTCGGCTCCGCCCAGGTCGATGGCGGCCAGTACATCGTGCAGAACAACGAGTGGAACGACTCGATCCAGCAGTGCGTCGACGCCACCAACGACGGTTTCTCGATCACCACCGGCAACCACAACCTGCCGACCAACGGCGCCCCGGCCGCGTACCCGTCCATCTACGCGGGCTGCCACTACGGCAACTGCTCGGCCAACAGCGGGCTGCCGTTGCAGGTGGGCCAGTTCGGCAACCCGCAGTCCAGCGTCGCGTTCACGACGACTCCTGGCCAGTGGGACGCCTCCTACGACATCTGGTTCGACACCCAGTCCAACCCGAGCGGCCAGAACGACGGCGAGGAACTGATGATCTGGGCCAACCACTCCGGCGCGCCAGAACCGGCGGGCAGCAAGATCGGCACCGCGAACATCGAGGGCGCCACCTGGGATGTGTGGGAATCGCGGATGAACAACGGCGGCATCGGCTGGAACGACGTGTCCTACGTGCGCGAGCAGCCGACGAACTCGGTCACGGTGAATCTCAAGGACTTCACCAACGATTCGCTCTCCCGCGGCTACCTGCAGAGCAGCTGGTACCTGACCAGCGTCCAGTTCGGCTTCGAGCCGTGGCAGGGCGGTCCCGGGCTCGGCGTGAACTCGTTCTCCTTCACCACCAACGGTTCCGGCAACAGCGGCGGCGGGTCGGGTGGCCAGCAGTTCGTCGGCCAGGGCAGCAACCGGTGCCTGGACATCCAGAACAGCGGCACCGCCGACGGTACCCCCGTGCAGCTCTGGGATTGCGGCGGCGGCGCCAACCAGAAGTGGGCTCCGGCCAACGGGCAGCTGGTGAACCCGCAGACCGGCAAGTGCCTCGACGTCGCGGGCGGCGGCACCGCCAACGGCACGCAGGTGCGGTTGTGGTCGTGCAACGGCACCGGCGCGCAGCAGTGGCAGCTCAACGGCAACGGCACCGTCACCAACCCGGAGTCCGGCAGGTGCCTTGACGCGACCGGTCAGGGCACCGCGAACGGCACCGCCGTCCAGATCTGGGACTGCTACGCCGGTGGCACCCAGGCCAACCAGGTCTGGCACCTCCAGTAACCACGTGCCAGCAGCGCGGTGACCTCGTGGTCACCGCGCTTCGGACCGATTCCTGAGCCGCTGCCGTTGCGGCACCACGGTGTACTTCGGGTCCTCGGCCGAGATCATGCCCGCGTGGAACACGCCCCACCTGGTCGTGGCCGATGCGGCAACCAGGGCTGCTCCCGACGCGGCGGCGACGATGCGGTTACGCCTGCCCACGACGGCGCCGATCGCGCCGAGCACGGAGAGCACTTCGCTGGCGCGCAGGTACTTCCTGGCTTTTCCGGTGTCGTAGGCTTGCGCGACCATGCCGATGCGGTCACGCATCCGCCGCAACGCCAACAGTTCCGCGCAGACCCCGATGAGTGCGAGGTTCCGGGCTGGGCCGCTCTCGGTCACGGGACCGGCGAGTAGTCCGAGGCCGCCCGCCGCGCTCGCGCCGGAGCCGACGAACAGGAACGGCATCTCCCGGAAGCCCTCGTGCCACGCAGGCACCGCGGTGTCGCTGAGCAGGGTCGCGGTGTAGGCGGCGATGGCTGGGCCGACGGTCGCGGCACCGGCGGTTGCCAGCGCGCCGATGCGCGGCGCCCGGCCGGTCACGGCTGACACTGCCGCGGCGCCCGCGACGGGCACGTAGCCGCTGAGCAGCCAGGAGCCGACGCTCATCGGCGAGGTCACCTTGAAGACCCGCAGCATGTTCAGGAATCGCAGCGGCCTGCCGAGGTCGTGGACGAGTGCGGCGACCGACAGGGCGCCCCCGCCCACCGCGGCGAGTTTCGCGGACTTGGCCAGAACAGGGCGCCTTGTCAGCTGCGCGCCCGCGGCCAGCACCGACGACATGCCTGCCAGGCCGCCGAGGAACAGGTAGCCGGGGATGTCCGGTACCGCCCACACGGGTGGGTTGATGATCGGTTTGCCGTAGTACGAGGTGAATTCGGCGTCGGGCACCATCGGCTGTTCGCCTCGGCCGCCCCTGCGCCGCTTGCTCATCGGGCACCGCCGAACACGAACGCGGCAACCGCGCCGGCGACGCCCAGGAGCGCTGCCGCGCCCGCGTGTTTCCACATGGAGGGCAGGTCGTGGGTGGTCACCACGGGATCGGGCGGCAGGCCGTAGACCTCGGGTTCGTCGAGCAGCAGGAAGAACGCGCCGTCGCCGCCGACCCCGTCCGCCGGGTTCTCGCCGTAGAGACGGGCGTCTGCCACGCCGGACTCGTGCAGTTGCTCGACGCGATCCGCGGCGCGCTCACGCAGTTGGTCGAGTGGTCCGAACTGGATGGAGTCGGTCGGGCATGCCTTGGCGCACGCGGGTTCCTGGCCCGCGCCGAGCCGGTCGTAGCACATCGTGCACTTCCAGGCGCGGCCGTCGTCCTGCCGACGGTCGATCACGCCGTACGGGCAGGCGGGAACGCAGTAACCGCAACCGTTGCAGATGTCCTCCTGCACGACGACGGTGCCGAACTCGGTGCGGAACAACGATCCGGTCGGGCAGACGTCGAGGCAGGCAGCGTGCGTGCAGTGCTTGCACACGTCCGAGGCCATCAGCCAGCGGAACGGGTCGGCGGCGTCGCCCTGTTCCGCCAAGGCGAGCACATCCAGGTCGGGTGCCGGCGTCGCGACGGGTTTCCGCTGTTCGATGAAAGCCACGTGGCGCCAGGTGTTCGCGCCGAGGCCGACGGTGTTGTCGTAGGACATGCCGGTGAGCGGGCCGCCGTCGTCCGGGATGGCATTCCACTCCTTGCAGGCGACCTCGCACGCCTTGCAGCCGATGCACACGGACGTGTCGGTGAAGAAGCCCATCCTGGGCGGGTGTTCGGCGTAACCCGCCTCGGCTGCCGGATCTGTCATCACATCTCCGTTCCGGTGTGTTCGGTGATGCCTGCCCTGCGCTGGTATTCGGCGACCAGGGCGAGCCGGGCGGGTCCGCGTGGTCGTCGGCCAGGCCGGATGTCACAGGCCAGCGCTTTGACTTCCTGGATGTGCGTGTTGGGGTCCAGGCTGACCGAGGCGAGCTCGTTGGCGGCGTCGCCGGTGCTGTAGCCGTTCGGGCCCCAGTGGTAGGGCAGGCCGATCTGCAACAGCCGCCTGCCCTGGACGACCAGCGGCGCCATCCGTTCGGTCACCAGGACACGTGCCTCGATGGCGGATCGCGCGGACACGATCGTGGCCCAGCCGAGGTGGTCGAGGCCGCGCTCGGCGGCCAGTTCCGGGGAGATCTCGCAGAAGAACTCGGGTTGCAGTTCGACCAGGTAAGGCAGCCACCGGCTCATGCCGCCAGCGGTGTGGTGCTCGGTGAGGCGGTAGGTCGTCGCGACGTAGGGGAAG
>DASXOJ010000130.1:0-7883 GCA_036494465.1 Pseudonocardiaceae bacterium
ACGCCGGGGCCGGTGTCGCTGACCTCGATCTCGATGTCGTCGCCGTGTTCGCGCAGCACGACCGTTGCCGAGGCGTCCTCGGGCGTGTGCGTGAGCACGTTGACGAGCAGGTTGTCGACGGCTCTGCGGAGCAGTTCCTCGTCGCCGATGACGACCACTTCGGGGGCGATCTCGGTGTGCCAGTCGCGCTGCGGCGCGGCGATCCGGATCCGGTCTGCGCAGCCCGCGACCAGTTCGCTGAGCTGCACCGGTTCGCGTTGCTGGTCCGGGTGCTGGTCCAGGCGGGCCAGCCGGAGCATGTCGTCGACCAGCCCGCTCATTCGCCGTGCCTCCAGGCCGATGCGCCGCATGACCTCGTCGACCTGTTGGCGTTCGGGTAGCGCGCCCTGTTGGTAGAGCTCGGCGTTGGCGCGCAACGAGGCCAGCGGCGTGCGCAGTTCGTGGCTGGCGTCGGCGAAGAACTGGCGCATCAGCCCCTGCTCGGCCTCGCGTTCGTGCACGGACGTCTCGATGCGCGCGAGCATTCCGTTGAGGGCGCTGCCCAATCGGCCGACTTCGCTGTGCGGGTCCTGCGGGGTGACCCGGTCGGTGAGTTTTCCCGCGGTGATCCGGTCGGCTTGAGTGGCCATGGTCTCGATGGGCCGCAAGCCGCGCCGCAGCAACCAGAACACGCCGAGGCCGATGAGCAGCACGGCGGCGGCCGAACCGAGCAGCAGGATCAGCCGCATCCGGTCCACGGTGTTGTTCACGTCGTTGAGGCTGACGCCGATGACCAGGATCCCGCCCGGTGCCGGGGCGGCGACCGTCCGCACCTCGCCCGTGCCGTCGGCCGCCGTGGCGGTCTGTGCCCCGCCGTCGGCCGCGAGTACGCGCAGGTCAGCAGGTATCGCGTAATCGTAGGTTTCCTGGCTCATCGTGGACAGGACCGCGACGTTGAACGCCAGCGCGATCCCCCGGTCCCCGTCGTCGGGCCAGTAGATGACGGAGTACTGGCCCACCATGAACTGGTTGACCGGCGCGGTCAGGTCCACGGCCGACTGCGCGCTGGGCGGTGCCGAAAACACCCCGGGGGCCGACTGCCGCTGGAGTTCGGAGGCGGGGATCTTGGCCAGTTCGGACGCGTTGAGCCGCGCGGCCGTGTGCAGTGTCGCGTCGGTCTGGTTCATCAGGTAGCCACGCAGTGCGGTGACGGCGGCGAAGTCGAACGCGACCAGCGCCACCAGGGTGACCGACACGGCGGCGATGAGCACCCGCAGCCGCAGCCTGCTGCGCACCAGTCGCCGCACCGGCCCGATCAACTGAGGACCTCGTCGGTGCGGGGCGCGCGCAGGCTGTAGCCGATGCCGCGCTGGGTGTGGATCAGGTCGGGGCCGAACTCGGCCAGTTTCCGGCGCAGGTAAGCAATGTACGTGGACACGACCGTGCTGGTGCCGCCGAAGTCGTAGTCCCACACGTGGGCCAGCAGTTGTGCGCGAGTGAGCACCCGGCCCGGGTTGAGCATCAGGAAGCGGAGCAGCCGGAACTCGGTTGGTGAGAGGTCGAGCGGGTGACCGGCGCGGCGGACTTCGTAGGTGTCCTGGTCCAGTTCCAGGTCGGCGAAGGTGAGCACGGGCCCGGTCTCGACCGGGCGGGCGCGGCGCAGCACGGATCGGATGCGCGCGGCCAGTTCTTCCAGGCCGAACGGCTTGGTCAGGTAGTCGTCGCCGCCGATGGTCAGCCCGGTGACCTTGTCGGCCTGGGTGTCCTTGGCGGTCAGGAAGATCACCGGTACGCGGAGCCCGTCGCGGCGCAGCCGTCGCACGATTTCGAAGCCGTCGGTGTCGGGCAGCATCACGTCGAGCACGACCAGGTCGAACGGTCGTTCGCGGATCAGGCTGAGTGCTTCCGCGCCGGTTTCGCCGGTGGCCACGTCGAAGCCGAGGAACCGCAACGAGGCCGCGACCGCGTCCCGCAGGAACGGCTCGTCGTCGACCACCAACAGGTCGCCGTGGTCAGGTGGCTGGCTCGTCGCCGGTTGCATCATCCGCTCCTCATCGTCCCCGGCCATCCGACCACACCACCGCCAATCCGGCATGCGAGGTCTGTGTGAGTTTCGTGTGGAAGCTGTCGAACGGTCATGACATGGTCGTGAAACAGCGGCTCGACGATCGACTGATGCAGCAGGCGACGCTCGAACCACCGATGGCCGCAGCACAGAAGAAGTCGCGCCGGTGGGTGCTGGTGGTCGCGCTCGTGGTGGTCGTGTTCGGTGTCGCAGGGTTTTTCGTGGTCCGCGCGGCATCGGAGCCGACCGTGACGGCGGGCGTGGTGGCCATGCCGAATCTGCCGTGGCCGGGCGAGGGCCAGGCGGCTGCCGAGGTCGAGGGTCTGGGCGGCATCGGGGCCAGCGGTGACCAGCGGCCGGTACCGATCGCGAGCCTGACGAAGGTGATGACCGCCTACGTGGTGCTGCGCGATCATCCACTGACCGGCGACGCTCAGGGTCCGTCGATCACGGTGGACCAGCAGGCGCAGGACGAGGCTGAGTCGGCGCGTTCGACGGACGAGTCGACGGTGCCGGTGGTGGCCGGGCAGCGGTTGACCGAGCGGCAACTGCTGGCGTTGATGCTGATTCCCTCCGGCAACAACATCGCGCGGTTGTTCGCTCGGTGGGACGCGGGCGGTCAGCTGGCGTTCGTGGCGAAGATGAACGCGGCGGCGGCGAGCCTGCACATGGGGCAGACCTTCTACACGGGCGCGAGCGGCGTCGAGGATTCGACGGTCAGCACCGCGGCCGACCAGTTGGTGCTGGCGCGGGCGGCGATGGCCAACGACGTGATCGCGAGCATCGTCGCGGCGCGCAGCGTGCGGGTTCCTGGTGTGCCGGGGACGATCGTGAACACCAACACGTTGCTCGGCAGGGACGGCGTGGTCGGGCTCAAGACGGGTTCGACGAGCGCGGCCGGTGGCGCGTTGATGTGGGCGGCGCGGACGCGCGGCGACCGGTTGGTCATCGGCGTGGTGTTGTACCAGAAACCGGGCGGTTCACCGACGGCCGGACTGGACGCGGCGCTGGACGCGAGTCAGAAACTGGTGCGCGGCATCGAAACCTCGCTGCACTGATCAACGAGTTCCTGACGACCGTTACGCGCGGTAACGATTATCGGGGGGTCGGCGACTCAGGTGTACGGGCTGTCCTGAGCGAAGGAGGCCGACGATGGCCGAACCTGATCCCAACCAAGACGCGAATCCTGACGCCGCCGACAAGGCCGGTTCGGCGCTGGGCAAGAACGCGGGGTTGTGGGCGATGCTCGGCGGGCTCCTGGTGTTGGCGCTGGTTGCCGCGTTCGCGATTTTCCGTTATTCGGTGGCGAATGACGCGGCCAACGTGATCGCGGCGGTCGGCACGGTGCTGGGTGCGCTGGTGGGTGCGTTCTTCGGGGTGCATGTGGGTGCGGCGGCCGGGGCGCAGGCGCAGCAGGACGCGTTGAACAAGGTGCAGGCGACCAACCAGCAGGCGTTGGACACGGCGCACCAGAACACGAACAAGTTGGTGCAGGCGGCGATCGCGCTGCCACCGGGCAGTGAGGCGGCCAACCAGTTCATGGCCGCCCTCAGATAGCGCCGCCTCAACCAGCACGCGATCCGGGCCGGCCATCGCGGCCGGCCCGGATCGCGTGGATCAGATCAGGCGGTGACGTCGTACCGGTCGAGGTCCATGACCTTGGCCCACGCGGCCACGAAGTCGCCGACGAACTTGTCCTTCGCGTCGTCGCTCGCGTAGACCTCGGACAGGGCCCGCAGTTCCGAGTTGGAACCGAAGACCAGGTCGACCCGGCTGGCGGTCCACTTGACCGTGCCGTTGCCGTTCTTGCCCTCGAAGGTCTCGGCCTCGTCGGAGGTCGGCGTCCAGGTGACGCCCATGTCGAGCAGGTTGGCGAAGAAGTCGTTGGTGAGCGTTCCCGGGTTCGCGGTGAACACGCCCTGCTTCGACTGCCCGTAGTTCGCGCCGAGCACGCGCAGACCGCCGATGAGCACGGTCATCTCGGGCGCGCTGAGGTTGAGCAGGTTCGCGCGGTCGAGCAGCACGAACTCGGTCGGCAGCGGCAGCGCCTTGCCACGGTAGTTGCGGAAACCGTCGGCCGGGGGCTCCAGCGACGCGAACGACTCGACGTCGGTCTGCTGCTGCGACGCGTCGGTGCGGCCCGGGGTGAACGGCACCTGGACGTCGTGGCCCGCCGCCTTGGCGGCCTGCTCGACACCGGCCGCACCGGCCAGCACGATCAGGTCGGCCAGGGAGACCTTCTTGCCACCGGTGTTGAACGAGTCCTGGATGCCTTCCAGGGTGCGCAGCACGACGGCGAGCTGGTCGGGCTCGTTGACTTCCCAGGACCGCTGCGGCTCAAGGCGGATGCGGGCACCGTTGGCGCCACCGCGCTTGTCGCTGATGCGGAAGGAGGAGGCCGACGCCCACGCGGTGGAGACCAGCTGCGCGACGGTCAGGCCGGAGTCGGCGATCTGCTGCTTGAGGGCTGCGATGTCGGCGGCGTCGATCACGTCGTGGTCGGGCGCGGGCACGCGGTCCTGCCAGATCAGCTCTTCCTGCGGCACCTGGGCGCCGAGGTAGCGCTGGATCGGGCCCATGTCGCGGTGGGTGAGCTTGAACCAGGCGCGGGCGAACGCGTCCGCGAGCTCGTCCGGGTTCTCCATGAAGCGACGCGAGATCGGCTCGTAGATCGGGTCGAAGCGCAGCGCGAGGTCGGTGGTGAGCATGGTCGGCTTGCGGGCCGGGTCACCGGACTCCGGGCCGGGGATGACCGCGTCGGCGTCCTTGGCGACCCACTGGTTGGCACCGCCGGGGCTCTGCTGGTGCTCCCACTCGTAGTAGAACAGGTTCTTGAAGAAGCTGTTGCTCCACTGGGTGGGCGTCTGCGTCCAGGTGACTTCCAGGCCGCTGGTGATGGCGTCGTGGCCCTTGCCGGAGTTGAAGTTGTTCTTCCAGCCCAGGCCCATCCGCTCGATCGGGGCGCCTTCGGGCTCGGCCTCGACGAAGTCGTCGGCGTTGGCCGCGCCGTGGGTCTTGCCGAAGCTGTGGCCACCGGCGATGAGTGCGACGGTTTCCTCGTCGTTCATGGCCATCCGCTTGAAGGTTTCGCGGATGTCGCGGGCCGAGGCCAGCGGGTCGGGGTTGGCGTTGGGGCCTTCCGGGTTGACGTAGATCAGACCCATCTGGACCGCGGCGAGCGGCGCCTGGAGGTCGCGGTCACCGCTGTAGCGCTCGTCGCCCAGCCAGGTGCGTTCCGGACCCCAGTAGACGTCCTGGTCCGGCTCCCACACGTCGGCGCGGCCGCCGGCGAAGCCGAAGGTCTTGAACCCCATGGTCTCCAGGGCGCGGTTGCCGGTGAAGATCATCAGGTCGGCCCAGGAGACCTTGCGGCCCCACTTCTTCTTGACCGGCCACAGCAGACGGCGCGCCTTGTCCAGGTTGCCGTTGTCCGGCCAGCTGTTCAGCGGCGCGAAGCGCTGCATGCCCGCGCCGGCTCCCCCGCGACCGTCGTCGACGCGGTAGGTGCCCGCGCTGTGCCACGCCATCCGGATGAACAGCGGACCGTAGTGGCCGAAGTCGGCTGGCCACCAGTCCTGCGAGTCGGTCATGACCGCGTCCACGTCGCTGGCCAACTCGTCGAGGTCGACGGTCAGGAACTCCTTGGCGTAGTCGAAGTCCTCGCCCATCGGGTTGGCGACGGCGGGGTGCTTGCGCAGGATGTTCAGGTTGAGCTGGTTGGGCCACCAGTCGCGGTTGCTGCCACCTTCGAGCGGGTGGTTGAGGCGTCCGGCCGACACCGGGCAGCCCCCTGCGCTCTCCTCGTTCATCTCGCCGACGACGGCGTCTTTGTCAGACACGGAAATCCTTCCGGGAATCAGTCAGAGCGTGGCGCTGACGGACTTACTGGTTGCGGTGGAGCAGTCGGGGCACAGGCCCCAGTAGATGACCTCGGCTTCGTCGATGGTGAACCCGTGGTCGTCTGACGGGGTCAGACAGGGAGCCGCGCCGACCGAGCAGTCGGCGTCGGCGATCGCGCCGCAGTTGCGGCAGACGACGTGGTGGTGGTTGTCCCCGACCCGGGATTCGTAGCGCGCCACCGAGTGCGACGGCTGGATGCGGCGCAGCAGCCCCGCGATGGTCAGCGCCTTCAGCACGTCGTAGATGGCTTGGTGGGATACGTCCGAGAGATCTTCGCGCACCGCACCGATGATGGTGTCGGTGTCGGCGTGCGGGTGGGCGTAGACCGCGTTGAGCACCGCGATCCGTGGCCGCGTCACCCGCATCTCCGCCCCGCGCAGCATGCGCTCGAACTCCGTGGTCGTGGGCACCTCCGTAGTCTGGCGCATTTTCTTGAACGAATCAAGTCTAACTGGTCACGGTGGCCCGGACGAGTGTGCCGATCCCCGCCCCGCCGGGAAACTCGAAGGAAGGACTCAGTTCATTACCCGCGCTCAGTACCGCGGGTCGGGCCCGGAACCAGCTTGGTCCGGTGTGGACGGAGAAGCGTAGAAGGTGGCGAACGAGCCGACGGGTTCGCGGGTGGTGCGGTGCGCGTCGAGCCGATGGTGCTCGTCGGCGTGGCCGACGGCCAGCGCACACACGATCAGGTGATCCTCGGCAACGACCACATGGCGACGCAGCACCGGCGCGAAGTCGATGAAACAGGCCTGCGCGCAGGTGTGCAGGCCGAGTCCGCGCGCGGCGAGCATCAGCGCCTGGAGGAACAGGCCCGCGTCGATCAGCGCGCTCTGCCTCGGCGCCGCGCTGACCGTGACGATCAGACCGACCGGGGCACCGAAGAAGTCGTAGTTGCGGCGGTGGTGCGCGCGCCGGGCTTCGCTGTCCTCGGGCGCGATGCCGAGCGCGTCGCGGTAGAGACCTTCACCGAATCTCCGTCTGCGCGAGCGGAAGGGTTCGGGCCATTCGTCCGGGCGCGGCTGGTAGTCGTACTCCCCCGCCGCAGGGCCGGTGGTGTCGTAGGTGGCGATCAGGTCGTCGGTCAGCGCGCGTTTGGCCGCGCCGGTGAGCACGTGCACCTGCCACGGTTGACAGTTCGCGTTGCTGGCCGAGCGGGACGCGAGCGCGAGCAGCCGTTCGATGGTCACGCGCGGCACCGGGGTTGGCCGGAACGCACGACAGCTGCGCCGGGTCAGCAACGCGTCTTCGACGGTCTCCGACCTACTCATTGGGGCGGCGTGATGTCGTAGGAGATCCGGCCCGCAGGCAGGTAGAACAACGCGATCAGCGCGCCGCCCTGGACTTCGGGGTAGTGGTGGCTGCCGGGGCCGGGCGCGGTCCAGCCGGGGCCGTGCCAGCCGTTCGGGCCCATCAGCGTCGCGCCGTCGTCGAGCGGCACGACCAGGTTGATCTCGCCGTACGGGTGTTGGTGGTACTGGCCGCGATACGGGTCGGCGCTGTCCATGTAGACGGCGGTGATGCTGAAGTAGTTGAGCAGGTCCTGCGGTTCGGCGATCCGGCTGCGCCGGTATTTCGGCCCGTCGACCTCGATGTTGGCGGCCCAGCCATCGCGCACGCCTGCGGTGATCAGGCGCGCGAGGTCCTGGTAGAGCTCGCTGTCCGGGCCGTATTTGTCGTTGAGCCAGCTTTCCAGTTCCCCGCCCGCGGTGCGGTTCCTGACCTCGTCGAGGAAGGGAATGCTGCGTTCGATCAGTGTCTGCGCTGTGGTCATGGATTCACGGTAGGTTCGAGTTCAGTTACAGTCAATACTTGTAACGTAACTCCGAACCGGTTAGGGTCATCGCATGGCTCCGCAGCACGAAGCACCGCACCCAGGTGGCCGCCCGCGCGATGCCGCGCTCGACGAGGCGATCATCCTGGCCACCCGCGATCGACTGGT
>DASXOJ010000131.1:0-31609 GCA_036494465.1 Pseudonocardiaceae bacterium
CATGGCGGACGGGTCGCCGCCTTCGGAGTTGATGTAGAGGTTGATCTCGCGTTCCGGGCTGTCCGCTTCCAGATAGAGCAACTGCGCGATCAGCGCGTTGGCCACGCCGGAGTCGATTCCGGTGCCGAGGTAGACGATCCGTTCGGACAGCAGGTGCGAGTAGACGTCCATGATCCGCTCGCTGCCCAGGTTGCCGGTGATCACGTTGGGGATCGTGTACGTGCTCATGCGCTCGTTCCCGTCGGGTTCAGGCCCAGTTCGTGCTTGCGGATCGGGATCACCTGGTCGAGGTCGCTGACGATGTGGTCGATGAAGCCGTATGCGCGCGCCTGCTCGGCGGTGAACCAGCGGTCGTGCAGGGAGTCCGCGAAGATGCGGTCGAGGGGCTGGTTGGTGTCCTTGGCGATGATGCCGAGCACGGTGTCCCGGGTGTGTCGCAGGTCGTCTGCCTGCACTTCTACTTCGACGGCTGAGCCGCCGATTCCGGCTGAGCCCTGGTGCATCAGGATCCGGGCGTGGGGGAGGGCGAAACGTTTGCCGGAGGTGCCCGCGGAGAGCAGGAATTGGCCCGCGCTGCAGGCCAGGCCGAGCGCGAGTGTTGCCACGTCGCACGGGACCAGGCGCATCACGTCGCGGATGGCGAGCATCGCGGGCACTGAGCCGCCGGGAGAATGGATCCACAGTGCGATGTCCTTGCGGGGATCTTCGCTCGCCAGCGACAGCAACTGCGTCGCGAGCACGGTGCCGTTGTCGTCGTCGAGCACGCCGTCGAGGACCAGCACCCGCTGACTGAAGAACCGTTGCCGGAGCTGGTGGTCGAACAGCGGCTGCTTTTCGCTGTTGGTCATGCTTCGACATTCCCACCAGGCCGGCGGTGTTCGCCGGTGACTCCGCCGTGAGCGGATCCGCCGTGGGCAGCGCGAGAATTCCCGGTTGAGGACGGAACGCGGCGCGCGATCTCGACTGAGGGCCGGCGCTCACCAGGGCGCAGGCTCGTGGCGTGTGTTCAGGACGCGACGGCGCGGCGTTGGCGCAGCGTGCTGCCGCCGAGCACGATCACGTAGACCGCCGTTGCGACGGCGAGAATGGCGAAGCTGGGCGGGATGCGCGAGGCCAGCGCGCTGAGTGCCAAGCCTGCCCACACTTCCGCGACGGAGAGGATCGCGGCGAGCGCGAGACCGACGTAGGGGCGGGCGGTGAGACGGTGCGCGGCGCCCGCGGGGGCGGCCAGCAAGCCGAGCAGCAGCAGGGCGCCGACGGCCTGGGTGGCTTCGGCGGCACAGGCGCCGACCAGGACCAGGAACGCGTAGCCGAGCAGCCGGACCGGGACGCCGCGCGCGGCGGCGACGGCTTCGTCGATGGTGCTGAACAGCAATGGTCGCGCGATCAGCAGCAGGGCGACGCAGATGGCGGCGCCGATCCAGGCGGCGGTGACGGCCTGGCTCTGGCTGATGCCGAAGATCGAGCCGAACAGGATGGTCACGCCTGCGCTGCCGTTCGACGTGCTGCGCGAGGTCGTGTAGATGGTCAGGAAGAACACGCCGAGGCCGAGTACCCAGGCGAAGATGTTGCCGATCACCACGTCGTCGGCGCGGCCACGTTTCCCCAGCGCACCGAGCAGCAGGGCGACCGCGATGGTGGCAACGAACAACCCGACGCGCGCGTCGACGCCGAAGGCGAGGGCGGCGAGCGCGCCGGTGAACGCGACGTGGCTCAGGGCGTCGCCGGTGAAGATCTGCGCGCGCAGCACCAGGAAGTAGCCGACCAGGCCACAGGCGGCGGCGATCGCGGTGCCCGCGAGCAGCGCGTGCCGCATGAACTCCGTGTTGAGCAGGTCGATCATGCCGCGCTCCAACTCATCCGGAGCTTCGGTACGCCGAGCTTGATCGCGTTGGCGAGCACGTAGAGCACGAACGCGAAGGTGGTGACGAAGAAACCGATCGGGTAGGGGAGGTAGAAGGCGACGCCGAGGCCGAACCAGGTGACGACGACGCCGATGACGACCGAGAGCACGAGGCTGCGCATGGGGCGCGCGGTGAGCACTTGCGCGGTCGCGGCGGGCATGACGAGTAGCGCGAACACGAGCAGGGCGCCGGTGAGTTGGCTCGCTTCGGCGACGGCGGCGCCGAGCAGGACCAGGAACACCGCGGCCAGGGCGCGGGTCGGCACGCCGCGTGCGGCGGCGACGTCCGGGTCGATGGACGCGAACAGCAGCGGCCTGCCGATCACGGCGAGGGTGCCGAGCGCCAGGACCGCGACGATCAGCAGAATCAGCACCTGGGTGTCGGTGACGCCGAGCAGGCTGCCGAACAACAGAGCCGTGACGCCGTCGAGAAAACCTTTGTACAGCGCGATGAACAGGAATCCACAGGCGAGCGCGAACGCCTGCACGGTGCCGGTGATCGCGGATTCTTCTGCGTGTCCGCCGCTGCCGCCGCGCGGTCGCGCCGCGATGACCAGGGCGGCCGCGATGCAGAAACCGAAGTAGCCGTAGACGGTGCTGACGCCGATCAGCGTCGCGCCTGCCGCGCCGGGGAAGCTGACCATGGCGAGGCTGTGGCCGACGAAGGACTGCTTGCGCAGCACCATGAACCAGCCGATCACGCCGGTCAGGACCGCGACGATGGTGCCCGCGCGGAAGGCGTTGACCATGAACGGGAACGACCAGAGTTCCTGGACGTCGGTGAGCAGGTTCCAGGAGGCCACGGGATCAGCCGGCGGCATCGGCGCTCCTGTCGTGCCGGTCGCTGTGCACGGCAGGCGCTTCCGGCGTGCCGACCACGACCAGTCGACCGTCCGAAGTGGTCAGTACTTCGACCGGCGCGCCGTACAGGCCGCTGAGCGTCTTGCTGGTGATGACCTCGGCCGGGGTGCCGCTGATGGCGGCGCCGTGCGCGAAATAGACCACGCGGTCCAGGTAGGACAGGATCGGGTTCACGTCGTGCGCGACCATCAGCACGCTGACCTGCTCCTGCCGGCAGATCTGGCTGACCAGTGCGGCGACCCCGCTCTGGTTGGGCAGGTCGAGGCTGTCCAGCGGTTCGTCGAGCAGCAGCACTGAGGGGCGCTTGACCAGGGCCTGAGCGATCAGCAGGCGCTGCTGTTCGCCGCCGGAGAGCTGGCCGATCGGGCGCTGCGCGTACGCGCTGGCGCCGACGAGTTCGATCACCTCGTCGACCCGCGCCCGCTCGGTCTTGCGGCGAGCCCTGCCGAACCCGATCGGCAGACCCCACCGGTCGCCGTCCAGGCCCAGCCGCACCACGTCGACGCCGCGGATGCGCAGCGAGGGATCGAAGCTGCGCCGCTGCGGAAGATAACCAACTAGTTGGTTGTGATGGCCGGGCTGCGCGCCGAGCACGGAGACCGTGCCTGCGGCAGCAGGGAGCAGGCCGAGGATGATCTTGATCAGGGTGGACTTGCCGACCCCGTTCGGACCGAGGATCGCCACGAACTCGCCGGGTGCGATGTCCAGGTCGACCCCGCTCCACAGGGTTCGACCGCCGACTCGGGCGGCCACGTCCTCCAGGCTGATCACGGATCGCGTGCCGACCGCGGTGGTGGTGGTCATCGGGTGCTCCGGGTGGTGCTCGGTTCGTGGTGGGGTCATGCCCATCCCAGCATGATGATGCTTGTTCGATTCACTTGCCTGTTGCCTGGGCCAACGCCTGCTGGATGCCCTGCAATTCCTTGACCTGCCAGTCCTGGAAGCTGGCGCCCGCGGGAGCGAGGGTCTCGGTGACCGTGGTGACCGGGATTCCGGCTGCCTTCGCCTCGTTGACCTGCGTCTGGATGTCCGGCGTCGAGTTCTGGCTGTTGTAGACGTAGATCTTGATCTGCTTGCCGCGGATCTGATTGTCGATGGTCGCCTTGTCCGCCGCGGTCGGGTCGCTGCCCTCGCTGATCGCGTCCAGGAAAGTCTCCGGGGTGATCAGGTTCAGGCCCAGACCCTCGGCGAGCGGGCTGACGATCGACTCGGAGGCACCGATCGGGGTGCCTGCGTACGTGCTCTTGATCGTCGAGATCAGCTGGTTGTACTGGCTGAGCGTCTGGTTCTCGAAGGCTTCCTTGCGCTGCTGGAAGTACCCGGCGTCGGCCGGGTCGATCTTGGCGTAGTCGGCGGCGATCTGCTCGATCACCTGGTGCACGTTGGTGGGCGAGTACCAGCGGTGCGGGTTTCCGCCGTCCGGCACGCCGACCAGCCTGCCGACGGTCAGGACCGTGCGGTTCGGGTTCGCGTTGCTGGCCAGCAGTTTGGGCGCCCACGGGTCGTAGCCGACGCCGTTGACGATGGCGAACTGCGCGCCTGCCATGGTGCGGCCGTCGGCCGGGGTGGCGTCGTAGTCGTGCGGGTCGGTGTCCGGGTTGGTGATGATGCTGGTCACGCTCGCGTGGTCGCCGCCGAGCTGGCTGGCGATGCTGCCCCAGAAGTTCTCCGCGGCCACCACGGTGATCTTCGTTCCGCCGCCTCCGCTGCTGACGTTGGCCGGAGCGGTGGTGGCACAGCCCGCGACGGTCAGGGTGACGGCGGCAGTTGCCGCGACAGCGGCGACCACTGCTCGAGGGCGGAACAGACGAACGATGCTCATTACGCACAGTCTCCTGGGTTGGGACGAAAGCCCCGTTTGGGGCGTCTCGATCCGGGAAGCCGGTTGCTCGGCGTCACGACGAGGCTAAATGAAACTGATTGTCAGTTCAAGTTGGATCCGGGTCTTGTTGAAAACCGTTTCCGATTCGTGCTGAGACGCCGGTCACCCAGGAAGACGCGCGGGGGCGTCGTCGTTGTAGCTGTCGTGACCGATGTGGACGTACTGGTGATCGGGGCGGGCCAAGCCGGCCTCTCCAGCTCGTACCACCTGCGCCGGGTCGGCCTCGACCACCTCGTGCTGGACGCCGCGCCGCGCCCGGGCGGGGCCTGGCAGTACCGCTGGCCGACGCTGACCCTCGGCGACGTGCACGGCATCTACCACCTGCCCGGCATGGAACTGACCGCGCGCGGCATGGACCGCCCGGCCAGCGAGGTCATCCCCGCCTACTTCGCCGACTACGAAACCGAGTTCGCGCTGCCCGTCCGCAGGCCGGTCCGGGTCACGTCGGTCAGCGACGGACCGGACCAGCGGCTGCTGGTCACCACCGATGCGGGCACGTTCGCGGCCCGCGCGATCATCAACGCGACCGGCACCTGGGGACACCCGTTCCTCCCGCACTACCCGGGCCAGGAAACCTTCACCGGGCGTCAGCTGCACACCGTCGACTACCGGGGTCCCGAGGAGTTCGCGGGCAAACGCGTCGTCGTGGTCGGTGGCGGCACGTCCGCGGTGCAGCTGCTGATCGAGGTCGCGAACGTCGCCGCGAGCACGACCTGGGTGACGCGCAGGCCACCGATCTTCAGCGACGATATGTTCAACGCCGACCGGGGCCGCGCGGCCGTCGCCCTGGTGGACAAGGCGGTGCGGGCCGGTCTGCCGCCGGCCAGCGTGGTCAGCGTCACCGGCCTGACCCGGACGCTCGCCGTGCGCGAAGCCCAAGCGAACGGCGTGCTGGACCGGTTGCCCATGTTCGACCGGATCACCCCGGATGGGATCACCTGGGCGGACGGCACCCACCAGCAGGCCGACATCATCTTCTGGAACACCGGCTGGCGTGCAGAACTCGACCACCTGCGGCCGCTGCACCTGCGCGGACCGGGCGGCGGCATCGTCATGGACGGCACCAGGGTCGTCGCCGAACCCCGACTGCACCTGGTCGGCTACGGGCCCTCCGCGTCCACGATCGGCGCCAACCGTGCCGGTCGCGGGGCAGTTCACGAGATCAGGCAGCTGCTCGACGCGCAGCGCGCGCTAACCGCCTGAGAACACCCGGTTCAGCGTGTCGAACGGGACCAGCCAGCTCGCCGACAACGCCAGCGCGCCGAACGCGACGATCGCGAACAAACCCACCCACAGCAGTCCGGGCACCCGGGTCAGCCGCGCCAACTGGTCCGCGTCCGAGTCGGGACTGCGGTGCCTGCGGCGTTTGGACTGGAGTTCGAAGATCGGCTTGATTCCGGCGAGCAGCAGGAACCAGGTGAAGAAGTAGGCGAACCCGGCCTGCACCGCGACCGAGGTGAACCGGGAGATCGCGAACACGATCAGACCAGTGACCACAATGGACACCACGCCGTAGGCGTTGCGGATCTTGATCAGCATCACCGCGAGCAGTGCGATCGTGGTCCACAACAACGGAGTGACCTTGCCGTTGACCAGCAGCGCGGCAAAGCCGAGGCCGATCAGCGACGGCGTGATGTAACCGGCCATCGCGGTCGCCACCATGCCGGGGCCGTGTGTCTTGCCCCGGGACACGGTGACGCCGGACGTGTCGGAGTGCAGCTGGATGCCGGAGAGCCTGCGCCCGACCAGCAGCGCCACGAACGCGTGCCCGCCCTCGTGCGCGATGGTGACCACGTTCCTGGCCACGATCCACACATCGCGGATCAACACGACCAGCAGCGCCGCGGCCGCGCAGCCGAGAACGATCGTCAGTTGTGCGGTTGGCATGCCCGCAGTCGGCGTCATCAGTTCGCGGTCACTCGCCTGGAAGGGACCAGATGTCAGTGCCCTGCGGCACCGCGTAGCGGTCGATCTCGGCGAGTTCCTCCGCGCTGAAATCCCGGTTCTCCAACGCCTTCAGGTTCGTCTCCAACTGGGCGACGCTGCTCGCGCCGATCACCGTCGAGGTCATCCTCGGGTCTCGCAGGACCCAGGCGAGTGCGAGTGCCGCCAGCGACTGGCCGCGGCGCGCGGCGATACCGGCCAGCGCGCGCACCCGGTCCATTCGGGACGTGGTGAGCTGCTCGGCTTTGAGGAAGTGCCCGACACTGGCCCGCGACCCCTCCGGAATCCCGTCCAGGTACCGGTCGGTGAGCATGCCCTGAGCCAGCGGGGAGAAACAGATGCAGCCGACGCCGAGCTCACCGACGGTCTCGATCAGCTCCGGCTCGGGACGGCGGTTGAACAGCGAGTACGAAGGCTGGTGGATCAGCAGCGGTGTGCCCAGATCGGCCAGGATCGCGGCGGCCTGCCGGGTCTGCTCCGCGCTGTAGTTGGACACGCCTGCGTAGAGGGCGCGACCCGAGGTGACCGCGGTGTGCAGCGCGCCCATGGTCTCTTCCAGCGGAGTGTCCGGGTCGAACCGGTGCGAGTAGAAGATGTCCACGTAGTCCAAGCCGAGTCGCCCGAGCGACTGGTCCAGCGAGGTCAGTACGTACTTGCGGGAACCCCACTCGCCGTACGGGCCCGGCCACATGTCGTAGCCGGCCTTGCTGGAGATCACCAGCTCGTCGCGGTACGGCCGGAAATCGCCGCCCAGTACGCGGCCGAAGTTCTCCTCCGCGCTGCCATAGGGCGGGCCGTAGTTGTTGGCCAGGTCGAAGTGCGTGATGCCGAGGTCGAACGCCCTGCGCAGCACGGCGATCTGGGTCTCCAGCGGCTTGTCGTTGCCGAAGTTGTGCCACAGACCCAGCGAGATCGGCGGCAGTTTCAGGCCGCTACGCCCACATCGCGGGTAGTCGCCCATGCTCGTGTACCGGTCGTCCGCTGCCACGTATTCGATGCCCTCGCGCATGGCTGCATCGTATGCGAGGGGGCCGGATCGTCACCGGACCGGCCGCAGGGTCAGCTCGATCGTGGACGGCACCGGCAGCAACCGGTACTTCGGCAGCACGCCCGGCCCGCACGACGCGGAACCGAGACCCTGCTGGGCGATGTCCAGGTTGAGCCACACCAGTTCGCCCGCGCGCAGTTCGTTGGTGTGCTTGGCCGCGTCCAGGTCGGCGCTGGTCCAGCGGCGCGCGGTCACCTCGAGGTGCGGGTGTCCGTCGATCCGGAAACCGGTGCCGTCCGACGCGGTCAGGCTCGCCCAGCGCACGCCGGTGCGGTTGCCGTTCTCCTGCGGGAACACGTAGGGCGTCTGGAGATCGTCGACGGTGCTGGTGAACCGGCCCACCCGCGCCGCCTCGCGCATGTCCGGGTACGCCTCGCCCGGCCCGCGACCGAACCACTCGACGTTCTCGAACCGGCCCGGCACGCCCAGCCGCACACCGATCCTGGGCAGCGGGCACCACCAGGGACCGTCCGGCGTGACGTCGACCCGCAGCCGCAGCGCGCCATCGTCAGAGCCCTGCGCCGACCAGTGGTAGTCGGTGCGGAAACCCAGGTTGGTGGTGGCCGCCGCGACCCTGGTGCGCACCACCAGTTCGCGCTCGCCGGTCTCGACCGCGATCACCCGATGGGTCAGCCGATCCAGCCCGATCCGGCGCCACTCGGTCGCCGCGGACCACTCGCCGTGCATGGCGACGTCGTTGTCGGTCGGTGCCCGCCACACGTCCAGCACCGGGCCTTCGACGCCGATCCCGGCGAACTCGCGCAACACGCCGCTGTGCGGGTCGAACGCGCCAGGCCCGACCACGATCAGGCCGTCCCGAACCTCCACAATGGACCCGTTGGTCGGGGCTCGTTCGGCGTCGTCCGTCGCGATCAGGGCCTCACCCCAGGCGATCTCGTGACCGGCCTGCGCCCACGAGGTGCCCCCGGCGAGCGCGGCACTGATAGTCAGCCAGGTTTCGCCCTTGCCGGACGGAAGTTCCGGCAACGCCACCGTCGCACTGCCACCCGCCGCGATCGCGGGCACCTCCAGCACGCCGGACTCGACCTCGACCCCCTCGGCAGCGACCGACCAGGTGAACGCCAGATGCGCGGTGTCTGCGAAGTCGTAGCCGTTCTCGACCAGGACCGTGCCCGCCGCCGGGTCCGGCGTGATCCGCACCGGCGCGATGATCTTTCCGAACTCGACCAGACCGGGAGAGGGCTGCCGATCCGGAAACAACAGGCCATCCGCGACGAAGTTCCCATCGTGCACGACCTCCCCGAAATCCCCGCCATAGGCGAAGAACTCGGTGCCATCCTCGGCGTGCTGCCGGATGCCGTGGTCGATCCACTCCCAGACGAAGCCGCCCTGGTTGCGTGGATGCCGCTCGAACAGTTCCTGGTACTCGCGCAGCCCACCCGGCCCCGTGCCCATCGCGTGCGCGTACTCGCACATGATGAACGGCAGCCCGCGCCGGTGCGCGTCCAGCCGCGGATCGGCGGTCACCGGCTCCTCACCGAGCCCGATCGCCGCGACTTCGGCGTGCTTGGGGTACATGCGGCTGTACACATCCACGTACGGGCTGTCGTAGTCGCCCTCATAGTGGATCGGCCTGCCCGGGTCGCGGTCGTGCGTCCAGTCCGCCATTGCGGCCAGGTTGTCGCCGGTGCCCGCCTCGTTGCCCAGCGACCAGATGATGATGCTCGGGTGGTTCTTGTCGCGTTCCACCATGCGCCGCATCCGATCCAGCAGCGCGGGCCGCCACACCGGATCAGCGCTCGGATTGCCCGCCCAGCCGACCAGCGAGAACCCGTGCGTCTCCAGGTCGCACTCGTCGATCACCCACAGACCCAGTTCGTCACACAGCGCCAGGAAATCCGGGTGCGGTGGGTAGTGGCTGGTGCGCACCGCGTTGATGTTGTGCCGCTTCATCAACAGCAAGTCCTCGCGCCGGGTCTCGGCAGGCACCGCGCGACCGTGATCGGGATGCCACTCGTGCCGGTTCACCCCGCGCAGCAGAATCGCCTTGCCGTTCACCAGAAGTTGGCCGTCGCGCACTGCCACCGTGCGGAAACCGATCCGCAGCCGCACCCGTTCGCCAGGTGTGGCCAGTTCCGCATCGTAGAGCCGAGGCGACTCCGCCGACCACGGTTCGACATCCGCGAACTCGCGCACCTCGGCCGCGGGCGCGTCGGTCACGCCCAGTTCGGGAATGCTGAGCAGGGCGGGAGTCGACGTCTCCACGCGCAGCCGCCCGGTACCCGTCTGGTGGTCGAAATCGGCGTGTACGAAGAAATCAGCGAGCCCGTCGGCGGGCCGGGCCAGGATCGACACCGAGCGGAAGATCCCGGACAGCCACCACATGTCCTGGTCCTCCAGGTAGCTGCCGGACGACCACTGGTGCACCCGCACCGCGATCACGTTCTCGCCCGGCGCGAGCAGCTCGCCCACCGCGAACTCGACCGGCAGCCTGCTGCCCTTGCTGTTGCCCAGCTCGACTCCGTTGCACCACACGGCAAAACACGAGTCGACACCCTCGAAGCGCAGCACCGCGTCCCCGCCCGGCCAGGACTGCGGCAGCTGGAACGTGCGGCGGTACTCGCCCGTCGGATTCTCGTCCGGCACGAACGGCGGGTCGACCGGGAACGGGTACTGCACGTTCGTATAGGCGGGCTTGCCGTAACCGTGCAACTGCCAGTGCGCGGGCACCGGCAGCGTCGCCCAGTCCGCGTCGTCGAAATCCGCATCGTGGAATCCGGCCGTCGCGTCGGCGACCGTCGGCACCAACCGGAACCGCCAGTCCCCGTCCAGCGAAAGGCTCGGCGCGTCCGAAGTGGACGTCGCGCGTGGCGTGCGGCCACCCGTGCCGGGGCCGGGATCCAGGTGGTAGGGCAGGGATTGCGACACGAGCTGACCTCCGTCACGACTGGCTGAACACCCTAGAGCTTGCCACGTGCGGCGCTCGACTCCTCAGTGCTGGTCAGGTGTTGCAACAAGGTGTTGGTGAAATCTTCCAGTCTGCCCAGTTGCTCGGCGGAGAGCAGGTCGAAGAAGTTGCGCCGCACGGATGCCACGTGGCTCGGTGTGGCCGCGTCGATCGCCGCCCGGCCCGCGTCCGTGAGCATGATCACCGTGCCGCGCGCGTCGTCCGCGCAATCCTCCCTGGCCACCAGGCCGCGCTCCCGCATCCTGGACAGCTGGTGCGAGAGCCGGCTCTTGGACCAGACCAACGTCGCCGCGAGCTCGTTGAGCCGACAGCACTGATCCGGCTCCGCCGCGAGATTGGCCAACACGTCGTACTCGGCCTCGGACAGTCCCGAGTCACGCATGGTCTCGCGGGCGATGCGCAGATCCAGCAGGGCGCGCATCCGCCGATACCCAAGCCAGACCCGGGTCTCGGTGCTGTCGAGTTCGGCAAAATCCCCAGTTTTTTCGCCCACGATGCAACCATAGCGTTGGTTGACACGTCATCTAAAGCGTGAATACCATGCGCTGACGCATCAACCGGGGAGGGCTGATGGGGGAACACGGCGACAGAACCAGGGTCGTCCGCACCGGGGTCACCACCATTTTCGCTTATGCCTTCTCGGGGGTCGGCATTCGGCGGATCTACAGGGAGAACCCACGATGAGCGGGAACATTCGCGTCGACTTGTTCACGCAGCGCAACCGCGGCGTGCTGGTCACGTTGAAGCGGGATGGCCGGCCGCAGCTGTCCAACGTCGCCTTCAGTTTCGAACAAGCCACCCAGGTCATTCGCATCTCGGTCACCAACGACCGGGCCAAGACCAAGAACCTGCGGCGGGACCCGAGGGCCAGTTTCTACATCACCAACGACGACATGAGTGGCTACCTCGTCGCCGAGGGTGAGGCCGAACTGTCGACCGTGGCAGAAGACCCGAATGACGACACCGTCAACGAACTGATCTCCATCTACCGCGCGGTATCGGGCGAACACCCGGACTGGTCGGAATTCCGCACCGCGATGGTCAACGAGGAACGACTGGTCATCCGGCTGCCGATCAGCCGCACCTACGGCTGGACCCGCTGACCGGCTGCACCGCCAACCGGCTGCACCGCCAACCTGCTGGCGCCCACCGGCCCGCCGCCGATCTTCACGGCACCGGCTCCGCTCCAGTTCCCGTCTGCAAACAACCAACTAGTTGGTTGTTTGCAGACGGGAATGGGCTGACGGTGGCAACGAGTGGGAACGGGAGCGGAGCGGCGACGGGGGCTGCGGGCTAGTTCGATGCCGCGAGGTCGTAGTTGGTTCTTGCCGCGTCTATTTCGGCGATGTGTGCCTCTGCCCATGCCTTCAGTGCCCTGGTGACTGGGAGCAGACTCGTGCCGAGGCCGGTGAGCGCGTAGTCGACCCGGATCGGGACCGACGGGGTGACGGTCCGCGTCACCAGGCCGTCTCGTTCCAGGCCGCGCAACGTCTGGGTGAGCATCTTTTCGCTGACGCCCGCCACGATCCGGCCGAGTTCGGCATAGCGGCGCGGGCCGTCGGCGAGCCCGTTGAGCAGCAGGGTCACCCATTTGTCGCTGACCCGGTCCAGTACGCGACGAGCTGGGCAGTTGGCGAGGTACGCGTCGTAGGCGACTTTGGCCTGTTCCTTGCGTTGGGCAGCGGTCGACGTCGACATCCGGACCCTCCGGTCAGTAACGCACTTTCAGGTAGGTACTTACCCATAGAGAGTACATGGGTCATGGTTGGCGTCAACGGAGTCATCAACCATGGAGGAAGTCATGCAAGCAGTCGTTGTCCGGGAGTTCGGCGGGCCTGATGCGCTGCGCGTCGTCGAGGCGTCCGCGCCGAAACCCGGTCCGGGACAGGTATCGATCACCATCGCCGCGGCCGCCGTCAACCCCGTCGACGCGTTCACCCGGTCCGGCGGGTTTCCCAATCTCGCCGAACTCGGCCGCGACATCGGCATTGGCTGGGACGTCGCAGGCGTGATCGCCGAGCTCGGTTCTGGCGTGACCGATTTCGCCGTCGGCGATGCGGTGATCGGCATGCGCGACCGGCTCACTCTGCCTACCGGGTCATATGCGGAGCAGATCGCGCTCGACGCCGCGCACATCGCACCCGCGCCGCGTGGTGTCGACCTGGCCGCAGCCGCGACCATCCCGTTGAACGGATTGACCGCCATCCAGGCGCTCGATCTGCTCGCCGCACCCGCGGGCAGCACCGTGCTGATCACCGGCGCGGCCGGCGCGGTCGGCGGTTACCTGGTGGAACTGGCGGTCGGACGCGGTCTGCGCGTGGTCGCCACCGCGTCGGCAGGCGACGAAGAACTGGTGCGCGGCTGGGGCGCGGAGGTGTTCATTCCGCGCACCGCCGATCTCGCGGGTGCCGTGCGGCACCTGTTTCCCGGTGGCGTCGATGCCGCGTTGGACACGGCCCTGCTCGGCCTGCCGGCGCTGGAGGCGGTGCGCGGTGGCGGTTCGTTCATCAATCTCGCCGGGGCGGCGCCACTGGGGATGCGTGGCATCCGCGTCGCGTCGGTCTGGATACGCGAGGACGGCAACGCGCTGCGCGCACTGTCCACATTGGCCGGTCTGGGCCGGTTGACCCTGCGAGTCGCGGAAATCCTCCCGCTCACCGATGTCGTCAAGGCGCACGAGTTGCTGGCGGGCGGCGGACTACGCGGTCGTCTGGTGCTTCAGCCCTGACTGGCCGGGTGTAGTGCGGTCAGCTGCGGCGTTTTCCATTCGCGCAGCCAGGCGGTGTCCTGCGCGGTCATGGCCGTGCCACAGCTGTCGCACACGTCGGCCGACCGGCTGGCCTGGCCGCACGCGGTGTGCACGACGGTCATGTGTGCTTCCGGGGTCGGTGGCGCGGTGTGTTTCTCGCCCCAGATCGCCAGCGCGTTGAGTACCGGCAGCAGGTCGGCGCCTGCCTCGGTGAGCAGGTATTCGTGATGGGTGCGTTGCTCACCGCGGTAGGCGGACCTGCGTAGCAGTCCGGCGTCGACCATTCCCTGAAGCCTGCGGCTGAGCACGTTGTCCGCGACCTCCATCGCCTCCCGGAACTGCTCGAACCGGCGCGAGCCGAGCAGCGCCTCGCGCAGTACCAGCAGCACCCACGGGTCGCCGACCACATCGAGGGCGCGCGCGATCGCGCAGGGGCGGTTGGACCAGTCCGAACGTAGTGGCATGCGTCGCCTCCAATTCACTTGCTTGAGAGAAGTGTACTTGGTTATGGTCGCCCCATGGCTAGCTCCTCTCAAGCAATCCAGCCTCGGGTGACGTCATCAGGTCCGCTCGCGCTGATCATGACCGGGGCGGGCCAGTTCCTCGCCACCCTCGACCTGTTCATCGTGAACATCGCGTTCCCGCAGATCAGAAATGATTTCCCGGGCACCGACACGCAAACGCTGTCCTGGGTGCTGACCGCCTACGGCATCGTGTTCGCCGCGCTGCTCGTGCCCGCGGGCCGCCTCGCCGACGTCTACGGCAGACGGCGGGTGTTCCGGCTCGGCATGCTGGTCTTCACCCTGGCCAGCATCGGTTGCGCGGTAGCGCCTTCGGTCGGGGTGTTGATCGGATTCCGTGCGGTGCAGGCGATCGGCGGCGCGCTGATGGTGCCGACCAGCCTCGGCCTGCTGCTCGCCTCGTTCCCCGTCGACCGGCATCCGCGCGTGGTCGGGATCTGGGCGGCCATCGGCTCGGTCGCCGCATCGTGCGGTCCACCCATCGGCGGCGTGCTGCTCGTCGCCGGCTGGCGGTGGATCTTCCTGGTCAACGTGCCCGTCGCGCTGGTCGCGCTGCTGCTCGGCAGACGACTGCCCGAGCAGCGCCATCCCGGCGACGGCAAACTGCCCGACCTGTTCGGCGCCGTGCTGCTCGCGGTCGGTATCGCGGGCGTGGTCGCGGCCATCTCCAACCTGTCGGACTGGGGCGCGAGCGCCAAGACCTTCGTCGCTGCCGGTGCCGGCGTCGTGTCGCTGGCCTGGTTCGCGGTTCGCTGCGTTCGGCACCCGCGTCCGGTGGTCGACCCGAACCTGTTGCGACTGCGCCAGTTGTCCACCGCGACCTTCGCGATGGCCGCGTTCTATGCCGCGTTCGGCATCCTGCTGCTCGGCGGATCGCTGTTCCTGAGCCAGGTCTGGCACTACGGCAGCATCCAGGCCGGGCTCGGCTTCGCGCCCGGCCCGATCGCGGCGACCGTGTTCGCCGTCGTCGGTTCGCACACCTCGTTCGGCAGGCGAACGCTGATCATCGCGGGCAGTCTGCTGTTCGCGGTCGCCGGTCTGTACTGGATCGTGTTCCTCCGCGCCGAGCCGCACTACGCGCTCGACTACCTGCCCGGGTTGCTGCTGAGCGGCACTGGCGTCGGCCTGACCCAGTCCGCGATCATCGCCGCGGGTTCGTCGGTGTTGCCCGCGCACCAGTACGCGACCGGAACCGGGATCATCAACACCGCGCGCCAGGTCGGCTCCGCGATCGGTGTCGCCATTCTGGTCAGCGTGCTCGGGGCAGGGCTTCATGTCGGCGACTACGTCGCGGGTTGGTGGTTCATGGTCGCGGGCTCCTTCCTCGCCGCACTGGCCGCGCCACTGCTCAGCGCGCGAGTTACCTCCACAGTGGACATTCCCGCATACCACACTTCGCCCGAGAACGTCTGATTCATCCACACCCCCGCCAGCCATCCACAGTCGTCCCATGCGAGCTTGCCCACCGCCACCCGGCCGATAGACTGGCGCGGGGCCGTCCCCCGGCAGTTGCCGATTTGCGTACCTAGTGTTACCGGATCGCTATCCACGCTAGCTTCGATCTTTCCCGACCATGAGTATGTGATCTTGGTGTGCGACGGCTGGTCTTGCTGGTGGGGTCGGCCGTTGATGGGCAGGGGCCATTCCCGGGGTTGCCACTCGCCGGTGCTCCGATCCTCGGTCGCTGGGTCAGGTCAGATGGTCACGTGCTGACCAGTGCGGCGACTCGGGTGCGCGCGCTGGTGATCTGATCAGCCACGGCCAGTCGTTTTGCGATCTTCAGGACACGCCTGCGGCCGGACTGAACGAGACGATCGGCGACACCGAACAGGCGTAGTTGCAACCGTTTCGGCTCAGTAACCCGCTGCGCTCCGGTCAGCGCGAGGCGTTGTGTCCAGGCGATGAGATCAGTGGCGAGTGCGCAGATCTCCAGCCATACCTGGTTTTGAGCGAAGTCGCGAAAGGGCAGGTTGCGTAGTTCGGTGTCCTTGCCGCAGCGGATTCGGTCTTCGACGCGGGCGTGTCGTCGGTGGCGTAGTTCCAGGTCAGCGAGTTGTCCGCCGGTGGTGTTGGTGAGCAATCCGGTGATCCGCATGCACTGGGCATCGGTGATACGGAGTTGCGCGCCGGGGGACGTTCCTTGCGCAGGCTCAACCGGGCGCCGTCTGGCCACGCGGACAGTTCGGCGAGGGTCGGTGACCTCGGCGACCCGTGACGGGGCTTTCCCGTCGGCGTTGTGGGCGGGTGTCCACGCCTCGGGCGGGGTCTGGGCCAGTCGGTGCGCACCAGCACCGCGACCTGGCCGTGCTCGTCGGTCGGCGGAGATGTTCGGGGATTTGGGCCAGTGCGTCGTCGAGTACCCGGACTTGGTCTGCTGCGGTGTTGCTGCCGGAGCTGCCTCGGCGCAGTAGCCGGGCTACCGGTTCCCAGTACAACCTTCGCCGTGATCGGCGAAGGCCAGTAGTGGGTGGTGGCCGAACGTTTTCTTGGCCGACACCTGCTCTCGGCAGGGGCGGATGTCGGCTTCGACGTGGTTCTCGGAAGATCGCAAAAACTTGATTCTCCCAGAATACGTGACTAATTCCGATTAGTTGAATACGAAAGCCAAAAATGCGACAACGCTGCTAATTGCAAGAAGGCTAAAGATACGAGACTCATAGTGACGTGACCGGCTATCGGCCTGCTCATTGCTTACATTTAGACGAGCAGCTTCAAGTACCGCCGCAATCTCACGCTGGTGTGTTCCGCCAAATACAAACGAAGATGCAGGACTAGCAAGTACGGAGAACGGACGCACGCTAGATCCATCTTTGAGGCGTACCACAACATCTTCGCTCGATTCGGTTATCGCGATGCACGACCAAGGAAGCCAATGGTGAACAAAACCATTGACCACATCAACTCCTGCGACCCGAATACATACCCTAGATCTCGCCAAAATGTTCCAAGCCAACCACGCCAGAATCCAGAAAAAAATGGTAAACACCAGCTCGACCGGCCGCCGCCAGTGATAATTGTAGTTATCTTGGAGTGTTGCGCCGCTGGCCACCGTTCCTACGACGGTTACGACCCATGCAACGACTACGTCGGGCCAGCGGCGAATCACGGCAGCGCTATCGTCTCGCGACCTCTGGCGCGTACTCCTCAAGCTGCGCATACGGACCTACTCAACCGCCCGAAGTATTACTATACTCCTTCTCTCGGAGAGAGTAACACACTACTACTCGATTGCACCGCAGACATTGGCAAGCTAGTCGCCGTCACGGCAAGGTTCTTCGCATAGCTTTCAGATGTCTCTTGGACGTCGACTACAGCCCGATGGAGCCTACCCGTTAGAAGTTGATGAGCGCCGCCCTTTGTCGACTGAAGTTCACGCAAAATTTCGTCGTTCACGTCTTCAGTTCCTGATTTTGAAAGCAGTTTTTAATCCACTATTGAAGCCTTTACTGGCCACATTCATCGCCAGCTACCCACCCGGCAGCACGCGACTACCGACGCCGCCTAGAACATCCAAATATTCCCGTTTCGTAATAGCTACCGACCTCTTCAAGGCCGGTCGCTAGCAAACTTAAACCAGCACATCCAAGCGGCGTAGCAACGAAACAAGTGGCGCCGAAAATAATTGAAACAATCGTGGAGTGATCACTAGTCAATTTCGTCGCAGCATGAAAAGCGCATGAAAACTAACCAGCGCATGATGGTGGTTCACGTACGACCGGCGGGTGCGCTCGCCAGTATGCTTCATCGGCGGCAGACTTTTTATCAAAACCCATTTCTTATCGTTATTTTGTTTACTGGTTACTACGGTTTGATAGCCAGAGCCGCTGAGCTGTTTCATCCTGTGTTGGATGCGTTGCCGCATAAGGATTCCGCGTCAGACGCTACTCGATGAGGGCGTGTCACTATCGGGAACATGGCGAAGCCCTTGGTAGGACGGCGGTCGACCAAGATCACAATCCGACGCCAAGGGCTTCAGATGCTGTTCTACCGTGCCGCGTTGGCCCGGCGTGCACCGAAACTACGGAGAGCGCTGCGGGAGGCCACCCGCGATGGAATGGCCTGCGTGATCATCGACGGCACGCTGATCCCGATCGACCGGGTCGCCGCCGACCGGCCGTTCTACTCCGGCAAACACCAGATCCACGGAATGAATCTGCAGGTGATCGCCTCACCGGACGGCACGATCCTGTGGGTGTCGGGCGACTTACCGGGCAGCACGCATGACACCGCGGCCGCCCGGATCTGGACGGTCCTCGCCGCGTTGCATGACGCTGGGTTGATTGCCTTGGGCGACAAGGGCTATCACGGCTACGACCCGACCGGTGGCCGGGTGATCACGCCGGACAAAGGCCATGACAAGCCCGAGTCGCAGAAAGAGGCCAACCGGGCTCACGCCCGATTGCGCGGGCCTGGTGAGCGCGCACACGCCCAACTCAAGTCCTGGCGCATCCTGCGCAAGCTCCGCTGCTGCCCCCGCCGCGCCGGTCGGCTGGCCAAAGCGATCCACGTGCTACAGAACTACGAGGTCACCGATGGATGAAAAGGGCTCACTGTATTCGGCTGCCGTGTAGCATTCGGACCCGCCGTGACAGGCTGTCATCATAAGACCGGTTGGGTCTCTATCGGTAGTCGGATCGTTGCCTGCGTAGTCGTAACCGCCCACCTCGCTGGGGCGTCACCCTCACCCCAGACGGAAGAATCTTCATGTTTTGCGGGGTTGGGGTTTCGGCGGTCGGTGGGGGTTCGCGCGTATTAGCGTGATGACGTGGTCGGGAAACGCAGCAGCCGCCGCGGCGGCGAGGTGAGCGATGCGGACGAGTTGGGGCCGCTGTTCACCTTCCTCCGTCCGAGTTCCGCGCCGGACGGGCCGCGCTCCGTGCGCGACTGGGTGATCGACGCGGTCGTGTTCGTCGTCGCGGTCGGCGTGGGCGCGCTGGCCACGCTGCTCACCGCGGACTCCGTCGATGGCGTGCTGCCGATTCCCGCGATCTGGCTCAACCTGGTGGTCGGCGCGCTCGCCTGCGGCACGATGTGGTGGCGGCGCCGCTGGCCGGTCTGGATCTCGATCGTGCTGAACGTCGTGTCGATCCCGTTCTCGGCTGCGGCCGGCGCGAGCATCATCGCCTTGTTCACCGTCGCGGTGCACCGGCGCTTCTCGATCGCGTTGCAGGTCGCGGTGTTCTCGGTGGTCACCTCGGTCGCGCAGTACCTGATCTACCCGCAGGACGCGGCGACCCCGGGCGACTTCGGGATTTCCGTCGCGTTCGCCGCCCTGTTCGTGGTGGTCGCGGTCGGCTGGGGCGTGGTGGTGCGCACCCGGCGCCAACTGATCCGCTCGTTCGCCGAACGCGCGGTGCGCGCCGAAACCGAACAGGAACTCCGGGTCGACCAGGGGCGGCGACGCGAACGCGAACGCATCGCCCGCGAGATGCACGACGCGCTCGGCCATCGGCTGTCTCTGCTCAGCGTGCACGCGGGCGCCCTGGAATACCGCGGTGACATGCCGCGCGACGAACTGGCTCGCGCGGCGGGCGTGATCCGCGCCTCCGCGCACCAGTGCCTGGTGGACCTGCGCGAGATCATCGTGGTGTTGCGCTCGGTCGACCTGCCCGAGGGCGAGCAGCGACCGGCGCCGAGCCTGGTCGATTTCGCCGAGCTTGTCGAGGAATCCCGCCAGGCAGGCATGTCCGTCACCGTCACCGGCGAGCTCACCGACCCGGACACGGTGCCCGTCGCGGTCGGCAGGCACGGCTACCGGATCGTGCAGGAGGGCCTGACCAACGCCCGCAAACACGCGCCAGGTGAACCGGTTTCGCTGGCCATCGCGGGTGCGCCTGGCACCGGCCTCACCCTGGAGATCCGCAACGGACTCCGGACCGCTCCACCGGATCAGCCCGCAGTGCCCGGCTCCGGCATGGGCCTGGCCGGGTTGGCAGAACGTGCCGTGCTGGCCGGTGGCCAATTGGAATATGGACGGACCCTGACCTCGGAGTTCCGGCTGTGGGTGCGGCTACCATGGCCCGCGTGACCGACCCGAGCGAGCCGATTCGCCTGCTGATCGTGGACGACGACCCGATGGTGCGGGCCGGACTGGTCAGCATGCTGGGCGGCACACCCGACCTGCTGATCGTCGGCGAGGCCGCCGACGGCGCCGCCGCCATCACCTCGGTCGACGAGCACCGGCCCGACGTGGTGCTGATGGACATCGCCATGCGCAACATGAACGGCCTGGAAGCCACCGAAGCCCTGCGCGAACGCGCGGGCGCACCGGAGATCATCATTCTGACCACGTTCGGATCCGACGAGCACCTGCTGCGCGCGTTGCGTGCGGGCGCGGCGGGCTTTCTGCTCAAGGACGCGCCGCCACCGCAGATCGTGGACGCGGTGCGACGGGTCGCGTCCGGTGAACCGATGTTGTCCGGCAAGGTCACCCGGCAGCTCATCGACTACGTCGCCGGCCCCGGCCCGCACTCGGCAGGCGTCGAGGCGCGTTCCGCGCTGGCCGGTCTGACCGACCGCGAACGCGACGTGGCCCGCGCGATCGCCGAGGGCAGGACGAACGCGGAGATCGCGGCCGAACTGTTCATGAGCGTGCCGACGGTGAAAACCCACATCAGCAGGTTGCTCACCAAGCTCGACCTGAACAACCGCGTCCAGATCGCGCTGCTCGCGCACGACGCGGAAACCCGCTGACCCGTCAGACCAAAGTCGTAGCGGTCATCGACCAACGACGCGCACCGGCAGCACTTCGCACGACGCGCCCGCACCCGGTCCAGCCGCACAATCGGTCGGGTGAAGACGGTGGCCGCTGCGCAGTATCTCGGCACGAACGGCAGGCACCTCGCCGCGTTGACCAGGGCTGACCGGCTGCGCGCCGTGCTGGATCCGCGCGCCCTGTTTCCCCGCTCCGGCACGCTGACCCTGTTCGACAACCGGATCGTGCTGACCGGCTGGGAACACGACGCGCCGGTGACCGTGCACGCGCGCGAGGTCGCAACGGTCGGCATCGCGCCACCGGTCGCCACCCTGCGCAGGGTGGTGGTGCGGCCGATCGCGCTGCACCACGACAACGGCGAAACCCTGTACCTGATGATCAACCACCGCAGGTTGCCCAACCGCGACGAGAACGCGGAGTGGGCCGTGCTGCTGGCGAACTGGCTCAGTCGAGGGTGATCGCCTCGCGCAGCAACCGGACCGGATGCCACGACGTGCGCGCGGTGCCGTGCCGGATCTGCTGGCGGCACGACACTCCGGTCGCGACGATCACCGTGTCCTGCTGCTGCGCGTTGATCGCCGGGAACAACCGGTCCGAGCCGACGGTCATGGACATCTCGTAGTGCTCGGCCTCGAACCCGAACGAACCCGCCATGCCACAACAGCCCGCGTCCAGTTCGGTGATGGTCACACCAGGAATCCGGCGCAGCAGCGCCATGGTCGCGGCCGTGCCCACTTCGGCCTTCTGGTGGCAGTGCCCGTGGAACACCAGTTTCCGCCCGGCCAGCCAGGAATCCGCGCGCAGCGTCAACCGGCCGTCGTCGATGGCCTCGCCGAGCAGTTCCTCCACCTGCCGGACCCGTCCCGCCACGTCGCGCACCGCGTCGTCGCCGGGCAGCAGCGCCAAGTGCTCGTCGCGCAACGTGAACAGGCAGGAGGGCTCGCATCCGACGATCGGCGACCCGGGCGCGGTGTTCGCCAGTCGCTCGTGCAGCGAACGCGCCTTGGCCTTCGCGTCGTCGACCAGTCCCTTGGACAGACTTGCCCGGCCGCAACATCCGTTGTCCGCCAACCGAACGTCCCACCCGGCGCGTTCCAGCAGTTCAATGGCAGCGCTGCCGATCTCCGGCTCGGTGAACGTGGTGAACGAGTCCGCCAGGAACGTGACCGTGCCCTGCGTCTTCGGCACGTCGACCGGCGCGCGATCCCGGAACCGGCGCACCAGGTTGCGGCCCGCGAACTCGGGCAACGGCCGCCGCGCGGTGATCCCGGCGAACCGCTCCAGCCCCCGCCGCAGCACACCCACCCGGCCGACCGCGTTCGCGACCGGAGCCGCCATCGACCCCAGCCGGTTCAACGTCCGGATCCCGCCGAACACCCGCGACCGCACCGGAACACCGTGCAGGTCGTGGTGGTGCGAGAGCGTCTCGGCCTTCAACGTGGCCATGTCCACGCCCAGCGGGCATTCGCTCTTGCACGCCTTGCACATCAGGCACAGGTCGAGGATCTCGTGCAACCGCTCGTCACCGAGCGCCGCGCGCGGGTCCGCTTCGGACAGTGCCTTCACCAGCGCGTTCGCCCGGCCCCGCGTCGAGTCCTCTTCCTTCAACGTGGCCATGTACGAGGGGCACATGGCGCCGTTGCCGCTCTTGCGGCACAAACCGATGTTCATGCACCGGTCGGCCGCGCCGCGCATGCCGCCGACGACCGAAAAGGACAGTCGGGTGCGGAAATCGGGCGCGGGCGGCAACGCCGGATCGCGCAGGTGCTCGGTCATCGCGGGCGCGTCCACGATCTTGCCGGGGTTCAACCGGTTGCCTGGATCGAACAGCGCCTTGACCTGCCGCATCGCCTCATACAGCGGTTCGCCGAAGATCTCCCGGTTGAACTCGCTGCGCGCCAGGCCGTCGCCGTGCTCGCTGGAGTTCGCGCCGCCGTACTCGGCGACCAGGTCCCTGATCTCCTCCGCGACCGCGCGCATGGTGGCCACGCCGTTCGGATCGGTCAGGTCGACGAACGGCCGGATGTGCAGGCAGCCGACCGAACAGTGCCCGTAGAACCCCGCGTTGAGCTCGTGCCGGTCCAGGATCGCCTTGAACCGGGCGGTGTATTCGGCCAGGTGCACCGGATCGACGGCGGTGTCCTCGATGAACGCCAACGGCCTACGCGCGCCGACGCTCGCCGCCATCAACAGGCCGAGGCTGGACTTGCGCACCTTCAGCAAGGCGCCCTGCTGCTCGGGCGTGATCGCGCGCAACGTGTGGTAGCCGTGCTGGTGCCGTTTCCACAGCGCGGTCAACCGATCCAGTTGACCGATGAGCTCAGCGTCGTCGTCGCCGGTGAAGCTGACGAACAGCAACGCGTCCGGGTCGCCGTGCAGGATGCTGCCCAGGGACGCGTACTCGATCTTGGCCCGGGAAAGATCGAGGATCGTCCGGTCCATCAGCTCGACCCCGGACGGATCGCAGGCCAGCGCGTCCTCGGTGGCGGCGATCGCGGCCAGCACCGAGTCGAAGTGCCCGACCGCGATGACCGTCCGCTTCGGTTTCGGCACCAGATCGACCAGCGCACTCGTGGCCACGACCAGGGTGCCCTCCGAGCCGACCACGAACTTCGCCAGATCGAGCGGCCCTTCAGCCGTGATCCGGTCCAGCCGGTAACCGCCCGCCCTGCGCCAGAATTTCGGGAAACCGTCCGCGATCGCGTCGGCGTTGGCGCGAGCCAGTTCGGGCAACCGCTGCGCGATCGTGCCCGCGAGGCCGGTCAGGGACGCGCCGGGGGAGAAGTGCGCGGTGCTCGCGTCGGAGAGGACCACGTCCAGTTCGCGCACGTGATCGATGGTCATGCCGTAGCGGATCGACCCGCTGCCCGCCGAGTTGTTGCCGATCATCCCGCCGATCGTGGCGCGGTTGCTGGTCGACGTGTCCGGCCCGAACATCAGCCCGTGCCGCGCCGCCGCCTGGTTCAGCTGGTCCTGCACCACACCCGGCTCGACCAGCGCGGTGCGCGCCTCCGGGTCGAGGTGCCGGATCTTGTTCATGTGCCGGGAGAAGTCCAGCACGATGCCCGGCCCGACCGTCTGCCCGGCGAGACTCGTGCCCGCGCCGCGCGCCAACACCGGAACGTCGAACTCGCCCGCCAGCGCGATTGTTGTCGCGACTACATCCGCGTCACGCGGAAACACGACGGCGCGCGGCGTGATCGAGTACATGCTCGCGTCGCGCGCGAACAGCTGGCGCGTGTAGTCGTCGAACGCGACGTCGTCGCCGAGTTCGGCGCGCAGCCGCGCTTCGAGATCGCCCGTCACGCTGCCCGTCACGCGGCGCGGAGCACGTCGAGGGCCGCGTTGATCCCGTGTGGCTCGATCGGCACCCCGGCCAGTTCCAGTCCGAGCTGCACACCGGAGAGGGTGCCTGCCAGGGTCAGGTCGTTGAAGTGGCCAAGGTGCCCGATCCGGAACACCGTGCCCGCCAACTGGCCGAGGCCGGTGCCCAGCGACATGTCGAAGCGGTCCAGGATCACCTCGCGCACCTTGTCCGCGTTGTGCCCGGCAGGCAGCAGCACCGCGGTCAGCGAGTTCGAGTGTTCCCGCTCGTCGGCGCACAGCAGTTCCAGGCCCCACCCGCGCACCGCCGCCCTGGTCGCCGTGCCGTGCCGGGCGTGCCGCGCGAACACGTTGGGCAGGCCCTCCGCGTCCAGCAGGTCAAGGGCGGTGCGCAGGCCGTAGAGCAGGTTGGTGGCCGGCGTGTACGGGAAGGAGCCCTTCTCGTTCGCCTCGATGATCGGCTGCCAGTTCCAGAACGCCCTGGGCAGCTTCGCGTCGCCGGCCGCCGCGAGGGCCTTGTCGCTGATCGCGTTGAAGCTCAGGCCGGGCGGCAGCATCAGGCCCTTCTGCGAGCTGGCGACCGTGACGTCGACGCCCCATTCCTGATGGCGGTAGTCGGTCGAACCGAGCGAGGAGATCGCGTCGACCAACAGCAACGCCGGGTGATCCGCCGCGTCGATGGCCTGCCTGATCTCGGCGATTCGGCTGGTCACACCGGTCGAGGTCTCGTTGTGCACCACGCACACGGCCTTGATCTCGTGTCCGGTGTCCGCGCGCAGCCGCGCCGCGACGGCATCCGGGTCGGCGCCGTGCCGCCAGTCGCCCGGCACGAAGTCGACTGTCAACCCGAGGTTCACGGCCATCTTCTTCCACAACGTGGAAAAGTGGCCGGTTTCGAAGCCGAGCACGCGATCGCCGGGGCTGAGCGTGTTGACCAGGGCGGCTTCCCACGCGCCGGTGCCGGACGCCGGATAGACGATCACCGGCCCCTCGGTGCCGAACACCGGCTTGAGCCGGGCCAGCACTTCGTGCGTGAGCTTGGTGAACTCCGGTCCCCTGTGGTCGATCGTCGGTGCCGCGATCGCGCGCAGGACCTGGTCGGGAACGTTGGTGGGACCGGGGATCTGGAGGAAATGCCGGCCACTGTGCTGTGTCAAGACGCTGCCCTTCGGTACGAAGACCCGCATAAAATCCGCTGGGCGGAACTTTCCTACCGTATCGCGGTCAACGCCAGACTCCACTGTGGCCTGAATCGCCTGAATCGCTCAGCTCGCCGGGCGAACCCACCGCCAACCGGTCCAACAGCACCCGGTCACCTCGGCGTCCGCCTTGCTCGGTGCCCGGAACCCGCCCAGGAAAAACGTCATCGGAGAATGTCGATCCGCCGTCAGCCGGTTCGACGCGTGAGTGGGACGGGCTGGCTAGGCTCGCCCCGGGACGACGAGGACGAGGGACGTCACGATGCGATTCATGATGATGATCAAGGCGACCGAGGAGAGCGAGGCGGGTGTGCTGCCCAGCAGCGAACTGCTCGCCGAGATGGGCCGCTACAACGAGGAACTGGTCAAGGCGGGCGTCCTGCTGGCCGCCGAGGGGCTCCGGGACAGCTCGAAGGGCGCCAAGGTCCGGTTGAACGGGAAGCGGCGCACCGTCATCGACGGCCCGTTCGCCGAGGCCAAAGAGCTGATCGCCGGGTTCTGGCTGATCGAGGTCGGCTCCCTGGACGAAGCAGTGGAATGGGCCAAGCGCTGCCCGTGCCCGGCAGGACACGACGACGAGATCGAGATCAGGCGGGTCTTCTCGCCGGAGGATTTTGGCGAAGCGCTCACGCCGGAACTGCGCGACGCGGAGGAACGGATCCGCACGCAGTACCCCAGCAGCTGAACTCGGCCGAACTGCCGGGTTCGGGTGGGTTGCGCTCATTGGCCGGGGCTGATGTCATCACGCTGTGGTTGCCCTGGGCACGCATGACGTGCATCGGACGGTGGACGCGGTCTGGCGGATCGAGTCGCCGAGGCTGATCGCGGGCGTCGCGCGCCTCGTGCGCGACGTCGGCCTCGCCGAGGAACTCGCCCAGGACGCGCTCGTTGCCGCGTTGGAACAGTGGCCGGAGTCGGGTGTCCCGGACAACCCGGGGGCCTGGCTCATGGCCACCGCCAAGCACCGCGCCATCGACCTGATCCGGCGCAACGAGCGGCTGGTCCGCAAACAGGAGGAGATCGGCCGCGACCTGGAGACCAGCCAGCTCGACTCGGACGCCGACTACGACGCGGTGCTGGACGCCGTCGACGAGGACATCCGCGACGACATGCTCCGGCTCGTCTTCACCGCCTGCCACCCGGTGCTGTCCACCGAGGCCCGCGTCGCGCTCACCCTGCGCATGCTCGGCGGCCTGTCCACCGACGAGATCGCGCGCGCCTTCCTGGTCTCCGAATCGACCGTGGCGCAGCGCATCGTGCGCGCCAAGAAGAACCTGGCCAAGGCCAACGTGCCGTTCGAAACCCCACGCGGCGAGGAACGCTCCACGCGGCTGGCCTCCGTGCTGGAGGTCATCTACCTGATCTTCAACGAGGGCTACTCGGCGACCGCGGGCACCGACTGGCTCCGCCCGGAGATCTGCGCCGACGCCATGCGCCTTGGCCGGGTGCTCGCCGAACTCATGCCGGACGAACCCGAGGTGCACGGGCTGGTCTCGTTGATGGAGATCCAGGCGTCCCGCTTCGGCGCCCGGGTCGGCCCGGACGGCGAACCGATCCTGCTGCTCGACCAGAACCGCGCGCGATGGGACCGGCTGCTCATCAACCGTGGCCTGACCTCGTTGACCAGAGCGGAAAAGCTCGGCGGCGCGCAGGGCCCGTACGCGTTGCAGGCCGCGATCGCCGCGTGCCACGCGCGCGCGGTCCGTGCCGAGAACACCGACTGGGCGCGCATCGCCGGCCTGTACGCGGTGCTCGGGTCGGTCACGCCGTCGCCGATCGTGGAGCTCAACCACGCGGTCGCGGTGTCCATGGCGTTCGGGCCGCAGGCCGCGCTCGATCTCATCGACGACCTCGTCGACCGCAGGGTCCTGGACGGCTATCACCTGCTGCCCAGCGTGCGCGGGGACCTGCTCGGCAAACTCGGCCGGTCCGCCGAGGCGAAGGCCGAGTTCGAACGAGCCGCGGAACTCACCCGCAACGACCGCGAGCGCACCCTGCTGCTGGACCGCGCCAAGAACTGCTAGACCTGCGGCTTGGGCTTCGGGACGCCGTAACGGCGCTGGATGTACCACTCGACGACCACCATAGTGACCATCAGACCGAGCCACACGCTGCCGCTGGCCACGTCGTGCATGGCCGCGATGCCGTTCGGGTCGCCCTGGTAGGGCACGCCGCCCATCTCGGGGACCAGTGCGACGCCGAGGATCGGGATCCAGAACCGGGACGCGATCGAGGCGAAGGTCAGTCCGTAGTTGCGGATCATCCACTTGCGGTGGTCGGCGAACTTGCGCTGCCGCGCTGTCCGGTAACCGGCGACCGCGCTGATCATCCACAGCACGTCGAGCACGAGCAGTCCGGCCTGGTTGCTGATTCCCATCGGCGCCATCGCGATCACCGGGATCGCCAGCACCGAGGACGGGAACACGCCCAGGAAGAAGTAGGCTCGCCCGGTCCACCGGTGCGCGACCGGGAACTTGCGGCGCAGCCACGGCCACAGCTGCGCCAGCCCCGTTACGGTGGCCACGGTCGCGGTGAAGATGTGCGCCACCAGCAACACGTACTGGATGCCGCCGTAGACGATCGGGATCCGGCTGGTGTCGATGTTCGGCGGCACGTACGCCGAGAGCATGTACACCAGCATGATCAGCATGGTGGCGCTCAACGCGAGGATGCCCCAGGCGCGGCGCGGTCGCTTGGCTCGACGGGGCTGGCCCGGCTTGGTCTCGGCGGGGGCGATTTCTCGGGTCGCGGTCATGTTCTGATCCTCTCGGGCAGACCCGAGCAGGTCAGGAGTGCGAACCCCCGCTGCCGGGTGGAGTTAAGTCCCCTCATCGCTTGCTCGGGTTGAGCACGATCTTGCCCAGATTGGCCCGTCCCTCGATGATCCGGTGCGCCTCCGCAGCGTCCGCAAGGGGCAGTTCGGCGTGGATCGCGGGACGCAGTCGCCCGTCCGCCAACAGGTCCCACAGCTCCTTCTGCTGCGCGTGATAGCGATCGGCCCGCAACGTGGAGAAGTGCAGCATGTTGAACCCGATCACCGTCGTACTGCGCATCCGCAACAGGTTCGTGTCGACCGGGCCGCCGATGCCGTTGTAGCCGACCAGCCGGCCGAAGGGCCGCAACGTGGTCAGGCAGCGGTCGAGCACGTCGCCACCGGCGCCGTCGAGCACGACATCGACCTCCTCGGTCCAGTCGGCGGTATCCCCGTAACTGACCACTTCGTCCGCGCCCAGCCCGCGCACGAACCCGGCCTTGTCCATCGAACCGACCGCGGCCACCACCCGACCCGCGCCCAACGCCTTCGCCAGCTGCACGCTCAGATGTCCGACGCCGCCCGCCGCCGCGTTGACCAGAACATCCTCGCCGGGCTGGAAACCGCTGGCGCGCAACGTACCCAGCGCGACCTGGCCGCCGCGCGCGACCACCAGCGCGGCCGCGTCGTCGATGCCGTCCGGCACCGCGACCGCGAGCCGGGTGCCGATCGTCGCGTACTCGGCGTAGGCCGCGCCGAAGGTCAACCCGGTGACCCGTTGGCCGATCCGCCAGCCCGGCACGTCCGCGCCGAGGCCGACCACGGTGCCGACGATCTCGCCGCCAGGCGCAAACGGTAGCTCGACGGTGCCGCCCCGCGTCAGGCGGACGACCGGGAGGGTGACGCCCGCCAGGCCGACCCGGACCAGCAGTTCGTCCGGGCCTGGTTCGGGCATCTCGACGTCCTCGACGCGCAGCACTTCCGGTCCGCCGTAGGTATGAAACGCGACTCGGCGCACGTCGCCCACCTCCCGAAACTCGACTTCAACGGTGTTGAAGTTCAACACTGTTGAAGTTTGCGGCATAATGCGGACCGATGTCAAACACGATGTGTCAGGAGCGCCCGTGAAGCTCACCCGCGACCAGGTCCTGGCCGGCGCGCTCGCGCTGCTCGACGAGGTCGGCATCGACAACCTCACGATGCGCAGGCTCGCCACGTCGCTCGGCGTGCAGAACGGCGCCACCTACTGGCACTTCCGCAGCAAACAGGCGCTGCTCGCGAGCATGGCCGAAGCGATGCTCGTCGACCTCACCGTCGAACTCGACCGCGCCCTGCCCTGGCCCGAACAACTCACCGAACTCGCCAACCGGCTGCACCGCGCGCTACTCGCGCACCGCGACGGCGCCCGGATCTTCGCGGGCGTCTTCTTCCCGCTGCCCAACGCCCTCGCCTACGGGGACACCATGATCGGCCTGCTGCGCACCGCCGGGCTCCCCGCCCGCGACGCGGCATGGGCCGTCGACACACTCACCTACTACGTCGTCGGCCACACCATCGAAGAACAACTCGCCGCCGACCTCCCCGACAACGGCGACCCCGCGCCCGCCCAACTCGCCGACGCCGTCACCACCGGGCACTACCCGAACCTGGCCGCCGCCATCGACCACATCCCCGCGCCGCACCCGCCCGAGCACTTCGCATACGGCCTGCGGCTGCTGATCAACGGCCTGCGCGCGGAGAAACCATGACCGGCATCGTCGTCGACCGCCGCTGGCTGGTCACCACCGGTTCAGCCTGGAGCTCATTCCGCAGGCTGCGCCTCGGTCTTGTCGTAGCGCACCAGCGACGGCACCGACAGCGCGATCACCACGATGCCCACGATCGTCGCGATACCGCCCGCGACCGCGCTGACCATCGGCGACACCAGCGAACCGACCAGGCCCGCCTCGAAATTGCCCAGCTGCGGCCCGCCCGCGCCGACCACGAAGTTCAGGCCGTTGATCCGGCCCCGATACCGGTCCGGCGTGATCAGCTGCATCGCCACCGAGCGCAACACGACACTCGCGTTGTCCAGCGCGCCACAGATGGCCAGCATCAGTAGCGACAACCAGAAGTGCGTGCTGAAGCCGAAAACCGCGATTCCCGCGCCCCAGCAGATGATCAGCAACAACATGCCCCGGCCCGGTCTGCGCACGTGGCCGAGCGGCCCGGACAGCACCGAACCGACCACCCCGCCCGCGCCCACCGCCGCGTTCAGCAAGCCAAGCGTTTGCGCGGAGCCACCGAAATGCGCCGCGTTGATCGCCGGAAACAGGGCAAGCGGCATGCCGAGCACCATCGCGTTCAGATCGGCCGCCAACATGCCGATCAGGATCGGCCGGGTCCTGATGAACCGCAGCCCGTCCAGGACACTGCGCAGCCCCATCGACCCGCCGCGCTCCTTCGGTGCCAGCGACGGCAGACCGGTCAACCCATAGAGGCCAACGGCGAACGTCAGCACGTCGACCAGATAACACAGCCGCAGGCTACCCATCACGGTGAGCAAACCGGCGATCGCCGGACCGACCAGCATGCTCGTCTGGAACATGCCCATGTTCAGCGCGATACCGGCCGTGAGCTGATCCTTGGGCAACAACTGCGGCAGGATCGCCTGCCGCGTCGGCGCGTTGATCGCACTGCACAACGACTGTAGACCTACTAGTAGGTACAGAAGCCACAACTGGTTGAGCGACAGAAACGCCTGCGCCGCGAGCAGCGACGACACACCGGCCAAACAGAACGTCATGATGATGGCGAGCTTGCGGCGATCGACGTTGTCCGCGATGGACCCGCCGAACAATCCCACCGTCAGCAACGGCACCATGCTGATCAGGCTGACCGCGCCGACCGCAGCCGAGGAATGGGTGAGCTGGAACGCCTGCAACCCAACCGCGAAATTGGTCAACTGGCCGCCGACCGTCGACACCGAACTGCTGATCCACAACCTGCGAAAGACCGGGAACTCGCGCAGCGGCCGGACGTCGGCGATGAGACGACGGCGAGTCGGACTGCTCTGCGGCGCGCTCATCGCGTACGTCATCCCCCGGTAGTCGTCGATGGCAGGCGCTTCGCAGCGGCCCCCGACTGTAACAACGCGCCCGAGATGCCTCGATCGAATTAATCACGCTTGCGCCTCACGCGACGTGAGGACCTAACGTCGATGACCGTGACCGACCAACGCACCTGGCGGGTAGGCGAACTCGCCGAACAGACCGGCCTGACCGTCCGCGCGCTGCACCACTACGACGAGATCGGCCTGCTGGCCCCGTCGCTGCACAACAGCGCGGGGCACCGCCGCTACACCGGCGACGACGTGCGGCGCCTGCACCACGTCATCGCGTTGCGCGGATTCGGTTTCGCCCTCGCCGAGATCGCCGAACTGCTCGACGAAACCACCATCGACCCGCGTGCGCTGTTCAGTCGGCAACTCGATCAGGTGAGCGAACAGATCGCCGCGAGCATCCGGCTCAGGCACCAACTGCGACGCGCGCTCAACACGATCGACGCGGAGCACGAACCGTCCAGCCAAACCATGATCGAACTCATCGAGGTGATGATCGCCATGCAGAACCCGTTGACCCCGGAACAGTTCGCGAACCTCGCCGCCGAGCGCCTCAAGTTCGCCGAGTCGCTCAGTGCCGAGGAATTCGCCGCGCTGGCCGAACGCCGTCGCCAATACGCGGCACAGCTGTCCCCGGAGGAACTGGCCGAAATGCAACGAGCCCGCGCCGCGCTCATCCCCA
>DASXOJ010000132.1:0-8665 GCA_036494465.1 Pseudonocardiaceae bacterium
CCGGCTGATCTACCAGCGACCGAGCTGCTGCGTTGCTATGCGCAGGGCACGCTGTCGCCGGTCGAGGTGTTCGCTTCGGTACGCGAGCGGATCGACGCCGCCGAGCCGACGTTGTGCGCGTTGTGGTTGAACTACGCGGAACACTGGCAGGCGCAGGCGTCGGCGAGCGAGGCGCGGTGGCGGGCCGGGGCGCTGATGGGCGCGTTGGACGGTGTGCCGATCACGTTGAAGGAGAACATCGCGACCGAGGGCGTGCCGGTTCCGCAGGGGTGCGCGGCGATCCCGTTGGTGCCTGCCGCGCAGGACGCGCCGCCCGCCGCCCGGGTGCGGGAGGCGGGCGCGATCCTGGTTGGCAAGACCACCATGCCGGACTTGGGCATGCTCACCTCGGGACTGTCCAGTTTTCACAAACTGGCCCGGAATCCGTGGCACACCGCGTGGAATCCGGGCGGGTCGAGCGCGGGTGCCGCTGCCGCCGCTGCGGCGGGGTATGGGCCGTTGCACGTGGGCACGGACATCGGTGGTTCGGTGCGGTTGCCCGCGTCGTGGACGGGGTTGGTCGGGTTCAAACCGAGCAACGGGCGGATTCCGATCGATCCGCCGTATCACGGCCGGGCCGCTGGACCGTTGACCAGGACGGTCGCGGATGCCGCGCTGCTGACGGGGGTGCTGGCTCAGCCGGATTGGCGGGACTATCGCAGTTTGCCGTTCGAGCGGATCGATTTCGGTGCGATCGATGGGTTGTCGGTGCGCGGCTTGCGGATCGGGCTGGTTGTCGACAGCGGCGCGGGGTTGCCGGTGCATCCGGAGGTGCGGGACGCGGTCCGCGCGGCGGCTCGGGTGTTCGAGTCGGCGGGGGCGATCGTCGAACCGGTGGAACCGTTTCTCAGCCAGGCGATTCTGGACGACGGAGACCTGTACATGCGGGTGCGCGCGTGGGAGGCGTTGCGCCAGCTGCCGCAGGAGCGGCTCGGTCTTGTCCTGCCGTTCATCGCGGAGTGGGCGCGGATGGGCGCCGACGTGCCGGGGGTGGTGGTGATGCGCACCGCGAACCGGTTCCTGGAGTTGGCGCAGCGCACGGTCGCGGCGACGCACGAGTTCGACTTCGTGCTCTCGCCGGTGTGCCCGGTGCCCGCGGTGCCCGCCGAACTGCCAGCACCGACCAATGACGTGACGCACGCACTCGATCACGTGGGGTTCACCGCGCCGTTCAACTCCTCCGAGCAGCCCGCGTGTTCGATCAACTGCGGGTGGACGGAGGACGGGCGGCCGATCGGCGTGCAGATCGCCGGACGTCGGTTCGACGATCTGGGGGTGTTGCGGGCGGCGCGGTTCTACGAACAGGCGCGCCCGGAGGCGGCGCGGCCGGACTGGTCGCGGTGTCGTGGGTGGGAGCGGTAGCTAGGATTTTTCCAGGTATTCGGCGCGTTCGTCGTCGACCAGGTTGGCAACGAGACCGGCCAGGCCCGGGTACTGGGCGAGAGTTGGGTCTTCGGCTACCAGGACCCGGGCTTCGTCGCGGGCTTCGGTGATCAGGTCGGCGTCGCGTAGCAGGGACAGCAGCTTCAGGCCGGAGTTGCGACCGGACTGGGCGGCACCGAGGATGTCGCCTTCGCGGCGCATCTCCAGGTCCAGCTGAGCCAGCTCGAAACCGTCCAGTGTGGACGCGACGGCGTCGAGGCGGTCGCGGGTCGCGGTGCCGTCCAAGGCTTCGGTGACCAGCAGGCACAGGCCGGGCGCGCTGCCCCTGCCGACCCGGCCGCGCAACTGGTGCAGCTGGCTGACGCCGAAACGGTCCGCGTCCATGATGGCCATCACCGTCGCGTTGGGCACGTTCACGCCGACCTCGACGACCGTGGTCGCCACCAGCACGTCGACGTCGCCCGCGGCGAAGGCGCGCATCACGGTGTCCTTCTCGTCTGCGGGGAGTCTGCCGTGCAGGATCTCGATGCGCAGGCCCTTCAGTGCGCCTGCCGCCAGTGCCGGTGCGACTTCGGTGACGGCCAGGGGGGCGCGGCGGTCGCTGGCACCTTCGGCCGGGGGTTCGCCGTCGGGGCCGTCCGGGTCGACGTCCTCGCCGGCTGACGCACCTTCGCCGATGCGCGGGCAGACCACGTAGGCCTGGTGACCTTCGTTGACTTCCTCGCGGATGCGCTGCCAGGCGCGGTCGAGCCACGCTGGCTTGTCCGCGACCGGCACGACCGACGTGGCGATGGGCGAGCGGCCTTGCGGGAGTTCGCGCAGGGCGGAGATTTCCAGGTCGCCGTAAACGGTCATGGCGACCGTGCGCGGGATCGGCGTCGCGGTCATGACCAGCACGTGCGGGCTGACGCCTTCGCCTGCGCGACCACGCAGCGCGTCGCGTTGTTCGACGCCGAAGCGGTGTTGCTCGTCGACGACGACGAAACCGAGTTCGGCGAAGGAGACCTTGTCCTGGATCAGCGCGTGCGTGCCGACGACGATGCCCGCGGCACCGCTGGCCACGTCGAGCATGGCTTGTTTGCGGGCGGCGGTGGGGAGGGAGCCGGTCAGCAGGGTGATCTTGGTTGACTGGTCGGCGGCGCCCAGTTCCCCTGCCATGGCGAGGTCGCCGAGCAGGTCGGACAGGGAGCGGGCGTGTTGCGCGGCCAGGACTTCGGTAGGCGCGAGCATGGCGGCCTGGCGACCCGAGTCGACGGCCTGGAGCATGGCGCGCAGCGCGACGATGGTCTTGCCAGAGCCGACCTCACCCTGGAGCAGGCGGTTCATCGGGTGCACGCCGGCGAGGTCGGCGGAGATCGCGGCGGCGACCTCCTGCTGGCCTTCGGTGAGCGTGAACGGCAGGCGCTTGTCGAACGCTTCGGCGATGCCGCCTTCTTTGGGCGGGCAGGCGGGGGCGGGCCGGGCGACGGTGGACTGGCGGCGTTGCGCCATCACCAGCTGGACGGTGAGCGCCTCGTCCCACTTCAGCCGCTTTTCCGCGCGTTTCTGGGTCGGCCAGCCGTCCGGACGATGGATGCCACGGATCGCGTCGTTGAATGGCAGCAGGTGGTGGCGGCTGCGGAAGAACTCCGGCAGCGGATCCTCCGCACCGTCCCAGACGTCCAGTACCTGGCGCACGCAGCGGGTGATCGACCAGGACGGCAGACCGGCGGCGGCCGGGTAGACCGGGAGGATCGCGGCGGCGAACTCCTCCACAGTGGACTCGTCGGCGTCCTCGTCGAGGAGTTGGTACTCGGGGTTGGCCAGTTGCAGCTGGTCGCGGAACTTGGTGACCTTGCCTGCGAACAGGCCGGGTTTGCCGGGCAGCAGCTCCCGTTCGCGCCACGGCTGGTTGAAGAACGTGCAGGTCAGCGAGCGGCTGCCGTCGGTGATGCGGACATCGAGGATGGAGCCCCGCCTGCTGCGCATGGTGCGCTTGGCGACCCGCTCGACCTTGGCCAGCACCGTGACGTGCTCGTCGATCTGCAGGCCGCCGATGTTGGTGAGTTCACCGCGTTCGGCGTAGCGGCGTGGATAGTGGCGCAGCAGCTCGCCGACGGTGTTCAGCTTGAGCGAGGAGGCCAGCGCCTTCGCGGTCTTGGCGCCGAGCACCCGTTCCAGTGGCTCGTCCAGCCCGGCCATGATCCTCCCTCCGACGTCCCGCTCTAAGTTAGCGAGCGGCACCGACATGCTGCTGGTCAGGGCTGTTCGCGCTGGTCGACGAGGTGGGCGCCGAGCGTGGTGCGCAGGTACAGCGCGGTGCGGCCGCGTTGTTCGCGGGCGACCAGACCGGCTTCGCGGAGCACGGTGAGGTGCTGGGAGATCGCGCCCCTGGTGACGCCGAGCCGGTCGGCGAGTTCGCTGGGGGTGGTCGGCGAGCGCAGCAGCTGGAGCAGGTGGGCTCGTGGTTTGCCGAGCAGCCGGTCGAGGGCGGGCACGGGAGCCGGGCCGAACTGGGGGTGTTCCCAGAGCGCGCCGATGCCGCGGGCCGGGTAGCGCAGGGTGGTGAAGGTCGGGGTGTGCGAGCGGGTCCAGACGTAGGGCCAGACGAACACGCTGGGCAGGATGACCAGGCCGCCGCGCCCGGGGATCACGGTGACCTCGGGCCGTGCGACCGGCTCGATGCCGACCAGCAGGTCGCCGTCCGACCAGTTGATGCGTTCGTGCAGGCCGCTGATCATCGCGGCCATCCCGGATTCGGCGGCGATCCGGCTGCGGTGCACCACGTCCGCGTCCAGGGTCGCGGCGATCCTCGGCCAGTGCGGGGCGATCAGGGCCTCGTGCACGCGCCGGAGTTGGCCGACGACCGTGCGCAGATGACGGCGGGGATCGGTATACAGATCGTCCACAAAGGACCCTGGGCGGCGGCGTGGGAACAGGCGGCCGAGGCTGGCCCGGACATCCTTGGCTGGCATCCGGCGCACCATGTCCAGTTCGGTCTCCACCGTGGGCAGGCTGGTGTCGGGCGGCGGGATGATGAACGAGGGCAGCCTGCCGGTGCGGCTGTTCATCAGCAGGTCCAGCTCGGCCAGCTCCGGCCTGATGCCGTCGAGGCGGGGTTGGGCCCAGCGCACCCAGGGCAGGTGCAGACCGTGCCGACCGGGATCGGTCAGCGTGCTCAGCGCCGCAACGGTTTCCCCGATCGGCGAGATGGCGAATCGGGTCGCGGAGAGGTCGTCGAGGGCGAGCTTGATGCGATGCACGGCGTTCGGCAGTTTAGCGGAGAGCTAAACAGTGGGCATGCCTTCCGAACTGGCTCAGGGTGTTCCGCGTGGGGATCATGCTGCGCGGGGACCGGGCCGCCGGGTTGGGGCGGCCGTACTGGACGTTGTGGTGGTCGTCGTTGGTCAACGGCACCGGCGACGGCGTGTTCGCGGCCGCGCTGCCGCTGTTCGCGGCGTCGCTGACCCGCGATCCGCTTGCGGTGTCCGCCGTGTCGGCCGCCACCTACCTGCCGTGGCTGCTGTTGTCGTTGCCTGCTGGCGCCATCGTGGACCGGCGGGACCGGTTGACGTTGATGTGGCGCTCGCAGGTGTTCGCGGCGGCGGTCATGTTCGGCGTGACGGCGCTGGTCGGATTGCACCGGGCGGACATCGCGGTGTTGTGCGTCGCCGGGTTCCTGCTGGGGTCGGCCGACACGATCTTCGGCAACGCTGGCGTTTCGGTGCTGCCCGCGTTGGTCGGACCGGAGAAGTTGGTCGCGGGCAACGCGCGGTTTCAGATCGCCAACATCGTGACCAGCAATTTCCTCGGACCGCCGACAGGCAGTCTGCTGTTCGGGCTGGCGGCCTGGCTGGCGTTCGGCGTGGATGGCGTCTCGTTCGTGGCCGCCGCGGTGCTGCTGGCGTTGGTCCGGGCGCCGAAGGCGACGCCTGTTGTTGTCGCGCGGCGGTCGATGCGGGCGGAGATCGGCGAGGGGTTGCGGTGGTTGCTGCGGCATCGGCTGCTGCGCGTGTTGATGGTGGTCTTCGCGGTCAACTGCCTGAGCAACCAGTTGGCGATGGCCACGCTCGTGCTGCTGGCGACCGGGAAGTACGGGCTGAACGCGCACCAGTACGGGTTGCTGCTCGCCGCGATCGCCGTGGGCGGGATCGTCGGTGGGCTCGTCAACGCGCGGCTCAATCGGTGGCTGGGCGAGGTGGGCGCGACCGTGCTCGCGGTGTCCGGCAACGCCGTGGTGTACCTGCTGGTAGGTGCCGCACCGAACGCGGTCGTACTCGGCGTTCTGCTGGCGTGCTCGACGGCGATGACGACGTTGTGGAACGTGAGCACGGTGTCGTTGCGGCAGCGGATCGTGCCGCCCGAACTGATGGGACGGGTGAACAGCGCCTACAAGATGTCCGGGTGGGGGTTGATGCCGGTGGGGGCGGTCGTCGGCGGACTGCTTGCCGCGCGGTTCGGGATCTCGGTGCCGTTCCCTGCCGCGGGCGCGCTGCGGCTGGGCGTGTTGCTGATCGCGTTGCCGGTGTTGATCGGCGCTATTCGACGCCCAGCATGAGCAGGTTGGTGCGCTGCCCGCCCGGATAGCCGACCAGTTCGACCTCGCGGTGCTCGATCCTGGTCAGTTCGGTGAGCACCTCGACCAGGTCCGAGGGTACGTCGTGTCCGGGTAGGACGGTGACGAGTTCGCCGCCGGAGGCGAGCATCCGGTCCAGCAGCAGACCGGCCGCGTTGGTGATCGAGTTCTCGGTCGCGGGCCCCGGTTCGATCAGCACGACCTCGCCGTCGAGCAGGCCGAGCACATCGCCCGGATAGCAGCGGCCAACCCAGGTGATGCCTTCCTCGGTGGCCACGGTCAGCTCGCCGCGCCGGGTGCTGGCTGCCGCCTCGGCCATGGCGACCACGTCGTCGGCGGCGCGGCGGGTGGCGTCGTGCACGGCGAGCGCGGCGAGGCCCTGGACCGGCGCCGCGGTGGGCACGACCAGCACGTCCTGGCCTGCCTCGGCGACTTGGGCGCGGGCGGCGGCGAGCACGTCGTCGAGGTCGGGTTCGTTGGGCAGCACGGTCACCGACGCCGCCTGGGTGCCCGCGATGACCGCGACCAGTTCGGCGACGTCCGGCGGGCCGGCATCGGGCAACGGCAGCACGGCGGCGCCCTCGTCGCGGAACAGCTCGACGATGCCCACTCCCCTGGCCAGCACGACGACGGCGCGCTCGTAGGCGAACCGGCTCGGAGCGGCGACCTGGTCGTCGAAGCGGACCACGGTGATGCGGTGCGGGCGGCCGAGTTCGATGCCCGCCTCGATCGCCGCGCCAACGTCGTTGCAGTGCACGTGCACCGCCCAGCGGCCCGCGCCGTCGCCGACGACCGACACGCAGTCGCCCAGCCTGCGCAGCGCGCCGCGCAACTGGTTGGTGGATGGCTCGCCCACGTCGGTCAACGCGTACATGACCTCGTAGGCGTAGTCGGTCGAACCGGCCTCGCGCGCGGTGGAGAGCGCGGCGGCGTCGCGGGGCGCCCGGGTGCCGGTGAGCGGTTTGACGGTGTTCTCGCGCTCGTTGACCAGGGCGGCGAGCTCGTCGAGCACCAGGGTGAGGCCCTGCGCGCCCGCGTCGACGACCCCGGCCCTGGCGAGCACGTCGAGCTGGCGGGTGGTGCTGGCGAGTTCGGTGGTGGCGACCCGGGCGGCGAGGTCGAGGGTGTCGGCGAGGTCGCCGTCGGTGTCGCAGGCGGCGAGCGCGGCGGCGTGCAGGACGGTCAGCATGGTGCCGGGGGCGGGTTCGCTGACCGCTTTGGCGGCCAGTTCGTCGGCGCGGTTCAGCGCGGCGCGCGGGTCGGCGTCGCCTGCCCTGCCGAAAACCTCCGCGAAACCTCGGAGCACCTGGGAGAGGATGACGCCGCTGTTGCCGCGCGCGCCTGCCAGCGCGCCGGAGGCCAGCGCGGACCAGGCGGCGTCGCGATCGGTTTTGTCCTCGCGCACGAGGCGGTTGACGGCGTCGGCGGCGGCCCACATGGTGGCCAGCAGGTTCGTGCCGGTGTCCTGGTCTGCGACCGGGAAGACGTTGATACCGTCGATGGCGGTCCGGTGCTCTTCGAGGGTGCGTACGCAGGCGGTGGCCCAGTGCCGCACCGCCGCTGGATCCAACGCCGTGAGCACTCCTCGCCGCCTCCTCGTTGGGTTGCCGCCCACCGTAGCGGGCCTGGTTTGGAGGCAGGGATCGCGACGCGTTATCCTGTATCGAGTATCAGCGGTGTCCCACGTCCCGATTCGGTGGAATCGACGTTTGACGTGTAGGACCCACCCAAGCGATTGAAGGGGTGTTGACGTGGCTGCCGTGTGCGACGTCTGTGGCAAGGGGCCTGGCTTCGGCATGGCGGTCTCACACTCCCACCGGCGGACTCACCGTCGTTGGAACCCGAACATCCAGACCGTGCACGCGAAGATCGGCATTTCGCAGCGCAAGCGGATGAACGTGTGCACCTCGTGCTTGAAGGCCGGCAAGGTCACTCGCGGCTGAGTGCTGCCGGCCTCCATGCTGGAGCGGCAATTCCGCTCCGGCCTCATACAGGGGCAATTCCGCTCCACAGGCGGATCGAACGGCCCGGATGGTCTCAGACCGTCCGGGCCGTTCGCTGTTCCGGCAACGCCGAGGGCACGGTAATCCGCAGGTTGACGATCAGCGCGACGAGTCCGGTCAACAGGCAGAGCCCGGCGGCGAAGGCGAAACAGCCGCGCGCGCCGATCACGGTCACCAGTAGTCCGCTGAGCACGTTGCCGACGGTGCCGGTCACGTTGATGGCGGTGCCCGATCCGGAGAACGCGCGCCCGCGCAGGTCCTGGGGGGTGCGCGATCTGATCAACGCGGACTGGCAGACGTTCTGGATCCCGTTGGCGAGCCCACCGAGCAGGTAGCCGATGGCGAGCACGGCGACCAGCGGAAACACCGCCGGGAAGCCGAACGCGACGCCCGAGAGACAGCCACCGCCTGCCAGCAGCAGCGTGATGCCGCGCACGGTCCTGGCTCGGGCGGCGACCCGGGCGCCGATCAGCAGACCGACCATCCACATGGCCTGCATCAGGCCGAGGATCGCCGCGCTGCCGTGCAGGACGACGGTGACGAAGAACACTTCCGCGACGTTGATCAGGGTGCCCGCGAAGCTGGCGGCGGCGATGGCGCCGATGCCGGCGATCAGCAGCCGGTCGCCGGCCAGGAACTTCAGTCCGGCCAGGATCTGCTTGCCAGCGTTGGGCCGGTCGGGGTG
>DASXOJ010000133.1:0-13972 GCA_036494465.1 Pseudonocardiaceae bacterium
GTTCCTTGTGCTCGCGCAGCAGATTGCCGAACTCGCGGATCAGGTTGCCGCGCACCGGCGGCGGCACCGACCGCCACTGCTCGAACGCCCCGGCGGCCTGGCCGATCAGCTCGCGCACCTGGTCCGGCCGGTGCGCGCGGATCCGGCCCAGCTCAGCGCCGGTGATCGGGGTGCGGCAAGAAAGGTCACCGTCGGGCGTGAACGGATCCGGCACGCTCATCGCGGCCAGCACGTCGTGCACCTGGGTAACGAGGTCGTCGTGGCGGGGGAGTGGCACGGCTGGTCCCTTCCTGTTCGGCGGTCTCCCTCAGCCTGCCAGCAAAACCCCGAGAAACAACGCGGCCGGCGCGCTAAGACCCGTCAAAGCGCCGAACACCGCCGGCCCGGCCGTGCTGCGTGCGCGAACGCGGGCCAGGCGACCATCAGCATGCCTACAATCATGCTCATGCGGTTCGTGACACTCAACGCGTGGGGTGTGCGCGGCGACTGGGCCGCGCGGATTTCCTTGCTACGACAAGGTTTCGCCGCGCTGAACGCGGACATCGTGGTGTTGCAGGAGACGATTCTGGCCGGCGAGCTCGACCAGGCGCGAGAGATGCTCGGTCTCGATTATCATCTCGCGCAACAGGAAAGCCGGGAGACCGACGGTCAGGGGATCACCACGGCCAGCCGGTGGCCGTTCGGTGAGGTGTTCGAAGTGGACTTCCACCTCACCGAGCGAACCCATGATTTCGCGTGCACCTGCCTGGTCACGGAGGTACTCGCGCCCGAGCCGTTCGGCCGGATCTGGGTGGCCAACCACTTCCCCGACTACCAGCTCGACCACGAACGAGAGCGGTGCCGTCAATCCGTCGCCGCGGCGCGGAAACTCGACGAGCTCGTCTCGGAAAAGCCGGGTCACGTGATCGTCGCGGGCGACATGGACGCCGAGTCCGACGCGGACAGCATGCGGTTCTGGACCGGCAGGCACGTCATCGACGACCTGAGCGTCTGCTACCGCAGCGCGTGGGACGCGGCGCGGCCGGGCGAACCGCTCGCTACCTACGTCCCGGAGAACCCGCTGTCGGTCGACCCGGACTGGCCGTTCCGGGGCATCGACCACGTGCTGGTGCGCTGCGGTCGCAGCGGCCCGACGCTGCCGATCATGGCCTGCCGCCGGGTTTTCGACCACGGGCCGACCACCGCGAGTGACCACTATGGACTCGCGGTCGACCTCGATCCCGGTTCACTCGACGGGCGGCGTGCCGTGGGTGTGGAATGACTCGATCGTCTTCAGGCCCCACGCCTGGCCTTTGGCACGTTCGGCCTGGGTCCAGGTGATCGGTCGCCAGTCCGGGGCGAGGATGAGGCGCGCGAGCGGGTTGCACAGTTCGATCCGGTTGCCGCCCGGCTCGTAGACGTAGAGGAAGAACGTCTGCTGGACGGCGTGCTTGTGTGGTCCGGTCTCGATGAACACGTCGTTGTCCAGGCAGATATCGGCCGCTCGCAGGATGTCTTCCCTGGTGTCGGTTGCGAACGCGATGTGGTGCAGGCGGCCGGTGCTGCCGGTCCAGTCGTTGGTGTAGACGAGCTCGTAGGACTTGTTGGTGAAGTGCAGCCACTGCGCGGCGATGCCGCCGTCGTCGTTCGCGATCTGCTCGGTCACCTCGCCGCCGAGGACGTCGCGGACGAAGTCGCCGTTGGCAGGCACGTCCGCCGCCAGATAGTTGACGTGGTCCAGCCTGCGCACGCTCACCCCGCGCCCGGGAAATGCCTGCGCTTGGTTCTTCAACGACGGGCGCAACGACTCTGGCGGCTCGTACCAGTCGCTTTCCCAGTACAGCAGGATGTCGTGACCGTCCGGGTCGGTGCACCGGAAGCCCGGCCCGATGCCGTCGGCAGGCGGTGCCCAGCCCTGTCCCCGGCCGGTCGCTTCGGCGCGCGCGACGAGTTGGTCGAGTTCGCGTTGGCCGGACGTGCGCAGCGCGGTCCGGCCGATGCCCGCGGTCTCGCGTTCGGTGAGCAGGAGGGTGTAGTGCTCGTAGTCGTCCCAGGTGCGCAGGAACACCGAACCGGATTCCCGGCCGACCTCGGTCATGCCGAGGATCTCGGTGAAGAACCAGGTGCTGCGCGCGAGTTCCGGCGTGAACAGCTGGACGTGACCGAGGTGCGCGATCTCGTGCGTGGGCGCCATCAGGTCAGCTCCGCGCGGGGGAACACGGTTCCGTCGAACAGTTTGCGTGCCGTGCGCACGACTCCGCTGCGCCGCACTCGCAGCGAGTCGGCGTCCACGTCCACCTCGACTTCCAGGTGACCGCTCGGATGCTCGACGTCCATCCGGGTCTGGCCCGGCGAGACCTGCGCGAGATCGTGGCCGACCGCGCCGTCCAGCAGCACCGCCGTCACCACGCTCACCGCGCCGAGCACGCCGATCGACGCGTGCGGGCGCAACGGGATGAACGTGCGCGTGCAGATCGTGCCGCCGTCGACCGGGGGAGCGACCAGTGTGGTCTTGGGCACCGAGCTGTCGGTGACGTCGCCGAGGCCCATCAACTTGCCTGCCTGCACGCGCAGCGACTGGATGCGGTCACGCAATGCGTCGAGTTCGTCGGTCGGCTCGTAGCCGGTGATGCCGAAATCGCGTGCGTCCGCGACCACGACCGGCATGCCGTTGTCCACGCAGGTGACCCGGATGCCGTCGATGGTGTCCGCCAGATTTCCGGTGGGCAGCAGCCCGTTGCCGGTCGAGCCTTCGGTGTCGGCGAAGTCGAGCACGATCGGCGCCGCCGAGCCGGGCACGCCGGAGATCGCGGTGTCACCGCCATAGTCGACGATTCCGTTGGGGGTGGCGAAATGCGCGGTCGCGGTGCTGCCCGAGTTGACCATCCTGATCCGCACCGTGGTCCGCTCCGCGCCGGGAGAGACCAGGCCGCGTTCGACCGCGAACGGACCAACGCCCGCGAGCAGGTTGCCGCAGTTCTGCCGGTCGGTCACGGTCGGCTCGTCGACGCCGAGCTGCAGGAACAGGTAGTCGACGTCGATGCCCGGCTCCGCGCTCGGCGACACGACGGCGACCTTGCTGGTCAACGGATGCGCGCCGCCGATACCGTCGATCTGGCGCGGGTCGGGGCTGCCCATGACGCGCAGCAGGAAGTCGTCGCGTTCGGCGGGCAGCTCGTCGGCCAGGAAGTAGGCGCCCTTGGACGTGCCGCCGCGCATCAGCATGCAGCGCACCCCGGTCACCGAGCACCGTCCTGATAGGACACGTACTGGACGCCGAGTGCGGCCAGTTTCTCGCGCAGCCCGTACCGGTCGAGCCCGAGTTCACCGTCCTTCAGCGCTTTCCGGGTGGCTTCCTCCTTGGCCACGCGCTGCGCGGACAGTTCGATCCCGCGCGTCACATCGGCCGCTGGTACACAGAGGACACCGTCGTCGTCGGCCAGGATCACGTCGCCCGCGTTGATGGTCTGGCCACCGACCACGACCGGCACGTTGACCGCGCCCGCCGTCGACTTGACCGTGCCCTGCGCGCTGACCGTGGCCGACCACACCGGGAAGCCGATCGCGCGCAGATCGGCCACATCGCGCACGCCCGCGTCGATGATCAGGCCGCGAACGCCTCGCGACATGAGCGAGGTGGCGAGCAGTTCGCCGAACATGCCGTCCGTGCTCGGCGAGGTCGTCGTCACCACGACCACATCGCCGGGTTGGCACTGTTCGACGGCGGCGTGGATCATCAGGTTGTCGCCGGGCCAGCACAACGCGGTGACCGCGCAGCCACCGATCCGCGCGCGCTCCTGGATCGGCCGGAGTTTGGGACCGAGAAAACCGATGCGGCCCAACGCTTCGTGCACGGTGGCCACGCCGAACTCGGTGAGCCGGTCCACCGCTTCGAGCGGAATTCTGGGCACGTCGGTCACGACGACCGGGTTCAGCACAGGGAAACCTCCGTTAGTTCTCGGTCTCCTGCAAGGCCGTGATCACACTGCGCAGATGTGCCCGGGCGGCCGCCTCGGCGGCGTCCGGGTCGCGGCGCGCGATGGCGTCGATGATCGCCAGGTGTTCGGGCAGCGACACCTGCGGACGGCCCGCGCGCATGGCGAGCTTGAACTGGTGCCGGACGATCTGCCCGTTCAGGCGTTGCAGGAGTTCGGCTGCGGATGGCTGGTTGGCGATCTCGCGCACGAGCGAGTGCAGATCGCGGTTCATCGCCGAGTACTTCATCGGCTCCCCGTCCTCCACCGCCGACCGCATCTGCCTGCCGAGTTCGACGAGCGCCGCGATCTGGTCGTCGGTGGCGTTGTCGGCGGCACGCGCCGCGCAGAGGCCCTCCAGCACCATGCGGCACTCGGTGATGGCGACGGCTTCCTCGATCGAGACCACGCGCACCCGCGCGCCCCGGTTGGGAATGCGCTCGACCAGACCTTGCGCGGTCAGGTCGATCAGCGCGGCGCGCATGGCCGCCCTGGTCACTCCGAACGACTCGGCGAGCTCGGGCTCGACCAGTCGCTGACCTGGTACGACGTCCCCGTTGAGGATGGCGGAACGCAGCGCTTCCGCTGCTACGTGCCGTCCAGCCTCCCCCTCCTGTGGCGTGCTCGGCATCGACCCCTCCTCTCGCGGACGACCTTACCGTAGATTCTGTCGACGAAATCGTCAACGATCCTTGTGACGATCTAGTCGACGAGCTACCTTGAGCGGGTTCCCGGTCACTGTCGATCAAGGGAGTTCCGCCATGACCAGCGCGGAGAGCAGCACCGAGGACCCACCCGCCGCACCGACCGGACCACAGATAGTCGCCCGGCTCGACCGCTTACCGCGCAGCGCCGTCGCCTACGCCGCGACCGGCATCGTCGGGCTCGGCCTGTTCGTGATCTTCTACTGCAACTTCGACATCAACGTCTCGTTCATCCAGACCTGCGCGCAGATCCAACCCGGCTGCACCCCCGCCAACGCGCAGTCCTGGCTCACCTTGCCGGTCTGCGTCTACCTGGCCGGTTACCTGGTCGGCGGGCTGGTCATCGCGCCGATGTCCGATCGGTTCGGCCGACGCGGCGTCCTCGCGTTCACCCTCTGCTTCGCGCTGGTCGGCTCACTGATCACCGCGATCGCGCTGAACTACCCGATCTTCGTCATCGGCCGCGCGATCACCGGTATCGCGATGGGCGGCACGCTCGCCATCGGCAACACCTACATCGGCGAACTCGCGCCCGCCACCGCCCGCGCCCGGTACACCGCGATCTCCTTCGTGCTGTGCACGATCGGCGCCATGGCCGGTATCGGTTTCGGGCTGCTGTTCACCACCGAGGCGGCGCCGTTCCCGACCGGACTGCCCTTCGCCCTCGGCTTCGCGGACGGCTGGCGCTGGATCTACGCCTTCGCCGCCGCCGTCGGCCTGGTCGCGGTGCTGATCACGGTGCGACTGCCCGAATCGCCGCGCTGGCTCGTCTCGCACGGCCGCATCGCCGACGCCGACCGCGTGGTCACCGCGATCGAAGCGCGCGTCAGGCAACCCCTGCCCGAACCCGGTCCCGCCCTGCCGCTTCCGGTGACCACCGCCACCGGTCGCGCCTACCGCGAACTGTTCGCCGACCCGCGCTACCTGCGCAGGACCCTGCTGCTGATCGCGATGTGGTTCACCGGCTACGCCACCGTGTTCAGCTACTCGACCGGATCGACGGTCGTGCTCACCGGCCTGCACTTCACCGCGCCCGTCGCGGGCATGATCTCGGCGGTCGGTGGGGTCGGCTTCTTCGTGCAGGGGCTGTTCTCCGCCCGTTGGTCCGAAGTGCTGGAACGCCGGTACTGGCTGCCCATCGGCGCCGCGCTCACCGTGCTCGGCGCGATCGTGATCGCCACGCTCGGCTCGTCGATCGGGTGGGCGTTCGCCGGTTCGTTCCTGGTGTTCTTCGGCTTCAACGTGTGGGTTCCGCCGACCTTCGCGCTGTCCGCGGAAAGCTTCCCGACCCGGGTCCGCTCAGCGGGTTTCGGCCTCGTCGACGGCATCGGCGTGCTCGGCGGGGCGATGGGCGTACTGGTCATCGCCCCGCTCGTGCCGCGCCTCGCGCCATTGCCCGCGCTGCTGGTGATCTCCGGGTTCCTCGTCGTCTCCGCCGTACTCGCCCAGTTCACGCCAAGAACCCGCAACCGAGCCCTTGAGGAGGTCTCGCCATGACCGACCGAAAGGTCCGGACCGCGGTATTCGGCGCGTCGTTCGGCTTCTTCGTCGACATGTTCGACGTCTACCTGCCCGTCGTCGCGCTGACCCCAGCCATGTCCTACTTCCTGCCCAGCGCGGTGTCGCCCGGCAGCAAAGCGGTCATCACCTCGCTGATCTTCGTGGCCACGCTGCTCGGCAGGCCGGTCGGCTCGGTCATCTTCGGCCGGCTCGCCGACCGGGTCGGCAGGCGCCGGGTCACCATCTGGTCGGTGGCCGGGTGCGGGGTCTGCACGCTGCTGATCGCGATCCTGCCCGGATATCACCTGGTGGGCCTGCTCGGCGTCGTGCTGATGGTGGTCCTGCGGCTCGCCGACGGCATCTTCCTCGGCGGCGAATACACCGGCGCGACCCCGCTCGCGATGGAGGCCGTGCCGAAGGGGCGACGCGGCTGGTACGGCGGACTGGTCGGCATGGGCTTCCCGCTGTCCTACTGCGCCATCGCGCTGATCACCTTCCTGATGCTGCACATCGCCCCCGGCGCCGCGTACACCACCTGGGGCTGGCGGGTGCCGTTCCTGCTCGGCGCGGTGCTGTGCGCGGTGTTCTGCTTCTACTACGCGCGCACCGTCGTCGAGTCGGAGACCTGGAAGACGACCCGCAAGACCCGCACGCCCATCCGCGACGTGGTCATCGGCACGTCGCGGCGCCAGTTCCTCCAGGTGTTCGTGCTGATGAGCGGCATCTGGTTCGCCTCCAACATCGCCACCGGCCTGCTGCCCAGCGCACTGCAGTACCAGGCGCATGTCTCCGCGACCAGCGTGACCGCGGCGCTGGTCATCGTGCAGGCCATCCACTCGGTGCTGTTCCCGTACCTCGGCCTGCTCTCCGAACGGATCGGCAGGCGCCGGTTCATGGCCTGGTCGGGCGTTGGCATCGGGGTGGTGTGCTCGGCGGCCTTCGGCACGATCATCACCGGCGCCTGGTCCGGCTTCGGCGCGGTGCTGCTGCTGACCCTGGTCATCCGGATCTTCGGCGGCAGCACGTTCGCGGTCACCCCGTCCTACCTGTGCGAACGGTTCCCGGCCTCGGTGCGCGGCAGCGGATTCGGGCTCGGCTACAGCACGCCGCTGATCCTCACCTCGTTCTACGCCTACTACCAGGGCTGGCTGGGTCACCTGATGCCCAGCGGGTACACCGGCGTCGTGCTGCTCGTGCTGGGTGGCGCGCTGGTGCTGATCGGCGCGTTGATCGGACCGGAAACCAAGGACGTCGACCTGGCCGAACCGGCGGTCGCCGCGGTGGAGGTGCGCGCGTGACCATCCTGCTGCTCGGCCTCGGCGAAGTCGGCTCGGTACTGGCGGAAGACCTCGACGGACCGTTCGCCGCCCGGGACACCGCCTTTGCCGACCCCGATTCCCGGGCATCGCGCAACGCCACCCGGCTCGGCATTTCCCAGGGAGCGACCGGCAGCCTGGTGATCAGCGCGGTCACCGCCGCCAACGCCGAGGCCGCCGCCGCGTCCATCGCACCGGAACTGGATCCGGGCGCCTGGTTCCTCGACCTCAATTCCGCGTCGCCACAACAGAAACAGTGCGCCGCCGAGGTCGTCGAACGAGCAGGCGGGCGCTATGTCGAGGCGGCGGTGATGTCGCCGATCACCCCGAAACGGCTCGCCGCGCCGATGTTGCTCGGCGGTCCACATGCGACGGAGTTCGCCGGGTACGCGAAGACACTCGGCTTCACCGGTATGACGGCGTTCGCGGACACGGTCGGCCCGGCATCGGCCACGAAGCTGTGCCGGTCGATCATGGTCAAGGGCATGGAAGCGCTGGCCACGGAATCGATGCTGGCCGCGCGCGCCTGGGGCGTGCAGGACACCGTGCTGGCGTCGCTGGGCAACCTGCTGCCCAGCGACGACTGGGCGAAGCTGGCCGGTTACCTGATCTCGCGGTCGATCGAACACGGTGCCCGCCGCGCCGAGGAGATGCGCGAAGCCGCCGCGACCGTCGAAGGAGCCGGCGTCGAACCGCTGATGTCGCTGGCGGCTGCTCGTCGCCAGGACTGGGCGGCCAGCCACGCTCCCGAACTGCTCGATCTGATCAAGGAGATCCGGAACGAATGATCATCGACTGCCACGGCCACTACACCACGGTGCCCGCCGCGCACACCGCCTGGCGCGAACAACAGCGCGCGGGCACCGCGCCGCCCTACCCGTCGATCAGCGACGACGAGATCCGCGAATCGTTGCTGGACAACCAGTTGCGGCTGATGGACGAGCGCGGCATCGACCTGACCATCTTCTCGCCGCGCGCGTCGGCGATGGCCCACCACGTCGGTGACGAACGGGTCAGCGCGGAATGGACCCGGGTGTCGAACGACCTGATCCACCGCGTCGTCGCGCTCTACCCGGACCGGTTCGCCGGGGTGTGCCAACTGCCGCAGTCGCCCGGTGTGCCGATCGCGAACTCGATCGCGGAACTGCGCCGCTGCGTCGAGGAACTCGGGTTCGTCGGCTGCAACCTCAACCCGGACCCCAGCGGCGGCCACTGGACCGCGCCGCCGCTGACCGACCGCAGCTGGTACCCGTTCTACGAAGCCATGATCGAGCTGGACGTGCCCGCCATGGTGCACGTGTCGGCCAGCACCAACCCGAACTTCCACGCCACCGGCGCGCACTACCTCAACGCCGACACCACGGCGTTCATGCAGTTCCTGCAATCGAATCTGTTCCAGGACCTGCCCGGCCTGCGGTTCGTGATCCCGCACGGCGGGGGAGCGGTGCCCTACCACTGGGGCCGCTATCGCGGGCTCGCCGACATGATCGGCAAACCCGAACCGGACGAACACATCATGCCGGGGGTCTTCTTCGATACCTGTGTGTACCACCAGGCCGGCATCAACATGTTGATCAATGTCATCAACGTTGACAACATCTTGTTCGGTTCGGAGATGGTCGGTGCGGTACGTGGTATCGATCAACGCACCGGTCACCACTACGACGACACCCGCCGCTACATCGACGCCGCCACGATCACCGATGCCGACCGGGCGAAGATCTACGAGGCCAACGCGCGCCGCATCTACCCGCGCCTGAACGGGAGGGCATGATGACCACGATGTTCACCGCCGACGCCGACTACCTCCCGTTCCACCCGAACCCGAAGAAGCCGGACTTCGTGCTGCCGCCGGGCACGGTCGACGCGCACTGCCACATCTTCGGCCCCGGTGACCGGTTCCCGTACGCGCCGGAGCGCAAGTACACGCCGGTCGACGCGAGCAAGGAGCAACTGTTCGCGTTGCGCGACTTCCTGGGCATCACCCGCAACGTGATCGTCCAGGCCACCTGCCACGGCGCCGACAACACCGCCATGATCGACACCCTGCGCGATGCGGGCGCCCTGGCCAGGGGAGTGGCGACGGTGCGCGGCGACGTCACCGATGAGCAGCTGGCCGAGCTGCACGAGGCCGGGGTGCGCGGGGTCCGGTTCAACTTCGTGCGGCGCCTCGTCGACCCGAAACCGGACATCTACTACCAGGAGATCGCCGCGCGCATCGCCGCGTTCGGCTGGCACGTCGTCGCCTACTTCGAGGCAGCCGACCTGGCCGAACGCTGGGATTTCCTGGCCAGCCTGCCCACCCCGGTCGTCGTCGACCACATGGGCCGCCCTGACGTGACCAAACCGGCCGACGGCCCCGAGTTCGCGCTGTTCCGCAGGCTGATGCGCGAAAACGAGCGGTTCTGGGTGAAGGTCACCTGCCCGGATCGCCTCACCGTGTCCGGTCCGCCCGGCTACCACGACGTGATCCCGTTCGCTCGCGCGCTGGTCGAGGAGTTCCCGGACCAGGTGCTGTGGGGCACCGACTGGCCGCACCCCAACCTGCGCAGCCACATGCCCGACGACGGCAACATCGTCGACCTGGTGCCACGCATCGCGCCCACCGAACAGTTGCGCCAATCACTGCTGGTGGACAACCCCATGCGCCTGTACTGGTGAGCGATTACCCTCGGCGCGCATGGACACCGCACAGCTGGCGAAGATCAAGGCAGGTCAGGGCTTTTTCGCCGCGCTCGACCAGAGCGGCGGCAGCACCCCGAAGGCGCTCGCCGAATACGGCGTCGAACGCGATCGCTACAGCTCCGACGCGGAGATGTTCGATCTCGTGCACGCCATGCGCACCCGGTTGATGACCAACCCGTCCTTCGACGGCTCCCGCGTGCTCGCCGCGATCCTGTTCGAACAGACCATGGACCGCGACGTCGACAGCACGTCCACCGCGCACTACCTCTGGTCGGCCAAGAACGTGGTGCCGTTCCTCAAGGTCGACAAGGGACTCGCCGCCGAGCAGGACGGCGTCCAGCTGATGAAGCCCATCGACACCCTTGACGAGCTGCTCGCCCGCGCGAACGAACACCGGATCTTCGGCACCAAGATGCGCTCGGTGATCAATTCCGCGAACGCGGCGGGCGTCGCGGCGATCGTGGACCAGCAGTTCGAGCACGCGCGGCGGATCATGGCGGCCGGGCTGGTGCCGATCCTCGAACCCGAGGTCAACATCGCCAGCCCGGACAAGGACCAGGCCGAGACGCTGCTCTGCGACGCGATCACCGCGCACGTCAAGCAGCTCGCCGATGATGCGCTGATCATGCTCAAGGTCAGCATCCCGACCCGCCCCGGCCTGTACGGCGAGCTCGCCGCCGACCCGCGCGTGCTGCGGATCGTCGCCCTCTCCGGCGGCTACAGCCGCGACGAGGCGTGCGCACGCCTGGCCAAGGACCCGACGCTGATCGCCAGCTTCTCCCGCGCGCTGCTCGAAGGACTGACCGAAAGCCAGTCCGACGAGCAGTTCACCGCGCGGTTGGAGTCGTCGATCGAGCAGATCTACCAGGCGTCCACGCACAAGGACGCGTGAACCCGATCAGCTGGTGCTGAACGAGCCGGTCTGGTTGATCAACATGCTGCCCAGCGTCACGGTGTGATGGCCCGGCGCCAGGTGCAGCGCGGCTGGGTCGATGTTGTCGTCGACCGCGCCGAGCGTGCTCGCGGTCAGCGTGGCGACCTTGGTGCCGTCGATGGTCAACGTGACCGGGTGCATCGGCAGGAACCCGTTGGCGGACAGGAAGGTCGTGCCACCGCTGGGCACGTGCGCGCTGGTCAGGTGCAGGCCGTGCTGCAACCGCGCCAGCTCGGCACCGGCCTGCTGCCGGGGCGAGGAACCCAGGTGGATCGCCCCGACCAGCGTGGGCACGAACCGGCTCGCGTCCAGCGAGCCCCACCCGGTCGCCACGTCGAAGCCCTTGGCCGCGGTGAAGCCGGGCACCACCGTGCTGCCGTTGAGGTAGGAGTTGTTGCCGGACACCACGTCCGAAATCCCGGCCCGCGTGCCCAGCGGCCCCAGCACCTTGTACAGCGCCTGGTTGACCGGTCCGACCGGGCCGTGGTTGAGCTGCGCGGCCAGCGCCATCACGCCCGCGAACAGCGGCGCCGACTCGGAGGTGCCGTCCTGACCGTCCATGGTGATGTCCGGGGTGGACCGCATCGTGCTACCGGTGATCCCGGCGACGCCGTTCTGGAAGTCGGGCCGGGCGTAGACCTCGGAGTAGCCAGCGCTTTCCGAGTACTTCGGACGGCGCGCATCACGCCACACCGGGTCGGGCCCGAGCTGCTTGCCGGTCGCCGGGTCGACGTTCGGAATGCTGCCGCCGAGCGCGGTGATCCACGGTGAGTCGTCCCAGGTGGAGATGTCCGGAGTGGACGTCACGTTGCCACACTGCGAGCTGGCGGACGGCAGGTTCTGCACGACGCCGCAGTCACCGGTGGACACCGACACCGGGATGCCCGCCGCCGCTGCCGCGAGTTCGCCCGGGTTCTGCGCGGCGATCTCGGCGTTGCCGTAGCTGTAGCTGCTCTCGCCGGTGCCGTCGCTGATCGACATCGAATCGGCCAGGTGGTTGTTCGCGATGTACTCCAGCGCGCGCATCATCTCCGGCGGCGCGACCTGACTGGCCGTGTCGTCGGTGATCTCGCTGTCCGCAGGCGTCGCCGAGATCATGATCTTCGCGTACGGCGCGATCAGGTGCGCCGAGATCACATCCAGCTCCAGCTCACCCGCCCACGCGTCGCAGGAGCCGTAGCTGCCCAGCGCGACCATGCCCGGCGGGCACTGCGCAGGAAGCGGGCCGCTCGGATAGATCGTCTGGATGTCCGGGTCCGGCAGGCCGTATTTCTGGTCGAACTGGTGCACCGCAGCCGTGACCTGCGGATCGTCCCAGCCCTCGATCACCGCGACTGTCGTGCCGGTGCCGTCCAGGCCGCGCCGCCATAAGTCGCCGATGTGATAGTCGAGCAGATCCTGGGCGCCCGGCGAATCCTTGGCGTACTTCGGATAGTCGGCGGCGATGTTGGCGAGCACCGCGTTGAGCACCTTCAGGTGGCCGGGGTCGGGCGCGGGAAACGCTGGCGCCTGTTGGCTGGCGGCGGTCGGCGCGGGCGCGCTGTCCCCGGTCGCCCCGGTGATCAGTGGCGCGGCGAGCACGAGTGGCACAACGCCGAACAGCAACGACAAACGACGACTGGTCATCCGCAGATTAAAGCTGAGCGGAAACAGCGTTATGTAGACACGAAAGTAGGTCAGTGACGACGAGCGACCGGACAATCACGCCAAGTCGTCCCGATTGTCCGGTATTGTCCGCGCGTGGTCACGACGACAAGAGCCGGCTTCCTCGGCCGGAAGTTCACCGGCTTGCCGCGCTCGTTCTGGGTGCTCTGGGGCGGCACTCTGGTCAACCGGCTCGGCACCATGGTGCAGCCGTTCTTCGCTTTCTACCTGACCGGCACCCGCGGCCTCTCGCTCGCCGAAGCGGGCCTGGTGCTCACCGTGTTCGGCTGCGGATCGCTGGTCTCCCAGTTGCTCTCCGGCTGGCTGGCCGACCGGTTCGGCAGGCGGGTCACGCTGACCGGCGGCATGCTCGCGACCACCGCGATCATGCTCGTGCTGGCCTACAGCACGGCAGTGCCGGTGATCGCCGCGGGCATGCTGCTGCTCGGCATCGCCATCGACATCTATCGTCCCGCGTCCAACGCGCTCGTCGCCGACCTGATCCCGGCCGCGCAGCGGCCCAAAGCCTTCGGACTGCTGTTCTGGGCGATCAACCTCGGCTTCACCGGCGGCATGCTCACCGGCGGACTGCTCGCGCAGAGCACCGTGCTGCTGCTGTTCTGGATCGACGCGCTGACCTGCGCCGCATTCGGCCTGCTGGTCTGGTTCGCCGTCCCCGAATCGCATCGTCGCCCCGAGAACCGCGCCGAAGCGGGCAGCTTCACCGACGTGCTGCGCGACCGCGTCATGATCGCGTTCACCCTGGTCACCACCGTGTACGGCATCGTGTACCTGCAGTCGATGCTCACCCTGCCGCTGGCGATCAAAGGCGCCGGTCTGCCGACGTCCAGCTACGGCATTGTCATGGCGGGCAACGGGATCGTCATCGTGATCATGCAACCGCTGTTGGTCAACTGGCTCGGCAGACTCGACCACGGTCGGGTCGTCGCGATCGGCATGGCGCTGGTCGGCGTCGGATTCGGCCTGACCGCGTTCGCCTCCTCGTTGCCCGGCTACCTCGGCGCCGTGGTGGTGTGGTCGATCGGCGAGATCTTCTTCGCGGGCGTCAGTTCCGCCATCGCCGCCAACCTCGCACCCCCGCACCTGCGCGGACGCTACAGCGGGGTCTATGGCTTCGCATGGTCGCTGAGTTCGCTGGTGGCACCGTTGTTCGGCACCACGTTGCTCGGTCACGGCGCCGCGACGCTGTGGCTCACCTGCGCGCTGCTCGCGTTG
>DASXOJ010000134.1:0-28418 GCA_036494465.1 Pseudonocardiaceae bacterium
GGTCAAGGCCGCCGAGGGCACCGCGATGGAGCTGCAGGACTGCGCGTTCCCGCTGCTGAACTCCATCGACATCACCGACGACGCCAAGGCCGCCTTCGACGGCGTCAACGTGGCGCTGCTGGTCGGTGCCCGCCCGCGCACCAAAGGCATGGAGCGGGGCGACCTGCTCTCGGCCAACGGCGGCATCTTCAAGCCCCAGGGTGAGGCGATCAACGCCGGCGCGGCCGACGACGTGCGCGTGCTGGTGGTCGGCAACCCGGCGAACACCAACGCGCTGATCGCCCAGGCGCACGCCCCGGACGTGCCGGCCGAGCGCTTCACCGCGATGACCCGGCTGGACCACAACCGCGCGATCTCCCAGCTGGCCACCAAGCTGAGCGTGCCGGTCGCCGAGATCAAGCGGCTGACCATCTGGGGCAACCACTCCGCCACCCAGTACCCGGACCTGTTCCACGCCGAGGTCGGCGGCCGCAACGCGGTCGAGGCGGTCAACGACCTGGACTGGCTGCGCGACAACTTCATCCCCACCGTGGCCAAGCGCGGCGCGGCGATCATCGAGGCGCGCGGTTCCTCCTCGGCGGCCTCCGCAGCGAACGCCGCCATCGACCACGTCTACGACTGGGTGCACGGCACCCGCGAGGGCCACTGGGTCTCCGCAGCTGTCGTGTCGGACGGTTCCTACGGCGTGCCCGAGGGCCTGATCTCGTCCTTCCCGGTCAACGCCAAGGACGGCAAGTACGAGATCGTGCAGGGTCTTGAGATCAACGAGTTCTCCCGCACCCGCATCGACGCCAGCGTGACCGAGCTGGTCGAGGAGCGCGACGCGGTGCAGGCGCTGGGCCTGATCTGATCGACTTACCGATGACCGGTCCCCGGAGCCGTCCGGGGACCGGTCATTTTTCCGCGCGCGCGTCGGTCCACGGACCCAGGTAGGCCGCACCGTCGGTGAGGATGCCGAGGTGGTTGTCCTTCGGTACCACCGTGAAAGTGTCCGATGTGGACTTCTTGGCGTTGCTCCGCGCGTAGTCGATGAGCTTGTTGGCGTTGAACACCTCGTCCTCGGCGCCGACCCACACGCCGAGCGGCTTGTCCATCCCGGCGAGGTCGGTCGCACTGTCGTCCGCGTTCTGCGCCAGCGCCATGTTCACCGTGTACTTCGCGACCATGCCACTCTGCTCGACCTCGGTCTGGGTGTAGCCGAAACCGAGGGCGGTCGCATGTCCGTCGAGCACGCCGTTGCTGATCGCGTTGACCGGTGTTGGAGTGCAGCCCTAAATCGGGCGACAGGAACACATAACCGCTGACCAGGTTGTCGAAGCTGGTCATGCTGTTGAGCACCAGTCCGGCGCCTGCCGAGTGACCGCCGTGTCCTGCCAGACCTGATCCGGCGTTGGCGCGTCGCCGCGTGCTCCGCCGGATGCACCGTGTCCGCGAATGTCCACAAGGTACGTTGCGACGTGGTAGGTGCGGGCGAGTCCCAGGTAACCGGCCGCGCTGTTCGCGCCGGAACCGTGGTAGAAGACCAGCGTGGCAACGGGATCCGCGGGCAGGTCGGCGTAGTAGGCGAGCGGTACGCCGTCGGTCGCGGTCAGCGTGCCGGTCGGTGTCGCGTTCGTGGTGGACGCGCCGAGCGCTCCGAACGCGCGAGCCGAACCTGGTCGCGTACCGGTGCCGTTGGCGAGCCGTGGTCGCGGCGATCGGCGCGTCGAACCGGATGATCTGGTAGATCCGGATGGCGACCAGCAACGCCATCAGCACCAGCACCTCGACCCGGCGTCGTTGTCCGGGTGCGCGCAGCCGGAAGGTCGACCACCAGCAGGCGACGCCGAACGCGACCAGGAACCAGCCGAATATGTGCGTGCTCGTCTCATCGGCCGGGTTCTGTTCCAGCAGGCCGTTGACCACACTGGTGAAACCGGTCAGCACCAGCAGGACCCGCACGACGACGATGTTTCTTGGCGGACGGGTCATGACTGCCGCTCCGTGATCATCGTGTCGGCGGTGTCACACCAGGCCAGTTCGGCGTCGGCCATGGCGATGGCGTGCGCGCGGACCAGCCAGGCGGCGAGTAGACCGGCTTGCCGGGCGCGCCGGGCACAATGGCTTCCGCGTTCTGTTTGCGCTGGCTGGCGCGCTGTCGCCGATCGGCGATGAGCCCGCGCATCGCGGCCGGGCCCGCGGTCGCTGAACAGCAGCTTGACCAGGCTCTCGTCGCGTACCTGGGTGCCCGCTGCCGGTTCGAGCAGCCATTCGCGCAGCGCTTCTGCGCCGGTCTCGGTCAGCCGCCACCAGGTTTGCCGCGCCGTGGTGTCGGCGGCAGGCTGGTATATCTGCCAGATATAGCCATGTCGTAACCATGCACCGCCCGGTACGCGCGCGCGGGCAGGTCAGTGCGCGGAGACGGAGAGGTCCCAGTCGAAGTGCGGGACCAGCGGGATGCCGGTCAACCAGGGGAAGACGTTGAGGTCCTGGAGCACGAGCAGGCCCAGCCACAGCGACAGGACGGTGCACAGCGGGCCGACGAACACCATCTCGACCTTGCCGCCGGTCCGGTAGCGCATGAACGTGGGCAGGCCGATGGGCCGCCACAGTTTTCGGCCGAGAGGTATCGGCCAGAGGATCGGGCAGCCGTCCTCGGTCACCGCGTCCCCGACGCAGTGCGCGAGGCACCCGACGATCACGGCGACGCCGAACCAGGCGGCCTTGCCGCCCCCGGTGTGCACCCACTCCCAGCAGCGCCAGGTGACGAAGGCCGACCCGGCCAGGATCACGAAGGTGTCGACCTTGTGATCCCACTCGTGCAGCAGCCCGCGCACGCCGAGCCCGCAGAAGAAGAACAGCAGCACCGCGGTGATCCACGGGTTGCGCATGGCCACCAGTGACGCGGTCAGCACACCGGCCAGCACCGCGAAGACCGCGGTGTGCGTGAACGTGCGGTGGCCGCCGTTGTGGTGGGGGTCGCCCTTGAGCCGGATCGTGTTGTAAATGCCACAACTGGCCTTGTTGACCCCGCGCGAGATGATCCCGGTCACCGGTCCGAACGAGCGGGAGACGGTGGCCGGTGGGTGGTCGAGGTCGGGCAGCAGCGCCGCGCCCGAGGTCAGGGCGGCGCCGGCCAGCCAGGTCTCGGTATCAACGTGCACGCCACGGCCGATGGCCACCAGAGAGATCGCCGACCAGGCAGCGAGGCCCATCACCGCGTGCGTGGGTCCGGTCGACATCGTGCTCCCCAGTGCCGCTCCAAGCTCGCCGCCGAGGACCCTATGGCACATCACCCGATCGGTGCCGGAAGCTCGCGGCGAGTCGCGAAGCAGTACGCTCGTACCGTATGGGCAGTCATCAACGTCGCTGACCGGCGGCGCGAGAGGAGAACTCGGCAGCACCATGGCAAAGATCAAGGTAACCGGGACCGTCGTCGAACTCGACGGCGACGAGATGACGCGAATCATCTGGCAGTTCATCAAGGACAAGTTGATCATCCCCTACCTGGACATCAACCTGGACTACTACGACCTGGGCATCGAGCACCGGGACGCCACCGACGACCAGGTCACCGTGGACGCGGCGAACGCGATCGCCAAGCACGGCGTCGGCGTCAAGTGCGCGACCATCACCCCGGACGAGGCGCGCGTCGAGGAGTTCGGCCTGAAGAAGATGTGGCGCAGCCCGAACGGCACCCTGCGCAACATCCTCGGCGGCGTGATCTTCCGCGAGCCGATCGTGATCTCCAACATCCCGCGCCTGGTGCCCGGCTGGACCAAGCCGATCGTCATCGGCCGTCACGCGCACGGCGACCAGTACAAGGCCACCGACTTCAAGGTGCCCGGCCCCGGCACCCTGACCATGACCTACACCCCGGCCGACGGCAGCCAGCCGATGGAGTTCGAGGTCGCCAACTACCCGGAGGGTGGCGGCGTCGCGGTCGGTATGTACAACTACCGGAAGTCCATTGAGGACTTCGCGCGCGCCTCGCTGCGCTACGGGCTTGAGCGCAAGTTCCCGGTCTACATGTCGACCAAGAACACCATCCTCAAGGCCTACGACGGCATGTTCAAGGACATCTTCCAGGAGATCTTCGAGGCCGAGTTCAAGGCCGAGTTCGACGCCAGCGGGCTGACCTACGAACACCGCCTGATCGACGACATGGTCGCCTCCGCGCTGAAGTGGGAGGGCGGCTACGTCTGGGCGTGCAAGAACTACGACGGTGATGTGCAGTCCGACACCGTGGCGCAGGGCTTCGGCTCGCTGGGCCTGATGACCTCGGTGCTGATGACCCCGGACGGCAAGGTCGAGGCCGAGGCCGCGCACGGCACGGTGACCCGGCACTACCGCCAGCACCAGCAGGGCAAGCCGACCTCGACCAACCCGATCGCGTCGATCTTCGCGTGGACGCGCGGTTTGCAGCAGCGCGGCAAGCTCGACTCCACCCCCGAGGTGACCGGCTTCGCCGAGACCCTGGAGAAGGTCGTCATCGAGACGGTGGAAGCCGGAAACATGACCAAGGACCTCGCGATGCTGGTCGGCAAGGACCAGGCGTGGCAGACCACCGAGGAGTTCCTCGGCACGCTGGACGAGAACCTGCGCAAGAGGATGGCCTGATCTTTTTGCTTCTCGCCCGCGCCCTCCGGCTGACTCAGCGGAGGGCGTGGGCGACCAGGGCCTGAACTTCCCGGACAGTGGGGCGCAGGCCCTGCCGATCCGCGAAAAGCAGATGCGCGGCGCCGATCAGCGCGCGTGACATCGCGATCGTGTCCGCGTCGCCCGCGATGCGCCCCCTGCTCCGTTCGGCGCGCAGGTAGCTGTCGACCATGTTGACCGCCTCCGCCAGGATCGGTACCCCGACCGGCCAGCTCTCCCGCAGCCGCGCGCGCACCTCGTCGCGGAAGATGACCAACGCGACGACGGACACCGCGACCGACTCGAACAGCGACGTGAGCGCGTCCGCGAGGTTGTGCACCACCGTGCCAGTGCCCGCCGACGCGTGCAGCTCGATCGAGTCGATGTCGACGCGCCGCGCGCGGTCGTGCACCAGCTCGACCAGGAACGCGTCGAAGTCCGCGAAATGCCGGTGCAGCACCCCCTTCGCCACGCCCGCTTCGGCGGTGACGGCCCTGCTGGTCAACGCGCTCGGTCCGGCACGGAGCAGGACGCGCTGCGCAGCGTCGAACAACTGCTCGCGGGCATCGCGGATGTGTACTCCGGTGGGCACGGACCAGCCTCTCGTCGGCCAATGGGCGGATGCCCATTTTACCGAGGCGGTGATCGCTGCGGCATGCCACTGAACCGGTTACGTTCGGTTGCGGTCGGGCCCGGTTGTTGGCCCTGCCGAGTGGTTCTGGACAGGGTCGGCGGCGGGGAGCTTTCCCGCTGCTGGCCTGGTGCGTTATACCTGGAAGTGACGTCGGTCCCAGGCCGTCGCAGGGTGTTACTAGAGCGTGCGGGGTGTTCGGCTTGTCCAAACGGATGTTGCTCGTGATCGGCGTGCTGATCGTCGTCGTGGTCGTGTTCATCATCCAGAGCAAGAACAACCCGAACAGCGGAACGTCCAATTCGGGCGGTAGCGGGCAGTGTCAGATGAAGGTCACCAACGCCGGCGTGCTGAACATTCGCTCCACCCCGGACGCGAACGGCACCGTGGTCGGCAAGCTCAAGAACGGTCAGACGACCTCGGCGACCAAGACCGTGCAGAACGGCTACCGCGAGCTCAACACCGACCAGTGGGTGTCCGCCCAGTTCGTCACGGTGGCGTCGGGCGACTGCTGAGCCCGCCGGTAACCTGCCGGGGTGCTCACTGTTTCCACCGTCAACGTCAACGGCCTGCGTGCCGCCGCGCGCAAGGGTTTCGTCGAATGGCTCGCGTCGACCGACGCGGATGTCGTTTGCCTGCAAGAAGTTCGCGCCGAACTCGATCAGCTGCCGGAGGGCGTCCGCGCCCCGGCGGGCTGGCACGCGGTGTTCGCGCCATCGGCGACCGCGGGCCGCAACGGTGTCGCCATCCTGACCCGCGTCGAACCGGACGCGGTGCGGATCGGTTTCGGCGCCGCGGAATTCGAGGACGGCGGCCGCTACCTGGAAGTCGACCTGCCTGGCCTGGTCGTGGCGAGCCTCTACCTGCCCAGCGGTGACGTCGGCACGCCGAGGCAGGAGGAGAAGGAGCGGTTCATGGCCGCGTTCCTGCCCTACCTCGCCGAGTTGCGCGCCAAGGCGGAGGCGAACGGGCGCGAGGTGGTCGTCTGCGGCGACTGGAACATCGCGCACCGCGAGGCGGATCTGAAGAACTGGAAGGGAAACCTCAAGAACTCGGGTTTCCTGCCGATGGAACGCGACTGGCTCGGCAAGGTCTACGCCGAGGCGGGCTACGTCGACGTGGTGCGCGATCTGCGCCCGGACGTGGCGGGCCCGTACAGCTGGTGGTCCTACCGGGGCAAGGGTTTCGACAATGACGCGGGCTGGCGGATCGACCTGCATGTCGCCTCACCGGGCCTGGCGCAACGTGCGCACACGGCAGTCGTCGAACGCGCGGCGAGCTACGACCAACGCTGGTCCGACCATGCTCCGGTGACCGTTCGCTACCACTCCGAAACGGAGTGAGCACGAGCACACGTGATCGAGATCACGACAAAATGTGACTGGGTTCACATGTGACCCGGGTTTCGTGAGCTGGACCACAACGGGGATTCGGCGCCTACCGTCGAATTCGTGCCGGAGGACATCGAGCTGACCCCGATCCCACCACAAGACCGAACCCCACGATTCCAGCCAGCCCAACCCGAACCCGCGCCGACCGATGCGGCCCTGCGTCGCGCGCTGCGCAGGGCACGGGATGGTGCCGCGCTGGACGTCGCCGAGACCAGCGTGCTGCTGCACGCGCGCGGCGAACACCTGGACGACCTGCTCGCCACCGCGGCGCGGGTCCGTGACGCGCATCTGACCGCCGAGGGGCGGCCGGGCATCGTCACCTACAGCCGCAAGGTCTTCATCCCACTGACCCGGTTGTGCCGGGACCGCTGCCACTACTGCACGTTCGTCACCGTCCCGCACCGCGTCCCGGACGCCTACCTCGACCGCGACGAAGTGCTGGAGATCGCGCGGCAGGGCGCGGCGATGGGCTGCAAGGAGGCCCTGTTCACGTTGGGCGACCGGCCAGAGGAGCGCTGGCCCGCGGCGCGGGAATGGCTGGACGCGCGCGGCTACTCGTCCACTGTGGACTACCTGCGCTCGGTCGCCATCGCGGTGCTGGAAGAGACCGGACTGCTGCCGCACCTGAACCCCGGCGTGCTCAGCTGGGAGGAGCTGACCAGGCTGCGCCCGGTCGCGCCGAGCATGGGCATGATGCTGGAGACCACCGCCGACCGGCTGTGGAGCGAGCCGGGCGCGCCGCACTACGGCAGCCCGGACAAGGAACCCGCGGTGCGGTTGCGGGCGCTGACCGACGCCGGCCGGGTGAACATCCCGTTCACCACCGGGATCCTGATCGGCATCGGCGAGACGTTGACCGAACGCGCCGAGTCGATTCACGCGATCCGGCGGATTTCCCGGCAGTACGGACACATCCAGGAAGTCATCGTGCAGAACTTCCGGGCCAAGCCGGACACCGCGATGCAGGCGATGCCCGACGCGGACCTGCACGACCTGGCCGCGACGATCGCGGTCACCCGGTTGCTGCTCGGCTCGGGCGTGAGCGTGCAGGCGCCGCCGAACCTGGTCGGTAACGAGCACGAGCTGATGTTGCGCGCGGGTATCGACGACTGGGGCGGCGTTTCCCCGCTCACCCCGGACCACGTGAACCCGGAGCGCCCCTGGCCGGACATCGACCGCCTGGCCGAATGGACCGCGCGCACCGGGTACACGCTGCGCGAGCGGCTCACGGTCTATCCGCGCTACGTGAAAGCGAACCGTGGCCAGTGGATCGATCTGCGGATCGCCGAGCACGTGGGCGCCGTTGCGGACCTGGAAACCGGGCTGGCCAACGAGAGTGCCGAGGTCATCGGGCGGGAGTGGCAGGAGCCGGACGGCGGCCTGGAGACGGTCGGTCGCGCGGACCTGCACGAGAGCATCGACACCACCGGCCGGACCGAGGACCGGCGCAGCGACTTCGACTCGGTCTACGGTGACTGGGACGAGCTGCGCACCCAGTTGCCGACCGCGCTGAGCAGGCTGCCCGGCGACGTGCGGGAGGGGCTGCGGATCGCCGCCGACAATCCCGCGCAACTGCTGGAAGAACACAACGCCGATGCGGCGCTCGCGCTGCTCACCGCCGATGGCGACGCGCTGGAGGCGATGACCCGGCTCGCGGACGACCTGCGCGCGGAGGTGGTCGGCGAGGACATCACCTACGTGGTGAACCGCAACATCAACTTCTCCAACGTGTGCTACGTCGGTTGCCGGTTCTGCGCGTTCGCGCAACGGGAACGTGATGCGGACGCGTACCGGCTGTCCGTGTCCGATGTGGCCGATCGTGCCGAGGAAGCGTGGCAGGTGGGCGCGACCGAGGTGTGTATGCAGGGCGGCATCGACCCCGCGCTGCCGGTCACCTACTACGCGGACGTGGTGCGCGCGATCAAGCAGCGCGTGCCCGAGATGCACGTGCACGCCTTTTCCCCGATGGAAATCGTGAGCGCGGCAGCACGCGCGGGCGTGAGTGTCGAGGAGTGGCTGACCGATCTGCGTGACGCTGGACTGGACACGATTCCCGGTACCGCGGCGGAAATCCTGGACGACGAGGTGCGCTGGGTGCTGACCAAGGGCAAGCTGCCCGCGGCCACCTGGATCGACGTGGTGTCCACCGCGCACCGGCTCGGCATCCGCTCCAGCAGCACGATGATGTATGGCCACGTCGACCATCCCGGGCACTGGCTCGGTCATCTGCGCACCCTTGCCCGGTTGCAGGATGACACCGGCGGGTTGACCGAGTTCGTCGGACTTCCTTTCGTGCACCGCAATGCGCCGATCTACCTGGCGGGCGTCGCCAGGCCCGGACCGTCGCGAAGGGACAATCGAGCCGTGCATGCCATGGCACGTCTTGCGTTGCACGGCAGGATCGACAACATCCAGTGTTCCTGGGTGAAACTCGGCGACGAGGAAACCGCGGAACTGCTTCGCGGCGGCGCCAATGACATCGGCGGCACGCTGATGGAGGAGACGATCAGCCGGATGGCAGGTTCTGAGCACGGTTCGTCGCGCACCGTCGAGGAACTGGCTCAACTGGCCGACCTGGCCGGTCGGCCGGCAAGGCAACGGAGCACCACCTACGGCCGATTGCCTGTCGCGCAAGGCTGAACCGAAGTCGTGCGCGGGCAGTGAAAGCACCGTGAAGGCGTACTTGATCGACCGTGAAGTCGATCACGTTACTCCGTTCGTCCCAACGGTCCTGGTCGGACCTGGGCTTTCGCTGCCCGCGCCGCGACGCGCTTGACACTGTGAGTAGCTTTCTGGACGTGGCGAACTGATGTTGCGTTCGCTTGTTTCCCGGGGGTCATCCATCCGGTTCGTCGCAGGAGGCGCGCGAATGCGCAGCAAATCAGCTGCGGTAGTGCTTGTGCTGTCGAGTGTTGCGTTGGCGTTCGGTTCGACCACGGTCAACGCTTCTGCTGCTGTCATGCCAGCACACCAGGAGATCGCGGCCCAGGCCGCGGCTTTCCCGATCGGCCTCGGATTTTCCTCGTTCGTCGTGTTACTGGGCCTCATCGGCCTGACCGTGGGCCTGACCAGGCTCGGTCGGCGCTCGCGGGCGGCCAGGCGCGCCGCGCAGGCAGCGGCCGTGGCCACGGCCGAGGAGCCCGTGCGCACCTCCGCCTGACGCCCTGAGACAATCGGCACGTGTCGAGCGAGTCCACCACCGAAGCGCCAGCCAAGCGGTCCCGGGTGCTGTCCGGCATCCAGCCGACCGCCGACTCGTTCCACCTCGGCAACTACCTCGGCGCGCTGCGCCAGTGGGTCGCGCTGCAGGACACCCACGAGGCGTTCTACTGCGTCGTCGACCTGCACGCGATCACCGTCGAGCAGGACCCGAAGCAGCTGCGCCAGCGCACCAGGGTCTCCGCGGCGCAACTGCTCGCACTGGGCATCGACCCGGCCCGCAGCACCCTGTTCGTGCAGAGCCACGTGCCCGAGCACGCGCAGCTGAGCTGGGTGATGGAGTGCATCGCCGGGTTCGGTGAGGCCAGCCGGATGACCCAGTTCAAGGACAAGTCGACCAGGCAGACCACCGAGCACGTCAGCGTCGGCCTGTTCACCTACCCGATCCTGCAAGCCGCGGACATCCTGGTGTACCAGGCGAACCAGGTCCCGGTCGGCGAGGACCAGCGCCAGCACCTCGAACTCACCCGTGACCTGGCCCAGCGGTTCAACTCCCGCTACGGCCGCACGTTCACGCTGCCCGAGGCGTACATCGTCAAGGACACCGCCAAGATCTACGACCTGCAGGACCCGACCGCCAAGATGAGCAAGTCCATCCCGGCCGGTGTGGTCGACCTGCTCGCGCCGGTTTCCGCGTCCGCGAAGAAGTTCCGCTCCGCGGTGACCGACACCGAGCGGGAGATCCGCTACGCCCCGGAAGCCAAGCCGGGCATCTCGAACCTGCTGGTCATCTACTCGACCCTCACCGGCAAGGCCATCGCCGAACTGGAGGCCGAGTACGAGGGCAAGGGCTACGGCGACCTGAAGAAGGATCTCGCCGCGGTGTTCGGCGAGTTCGTCACGCCCATCCAGGAGCGCGTGCAGGGTTACCTGGACGACCCGGCCGAACTGGACAAGATCCTGGCCGCGGGCGCGTCCCGGGCCCGTGAGGTCGCCTCCCGCACGCTGGCCTCGGCCTACAACCGGATCGGGTTCCTCCCCGCGACCATCTGAACTACCCATATTGGTGAGACACTGCGCGTTGCGGGGTCGGCCGGTGGGGCTTAGCGTCCAGTAGTGGCCGACAAACCCTCGCGCATCGCGGTGCTGCGTGCCAAGTACGCCTGGTTCGATCATCTGCTGCGCGCCAACGAGTCGTTCACCGAATACCACGGCAACCACTACGCCGCCGCGATCACCTACTTCAGCGTGCTGTCGCTGGTGCCGATCCTGATGGTCGCGTTCGCGGTGGCCAGCTTCGTGCTGGCGCACGAGCCCGCGCTGCTGAACCAGTTGCAGGCCAACATCGCCAAGCAGGTGCCCGGCGCGCTCGGCCAGACCATCTCCACCACGATCAACGGCGCCATCAAGGCGCGCAGCGCGGTCGGCATCGTCGGCCTGGTCGGCGCGCTCTATTCCGGCATCGGCTGGATGACCAACCTGCGCGACGCGCTGACCGCCCAGTGGGGCCAGGAAAAGCAGAAACTTCCGATGATTCCGACCCTGGCCAAGGATCTGCTCTCGTTGATCGGGCTGGGATTGGCGCTGGTCGTCTCGTTCGCGATCACCGCGGCGGGCACCGGGCTGGGCACGCTGCTGCTGCGCCTGGTCGGCCTCGCCGACACCGGCTGGGCCCGCACGCTGCTGGTGCTGGCCACGATCGTGCTGAGCGTCGCCGCCAACTTTCTGGTCTTCCTCTGGGTGATCTCACGGCTGCCCCGGGAGCGGGTGAGCGCGCGCAGCGCGGTGCGCGGTGCGCTGGCCGCCGCGATCGGGTTCGAGATCCTCAAGCAGGCGGCCACCATCCTGTTGAAGTCCGCCACCAGTTCGCCGACCGCGACCGTGTTCGGGCCGGTGATCGGGCTGCTGGTGTTCGCGAACCTGGTGTCCCGTTTCCTGCTCTACATCACCGCGTGGACCGCGACCGCGCGGGAGAACCAGCTCAAGCGCCCAGGACCGGTCACCGCGCCGACCGTGATCGCGCCGGTCGTCGAGGTGCGCCAGGGAGTCGGCCCCGCGTTCGCGGCAGGTCTGCTCGCGGTGGGCACGCTGGCCGGTGTCGCGCTCGGCAGACGCGGTCGCTGACGTCCTACTGGATGCGGCCGAAGAACTCGGTCGGCTCGGTCGAGTTGCCCGCATCGGCAGAGGACCTGCCGTTGGTGCGCGGGGCCGGAGCCCGGCCGGTACCGACCCGTTTCGGCGCCGGTCGGCTCGGCTTGGCCGTTGACGCGAACGCCTCGTCGACCGCGGCCCAGCTCGCGGTGTCGCCGATGGTGCTGGCCGGCTTGGGTTCGGGCTCTTGCTCGGGTGCGGCGGCGGCTTCGGCCGCTGCCTCCGCCCTGGCCGCGTCGGCCGCCTTCTTCTCGGCGACCAGCGCCTTCGCTCGTGCCGCACGCTTGCGCTTGGCCGCCTTGCGCCGCAACACGAGCACCAGGATGAGCAGCAGGGCGACGCCGGCCAGGATGGTCAGCGGCTTGCCGACCGTGCCGAACGTCGAGACCGGTTCCGGGGCCAGCGCGGCGCGAATCGCCTTGGCGTCGGCCTGCGAAACACCCGAACCGCTCTTGTCCTTTGTGGATGAATCGGTGGTCGTCTTGCCCGACAACGGGTTCGCGTCCACCACCTGACCGACCGGCGGCAGTTTGGCCGCGTCCAGCTGGAAACCGTAGTCGAGCAGTTCCTTCGCGTTCTTGTACACGTTGGGCAGGTCGTTCGGGTTGCGCATCATGATCAACGCGACCCGGTGCCCGTTCTGCTCCGCCGCGTCCGCGTAGGTGTGCTGCGCGTCGCTGGTGAACCCGGTCTTGCCGCCGATCTCGCCCGGATACTTGGGCGAGTAGCCACCCATCAGCAGCGAGTTCTCGTTGGTCACCTGCACCGCGGGCTGACCATTCGACGCGGGCAGCGTCAACGTCCTGGTCTGCACCGCGGTCGAGATGATCTGGTTGGTCATGGCCGCGCGGAAGATCACCGCGAGGTCGTAGGCGGACGCGGACATGCCGGGCCCGTCCAGGCCGGACGGCGTTGCCGCCCTGGTGTCCAGAGCGCCGAGCTGGTTGGCCAGCGCGTCCATCTTCTGCGTCGCCGCTGGCAACCCGCCGAGCGCGGTCGCCAGCGCGTAGGCCACGTCGTTGCCGGACTTCATCAGCAGCGCGTCGACCAGATCGGTGACCGGGTAGGACGCGCCCGGCAGGATGCCGACCCGGGTGGGCGGCTGGTTGGCGTCGTCCTGGGTCGCGGTGATGGTGCTGTCCGGCTTGAGCTCCCTGGTCACCACCAGCGACAGCAGCAGCTTGATCAGCGAAGCGGGCCGCTCCCGCGCGTGCGGGTCCTTGGCAGCGAGCACCGCGCCGGTGTCGAGGTCCTCCAGGACCCAGGACTCGGCGTTGATGTCACCGGGCGCCGCCGGTGCGCCCTGCGGCAGGATCACGCCGCACTCGGCCATCCGGGGCCCGCCGATCGGCGAACTCGGCTCGGGCATCGCCTGCGGTGTGGTCTGGCCGGGCGCGGGTCGTTCCGAGGTGTCCACCGGCGGAGGCGGCGCTGCGTGATCGGGGCAGCTCGGGGGCGGTGCCGCCACGTTACTGGTCTGCACCGGAGTGGTCGGCTTCTTGGCGGCGTCGGCGACGCCTGCCGTGCCGGTGAGCAGAGTGACCACCAGGGCACACAGCGTCAGGGTCAGTGCCGAGATCGGTGTCCGGGCGAAGGGGCGCACGGAGGCAGGTTAGTTGAACCCTGATTGGGACCTGACACCCACCAGGACGGATACTGAGTCGGTGACACAGCCCGTGATGCCCAACGATACGACATCCCGCCCCGAAACCCCGGCAACTAGGCCGATCGGCGCAATGCGCGTTTCGCGCCCGATCGGGTGGTTCATGGTTGTTTTCGGCATCTGGTCGCTGGTGATCTGGCCGACCTTCATGGTCAACATCTCCGAAGACCCCAGGTCATGGGGTCCGACCGGCGGCATGACCGCGTTCTTCACCGTGCACCTGGTGATCGCGGTCGTCTCCTTCATCTGCGGCGTGGCGTTCGGCATCATCGGCGTCCGCGCCATGCTCGCCTTCCGCCGCTCCGCTACCGCGCGTGACTGACCCCCGGTACGTGCCCACGTTCAGCGCGGAGTACGCCGAGATTGTCCGCCAGTGGCACGAGCGGTCCTACGCGACGGCAAAGCGAGAGACGACCGAGACGGTCGACTACCTCGGCCGGACCCTGGTCGTGCCGCCCGACGTCATGCCGATCACGCCGATGTCGCACCTGCTCGGCGAAGCCGTGCTCGCGGAAACCAGCGACGGCGACCGCGTGCTCGACATGGGCACCGGCAGCGGCGTCAACGCGGTCCTCGCGGCTGGGCGGGCTCGTCAGGTCCTCGCGGTCGACATCAACCCGCAGGCCATCGAGGCGACTCGGCGCAATGCCGAACGCAACGGCGTCGCCGATCGGGTCGAGGTCCGGCACAGCGACGTCTTCGGCAACGTCGACGGCGCGTTCGACCTGATCGTCTTCGACCCGCCGTTCCGCTGGTTCACGCCCCGCGACCAGTTCGAAGTCGCCATGACCGACGAGAACTACCGCGCGATGACCGAGTTCTTCCGCGACGCGCGCCAGTACCTGACTCCGACCGGGAAGATGCTGATCTTCTTCGGTACCTCGGGCGACCTCGGCTACCTGACCCAGCTGGCCGACGACGCGGGCTTCGCCAAGGAGGTCGTCGCCACCGACAGCCTGCAACGCGACGGCTGGACCGTCGAATACTTCGCGTTCCGCATGACGCCCCGGCACTGACGGTGCCTTCCGTGTCGCGCTCAAGCGGAGATGAGCCGGAGTGCTTCGTGGTCGACAAAATCCTGGAAGTCTTTGACGTTCAGGGTTGCCAGCGGCAAGTCGTACACCAGGCAGCACGCTGCGATCCAGGTGTCGTTCTGCGGACGTGGCCTGCCACGCCGCATCGCGTACGCCGAGATCTCACCCAGGCCGTGACGATGTCGCGGGTGCTGTGAGGACCGGAAAGCCCTTGATCCAATTGGTCATCCGACGCTGCTGGTTTGGACCCCAGTCTCGGCATACCGACCACTTGGTCAGCTCGCCCTGGTGGCGAAGGTAATCGCGGGCACGCTGTTGACCACGGCCCGCAGCAATGCAGGCGGCAAACGCCGTTTGAAGCTGAGCGATGCGACGTCGGTGTCGAGGACGATCTGGTTGGCCATGAGTCAGGCGAGCTCAGCTCGACGGGCCGCGTATGTGAAAGCCAGGAACTCATCCAGTTCTTCGTCGGTTTCGAACAGGCCATCGCAGGCAAGATCGTCCGCCGACTGGATGGGCTGGGCGTTCACAGCCTGGAAAATCTCGTCCAGCTTTGCCTGTCGTTCGGCAAGAGGGCTGAGGTGGAGCTGGTGATGGTCACTGGCGGTATGGCATCTGCGGGCGACAATACGCCCGCAGATGCCGACTGATCAGAAGCGCTTGAAGAGCAGGGCGCGCTTGACTTCCTGGATCGCCTTGGTGACCTGGATGCCGCGCGGGCAGGCCTCGGTGCAGTTGAAGGTGGTGCGGCAGCGCCACACGCCCTCGACGTCGTTGAGGATGTCCAGTCGTTCTTCTGCGCCCTCGTCGCGGGAGTCGAAGATGAACCGGTGCGCGTTGACGAAGGACGCGGGACCGAAGTAGGTGCCTTCGGACCAGTACACCGGGCACGACGTGGTGCAGCAGGCGCACAGGATGCACTTGGTGGTGTCGTCGAAGCGGGCGCGGTCGGCCTGGGACTGGATGCGTTCCTTGGTCGGCTCGTTGCCGTAGGTGATCAGGTAGGGCTTCACGGCGCGGTAGGCCTCGAAGAACGGCTCCATGTCCACGATCAGGTCCTTGAGGACCTTCAGTCCCTTGATGGGTTCGATCGTGATCGTGGTGTGCTTGTTGCCCTTGGCGAACAGGTCGCGCACCAGCACCTTGCAGGACAACCGGTTGACGCCGTTGATGCGCATCGCATCCGACCCGCACACGCCGTGCGCGCAGGAGCGGCGGAAGCTCAGCGTGCCGTCGATGTACCACTTGACGTAGTGCAGCAGGTTCAGCACCCGGTCGGTGGGCAGCGCTGGGACGTCGAAGGACTCCCACACCGGTTCGTCGTGGATCTCCGGGTTGAACCGGTGGATCTTCACGGTGACGGTGATGGCGCCCTCCGGCACGGGCGGCTGGTCGCCTCGGATGCCGGTCTGGGGCTCGGCGGTCGCGGTCATCAGTACTTCCGCTCCATCGGCTCGTAACGGGTCTGCACAACGGGCTTGTAGTCCAACCGGATGTCCGCGGTCAGGCCATCGCCGTTCTTGTACGCCATGGTGTGGCGCATGAAGTTCACGTCGTCGCGGGTCGGGTAGTCCTCGCGGGCGTGGCCGCCGCGCGATTCCTTCCTGGCGATGGCGCCGGTGACCAGGATTTCGGCCAGCTCCAACAGGAAGCCGAGTTCGACGGCTTCCAGCAGGTCGGTGTTGAACCGCTTGCCCTTGTCGTGCACGGAGATGTGCGCGTAACGCTCCTTCAACGCCTGCACGTCGTGCAGCGCCTGCTTGAGCGTTTCCTCGGTGCGGTACACCGATGCGTTGTTGTCCATGGTGTTCTGCAACGCGGTGCGGATGTCCGCGACGCGCTCGTGGCCGTGCTCGGAGAGCAGGTTCGCCAGTTGCTCGTCGACCAGCGTGGTCGGGTCCTCGGGCAGTTCGACGTGCTCGTGCGCGTTCGCGTATTCGGCTGCCGCGATGCCCGCGCGGCGGCCGAACACGTTGATGTCCAGCAGCGAGTTGGTGCCCAGCCGGTTCGAGCCGTGCACCGACACGCACGCGCACTCGCCGGCCGCGTACAGGCCCGGGATCACGTTCTCGTTGTCCCGCAACACTTCGCCGTGCACGTTGGTCGGAATGCCGCCCATCACGTAGTGGCAGGTGGGGAACACCGGCACCGGCTCGGTCACCGGGTCGACACCGAGGTAGGTGCGGGAGAACTCGGTGATGTCGGGCAGCTTGCTCTCCAGCACCTCGGCGCCGAGGTGGGTGACGTCGAGCAGCACGTAGTCCTTGTTCGGACCGGAGCCGCGACCTTCCCGCACCTCCAGCACCATCGACCGGGCCACGATGTCGCGCGGCGCGAGGTCCTTGATGGTGGGGGCGTAGCGCTCCATGAAGCGTTCGCCCTCGGAATTGCGCAGGATGCCACCCTCGCCGCGCACCGCCTCGGAAATGAGAATGCCGAGACCGGCAAGACCGGTCGGGTGGAACTGGAAGAACTCCATGTCCTCAAGCGGCAGGCCCTTGCGGAAGATGATGCCGAGGCCGTCACCGGTGAGGGTGTGCGCGTTGGACGTGGTCTTGAAGATCTTGCCCGCGCCGCCCGTCGCGAAGATGACCGCCTTGGCCTGGAAGACGTGGATCTCGCCGGTGGCCAGCTCGTAGGCGACCACACCGCTGGCGACCGGGCCGTTCTCGGTCTCGTTGAGGCACAGGTCGAGCACGTAGTACTCGTCGAAGAACTCGATGCCCTGCTTGACGCAGTTCTGGTAGAGGGTCTGCAGGATCATGTGACCGGTGCGGTCCGCCGCGTAGCAGGCCCTGCGCACCGCGGCCTTGCCGTGGTCGCGGGTGTGGCCGCCGAAGCGCCGCTGGTCGATCTTGCCTTCCGGGGTCCTGTTGAACGGCAGACCCATCTTCTCCAGGTCGAGGACCGCGTCGATGGCTTCCTTGCACATGATCTCGGCGGCGTCCTGGTCGACCAGGTAGTCACCGCCCTTGATCGTGTCGAAGTTGTGCCACTCCCAGTTGTCCTCTTCCACGTTCGCCAGCGCTGCGCACATGCCGCCCTGGGCGGCGCCGGTGTGCGAACGGGTCGGGTAGAGCTTGGTGAGCACCGCGGTCCGCGCCCGGGAGCCGGACTCGATCGCGGCGCGCATCCCGGCCCCGCCTGCCCCGACGATCACCACGTCGTACTTGTGGAACTGCATTACCGCTTCTTTCCGGTGGTGGGCCAGCGTCAGTCGGTGGCGATGTTCGGGTCGAAGGTGAAGATCACGAACGTGCCCAGCGCCAGGATCAGCACCATGGACACGTAGAGCAGGATCTTCAGCCAGAACCGGGTGGTGTCCTTGGTCGCGTAGTCGTTGATGACCGTGCGCAGGCCGTTGGTGCCGTGGATCTCCGCGAGCCACAGCATGGACAGGTCCCAGAACTGCCAGAACGGCGAGGACCAGCGACCGGCCACGAACGCGAAGTTGATTCGCTGCACGCCGCCGTCCAGCACGTTCATGATCAGCAGGTGGCCGAGCACCAGCACGATCAGCAGCAGGCCGGAGATGCGCATGAACAGCCAGCTGTAGAGCTCGAAGTTGCTGCGCCGGGCCGAAGGGCGGCGCCGGGAGCGCGGGGGCGCGATCGTCGGGGAGTTCTGCACGGCTGAAGAAACAGTCATCAGTTACCGCTCCCGAACAGCTTCTCGACGTTGTACTGGAGCATGAAGTAGGCGCTCGGGATCATCACCGCGACCCAGATCACGATGATCGTCCAGAGCATCACCCGCTGGACCTTCGGTCCCTTGGACCAGAAGTCGACCAGCATGACCCGCAGGCCGTTGAGCGCGTGGTAGAGCACGGCGCCGACCAGGCCCAGCTCCATCAGGTTGACCAGCGGGTTCTTGTAGAGCGAGATGACCTTGTCGTACGCGTTCGGCGAAACCCGGACCAACGCGGTGTCCAGGACGTGCGCGAACAGGAAGAAGAAGGTGAGCACGCCGGTGATCCGGTGCGCGACCCACGACCACATGCCGAGGTCGCCGCGGTAGAGCTTGCCGCTGCGCTGCCTCGTGCCGACCTGCGCGCCGGAATCGGCGGCCGGAGGTGGCGACGGCGCGGTGCTTGCCGTGCTGGACATCGGCGAACGGCCTCCAACATCGCTGGTGTTACCGCACGCCTGACCCAGATTCGAGGCGCGCGGGGGACGGTCGGATATTAATCCCCGCGCCGCGCATCGGCCCAGGTGAGCGTGCCCGCTGTGATCGATGGAACACCAGGTGTCCCGATCGGGCGACGGTCGGTGATCTGCATGCTGACCTGCGAAAACATACCAATCCATTGTGGTCGGGTGCGGCGCACGCCACAGCCGGTACCGCGGGCCCCGCCCGATCGTGTCCGACCGCCGCCGATCCCGCCTTGTGACCGTTGTGTTTCGGCATTTGGGCTGGTGATGACGGTCAGGTGTGCAGTCGTCACCCGTCTCGGGCACGATTCGGTTACGTGGGGCTACGAGGTTGTGGCGAACCTCTCGACGGGCGGTACGGTCTCGCGAATAACACCGGTGTCGACCGGTGTGTCCAGAAGAAATTGCAGTGGTACGGACCGCGTGCGGTATCGCGGTGGGAGAGGAGACAGCCTTGCGCCGAGTGCGAGGGATGCGAGTGCAGGGGATGACCGTCCTCGCTGGCCTGGTGACGGTCGGGTTGGTGCTCACCGGATGCGGCACGAAGCCTGCGTCGTCGGGCAGCGGTTCGACCACCACCGACAACGGCAGCGGTGGTACCGCCAAGTTCAACGCGTGCATGGTCACCGACACCGGCGGCATCGACGACCGCTCGTTCAACGCGTCCGCGTGGGCAGGCATGCAGGCCGCCAAGAAGGACGGCAAGGCCACCGTCAAGTACGTCCAGTCGAACACCGAGAACGACTACGTACCGAACATCACGGCCCTCACCAAGCAGAACTGCAACCTCGTCGTCACGGTCGGTGGCCTGATGGGCCCGGCGACCACCAACGCCTCCACGGCCAACCCGAGCCAGCACTTCGCGATCGTGGACAGCGCGGGCAACGGCACCAACGTGCAGGGCCTGCAGTTCAACACCGCCCAGGCCGGCTTCCTCGCCGGTTACCTGGCGGCCGGTTACTCCAAGACCGGCAAGGTCGCGACCTTCGGTGGCCAGAAGATCGCCCCGGTGACCATCTACATGGACGGTTACTGGGAGGGCGTGCAGTACTACAACCAGAAGAACGGCAAGAGCGTCGCGGTGCTGGGCTGGAACGAGCAGTCCCAGGACGGCAGCTTCACCAACTCCTTCACCGACCAGACCCAGGGCACCCAGCTCGGGACCAACTTCATCAACCAGGGCGCCGACGTGATCTTCCCGGTCGCGGGTAGCTCCGGTCTCGGTGGTGTGGCCGCGGCCGCCTCCTCCGGTGGCAAGGCCAACGCGATCTGGGTCGACACCGACGGCTGCACCTCGGCTCCGCAGTACTGCAACGTGTTCCTGTCGACGGCGTTCAAGAACGTGGACAACGCGGTGCAGAACTCGGTCGAGCAGGCCAGCGGTGGCAGCTTCGCCACCAAGGACTACATCGGCACGCTGGCCAACGGTGGCGTCGGTCTGGCGCCCTACCACGACTTCGCGTCCAAGATCCCGCAGGCGCTGCAGGACCAGATCAAGCAGATCCAGCAGGACATCATCAGCGGCAAAATCACCATCGCCTCGCCGTCGCAGCCCAAGAGCTGACCGGCGGGACCTGCTCAACCGGCGCTCGTGTCGCATCCTTCGCGACACGGGCGCCGGGTCGCGTTTTTGCTGCTTTCACTGCTTTCCGCTCGGAATTGGGAGGTGTGGCGCGATGCGGCTCGAACTCCGGGGCATCACCAAACGCTTCGGCTCGCTGGTCGCCAACGACGCCATCGACCTGGTGGTCGAGCCCGGCGAGATCCACGCGCTGCTGGGCGAGAACGGCGCTGGCAAGTCGACCCTGATGAACGTGCTCTACGGCCTGTACACGCCGGACGAGGGCGAGATCCTCATCGACGACGCGCCGGTGACGCTGCGCGGACCGGGTGACGCGATCGCGCACCGGATCGGCATGGTGCACCAGCACTTCATGCTGATCCCGGTGTTCACCGTCGCCGACAACGTGATGCTCGGCCACGAGTGGACCTCCGGCCCGCTGCGCAGGCTGGACCGGAAGACGGCCCGAGCCAAGGTGCGCGAGCTCTCCCAGGAGTACGGGCTGGACGTCGACCCGGACGCACTGGTCGGCGAGCTGCCGGTCGGCGTGCAACAGCGGGTGGAGATCATCAAGGCCCTCGCGCACGACGTGGACGTGCTGATCCTCGACGAGCCGACCGCCGTGCTGACCCCGCAGGAGATCGACGAGCTGATCCGGATCATGCGCGATCTGCGCGCGGCGGGGAAGTCGATCGTGTTCATCACGCACAAGCTGCGCGAGGTCAAGGCAGTCGCGGACCGGATCACCGTGATCCGGCGCGGCAAGGTGGTCGGCGACGCCGACCCTGCCGCGGACGAGACCGAGCTGGCCAGCCTGATGGTCGGCCGCGACGTGCAACTGGTGGTGGACAAGGACGCCGCCGAACCCGGCGAGGTCAGCCTGCGCATCAGCGACCTGCACGTCGCCGACGATCGTGGACAGACCACAGTGGACGGTCTGAGTCTTGACGTGCGCGCGGGCGAGATCGTCGCGCTGGCCGGTGTGCAGGGCAACGGCCAGGAGGAACTCACCGAGGCCATCCTCGGCGTACGCATCCCTGCCTCGGGCTCGATCACGTTGAACGGCAAGGAAATCGGCAGCGCCAGCCCGCGCGAGGTGCTCCGCGAAGGCGTCGGCTACGTGCCGGAGGACCGCCAGGAGGACGGCCTGGTCGGCGCGTTCAGCGTCGCCGAGAACCTGGTGCTGGACCTGTACAACGTCGAACCGTTCGGTTCCGGTGTCGCCCTCAAGCTCGGCGAGATCCGGCGCAACGCCACCCAGCGCGTGGCCGAGTTCGATGTGCGCACCACCTCGATCACCGCGCCGGTGAGCACACTGTCCGGCGGCAACCAACAGAAAGTGGTGCTGGCGCGGGAGATGTCGCGCCCGCTGAAGCTGCTGGTCGCCTCCCAACCGACCCGTGGCGTCGACGTCGGCGCGCAGGAGTTCATCCACAAACGCATCGTCACCGAACGCGATCGCGGCACCCCGGTGATCATCGTGTCCACCGAACTGGACGAGGTGCTCGCGCTCGCCGACCGGATCGCGGTCATGTACCGAGGAAAGATCATCGGCATCCTGCCCTCAGGCGCGTCTCGCGACGAGGTCGGCCTGATGATGGCCGGTGTGGCCGCGGAAGATGCCCGCACCGAAGCCGAACTGCACCCCAGCGAACTGGCCGCCGTCGACCAGGCAGTGGCGGAATCCGAGGAGTCCTCCTCATGACCACCACCGTCGAACAGCCACCCTCTGGGGGGCAGCCGCTCCAGCCCGGCGAATTCCTGCCGCGCGACGAGCGCAAACCGCGCACCGGCCGCACCTGGCTGGTCAACGTGCTCGCCATCCTCGTCGCCCTGGTCATCGGCGCACTGCTGATGATCTTCTCGGACGACAACGTGCGCGCCTCGCTGAGCTACGTGTTCACCTCGCCCGGCGACTTCTTCAGCAACTCGTGGTCGGTGGTGTCCAGCGCGTACACCGCCATGTTCGAGGGCGCGATCTTCAACTTCTCCAACGACGGCAGCGTCGCGGGCATCTTCGGCCCGATCTCCTCCACGGTCACCACCGCCGCACCGCTGATCTGCGCCGGTCTTGGCATCGCGCTCGCGTTCCGGTCCGGCCTGTTCAACATCGGTGGCCAGGGCCAGGTCCTGCTCGGTGCGGTCGGCGCGGGCCTGGTGGGCTTCGGCTGGCACCTGCCCGCCGGGCTGCACGTGATCGTCGCGATCCTCGCGGGCATCATCTTCGGCGCGTTCTGGGGCTTCATCTCCGGTTACCTCAAGGCGCGCACCGGCGCGCACGAGGTGATCACCACGATCATGCTCAACTACGTGGCCCTGTCCGGGCTGCAGTACCTGTTGAGCATCAAGAGCTTCGAGCAGCCCGGCAACCCGCAGGGCAGCAAGCTCATCGACGGCAACGCCAAACTGCCCTCGTTCGGCTCCGGCCTGGACTTCAACGTCGGCATCATCCTCGCGGTGGCGGCGGCCCTCGGCGTCTGGTGGCTGCTCTCCCGCAGCACCATCGGTTTCCGGCTGCGCGCGGTCGGCGCCAACCCGGCCGCCGCCCGCACTGCCGGGATGAGCGTATCCAGCTCCACCGTGCAGGCCATGCTGATCGCCGGTGGCTTGGCAGGCTTGGCAGGCGCCATCATCCTCACCGACGGCGCCACCTCCTTCCAGGTCGTGCCCGGCATCGACTCCAACGTCGGCTTCGACGCGATCACCGTCGCGCTGCTGGGCCGCTCCACCCCGTGGGGCACCCTGTTCGGCGGTCTGCTGGTCGGTGCGTTGCAGGCCGGTGGCCGGATCATGCAGGTCACCACCGCGTCGCAGGGTGGCACCGGCATTTCGATCAACATCGTCACTGTCATCGAGGCGCTGATCGTCATCTTCATCGCCGCCCCGCGCCTGATCCGCGCGCTGTTCCGGTTGAAGGAAGGCGCGGCCAGCGCGTTGACCGCGGCCAGCACCAACCTGAGCGTGGTCATCAACATCGCGCGCAAGCAGCGGATCCAGAAGCACCTGCTGATCGGCGGCGTGCAGATCGTGCTCGGCGTGCTCGGCCTGTGGGCGTTCGGCCTCACCGCGCGCGTCGGCGGGCACGTGCTGTTGCAGTTCGCCCTCTCCGACGAGTCCATCCACCTGCCGCAGGCCACCTTCGTCGCGAGGCCGGTCACCATCGTGCTGTGCCTGCTGACCATCGTGGTCGGCATTCTCCGTGCCACCAAGGTGCTCGGCCCGCGCTGGTCCGCGTCGATCGCGATCTTCGGCCTGGTCACCGCCTTCATGCTGTGGTCGGTCGCCGGCTCGCCCAACGGCCTGAACATCGTTTCCCTGTTGCAGGGATCGCTGTTCCCAGCAGCCATTCCGCTGATCCTCGGCGGCCTCGCAGGCATCATCGGCGAGCGGGCCGGTGTGGTGAACGTGGCGCTGGAAGGCCAGTTGCTGCTCGGCGCGTTCGTCGCCGCCATCGCCAGCACCATCGCGGGCAGCGCATGGGTCGGCGCGATCGGCGGCATGCTCGCCGGTCTCGTACTCGGCGCGCTGCTCGCCGTGCTCGCCATCCGCTACCTGGTCGACCAGGTCATCATCGGTGTGGTGCTGAACCTGTTCGTCGGCGGCGTCACCGCGTTCCTGTACGTGAAGCTGCTCGCGGCGTATCCCAAGCAGTTCAACACGCCCGCGTTCTTCCCGACGCTGAAGATCCCGGTGCTCGGCGACATCCCGATCATCGGACCGGTCTTCTTCGACGGCACGATCTTCCTCTACATCACCTACGTGCTCGTGTTCGCAGTGCACTTCTTCCTGTTCCACACCAGATGGGGCCTGCGGCTGCGCTCGGTCGGCGAACACCAGAAGGCGGCGGACACGGTTGGCATCAACGTCAAGCGCACCCGCTACCGTGCCCTGCTGATCGCCGGTCTGATCGCCGGTCTCGGCGGCGCGTTCCTGGTGATCGGCCTCGGTTCCGGGAACACGTTCGGCATCAACATGTCCTCCGGCAAGGGCTACATCGCGCTGGCGGCGGTCATCTTCGGCCGCTGGCGGCCCAGCGGAGCGGTGGCGGCGGCGCTGTTGTTCGGTTTCGCCAACCAGCTGGGCAGCCTGCTGTCCCAGGCCGGTGCGCCGATCGACTCGAACCTGCTGCTCACCGCGCCCTACATCGCCACGATCATCGCGGTCGCGGGTCTGGTTGGCCGGGTCCGCCCGCCGGCCTCCGACGGCCAGCCCTACATCACAGGTTGACGCGAACATGGTTGAGATCGACTGGGACGAACTGCGTGCGCAAGCCCGGCAAGCCGCGCAGTTCGCCTACTGCCCCTACTCCGGCCTCCAGGTCGGTGCCGCCGCCATCGTCGACGACGGTCGCCAGATCACCGGGTGCAACGTGGAGAACGCCTCCTACGGCCTCGGGTTGTGCGCGGAATGCACGATGGCGGGCCAACTCCGCCTCACCGGCGGCGGTCGGCTGGTCGCCGTCGCCTGTCGCAGCGGTAAGGGCGAGCTGCTCATGCCGTGCGGCCGGTGCCGTCAGGTGCTCTACGAACTCGGCGGGCCGGAATGCCTGGTCGACACCCCACACGGCATCAAGCCGATGAGCGAGGTGCTGCCGGACGCGTTCGGGCCCGAATTCCTGCCAGACAAGGAGAACATCGATGGCTGAGCCGATGTCCGCTGTGGACGTCATCCGCGCCAAGCGCGACGGCGAACGGCTCGGCGACGCGCAGATCGACTGGGTCATCGACGCCTACACCAGGGGCGTCGTCGCCGACGAGCAGATGGCCGCGCTGGCCATGGCGATCTTCCTCAACGGCATGGACGCGGAAGAGACCGCGCGCTGGACCCTCGCCATGATCAACTCCGGCGAGCGGGTGGACCTCTCCAAGGTCACCAAACCGACCGTGGACAAGCACTCCACCGGCGGTGTCGGCGACAAGATCACCCTGCCACTGGCGCCGCTGGTCGCCGCGTGCGGCGCGGCCGTGCCGCAGCTGTCCGGTCGCGGCCTCGGCCACACCGGCGGCACCCTGGACAAGCTGGAGTCCATCCCGGGTTGGCGAGCTGGACTGTCCGAACCCGAGATCATCCAGCAGCTCATCGACATTGGCGCGGTCGTCTGCGCGACCACCCCGACACTGGCTCCCGCCGACCGCAAGCTCTACGCGCTGCGCGACGTGACGTCCACAGTGGAATCGATCCCGCTGATCGCCAGCTCGATCATGAGCAAGAAGATCGCGGAAAGCGCGGGCGCGCTGGTGCTCGACGTGAAGGTCGGCTCCGGCGCCTTCATGAAGAATCTCTCTGCCGCAACGGATCTGGCGCACGCGCTGGTCGAGATCGGCACCCAGCACGGCGTCAAGTGCAGCGCCCTGCTCACCGACATGTCCACCCCGCTCGGCCGCGCGGTCGGCAACGCCAACGAGGTCGCCGAATCCGTCGATGTCCTGAAGGGTGGCGGCCCGGCTGATGTCGTCGAACTGACCGTCGCGCTGGCCAGGGAGATGCTCACCCTCGGCGGCATCACCGACGTCGACCCGGCGCAGGTGCTCGCCTCCGGCGCGGCCTACGAGAAGTGGGCGGAAATGATCCGCGCGCAGGGCGGCGATCCGGAAGCACCGCTGCCCACCGCCAAACACGTGCACGTGGTGGAAGCACCGACCGCGGGCACCCTCGCCCACCTCGACGCGTACGCCGTCGGCGTCGCCGCCTGGCGCCTCGGCGCGGGCCGGGCCCGCAAGGAGGACCCGGTGCAGCACGCCGCAGGCATCATCTGCCGCACAAAGCCCGGCGAGCAGGTCGAAGCCGGTCAGCCGATCCTCGAACTGCACACCGACACCCCGGACGCCATCCCCGCCGCGCTGTCCGCATTGGACGGTCAATGGTCGGTCGGTCCGGACGAGGTGCCTGCTGGCGGGCGGGTGCTCGACATCATCAGGGGCACGGCGTGACGGCCCTGGTCCTCGGCGGCGGAGGCACCGTCGGCCGCGCTTGGCTGTCCGGTCTCATCACCGGCCTGCGCGCCAACGGTATCGACCTCAGCCAGTCCGAACTGATCGTCGGCACGTCCGCCGGTGCCGTCGCGGGCGCCCAGCTCGCGCTCGGCATGGACCTCGCCGCCATCGTGACCGAGGAGGTCCGCAACCCCGGCCCGGTCATCTACCCACCTGACGCCACGGCCCGACTCGCAGGACTGTTGGGCGATATGACGGCCGCGAACAACGCTCCCGACCCCGACCAGGCCCGCGCCGCCATCGGCGCCAAGGCGCTCGCCGCCGACACCGTCAGCGAAGAAGTCTTTTTGAGCAGGCCGATGTACGCCGTGCTCGCGGGCAAACCCTGGCCCGCCGCGCTGCGCGTGACCTCGGTCAGCGCGACCACCGGCCAACTCGCCGTCTGGTCGAAGGATTCCGGCGTCGAACTCGCCAACGCGGTGGCGTCGAGCACCGCGCTGCCCGGACTCAGTCCGGCCGTCACGCTCAACGGCGACCGCCACCTGGACGGCGGCGTGCGCAGCATGCTCAACGCCGACCTGGCGGCGGGGGCCCAGTCCGTCATCGTGGTGTCCTGCTTCCCGATCACCGAACGCGACGACATCGCCCAGCGCGAGTTCGACGCCATCACGTCGGCAGGCGGATCGCTCACGATCATCGACCCAGGAACGGAAATCCGCGAACTGACCGGCAACGGCGCCCGGATGCTCGACCTCACCCTGATCCCCGGCGCCCTCCAGATCGGTCGTCGCCAGGCGGACATCGAGGCAGCCCGACTCGCTCAGTGATCCAGCTCGTCGATGTCGATCTTCAGGTCGACCCCGATCGGCAGCGCGACCCACTGCGGACTGCCATGCTCCACAACGGCTTGCCGGACGTAGCCGGTGTCCGTGAGCAGGTAGCAGCACACCACCGGCGGCCGGTTGCTGGTCAGCTTGACGTACCAGAACGCCTTGATACCAGCTTCGGCATAGGCCCACCGCTGCTCGGCGCGGCCGATCCCCCTGCTCCACGCGGACTCCACCTCGACCACCAGCGACACCGCGCTCGCCTTGAGCGACTTGGCGGCCGGGTCGGCTCGTTGGCAGACAACGAGATCCGGGAAACAACTGATGCGCGGCGCAACCCGCACCGCGACCGACCCCAGCACGTCCCACCCGCGCGGCTCCGCGACCGCCGCGATCGCCCGCCCCAGCCGCCCGAGGATCCGTTGCTGGCGGGGCATCGGCGCGAGCGTCCGGTTTGCCGAACGGCGAGGGCTGGTCATGTCGATCACGTTGCCGCGCAACAGGTTTCCCGCGCAAATCGGCCCGTAGATTTCGGCTTGTGAGGTAGCCACATTCCTGACAGGAGATGTCAGTCAGCCACCATAACGTCATCCCCGTGAACAACTTCGACTTTCTCATCGGCAGCTGGAATGTGCACAACCGCAGGCTGGACAAGACCTTCGCAGGCAGCGACGAATGGCACGAGTTCCCCGGCATCTCCACCGGCCACACCGCGTTCGACGGCGCGGGCAACTTCGACGAGATCGTGTTCCCGACCCTGGGCACCCGCGGCCTGACGCTGCGCCTGTTCAACCCCGCGACCAAGGAGTGGTCGCTGTACTGGGCGAGCAGCCGCGACGGCCTGCTCACCGCGCCGGTGATCGGCGCGTTCGGCGACAACGGGCGCGGCGAGTTCTTCGGCGACGACCTCGACGACGGGCACCCGGTCCAGGTCAGGTTCATCTGGTCGGAGATCACGCCCAGCTCGGCGCGCTGGGAGCAGGCCTACTGGGACGTGGCCAAGCGGTTCTGGGAAACCAACTGGATCATGGAGCTCACCCGCCGCTCCGCCTGACCCGGACACGACGCTGCCCCCTGACCGAATCGGTCAGGGGGCAGTGGGCGATCACCTATGCGGCAGTGCGGACAACTGATCGACATCGACGGCGATCGAGCCGCCCACCGGCAGCTTGATCTCGCGCGGTTTGCCGGTCTCGACTACCGCGACCTCCGTGTAGACGCCGTTGTCGAGCTCGTAGCAGAACATCACCGGCGGGCGGTGCTTGACCACTTCGATCCGCCAGTAGGCGGCGACGCCCGC
>DASXOJ010000135.1:0-46409 GCA_036494465.1 Pseudonocardiaceae bacterium
AGACCCCGCCTCGGCGGGGTCTTCGTGCGTCTGGGGTCCTGAGTAGAACGGGACCAACGTCCTGGGTGGTCGGGACTGTCGCCGGATGGCGGGGGGCCTGGGGCGCGACAATACTGAGTCACGTGGACGTGCTCGCGATCGCGCGGTGGCAGTTCGGCATCACCACCGTGTATCACTTTTTGCTGGTGCCGCTGACCATCGGCCTGTCGGTGTTGGTCGCAGGCATGCAGACCGCCTGGGTGCGCACCGGTAACCGCAAGTACTACGCGATGACGAAGTTCTGGGGCAAGCTGCTGCTGATCAACTTCGCCATGGGGGTGGTGACCGGGCTGGTGCAGGAGTTCCAGTTCGGCATGAACTGGAGCGAGTATTCGCGGTTTGTCGGCGACGTGTTCGGGGCGCCGCTGGCGATGGAGGGCGTTGTCGCGTTCTTCGTCGAGTCGACGTTTCTCGGGTTGTGGATTTTCGGCTGGGATCGGTTGCCGAAGAGGATCCATCTGGCGTGCGCGTGGGCGTTTTCGCTGGCGACGCTCGCGTCGAGCTACTTCATCCTGGCCGCGAATTCGTGGATGCAGCATCCGGTCGGCGTGACGATGGTGCACGGACGGCCCGAGCTGAACTCGATCTGGGCGGTGTTGACCAATCCGACGTTGCTGGCGGCGCTGCCGCACACGGTCGCGGGGTGTTTCGCGGTCGGGGCGACGTTCCTGGTCGGCATCGGGGTGTGGCATCTGCGCCGCGCCAAGGAGGAGGACGCCGAGGGGCGCGCGGTGTGGCGGGCGTCGATGAAGCTGGGGGCGTGGGTCGGCATCGTGGCGTTCGCCGCGGTCGCGATCTCGGGTGACCAGCAGGGCAAGCTGATGTTCGAGCAGCAGCCGATGAAGATGGCGGCGGCGGAAGCCTTGTGCCACACCGAGCAGCCCGCGAGTTTCTCGGTGTTCGCGGTGGGCAACGTGGCCAAGCCGGACTGCGAGAGCGTGAAGAGCATCGATCTGCCCTATCTGCTCTCGTTCCTGGCGACGGGTGATTTCACCTCGAAGGTGCAGGGCGTGCAGGAGTTGTTGCCGCAGTACCAGGCGAAGTACGGCACGAACTACCCGAACGATCCCGCGTTGGGCGCGCTGGCGGGCAAGCCGATCGACTATGTGCCCGATCTGCCGGTGACCTACTGGGGGTTCCGTCTGATGATCGGGTTCGGCGCGATCGCGGCGCTGGCGGCGGTGGCGGTGTTGTGGCTGACCAGGAAGGGCCGGTTTCCGAGGGGTAAGCCGGGTCGCTGGTTCACCTGGCTGGCATTGGCGAGCATCGCGACGCCGTTCCTGGCCAACAGTTTCGGCTGGATCTTCACGGAGATGGGCCGCCAGCCGTGGGTGGTGGCGCCGAATCCGACCGGGATCGACGGGGTGTGGATGTACACCGCGCAGGCGGTTTCCTCCGGCATCACCGTTGGTGAGGCGCTGACCTCGGTGATCACCTTGACCGCCGTGTACGCGGTACTCGCGGTGATCGAGTCGGTGGTGATGGTCCGCTACGTCCGCGCGGGTCTGCCCGGGGTGCTGCCGCCCGAGCAGGACGAACGCCCGGACAGCGACGTGCTGGCTTTCGCCTACTAGGAAGGAGTGCGAACGATGTCGTTGCCCACGTTCTGGTTCTGCGTGATCGCCTTCTTCTGGGTCGGCTACCTGTTCCTGGACGGGTTCGATCTCGGTGTCGGCATGCTGCTGCCGGTGCTCGGTCGCGGTGACACCGGTCGACGGGTGCTGCTGAACACGATCGGCCCGGTGTGGGATGGCAACGAGGTGTGGCTGGTGGTCGTGGCGGCGGCGACGTTCGCCGCCTTCCCGGACTGGTACGCGGCGCTGTTCTCCGGCGCCTACCTGCCGTTGTTGCTCGTGCTGGTGGCGTTGATCGGGCGCGGGGTCGCGCTGGAGTACCGGGGCAAGATCGACGCGCCGCGCTGGCGGCGGAGCTGGGATGCGGTGATCGTGCTCGGCTCGTTGTTGATCGCGCTCGGGGTCGGTCTGCTGATCTCGGTGACCGCGCTGGGTTTGCCGTTGGACGCGCACGGCAACCGGGTCGGCTCGGCGTTCGCCGCGGTGCGGCCGGACACCCTGCTGGGCGCGGTCGGCTTCGCCGGTTTTGCCATCCTGCACGGCGCGGTGTTCCTCGCGTTGAAGACCGAGGGCGAGGTGCGCGAGCGGGCCAGGCGGTTCGCGTTGCGGGCGGCACCGGTGGCGTTGTTGCCGCTGCTCGGGCTGTTGATCATCCTGGTCGGCCGGGCCGGTTCGTCGTGGGTCTGGGTGCCGTTCGGCGTTACGGTGCTGGCCGGGATCGTGGCGCCGTTGCGGTTGCGCGCGGACCGGGACGGGCAGGCGTTCGCCGCGCTCGGCGTCGTGATTCTGGCCGCGCTGGTCACCCTGTTCGGCAGCGTCTTTCCGGACGTGCTGCCGTCTACATTGGACTCCAGCTATTCGCTGACGGTGTCGAACGCCGCGTCGAGCAGCTACGCGTTGACCGTGATGACCTGGCTGGCCGCGTTCGGCGCGCCGGTCGTGCTGATCTACCAGGGCTGGGCCTACTGGGTGTTCCGCCGCAGGCTCGGCACCCGGCACATCCCGAAGGCGCACACCCCGTGAACCCACCAGTCTCCCCGGATCGACCCACTCCCGCCCGAGTCGGGTCCGGGGACGGCCCGCTCGGCGCGTTGCCTCGCCTATCCGTTGTGACGCGCCGGGCGTTGGTCGGCTGCGCTTTCCTCGCCGGGGGTGCCACGGTTGCGACCGTTGTCGCGGCGACGGTGCTGGCTTCCGCGCTCGCGGGTGTCGTCACCGCGCATCGGGTGCCGAGCGGGGTCGAACTCGCGGTGCTCGCGGGGGCCGTTGTCGCGCGGGCGTTGTTGGCTTGGGCTAACCAGTCGGTTGCCGCGCGGGCGGCGGCGGGGGCCAAGGAGGAACTGCGCGCGGCGTTGCTCGACGCGGCGTTGCGGCTCGGTCCGGAGTGGCTGGCCGAGTACGGGCCCGCCGAGCTGACCGCGTTGACCACCAAGGGATTGGACGCGCTCGACGACTACTTCTCCCGTTACCTGCCCGCGCTGATCACCGCCGCGCTGGCACCGCCGCTGGTCGGCGTGTGGATCCTGGTGCAGGACTGGCGCAGCGCGATCCTGATCGCGATCACGGTGCCGCTGATCCCGGTGTTCGCCATCCTGATCGGCCGGTTCACCGAGTCCCGCGCCTCGGCAGCCGCGGACGCGACCGCGCGCCTTGCCGGGCATCTGCTGGAACTGCTCAGGGCGTTGCCGGTGCTCACCGCGTTCGGCCGGGCAGCGGCTCAGGCCGCCGCGGTGCGCCGGGTTTCGCAGGAGTACCGGCGCAGGACGCTCTCGACGTTGCGGGTCGCGTTCTTGTCCGCGCTCGCGCTGGAAGTCATCGCCACGTTGTCCGTCGCCCTCGTGGCGGTGGACATCGGTGTGCGGCTGGTGGCCGGTTCGCTCGGCCTGGCCACCGGGTTGCTGGTGCTGATCCTCGCGCCGGAGTGCTACCTGCCGCTGCGCGCGGCCGGTGCGGCGCACCATGCCAGCGAGGACGGCCTGGAAGCGGTCCGCCGCGTGACCGAAGTGCTCGACGCGGCGGAGGACAGTGTTGGTGCCGAGGAGGGCCGGGTTCCGAAAGGGGTGCAGCCTGACTCTCTTCGGCATCGGCTCGACGTGCTCGGTCTGCGGGTCGCGCGGCGTGGGCGGTACGCGCCGGATGGGCTGACCTTCAGCGCCGAGCAGGGAAAGCTGGTGCTGTTGGACTCGCCGAGCGGGTCCGGTAAGTCCAGTGCGCTGGCGGTGTTGCTGGGGTTTGCCGCGCCGGATGCGGGCCTCGTCCTTGTCGATGGCGTCGACTTGTCTACTTTGGACATCGCGGACTGGCGGCGGCAGATCGCGTGGATTCCGCAGCGGCCGACGTTCTCCGCGTCGACCGTGACCGACGAGCTGCGGTCGGCTGTCGCCGAATACGGCGACGTGGACGACACGGAGTTGCACGAGGTCGCGGCCTCCGTTGCCGCGTGGCACCTGCGCAACCGGCCGGTCGACGAACTGTCCACGGGGGAGCGGCAGCGCGTCGCGGTGGCCCGTGCCTTGTTGCGCCTTCGTCGCGGCGCCTGGCTGTTGCTGGCCGACGAGCCCACCGCGCACCTGGATTCGGCCACCGCCGCCGTTGTGACCGGTGCGATCGAGCAGGCGGTCGACGAGGGTGCCGCGGTGGTGCTGGCGACCCATGTCGCGGGCGCGGCCACCGGGGATGCGGGGCCTGTCGAGGAATCCCGGCCGCCTCAACCGGAGACGCGGAGACTGGTCCGTCCGCCGTTGCGCGAGCTGGTCACCGGCCGCGCGGTGGCCGGTGCGGTGCTCGGGGCGCTCGCGCTGGGTTCGGGGGTCGCGTTGACCGGCACGGCGGCGTGGTTGATCGCGACGGCGTCGCAGCATCCGCCGATCCTCACCCTCTCCGTCGCCATCGTCGCCGTCCGCGCGTTCGGGCTGGCCAAGGGCGTGCTGCGGTACGCGGAGCGGATGGTGTCGCACGATGCCGCCTTCGCCGCCTCCGGTGCCTTGCGGGAACGGTTGTGGTCGGCGCTGGTGCGGCTGGGGCCTGCCAGGACGGCGCGGTTGCGGCGCGCCGATGGGCTGGCTCGGCTGGTCGATGACACGGACACCGTGCGAGATCTGGTGCCGAGGGTGGTGCAGCCGCCGCTGGTCGCGTTGATCGTGGCGGCGGGAGCGATCCTCACCTTCGCGGTGTTGTTGCCGAGTGCCGCTGTTGCGCTGACCGTGGCGCTGTTGGTTGCGGGAGTTGGCGGTTCGGTTGCGGCGGTGGTCGTCGCACGGCGGGCGACTACCACGCTCGCGCAGGGGCGGCGGCAGTTGGGGACCGCCGTGCTCGCGTTGTTCGAGGGCGCGGGCGAGCTGCTGGCCAACGGCGTGCAGCGGGTGCGGCGCGCCGAACTGGCCGCGTTGGACGCGAAGCTGGCGACTCGGGCGCGGCGGCAGGCGTTCGGGGCCGGTGCGGGTACCGCGATCACCGTGGCGGCGTTGGGGTTGGCCAGTCTGGTCGCCTTGCGGCTGGCCGGTGGTGCCGTCGCGGCGGGCGCCCTTTCGCCGGTGCTCGCGCCGGTGCTGGCGCTGGTTCCGTTGGCGCTGGCGGAAACTCTGGACGCACTCGGCCCGGCCGCGCAACGGCTCGACGCGCTGCGGGACGCGCACGCCCGGATCGCCGAGGTGCTCACCGAGCCGGCTGACCCGGTGCGGCCGCCAGCCATCAGCTCGGACGGTTCGATCACCCTCGACGGTGTGGACGCCCGCTGGCCGGGCGCGGCCGCACCCGCGCTGCGCGGGGTCACCCTGCGCATTCCGGCTGGTTCACGGGTCGCGGTGATGGGACCGTCCGGGGCGGGCAAGTCGACGCTGCTCGCCCTGTTGCTGGGGTTCCTCCCTGCCGAACGCGGCACGGTCGCTCTCCCGGCCACGGTCACCTGGTGTCCGCAGGAGCCGCAACTGGTGTCGACGACGGTCCGGGAGAACCTGCGCATCGCCGATCCGGAGGCGGAGGACGACGCGCTGCGCGCCGCGCTCACCAGGGCCGCGCTGCCGACCTGGACCGATCGGCTGGACACCCGGCTCGGCGCGACGGGCGCGAGCGTGTCCGGTGGCGAGGGCACCCGGTTGGCGCTGGCGCGCGCGTTGCTGCACGCGAAGCAGGGTGGGCTGGTGCTATTCGACGAGCCGACCGCGCATCTGGACGCGGACAGTGCTGCCACGGTGCTCGACACGATCGGCGCAGGTCTGCATGATCACACCGTGCTGCATGTCACGCACGATCCGGCGCAGGCCGCCGACGCGGACATGATCGTCGAGGTCCGCGCAGGTCAGGTGCTGCTTCGCCAACCCGCCACCGCGAGCGAGCGCGCGCTGGCCAGCAGCGGCAGGACGTAACCTTGACCTTGCTCATGGACCTCAACCTCGCCACCAGAACCCTCCAGGCGTCGACCGAGATAGCGACCGCTGCTCTGTCCGCGGAAGACCCGGACGCCGTGCTGCGCCTGGTGGTTCGTCGTGCCGCCGAACTGGCCGAGGCCGATCTCGGCATGGTGATGATGCGTGGCCAGGACGACTCGGTCACCGTCGAAGCCGCCTACGGCGGGGTCAATCCGGGTGAGGAGGACCATCCGCTCGGGCTGGTGCTCTCCGCGCGGTCGTCGGCCGCGCGGGTGGCTCGGGGCGGGGTGCCGGTCGTCGTTGACGACTTCACCACCGATCCGCGCACCGCACCGTTCGTGCCGCGCTCGCTGCGTGGGTACGGGCCGTTCGCGGCGGCGCCGTTCGGTTCGCTGGAACGCCGGCTCGGCGTGCTCACCGTCTACCGGCGGCGTGGGGCCGAGTCGTTCACGCCGGTCGCGGTCGAGGTGCTGACCGCGTTCGCCATCCAGGCAGGTCTGGTGGTGCTGCTGGCCGAGGGCTCGACCGCGCGGCAGCGGGTGGCGATTTACGAGGAGCGCGAACGCATCGCGCGCGACCTGCACGACGTGATCATCCAGCGGCTCTACGCGGCGGGTGTGCAGCTCGACCTGCTCGGCAGGCGGATGTCGCGACGGTTGGCGCGCAAGGAGAGCGCGCGGCTCGGTGAGGCGGTCGAACAGCTCGACGAGACCATCGCCGAGGTGCGGGCCACGGTCAGCGCGCTGCGCGACGGCGATCCGACCGAACCGGCGGCGAGCGCGGATTTCTTCGATTCGGTGCGGGCCGAGGTGGACATCGCGGCCGAACTGCTCGGGTTCGCGCCGAGCCTGGCGCTCTACGGCGACGCGGCGACGTTGCCGGTCTCGGTCGCGGACAACGCCCGCGCCGCACTCCGCGAAGCACTGTCCAATGTGGTCAGACACTCCGGGGCAGGCAAGGTTTCCGTGCAGGTCAAGGTCGGCAAGCACGAACTGAACGTGCAGGTGCGCGACGACGGCTGCGGCATTCCGCGCGACGTCACCCGGCGCGGCCTGCGCAATCTGGAGGATCGGGCGCACGCGGTGCACGGCGAGTGCGTGATCGACTCGTCGGCCAGCACCGGCACCACGGTGACCTGGTGGGCGCGGATCTAGGGTCCTATTTGGACCGGCGAGCCACCCAGGCGACGGCCTGCGTTCGGCGTTGCATGCCGAGCTTGGCCAGTACCGAGGTCACGTAGTTCTTCACGGTTTTCTCCGCCAGGAACAGGCGTTCGGCGATCTGCCGGTTGGTCAGGCCCTCGCCGAGCAGTTCGAGCACCTTGCGCTCGCGGTCGGTCAGGTTGGCGAGTTCGTCGGGTTCGTGCGAGCGCATCTTGTCCAGCACGCGGGCCGTGGTCACCGGGTCGAGCAGCGAATGACCCGCGGCGACCTCACGGACCGCGGTGACCAGATCCTGGCCGCGCACCTGCTTGAGCAGGTAGCCGGACACGCCAGCGTCGATCGCGTCGAGGATCACCCGTTCGTCGTCGAACGCGGTCAGCACCAGGCAGCGCGGCCCGCCCTCGGTCGCGCGCAACCTGCGGCACAACGCGACGCCGTCACCGTCCGGGAGCCGGATGTCGACCACCGCGACGTCGGGTTTGCGCGCGGCGGCCACGGTCAGCGCCTCGGCGACCGTGCCTGCCTCGGCCACCACGTCGATGCCCCGCTCACCGTCCAGCAGGTCGCGCACGCCCCGGCGGACGACCTCGTGATCGTCGACGAGCAGTACCCGGATGGCCACGGATCAACGGTACGGCCACCGGGGCTGAAGGCTCGATGGAGTGAGTGTGATTCCCGGCCGATCCCCAACCCCTGGCTCACGCCGATCCACATGCGACGCCGAGACCCACCTGCCGCAACGCGGCGGCGTGCACAACAGATGATCTCCTGCCCACAGGTTGTGCACAGAGTTGTCCACAGGCAGTGGATACCTAGAGTGCTCTAGATCACACCTGATCGTGCGGTTTGGTCACAGGAGTCACACCAGTTCGGTGGCGCTGGGCCAACTCGGTGTACGCCGCCGGATTTGTCTCGATCCACCGGCGCGCGCCTGTGGACAACGGACGCTCGTCCTTGGCCAGCGGTCCCAGCACCACCTGCTCGGCACCGACCCGCGTGTTCGGCGCGATGGTGGCGCCCGCCGCGATCAGCGTGTGCGCACCGATCACCACGCCGTCCTGGATGGTCGCGCCGTTGCCGATCAACGCCTCGGCGCCGATCCGCGCGCCATGCACGACGCACAGGTGACCGACGGTCGCGCCAGGACCGACCTCGGTGGCCTCCGGGCCACCGTGCAGCACCGAGTTGTCCTGGATGTTCGCGCGTTCCCTGATCAGCACCGGACCGAAGTCGGCGCGCAGTACCGCGCCGTACCAGACCGAGGCGTTCGCCTCGACGGTCACGTCGCCGACCAGCGTCGCGGTCGGGGCGATGAAGGCGGTGGGGTGCACGGTGGGGCTGACGCCCTCGAAGGCGAATAGCGGCATCCCGGAATGCTAAAAGGCGTAATCAGGCGGGCGTGGGGTGATCCGCGTTGGCGAAGACCTCGTCCCACGCGGCCGCGACCTGGTGGCCACAGATTTCCGGCGGCAGGCCGCCGACGCCGGTACCGAGGCCGGGAATGGCGATGGTGCGGATCGCGCCGCGCACCGGTTCGCCGTCTTCGAGGTGGCCGTCGCGCCAGAGCCGGAACACCGCGCGCGCTGCCAGGTACGGGTGCACGGTGTCGGCGGGGAGGATCTCGCCGGGTTCGCGCATGGTGGGCGCGCTGATCAGCCAGCGCGGGGTGCGTACGCCGGTCGCGACCAGCACCGCCTCGCCGACCGGGAGTTCGCCGCCGTGCAGGGCCAGTACCGCTCTGCGCACCTCTTGTTCGATGTCCGGCCAGGCCGCCGAGTAGGCGGCGTCGATGCCGCCGCGCATCCAGCCGTAGGAGTTCGCCGGGCTCACCGCGGCGTCCGCCGCGACTTCCAGCACCGACCCGTGGTGCACCCTGATCTGGTCGCGATCCGCGGCGACGCCCTGCCAGACCCTGGCGAGCGCGTCGGTCCGAGCACACAGGACCAACCGCGGCCGACGGGGGCGCGGTGTCCGGTCGGTGGTTGGGAAACCCGAACTCACGAACCCAGGATGTCATTCCGAACCGTCCCGAGTAACCAGGTGAAGTACCGGCCGAACGGGTGATAGCGGCAACATCACAGCGAAACCGGGGCCGAATGGTCGCCGGGAATGCCTGCGGTTGGGCTATGTCAAGCCAACACTAAGGTTGTCGACGTGACGCGTATCGCGTATTTCGGACCACAGGGGACGTTCACCGAGCAGGCTGCCTTGCGCGTGATCGATCCGTCGACCGACGAGCTCTTTCCGGTCGAGACCATCCCGGCCGCGCTGGACGCCGTGCGGGACGGATCGGCGGACGCCGCGTGCGTGCCGGTGGAGAACTCGGTCGAGGGCGCGGTGACCATCACCATGGACTCGCTCGCGACGGGTGATCCGGTGGTCGCGGTGGCCGAGGTGGTGCTGCCGGTGGCGTTTTCCGTGCTGGTCCGTCCAGGCACCCGGCCCGAGGATGTGACCACGGTCGCGAGCATCCCGATCGCGCTGGCGCAGGTGCGCGACTGGCTGGCCGAGCACCTGCCCAAGGCCGGGCACCGGTTCACCAACTCCACTTCGGCGTCCGCGGTCGCGGTGCTGAACGGCGAGTTCGACGCGGCGGTGACCGCGCCGGTCGCGGCTACCCACTATCCGCTGGAGGTGCTGGCCACCGAGGTCGCGGACGTCGGCGACGCCAAGACGCGCTTCCTGCTCTTCCGCCGTCCCGGCCCGCTGCCCGCGCCCACCGGTGCGGACCGGACCAGCCTGATCGTGTTCACCGACGATCGCACCGGCGTCCTGTCCGATGTGCTGGTCGAGCTCGCGCAGCGTGGCATCAATCTCAGTCGGATCGAGTCCCGGCCGACCAAGGGCAGGCTGGGCGAGTACCGGTTCTTCCTCGACTTCGACGGGCACGTTGCCGAGGCGCGGGTGGGCGACGCGCTGGCGGCGTTGCGGCGTCGGTCGACGTCGGTGCGGTTTCTCGGGTCGTTCCCGAAGGCCGACGGCGTCGCATCGGTCGTGCAGGCCGGTAGCGAGGACGCGGATTTCGCCGATGCCCAGGCGTGGCTCGACGAGGTCCGGGACGGTCGAGCCGGATAGGAGCGCGCGGTGCCAGGTTTACGGTTGATGCTGGTCAGGCATGGTCAGACCGAGTCCAACGTGCGCAAGGCGCTGGATTCCAGGCCGCCGGGCCCGCCATTGAACCTGGTGGGTCAGCAGCAGGCCGCCGAGTTGGCAGCCGATCTCGCGAACGAGCCGGTCGTCGCGGTGTACGCGAGCGTCGCGGTCCGCGCCCAGCAGACCGCCGAGCCAGTGGCCGCCAAGCACGGGCTCGAGGTCCAGGTGGTGCCGGGTGCGCAGGAGGTGTTCGTCGGCGACCTCGAGTGCAACACCGACGAGGCGTCCGTGCAGAAGTTCTTCCACGTGTTCAGCGCATGGGCCGAGGGTGACCTGAGTGTGCCAATGCCCGGCGGGGAGACCGGGCGGCAGGCGCGCGACCGGTTCGAGCGGGTGATCGCCGACATCCGCGCCGAACACCGCGAAGGGGTCGTGGTGCTGGTCAGCCACGGCGGGATCCTCCGGTTGGTCGCGCCGATGCTGGCAGCCAACCTCACCCCGGACACCACGAAGTTCGCGCTGCTGCCCAACACCGGCCGGATCGTGCTCGATGACGGTCCGGCGTGGCGGTGCGTCGAGTGGACCGGTCTCGACCTGGGCTGACGGGTCCGCGCGCAAGGGGAAGTGATCGACTTGTTGGCGAATTGGCGACGTAGTTGTGATCGATGATGCACGCATCTGCCGTCTGCTCGCCTACCCGGGCGACGTAATGTAGGGCCCGTGCGTGACACGCGGCTGATTCGTAGCCTCCGGGTGGCTGTACAGGCCAGCCCGGATGACGTGCCATTGCGGTTACATCTTGCTGAGCTCTTGCTGGATGTCGGCAAGGTCGAGGAGGCCGTCACACACGTGGCGGCGGCTTTGCAACGCGAACCCAACTCCATCGAAGCTCGGGCGCTGATGGGCCGTGCAATGGCCAGCCAGGCGGGACCGCCGGTCCCCGCCGTGTCGTCGAGACAGGGCCAGCACCGGGACGAGCCGACCGACCGGTACACGTTCAACTTCGATTTCAACTGGGCGATGGCCGAACGCCAGTTCATCGACATGACCCAGCCGTGGCTGATCGACCCGGGCACCAAGCCGCTGGTGATCAAGCCGCCCTACGACATCGAACCGGCCTCAGTGCGGCTGGCCGACATCGCGGGCATGGCCGAGGTGAAGCGGCGGCTGGACGTCACGTTCCTGGCGCCGCTGCGCAACCCGGAGCTGCGCCGCAAGTACGGGCCGAGCCTGCGCAGCGGACTGCTGCTCTACGGCCCGCCCGGCTGCGGCAAGACGATGCTGGCCAGGTCGATCGCGGGCGAGCTCGGCGCGCGCTTCCTGGGCATCTCGCTGACCGAGCTGCTGGACCGCTGGCTGGGCGCCGCCGAACGCAACCTGCACCAGGTTTTCGCCGCCGCCCGTCGCGCCGCGCCGTGCGTGTTGTTCATCGACGACCTGGACGCGCTGGACCAGAAGCGCAGCCGTTCGGCGAATGCGGCGGCCGCGCGCACCGTGCTCAACCAGTTGCTCGGTGAGCTGGACGGCAGCCAGCAGAACAACGAGGGTCTTTCCGTCCTGGCCGCGGCCGAGACGCCGTGGGAGGTGCTGCCCACGTTGTTCGCGGCCGGCCGTTTCGACCGCAGCCTGCTGGTGTTGCCGCCGGACGTGACCGCGCGCGAGGCGGTGCTGCGCCAGCACCTGCGCGACCGCCCGGTCAACGGGGTCGCGCCGACCGAGCTGGCCAAGCGCACCAAGGACTACTCCAGCGCCGATCTCGCGCTGCTGTGCGAGAGCGCGGCCGAACGCGCGGTGCGGGACACCGCGCGTACCGGCAAGAAGCGGGCGATCGACATGCGCGACTTCGAGGCCGCGATGAGCTCGGTGCGGCCCTCGGTCGGCACCTGGCTGACCATGGCGCGCAACGGTCCCAAGCCCAGCGGCGTGGAGACCAACTACGAGGAGTTGCAGCACTACCTCAAGCTGCGCGGGATGGGCTGAGGGCAGGCGCACCCAGCCACCTGCCGAGGGCCGCGCGTAGACCGTCCGGTTGCGCGCCTGCCCAGGCGAGGTCACCGGAGAGGTCCAGCCGCAGCGGGCGGCCATCCCGGCACCGTTCGGCGAGCCGAAGCTGCTGCCCGTCTCCGGTGCTCAGGTCCAGGTTCGGCGCGAACCACCCGGTCGCGTCGGCCGGCTCCGCATCGCCCATGTCGTAGCGGACGTCCGAGCCCGCCATCAGGCCGGCGATCTGCCGTACGGTGTCCTGCCTGGTCAACATCTCGGTGAACAGCGCGCGCAGCGCGGTCACGTCGCTGCCCGGCGCCATCAGCGCGGTCTGCGACTGGGTCTGCATGAACACCCGCCCGCCGAACGGATCTCCTCGATTGTCGAGGACCTCTTCTGGCCGCTCATCACGAGGTAAGTTCGGTGGGGACCGGATCACGGGAGGGCCGATGGGCAGTTTTCTGGCGTGGGGCTTCGATCGGTTGCTGGGCCTGCCGCCCGCGGCAGCCCCGGACGTGCAGCGGCGCAAGGATCTGCGCATCCCGTTGCCGGACGGCGTGATCACGCTCGCCGACTGGTATCGCCCGAGCGGCACAGGCCCAACAGGAAACGACAGGGCCGCGATGCCGGTCGTGCTGGTCCGCACTCCCTACGGCCACCAGACGATCCTCGGCAGGCTGCTCGGTTCGGTGCTGGCCCGGCGCGGCTTGCAGGTCGTGATCCAGAGCGTGCGCGGCACGTTCGGATCGGGCGGCGAGTACTGGCCGATGCACCAGGAACGCGACGACGGCGTGGCGACCGTGGCCTGGCTGCGCGATCAGCCGTGGTGCGACGGGCGGATCGCCACCGCGGGCCCGAGCTACCTCGGCCACACCCAGTGGGCGATCGGTCCGTACCTGGACGAGCCGCTGGCGGCGATGTGCGTCTCGGTGACCACATCGGACTTTCCGCGCACGTTCTACCCGGACGGCAACATCTCGCTCTACAGCCTGCTGAGCTGGTCGTCGCTGATCGGCACCCAGGAAGACGGCACCCCGCTGAGCAGGGTGCTCGGTCAACGCAAGCAGGAGCGGCGCAACGAAACGGCCATGGCCAGCCTGCCGCTGCGCGAGGCGGACCGGGTCGCCATCGGCAAACCGGTGCGGTTCTGGCAGGAGGTCATCGAGCACGCCGAGCCCGGTGACGACTTCTGGAAGCCGATCAACCACCGCCCGCTGGTCGCGAAGCTGACCACGCCGACCACCATGGTCACCGGCTGGTACGACCTGTTCCTGCCCGCGCAGCTCGACGACTTCCGCGACCTGCAACGGGCCGGCCGCAGCACCCGGATCACCATCGGCCCCTGGGCGCACGCGGACCCTGGCAACATCAAGACGATGCTCACCGACACCGCGAACTTCCTGGTCGCGCACCTCGGCGGCAACACCAGCGAACTCAACCGGGCACCGGTGCGCGTCTACCTCCAGCACGCCGACCGTTGGCTGGACTTCCCGGCGTGGCCGCCCGAGGAGGCCACGCCCACCCCGATCCACCTGCACGACGGCCGCACGCTCGACTGGTCGAGCCCGGAAACCGGCCAGTCCGACGAATTCGACTACGACCCGGCCGACCCGACCCCGTCGACCGGCGGTCCGCTGCTCAACGGGCCCACCAAGCAACGCGACAACACCGCGATCGAGGCGCGCAAGGACGTGCTGACCTATACCGGTGAGCGGCTGACCCGCGACCTGGATCTGGTCGGTGAGCTGGCAGCCACGATCTTCCTGCGCATCGAACTCGGGCACGGCGATGTGTTCGTGCGACTGTGCGATGTGGACCAACGCGGTGTGTCCCGCAACGTGTGCGACGGCATGATCCGGTTGCGGGCGGGCGATCTGGAACCCGCCGAGGACGGCGTGGTCGAGGTGCGGATCCCGATGTACCCGACCGGTTACCGGTTCGGCCGCGGCCACCGGCTGCGCGTGCAGGTCACGGCGGGCGCGTTCCCGCGCTTCTCGCGCAGCCACGGCACCGAGGACGCGATCGCGGACGCGACCGCCATGCGGCGCAACCACTACGAGGTCCTGCACGACGCCGAGCACCCGTCGCGAATCGTGCTGCCAGTGCTCAGTAACTAACCCCAGCCGAGTTCGTGCAACGTGGCGTCGTCGATGCCGAAGTGGTGACCGACCTCGTGCACCACGGTCACCGCGACCTGGCGCACGACCTCGTCTTCGGTGTGGCAGATGCCCAGGATCGGCAGCCGGTAGATGAAGATCTGGTCCGGTAGCGCGCCGGAGTAGTCCGACGTGCGCCGGGTCAGCGCGATGCCGTGATAGAGGCCGAGCAGGTTCGGGTCGTCGGAGTTGATGTCCTCGACCAGGATCACCACGTTGCTCATGGCCTCGGTGAAGCGGTGCGGGATCAGGTCCAGGGCGTCGCCGACCAGCTCCTCGAACCGCTCGCGCGCCATGCGCACCGGCACGGTGTCAGCCGCCCGATTTCCCGGGGCCGATGCCCTTCACCGAGTTGATCACCGCACCGAGGCCGCTGCCGTCCGGGAGCGGTTTGCCGATCTCGCAGTTGGTTTGGTACGAACCGGCAGCCCAGCTCTCCTGCTTGATCGGGTTCCAGGTCAGCGTCAGGTGGTAGACGCCGAGATCCTGGTCCTTGGTGTAGGTGTTCGCCGCCGCCTCGCACAGTTGGCCGAGCGCGGTCTGCTGCTGATCGGTGCTCGGGTAGCCGGTCGGGAACTTGTCCTTGAGGCTGACGATGCCGACGATCTCGTAGGCGTGCGCGCCACCGCACGATGCCGGTCCGCCGGGAGCCTTGCCGTTGAGCGCCAGGCAGGTGCCGACCGCGTACACCCCGGACTGGTCGGCGCCCTTGGCCGTGCCGGTGGTGCTCAGCGGCTGGCCGAGCGGGGTCGAGCCCTGCAGGCCGCAGCGCAGCGACCGGTCGCCGTCGGTCCACTGTGACTCGGTCGGCCGCAGCGCGCCGACCATGTACCGGCCGTTGGGGTCGAGCTTGCCCAGATACGCCGTCGCGCTGGCCGCGCAGCTGCTCTGGGTGACCCGCTGCCAGGTGACCGCGTCGGGCAGCGGCGCGCTGCCCGGGTACTGGCCGGAGATGTCCGCTGCGCCGGTCACCTCGAACAGGTGCGGCTGCGCGCAGTCCACTTCGCGCAGGTCGGTCGCGTTCGCGTTGGTCCACGTCACGCAGGTGCCGACCGCGGCGCTGGCCGCGATGGTGGCCGGATCGTCGGGGTTGGCGCCGACCTTCGGCCAGCCCGCGAACACGCTGGAGCCGAGCAGGATGAGGGCGCCGACGAACGCCCCGACGAGGTAGCGCAACGTACTGCCCCCGGGGCGGGCTCTTCGCAACTCCTGCACGCCAGCCATCAGGCTCCATCATGCCTGTTGGCCGCATCGTCACTCGCCGGCGCCCCGGGTATGCCAAGCTGGACAGGTACCCGCTGGGAGAGCCTGATGAGTGACGACGAAGAGCAGCCATACCGACTGCCCACACCAGACCTGGGCGTCTTTGGTGCCGAAAGCGACAAAACGGAATCCACTGAGACGCCGACCGAACGCGTCGACGACACCGATGGGCCCAGACAGGGCACCATGCGGTTCCAGGACGATTCCACCAAGCCACGTGAGCCGACGCTGGCCGAGCGGCGCGCCCGCCAGCAGGCCGAGGAGGCCGAACGGGAAGCCGCGATCCAGGCCGAGGCGGACGCGGAAGCCGAGGCGGAACGGCGGCGCAAGCGCAAGCGCGTGATGATCGGCGCCGGCGTCACGGTCGGCATCGTCGCGGTCGTCGGCGGCCTGTACCTCGCGTCCCGGCCGGACAACGTGACCGCGCGCTGCACCTCCAACGACACGGCCAGCAACGGCACCGTCGTGCAGGACCAGTACTGCGACGAGGACTACGTCACCAGCCACGGTGGCCACATCAGCAACGGCATCATCTTCCTGCCGATCATCGGTGGCGGTTACAGCCAGTACCACTACTACTACGGCGGTAGCGGCAACATCGGACAGCGGGTGACCGGCGGCTCCTACACCCAGCCCAGCAGCGGCACCATCAAGACCGGCTCGGGCAGCAGCGTCTCGCGCGGCGGCCTCGGTGTGTCCAGCAAGACCGGTGGCACCGGTGGCAGTGGTGGCGACGTGGGCGGCAGCCACAGCGGTGGCGGGAAAAGCGGAGGCAGCTGAGTTGCGCAGGCAGACCGCGAAGCCGCGGCCCAACTGGCAGCAGACCATCCACGAACAAGGGCTCGTCTACGACATCCCGGGACGGGACGCGGCAGGCAAGGCGCGACCGTACTGGGACGAGTCCGTGCACTACGTGTTCGAGATGGACGAGATCCTGTCCGTGGAAGCCGACGTCGAGCTGCTGCACTCGATGTGCCTTGACGCCGTCGACAACGTCATCCTGACCGAGCGGTACCGCGATTTCGGTATCGCCGAATGGATCTGGCCTGCCGTCGCGGAATCCTGGAAGCGCCGCGACCCGCACGTGTACGGCCGCTTCGACCTGCGCTACGACGGCTCCGGTCCGGCGAAGTTGCTGGAGTACAACGCGGACACGCCCACCTCGCTGCTGGAGGCGTCGGTCGTCCAGTGGTTCTGGAAGACCGAGGTGTTCCCGGATGACGACCAGTGGAACTCCATCCACGAGAAGCTGGTCGCGCGCTGGACCGAGATCGGCAGCAAACTGCCCGGCGACCAGGTGCACTTCACCTTCTCCGAATCGGACAGCACGGGCGAGGACCACGTCACCGTCTCCTACCTGCAGCAGACCGCCGCCGAGGGCGGGCTGAACACGGTCGGCATGGCGATCGAGCAGATCGGCTGGGACCGGCTGCTCAAGCGCTTCGTCGATCTCGAAGAAGCGCCGATGGACGCGATCTGCAAGCTCTACCCGTGGGAGTGGATCGTCGAGGAGGACTTCGGCAAGCACGTGGTGGAAAGCCAGCCCGCCACGTTGTGGGTCGAGCCGTTGTGGAAGATGTTGTTGTCCAACAAGGCTTTGCTGGCGGTCCTCTGGGAGATGCACCCGGGCCACCCGAACCTGCTACCGGCCTTTTTGGACAATCCGGGGATGCTCACCGAGTACGTGCGCAAGCCGAAACTGGGCAGGGAGGGCGCGAACATCCAGATCGTCGCGCCCGGCTACGAAACCCAGACCGGTGGCGTGTATGGCAAAGAGGGCTACGTCTACCAGTTGTTCGATCCGCTGCCCGAGTTCGACGGCTACCGGCCCGCCCTGGGCGCGTGGGTGGTCGAGGACGAGGCGGCCGGTCTTGGCATCCGGGAGACCGCGGGTCTGGTCACCGACGACGGCGCCTCGTTCGTCCCGCACCGCATCGTCGACTGATTCAGTTCGCTGACGGAACCGCGCCGCCGTCGCGGACCTGGAGCCACTGCTGCAGTTCGATCAGGTTGCCTTCCGGGTCGCGCAGGTAGGCGCTGCGGACGCGCTCGCCGAAGTTGACCGGTCCGGCCACCGCCTCGGCGCCGCGCGCGGTCACTTCGGCCAGGTAGGCGTCGAGGTCCTCGACGCGCAGCGACACCAGCGCGGCGTCGCTCCTGGCTGCCTCGCGCAGCACGCCCTCGCCCAGCATGGCGGCCAGGTCGGCGCGGTCGTGCAGGCACAGCGAGCTGCCCTGTTCGGGCTTGAACGCGGCGTAGGGCGGTTCGACGGTGGCGAACTGCGGGGTGAGGCCGATGACGTCGCGGTAGTAGGCGGCGACGGCGGCGAAGTCGGACACGATGAGTCTGATCTGGGTGAGCTGCACGCCGATATTGTTGCATGCACCCATCATGGGTAGCCCCCATTATTCGTGGTGGATATTCGCTGTGGCCCGATTCCGGCCTGGGCTAGGCTGACCAGCCGTGATCGAGCTGAAGACGCTGCGCGAACAACCAGAGGTGGTGCGCGCTTCGCAGCGCGCCCGTGGAGCTGACGAAGCCCTGGTCGACGCGCTGCTGTCTGCCGACGAACGCCGAAGGGGCGCGGTCTCCCGCGCGGACGAGCTGCGCGCCGAGCAGAAGTCGTTCAGCAAGCAGGTCGGCAAGGCGTCGGGCGACGAGCGCGCCGCGCTGCTCACCAAAGCCAAGGAACTCGCCGCCGAGGTCAAGGCCGCCGAGGCCGCGCAGAACGAGGCCGACGCCGAGTTGCTGGCCGCGCACAAGCGGGTGCCCAACCTGGTCGAGGACGGCGTGCCCGAAGGCGGCGAGAACGACTACGTCGTGCTCGAACACGTTGGCACGCCACGAGAATTCGACTTCGCCGTACGCGACCACCTGGAAATCGGTGAGGCGCTGGGCGGCATCGACATGGAGCGCGGCGCCAAGGTGTCCGGCGCGCGGTTCTACTTCCTCAAGGGCGTCATCGCGCAACTGCAACTCGCCATGCTCAACATGGCCATGCAGCAGGCGATCGAGAACGGCCTGACCCCGATGATCACCCCGTCGCTGGTGCGGCCGGAGATCATGGACGGCACCGGATTCCTCGGCGCGCACGCCGCCGAGATCTACCAGCTGCGCGAGGACGACCAGTTCCTGGTCGGCACCTCGGAAGTCGCGCTCGCCGGTTACCACTCGGAGGAGATCCTGGACCTCTCGGACGGTCCGGCGCGCTACGCGGGCTGGTCGAGCTGCTACCGCAGGGAAGCGGGCTCGTACGGCAAGGACACCAGGGGCATCATCAGGGTGCACCAGTTCGACAAGATCGAGATGTTCTCCTACTGCAAGCCGGCAGACGCGCCGGCCGAGCACCAGCGGTTGCTCGGCTGGGAGAAGGAGATGCTGGCCAAGATCGACGTGCCCTACCGCGTCATCGACACGGCAGCGGGCGACCTCGGTGCCAGCGCGGCGCGCAAGTTCGACTGCGAGGCGTGGGTGCCCAGCCAGCAGGCCTACCGCGAGCTGACCTCGACCTCCAACTGCACCACCTTCCAGGCCCGTCGGCTCAACATCCGCTACCGCGACGAGCAGGGCAAGCCGCGCGTCGCGGCCACCCTCAACGGCACCTTGGCGACAACCCGCTGGATCGTCGCGATTCTGGAGAACCACCAGCTCGAAGACGGTTCGGTGCGGGTGCCGACGGCCATGCGGCCCTTCCTCGGCGGCCGTGAACTGCTCGAACCGGCCAAGCGCTGACGATCTTTCCTTCTCGTCGGTTACCGCACCGGGCCCGGTTGTGCTCACGTTCCGTCAATTTGGGACGATGTTGCCAGCTGGTAAAATCGCGGCCCTATCCGTTGAGAAGGAGAGCTATGCGTCTCTCGCTCGTTGTCCCTTGTTACAACGAAGAAGACGGCCTGGGACGTTTGCACCAGCGACTGTGCGAGACGCTGCCCGCGGTGACCGACGAGTTCGAGGTGCTGCTCGTCGACGACGGCAGCTCCGACAAGACGCTGGAAACCATGCGGGAGATCGCGAACACCGACCCCCGGTTCCGCTACCTGGCGCTGAGCAGGAACTTCGGTAAGGAGTCGGCCATGCTCGCCGGCCTGAGCCAGGCCGACGGCGACGTGGTCGCCATCATCGACGCGGACCTTCAGCACCCGCCGGAGCTGCTCGAACAGATGGTCGGCAAGCTCGACGAGGGCTTCGACCAGGTGGTCGCCAAGCGCAGCCGCACGGGTGACGGCGCGCTGCGCAGTTTCGTTTCCTCGATGTACTACAAATTCATCAACAATCTTGTTGATGTCAAACTCGAAAACGGTGTCGGCGATTTCCGGGTGCTGACCCGTAAGGCCGTACAGGCACTGCTCTCGCTGGGTGAGTACAACCGTTTCTCCAAGGGTCTTTTTTCGTGGATCGGCTTTGACACCGCGACCATCGAGTACGAGAACGTGGTGCGCCAGGACGGCCAGAGCAAGTGGTCGGCGCGCAAACTGATCGACTACGGCATCGACGGCGTCGTCTCGTTCAACAACCGGCCGCTGCGCCTTGCCATCTACCTCGGCGCGCTGTGCACCGCGTTCGCGTTCGTCTACGCGGTGTGGGTGCTGATCGACGCGCTGGTCAAGGGCAACTCGGTGCCCGGCTATGTCACGTTGATGTGCGGCATCGTCGGCTTCGGCGGCCTGCAACTGCTGATCCTGGGCGTGATCGGCGAGTACCTGGGCCGGATCTACTACGAGAGCAAGCGCAGGCCGCACTTCCTGATCAAGGAGTCCAGCAACCGTGCGGTTCCGGTGACCGTGCCGCTGGGACCGGAGCACGCCGAAGAGATGGCGCTGCACCACCCGGAACGGGCACATACCAGCAACGGCAAAACCGGTGTCGTGAAATGAGAATCGATCTGGACAAGTTCCACATCGGTCGCTTCAACCTGGGGCGGATCCTGCGGTTCGCCATCGTCGGCGCCATCAACACCGGCACGTTCTACGTGCTGTACCTGCTGTTCAAGAAGATCTCGCTGCCCTACTTCCTCGCCTACACGGTCGCGTTCGTCCTGGCGATGATCGGCTCGTACTTCCTGAACTGCTACTTCACCTTCAAGGTCAAGCCGACCTGGAAGAAGTTCCTGCTCTTCCCGCTGTCCAACCTGGCCAACTACGTGATCACCTCGGTCGGCCTGGTCGTGCTCGTGCACGCGCTGAACATGAACACCACGATCGCCCCGCTGGTCGCGGCCGCGGTCGCCATTCCGATCACCTACGTTGTCGTGCAGTACCTGCTGGTCGATCTGCACAAGAAGGCCGCTGGTACGTCGGAGGCCGAAGAAGCGTTCGCCGACCAGTTGGTGCAGGCGGTGGCGACCGACGAAGCCGAGGTCGGCGAGGCACCAGCCGATCTGGCCACGATCCACGACGGCGAGCGCGCCTCCTGATCGGGCTGTGCTGATGACCGACCAGATGCCCCGGCTATGCTCCAGGCGATTCTTACCGTGCGCTCGGTCCACCAGCGCACGCGCGCTCCGTTGCACTCGACGTTGTGCTCCATCGAGAGCGCAGATACGCCGCCGACAGTTGTCGCGCGCCCATGGGAAAGGTTTGCGGTGAAGCAGGCGAGTTCAGCGGTTGTCGAGAGCCCGGAACGGGCAGGATTGCTGCGCAGGCTGCCCGACTGGCTCGTCGTGTTGTCGCTGGGGATCTTCAGCGCGCTGGTGTTCACGATCCCGTTCTGGATGCACCACTTCTTCTACTACATCGGCGACAACCCGCAGTCCTTCGTGCCGCTGTGGCGCCACCTCGGCCTGCTGTTGCGGGCCGGTCACTGGCCGTCGATGGAACCCGCCGGCTGGTACGGCGGCAACATCGCCGCCGACTCGGAGTTCTCGCTGTGGAACCCGATCGGCATCCTCAACGATCTGATCGTCTCCGGCTACAACGACATGGCCTCGGCAGCGGCGTTCGTGCAGATCGAGTCGCTGTCGCTGATCGCGATGGCGATCTACCTGCTCTCCCGGGAGTACGGCGCCAAGCGGGTGCCCTCGGTCGTGGTCGGTTTCGCGATGCCTGCCTGCGGTTTCGCCGTCTACTACGGCGCTTCCGGCTGGCCCGCCGAGCTGACCGCGCTGGCCTGGGTGCTGTTCTTCTGGTGGGCGGCGCGCCGGATGATCCGGGGCCGCCTTGCGCCGATCGTGCCGTTCATCCTCGGCGTGCTCGCCATCACCAGCGGCAACCCGTACGCGGCGCTGGGCATGATCGGCGTGCTGGTCGCGCTCGGCGTTGAAACGCTGGTCCGCCGCAACCACCGCGCGCTGTGGTATCTGCTCGGCATGGGCGCGTGCGCGGGTTCCGCGGCCATCCTGACCTTCTACCCGCTGGTCGAAGCGCTGCCGGTGAGCACGCGGGAAAGCCTCGCCGCGATCGCCAACGACATGTTCATGGTTCCGCATCTTGGCGATATGGTCGCGTCGAGCGCGCCGACCTACCTGCCGCCGATCGTGAACTGGAACGGCGCGGTCATCGAGACCGTGCCCTCGACCTACTTCATCTGGTTCGTCGTGCCGCTGCTGCCGTGGCTGCGCTGGCGGCAGCTCGGCAAGCTGGCGAAACCGGCGGTCAGCCTGTGCGTGTTCACCGGGATCTTCCTGGCGCTCACCGTCGGCCCGTCCAACCTGTGGCTGTTCCGCTGGCCGATCCGGCTGATCGACTACTTCTACGCGGGTGTCGCGGTCATGGTCGCGGTCGCGTTGTCGACCGGGCTGGCCAGGGACCGGGTCAAGCAGCGGGCCTGGACGACGGCGGGGCTGGTGCTGCTGGGCGCGTACCTGTCCTACGTGCTCACGCCGCAGTACCGCACCGTGCACATCCTCGCCACGCTGCTGGTCGGCGCGCTCATCGCGGCCGCGCTCTACGTGCACCGCACGCGCAGCTGGCAGGCGTTCGGCGCGGTGCTCATGGTCGGCACGATCGCCGTGTTCGCCTACCAGGGCGCGCGGTTGCCGGTGGTCAACCCGGGTGCCATCTCGGTCGACCAGCCCTACGACGTCGCCAAGATGCAGGCGGGCACCGCGAACCTCAAGGGCACGGTGCTCCAGCTCTCGAACGTCACCGACGCGAACACGCAGGACATGGCCAGTGGCGAGCTGGTGTTCGGCAACGAGTCGCTGTTGGAGAACAACGAGTCGCTGATCCGCTACACCGGCACCGGCTTCGACAAGTTCACCTCGGCGATGTGCATGGACTACCGAGGTGACGTGTGCACCGGCGTGTGGGGCAGGCTCTGGCAGCCGGTCAAGGGCACGGACGTGAACCTGATCGACGCGCTGCGGGTGCAGAGCCTGGTCATCGACCGCAAGCTGTTCCCGAAGCAGGCGAACGAGGCGCCGCCCGCGGGCTGGCAGATCGTGTCGAAGGACGCCACCCGCACGCTGTGGGAGCGCACCGATCCGCTGCCGTATCCCGGCCGCGTCTCCGGCATCTCCGACGGCCTCCAGGTGACCGGCGCGGACCTGGCGTCCGACGACCAGCTCCAGCACGTCACGTTCACCGCGCCCCCCGAGGGCGGCCAGCTGATGTTCGCCCAGCTGAACTGGCCGGGCTACAGCGCTACGGTGGACGGCAAGCCCGCGACCATCACCGCGAACGCGATCGGCCTGATCACCATCGCGGTGCCGGCGGGCACGCACACGCTGACCTTGAGCTTCCACGACAGGGGCATCCGGGCCGGCGAGTACGTGCTGGCGGTCGCCACGTTGATCATGATCATCGCGTCGGTGTTCTGGTGGCGCGGCAACCGCAGACAGCGGCGCAGAGGAGACGCGGAGACCAAGATCGAACCGGCGCCCGAGGGCCCCGACGATATGATGACCGGAGTTCTGACCCATGCCGGAGAAGGCCAGTGACGGAAACCACTAAGGAGTCGTACCGAATGCCGACCGAGCAGAGCTCCGAGGCAGGCGTAGTGGCCAACACGAGCAACATCTGGCGTGTGGTGCAACGGCTGATGTTCGCGTCACCGAGCCCGCAAGCCCCCGACGAGCTGTACGCGAAGGGCCGCTACGGCGCGGTGCGCTGCGAACGGCGGCGGGTCATCATCGAGCCCGACGCGCGGTTGACGACCAACACCTACTTCGGTCGCCTGCCGGTCAGCTACCTCCAGCGCTGGACGCCGATCCGCCAGGTCGAGGCCGTGGTCCGGGTCCGGGGCGCCGGTCGCCTCGAGATCCACGCCTCCGACGGCGAGGGCGAGCCGCGCATCCAGGCCACCCTCGAAGTGAACGCGCAGACCATGCAGGAAGTGCGGCTGCCCGGTTACGTCGACCGCTTCATGGACGGCGGCTTCGTCTGGCTGGAAGCGGCCACCGCAGGCGAGGAACTCGTCATCGAGGACTTCCGCTGGATGGCGCCGACCGACCCGGTGCGGCAGCGCCACACCTCGGTCGTGATCTGCACGTACAACCGGGCCGACGACTGCCTGGCCACCATGCGCGCGCTCGGCGAGGACACCGAGGTGCTGGACATCATCGACGAGGTCTACGTCGTCGACCAGGGCACCGACACCGTGCAGAGCCGCGAGGACTTCGACAAGGTCGTCGGCCTCTACGGCGGCAGGCTGCGCTACCTGCGCCAGGCCAACCTGGGCGGGGCGGGCGGCTTCACCAGGGGCATGTACGAGATCACCGAGCAGCACAAGCAGAACAACGTGCTGTTCATGGACGACGACGTGCTGCTGGAACCCGAGACCGTGCTGCGCATGGCGTCCTTCGCCAACCACGCGACCGCGCCGACCATCGTCGGTGGCCAGATGCTCTACCTGTACCACCCGAACCGCCTGCACATCGACGCGGAAACCACCGACCTGGCCACGCTGCGGCCGGGTGTGCCGGTGGCGGGCGCCCAGCACAACATCGACCTGTTCGAGGAACTGCCGCACCGCCGCGTCACCGCCGGCTACAACGCCTGGTGGAGCTGCCTGATCCCGGCCGAGGTGACCGAGAAGATCGGTCTGCCGCTGCCGGTGTTCTTCCAGTGGGACGACATCGAGTACGGCACCCGCGCGGGTCGCAACGGCTTCGCCACGGTCACCCTGCCGGGTGCCGCGGTCTGGCACGCGGACTTCGCCTGGAAGGACTGGGACGACTGGGCCCGGTACTTCAGCCTGCGCAACTCGCTGATCACCGCCGCGCTGCACAGCGATTTCGACAGCAAGACGATCAGCAGGGTGCTCGGCAAGCAGCTGGCGACCTACCTGGTGTCCATGCAGTACGGCATGGCGGCCACCCTGCTCAAGGCGGTCACCGACTTCCTGACCGGTCCCGAGGTGCTCTACGACGGTGGCGTCGCGGCGGCGGCGGACACCCGCAAGCTGCGCAACGAATACCCGGACACGCACCGGCTGCAAGCCGCTGACCTGGGTATCGACGAGGCCGCGACGATGGCGATCTACAGCGACGCCGGTGACCCGAGTCTGCCCGCCGCGGTGTTCGCCAAGCGGGTGCTCAACCAGATCACCGGTCGCACCTCCGGTTCCGCGGCGATCCTGGCCAAGGACGCGAAGTGGTGGACGGTGTCCCGGTTCCGTTCGGCGATGGTGACCGACTCGGCGCAGGACTCCTTCCGGGTCCGTCGCTACGACCGCCAGGTGCTGGGCAAGCTCTCCGGCGACGGCGCGCGGCTGATGCTGCGCCTGGCCAGGGAAGGCGCTGTCGTGCGGGAGACCTGGCGCGCGGCCATGCCGGACCTGACCTCGCCGGAGAACTGGAGCCGGCTCTTCAAGTCCTGAGCTCGTTGTTGCCAGAGCCCGCCCGCGTTCGTACAGGCGGGCTCTGTGCTGTCAGGAGCCCAGCCCGTTCGTGACGTGTTTGGCGATTTCCAGGGCGCTGGTCGCGGCGGGCGACGGCGCGTTGAGCACGTGTACCTGGTTCGCGGTCGACTCGATCAGGAAGTCCTCGACCAGCGCGCCCGATGGCAGCATGGCCTGGGCGCGCACACCAGCACCGGCCGGTTCGAGGTCCGTTTCGGTGATGCCCGGCACCAGCCGCGCCAGGCTCGCCGCGAACCGGCGCCGGGACAGCGACCGCAGCACCTCCTCCACCCCGGTCCGCGCGAACCGTTTCGCCAGCCGCCAGGTGCCCGGGAACAGCGCGATCTCCTCGACGTCGCGCAGCGAGAAGTCGGTCCACCGGTAGCCCTCGCGGCGCAGCGCCAGCACCGCGTTCGGTCCCGCGTGCACGCTGCCGTCGATGCCTCTGGTCAGGTGCACGCCGAGGAAGGGCAACGCGGGATCGGGCACCGGGTAGATCAGGCCGCGCACCAGTCCGCGCGCGGACGGTGTGAGCTGGTAGTACTCGCCGCGGAAGGGCACGATCCGCATGCCGGTGTCGAACCCGGCCATCCTGGCGATCCGGTCCGCGTGCAGACCCGCGCAGTTGATCAGCAGATCCGCCCGCAGGATCTCGCCCGGTGTCGCCACCTCGACCCCCGCACCCGCGCCCCGGATACCGAGCACCGGCGTGTTCAGCAGCAGCCGCGCACCACCGGCGGCCAGCAACCGGGCCAGCGCGGCGCACACCGAGGGGAAGTCGATGATCGCGGTGGACTCGACCCGCAGCGCGGCGACGCAGCGCACGTGCGGCTCGTACGAGCGGGCCTCCCGCCCCGAGATCCGGCGCACCGGGACGCCGTTGGCTCGCGCGCGGTCTTCGAGCACGTCGAGAGCGGGGAGTTCGTCGTCGGTGGTGGCGACCACGAGCTTGCCGCACACGTTCACGTCGACGCCGTGTTCGCGGGCGAACGCGACCATCGAGGCATTACCCGCCGTGGCCACCTTCGCCTTGAGCGAGCCCGGCCGGTAGTAGAGACCGGCGTGCACCACGTTGCTGTTGTGCCCGCTCTGGTGCGCGGCCCAGCGCGGCTCCTTTTCACATACGGTCACCGCGAAGCCGCGCCCGAGCAGCTCCCTGGCCACCGCGAGCCCGACGATCCCGCCCCCGACGACGACAGCGGTACGCATCAGAACCACCGCGCCAGCACGGCCGCCACCCCGTCCTCGGCGTTGGACGCGGTCTGCTCGTCGGCCGCCGCGACCGCGGCCGGGTGCGCGTTGGCCATCGCGACGCCGAGCCCGGCCCAGGCCAGCATCGGCACGTCGTTGGGCATGTCGCCGAACGCGACCACATCCGAGGCACCCACCCCGACCAGGTCGGCGACCTCGGCGAGCCCGGATGCCTTGGTGATGCCCGGTACGGACAGTTCGAGCATGCCGACGTTGCTGGAGTAGGTCACCTCTGCGGCGTCGCCGATCAGGTCACGCACCGCTGCGGCCAGTTCGTCACTGGTCACACCGTGGTGTCGCACCAGCAGCTTGATGGCCGGACGGCCGATCAGCTCGGCCCTGGTCACCGGGTTCGCCTCGACATCCGGCCACGGGTGGCTGTACTCACCCTCGGTGACGAACTCGCCGTCCGGCAGTCCGTTGGCCGACTCGCCGACCCGCTCGGCCGCGAATGCCGACTCCGGCAGCGCCGCGCTGATCCCGTGCACCAAATCACCCAGGGTGACCGGTTCGAAGACTCGCGTGCGCAGCACCCGATCGGTCGCGACGTCATAGAGCACCGCCCCGTTGGAGCAGACCGTGTAACCGGAGACTCCGGCCGCGGCGGCGACGCCCGGTAGCCATCTGGGCGGCCTGCCACTGACCAACACGAACGGCACATCGGCGGCCAGCACCTTGGCGATCGCGGAAAATGTGGCCGGTGTCACTTTTTCCTCGGGGCTCAGCAGGGTTCCGTCAATGTCCGAGGCAACAAGTCGAGGTGTCCACACCTCTCTATCCTGCCGTCTCGCCCAACAAGGCAGTGCGCTGTCCGGGTGAACAGTTACCGTGGCCACCATGCGGATCGGGATCGTGATCTTGCCGGAGCACCGGTGGTGGGCAGCGGAGCCCAAGTGGCGAGCCCTGGACACCTACGGTTTCGCCCACGCCTGGACCTACGACCATCTCAGTTGGCGCTCACTCGCCGACGGTCCCTGGTTCGGCACCATGCCGACGTTGACCGCTGCGGCCATGGTCACCGAACGGATCCGGCTCGGCACCTTCGTGACCTCGCCCAACTTCCGGCACCCCGCCGCGTTCATCCGCGAGATCACCGCGCTCGACGACATCTCCGACGGCCGTTTCCTGCTCGGCGTCGGCGCGGGCGGCACCGGTTACGACGCCACCGTGTTCGGCGAGGAGGTGCTGTCCGGCAAGGCACGCGTCGAGCGGCTCACCGAGTTCGTCGAGGTGCTGGACCGTGGTCTGACCAACGACCGCGTCGACTACCAGGGCGAGTACTTCACCGCCGTCGACGCGCGCAGCACGCCCGGTTGCGTGCAGCGGCCCAGGGTGCCGTTCCTGATCGCGGCGAACGGGCCGCGCACGCTAGCCCTGTGTGCGCGTTCCGGGCAGGGTTGGGTGACCACCGGGGCGGGGACCGACGACGTCAGCAAGTGGTGGGCGTCGGTGGCCGAGCTCTCCGACAAGTTCGACGCGGCGCTGACCGAAGCGGGCCGGGGGACCAAATCGGTGCCGCGCTACCTCTCGCTGGACACCGCGCAGTACTCGCTGACCAGCGTCGAATGCTTCACCGACATGGTCGGCAAGGCCCGTGACCTCGGCTTCACCGACGTGGTCGCGCACTGGCCGAGGGCGGATGGCGTCTACGCGGGCCATGAGTCCGTGCTGGAATCGGTCGCGTCGGACGTACTCCCCGTAGTTTCCGCAGGCTGAGCGGTGGGCCGCCGCCCTGCCCGCCCTGGTGCCCGCCACGGTAGGTACCCTCGGACGTCGTGAACTTCGCGGATTTCGACCTTGTCGTGGTCGGCTCGGGCTTCTTCGGGCTGACCATCGCCGAGCGCACGGCCAGCCAACTGGGCAAGAAGGTCGTTGTCCTCGAACGGCGCGAACACCTCGGCGGTAACGCGTACTCCGAGGCCGAGCCGGAAACCGGCATCGAGGTGCACCGCTACGGCGCGCACCTGTTCCACACCTCGAACAAGCGCGTGTGGGACTACGTCAACCAGTTCACCGAGTTCACCGGCTACCAGCACCGGGTGTTCGCCATGCACGGCGGGCAGGCCTACCAGTTCCCGCTCGGGCTCGGCCTGATCAGCCAGTTTCTCGGTGAGTTCCTCACCCCGGAGCAGGCGCGGGCCTGGGTCGCCGAGCAGGCGTCCGAAATCGACTCGGCCGCTGCCCGCAACCTGGAGGAGAAGGCGATCTCCCTGGTCGGGCGCCCGCTCTACGAGGCGTTCATCAAGCACTACACCGCCAAACAGTGGCAGACCGAGCCGACCGAGCTCCCCGCAGCCGTGATCAGCAGGTTGCCGGTCCGCTACACGTTCGACAACCGGTACTTCAACGACACCTACGAGGGCCTTCCGGTCGACGGGTACACGGCCTGGCTGAACAAGATGGCCGACCACCCGGACATCGAGGTCCGCGTCGACACCGACTTCTTCGACGTGCGGGGAGACATTCCCGAGGGCACGCCGATCGTCTACACCGGACCGCTGGACCGCTACTTCGACTACGCGCAGGGCTGGCTCGGCTGGCGCACCCTGGACTTCGAACGGGAAGTGCTGCCGATCGGCGACTTCCAGGGCACCCCGGTGATGAACTACAACGACGCGGACGTGCCCTACACGCGCATCCACGAATTCCGGCACTTCCACCCGGAACGCGAGTACCCGGCGGACAAGACCGTCATCGTTCGTGAGTTCTCCCGCGCGGCGGAAAAGGACGACGAGCCCTACTACCCCATCAACACGCCGGAGGACCGGGCCAAACTGGAGCGCTACCGTGAACTGGCCCGCAACGAGGCCAAGGAGCGCAACGTGGTGTTCGGCGGCCGCCTCGGCACCTACAAATACCTGGACATGCACATGGCGATCGGCTCGGCCCTTTCCGTGTTCGACAACAAGATCGCGCCGCACCTGAGCACCGGCGCCCCGCTGGACGGATCACTCGACGGATGACTGACCTGACTTTGCTCGACGGCGCCGCCCAGTCGGACGCCCCCATGAACCCCGAGATCAACGCGCTGCGCCAAGTGCAGCGCGTAGTCGACGGAAAGGCAGGCAAGGGCGCGGTCGGCGCGGCCCGGGCGCTGTCCTTCTTCGGCGAGCACGCCATCGGCTGGCTCGCGCTGGGCGCCCTCGGCGCCGCCATCGACCGCAAGCGCCGTAAGGAATGGCTGGTCGCGGCGGCCGGTGTGGCGGCAGCGCACGGGGCATCCATCGCGGTCAAGCGCGTCGTGCGCAGGCCCCGCCCGGACCACCCGGACGTGCGGGTGCTGGTCGGCACGCCCAGCAAGCTGAGCTTCCCGTCCTCGCACGCCGCCTCCACCACGGCTGCCGCCGTGCTCTACGGCGGCCTCACCGGGCAACCGGCCGCGGCGGCCGTTGTGCCACCGATGCTGGTGTCCCGGATGGTGCTCGGCGTGCACTACCCGACCGACGTGCTCGCGGGTTCCGCGCTCGGCGGCGCGATCGGCGCGGGCATCCTGCGCTGGTTGCGATCGAGGAAGGGGGCCTGATGGCTGAGGTAGTCGCGGAGACCGCCGAGAGCGAGGAAGTCCCGCCGCCCACGCCCAACCGGACCCCGGGCTCGATCGCGCGCGGCCTGATCCGCACCGCGCGTCCCAAGCAGTGGGCCAAGAACGTCCTGGTGCTCGCCGCACCGTTCGCCGCAGGCAAGATCACCCACCTGCCGGTGCTCGGTGGCGCGGCCATCGCGTTCATCGCGTTCTGCCTGGCCGCGTCGTCGATCTACCTGGTCAACGACGCCAAGGACGTCGAGGCCGACCGTGCGCACCCGACCAAGCGCAACCGGCCGATCGCCGCGGGCATCGTGCCGGTGCCTGCCGCGTTCGCGTTCTCGGCCGTGCTGATGGTCGCCTCGATCGGCATCAGCTTCATCGACAACTGGGAACTCGCCGTCGTCATCGGCGTCTACCTTGCGGTGCAGCTCGGCTACTGCTTCGGGCTCAAGCACGAACGCGTCATCGACCTGTGCATCGTCGCCTCCGGCTTCCTGTTGCGCGCGATCGCCGGTGGCGTCGGCGCGCACACCCCGCCGTCGCAGTGGTTCCTGCTGGTCACCGCGTTCGGGTCGCTGTTCATGGCCTCCGGCAAGCGGTACGCCGAAATCCGGCTGTTCGAGAAGACCGGCGCGGAGATCCGCGCGTCGCTGCGCAAGTACTCGGCCAGCTACCTGCGCTTCGTCTGGGCCACCTCGGTCGCCATCGTGATCACCACGTACAGCCTGTGGGCCTTCGACGACCTGCGCGTCGTGTCCGGCCACTCGGTCTGGTCGACCATCTCGATCGTGCCGTTCGTCATCGCACTGCTGCGCTATGCGGGCGACGTCGACTCGGGTGACGGCGGCGCACCGGACGAAATCGTGCTGCGTGACCGCATCCTCCAGTTCCTCGGACTGGCCTGGGCGCTCACCGTCGCGTTCGCGTTCTACCTGTAAAAAACAGCGCCCCGTAACAAGAGTTACGGGGCGCTGCCATGTCCTCAGAGCGGCAGACGGCGGAACAACGGGCGCGGAACGTGCCGCAGCGCCGACATCACCCAGCGGAACGCGCCCGGCGCCCACACCAGCTCGCGCTTGTTGCGCACCGCGTCCACCACGATGTCCGCGACCTGCTGCGCCGTCTGGCTCAACGGCGCCGCCTTCATGCCCTCGGTCATCTTCGTGTGCACGAACCCGGGCCGCACCACGCTCACGTGCACGCCCGCCGGGCGCAGCGCCTCGGTCAGGCCCGAGTAGAACCCGTCCAGCCCGGCCTTGGTCGAGCCGTACACGAAGTTCGACCGGCGCACCCGCTCACCGGCCACCGACGACAACGCGACCAGCGAACCGTGGCCCTGCTCGCGCAGCTTGTTCGCGAGCGCGACGCCGACCGTCACCGGCGCGACGAAGTTGACCTCCGCCATCTCCCGCGCGTGCTCGATGTCGGTCCAGGCCCGCTCGGCGTCGCCGAGGATGCCGAACGCCACCACGCTCACGTCGATGTCGCCGTCGGCGAACGCCTTTTCGATCACCTCGGCGTGGGTTTCCGGCTTGCGCGCGTCGAATTCCACCGTGCTGACGCTGCAACCCTTGTCCCGCAACCGTTCCGCGGCCGCAACCAACCGAGGCCCCGGCCGGCCCGCCAACACCACGCGCAACGTGCGCGCCGCAGCGAACTTCTCCACGATGGCCAGCCCGATCTCGGACGTGCCACCGAGCAACAACAAAGACTGCGGATTACCGACCGCGTCGATCACAGGGAAAGCCTCCGGCTCATGTCCGAGGCGAAAACGCCGTTCGGATCAACGGAATTGCGGATTTTGCGCCACTCGTCGAGGCGCGGGTACATGGCGGCGAACGCCTCCGGCGAGGTGCGTGAGTCCTTCGCGGTGTAGAGCCGGCCGCCGAGGTCGAGCACCATCGCGTCCAACTCGGTGCAGAACTCGCCGAGACCGCGCTTGATCGGGAAGTCCACACAGACCATCCAACCCGGATGCGGGAAGGACAGCGGCGCGCGGTTGCCTTCGCCCATCTGCTTGAACACGTTCAGGAACGACACGTGGCCGGACTTCGCGACCTTGGTCAGGATCGCGCGCAGCTGCTCGTTCGCGCCGACCGGCGTGCTGAACTGGTACTGCAGAAAACCCTTCGACCCGTAGCCCCGGTTCCACTCACCGAAGAGGTCCAGCGGGTGATAGAAGGTGGTCAGGTTCTCCACCACGCCGCGCTTCACCTTCGGCGTCTTGCGGTAGTAGAGCTCGCCGATCACCGAGAAGCTGAGTTTGTTGGCCAATCCGTTCGGGAACACGTCTGGCAACGTCGCCAGCTGCGGCGCGTCGAACTTCAACGGGTCCGCGCGCAGCTTCTCGGGCAGCTGGTCCAGTGTGGCCAGTGAGCCGCGCTGAAACGCCGCCCTGCCGAGCTTCGCGCCGGTGGAGATCGAGTCGAACCAGGCCGACGAGTAGGTGTAGTTGTCCTCGGACCCGTTGCTGACCAGCTCCAGGGTCTCGTCGAGGTTCTCGGTGCGCTCCAGATCCGCGTAGAAGTACGCGGTCTCGGTCTTGGTCATCGCGATCGTCGCGCGCACCACGATGCCGGTCAGGCCGATGCCCGCCACCGTCGCCCAGAACAGCTCCGAACTCGGCCCGTCCGGGTGCAGCGTGTGCAGCTCGCCGTCCGCGGTGACCAGATCCATCGACACCACGTGGTTGCCGAAGCTGCCCGCGCTGTGGTGGTTCTTGCCGTGGATGTCGTTGGCGATCGCACCGCCGATGGTCACCTGGCGGGTGCCCGGCAGCACCGGAACCCACAGGCCGAAGGGCAGCCCGGCCTTCATCAGGGTGTCCAGGCTCACCCCGGCGTCCAGGTCGACGTGCCCGGTCTCCGGGTCGATCGAGTGGATGCGATCCAGCCCGGTCATGTCGATGACCGTGCCGCCCGCGTTCTGCGCCGGGTCGCCGTACGAGCGGCCGAGACCCCTGGCCAGCACACCGCGCGGGCCCGCTGTCGTCACGGCGCGTACGACGTCCTCAACAGTCTTCGGGGTGATGACCCGTGCGACCGTGGGTGAAGTACGGCCCCAACCATGCAATGTCCGGAATTCGCCTGGTTCGCTTCCCACCGGTCCGAGGGTAACTGGTGCGCCAGGTCATGCCCCTGGCGAGCCCGGCGCTAAGCTCTGGGCGTGCCGCAATCCCGAAACGGAAGGATCTGACGTGGTGTCGTCGGTTCAGCCGCAACGACAGCAGGCCAGCCAACCCGTGAAGCAGCGCGGCCTGATCGACCAAGCCGTGCGCTTCTTCGTCTTCGGCGTGCTCTCGGCGGGCGTCGACTTCGGCATCTACACCCTGCTGCTGCACTTCGGGCTCTGGGCCGATGTGGCCAAGGCGATCAGCTTCATCTGCGGCACCGTCACCGCCTACCTGCTCAACCGGCGCTGGACCTTCGATTCCAAGGGCGGCGCCGCACCCGCGATCCGGTTCGCGATCCTCTACTCCACCACGTTCTTCGTCAACGTCGGCGTGAACGCGGCGGGCCTCGCCGTGTTCAGCGCGGACAGCTGGCGGGTACCGGTCGCCTGGGTGATCGCCCAGGCCGTCGCGACGGTCATCAACTTCGTGCTGCTGCGGACCGTGGTCTTCCGGGCTCCGGCCGCTGCCTGAGTCCCCGAGGGCAGAGAGATTCCCATGCTCGACGGTGCCGATCGCGCCATCTCCGGCGACATCGAGTTCACCGAACACGCCGCGCCCAGCGCCCTGCTGGCCATGCGCGGCCTGTTCGCCCCGCCGTCACCGCTGGTCTCCGAGCTGCTCTACGCCGAAGTCGGCACCGGCACCGCGGCCCGCGGCCGGGAACACGTCGCACTCGAACCCAAGACCACCGTCAGCACCAACACCTACTTCGGCCGGTTCCCGGCCAGCTACTGGCAGCGCTGGACCGTCGTCACCGAGGTGCGGCTGCTGGTCGAGGTGGCAGGCAGCGGCCGCATCGCGCTGCACGCGTCGGACGCCGAGGGCCAGCCGCGCGTGGTCGCCACCCAGGACGTGCGCGGCACCGCGCACACCGAGGTCGTGCTGACCGGCAAGCTGGACAAGTTCATCGACGGCGGCGCCATGTGGCTGGAGCTGAGCACGGGCGAACAGGCGCTCACCGTGCACCGCGCCCGCTGGACCGTGGCCCCGCCCGACAAGCTGCGCCCGACCGCGCTGGTCATCTGCACGCACAACCGCGTCGCCGACTGCCTGAACACGCTGGCAGCGGTCGCCGGCGACCCGGGCGCGCAGGAGCTGCTGGACGCCGTCTACGTCGCCGACCAGGGCAGCGACCCGATCGAGGCCGATCCGCGCTTCCCGGAGCTCGCGGCGTCGCTGCACGGCAAGCTGCACTACATCCGCCAGGACAACCTCGGCGGCGCGGGCGGCTTCACCCGGGGCCTCTACGAGGTCGCCGGGCTTGCCCACGGCGAACACGCGAACGTGCTGTTCATGGACGACGACGTGCTGTGCGAGCCGGAGATCGTCACCAGGCTGACCGCGTTCGCCAACCGCACCAGCGCGCCTGCCATCGTCGGCGGGCAGATGCTCAACCTGCTGCACCCGAACAACATTCACGTCTCCGCCGAGTACGCGAACCTGGAAGGGCTTGCCGCAGGCGAACCGGTCCCGGGCGCGCTGCGCAACGCAGACCTCACCGGCCACGACGAGGACGGCAACCGCAACCTGCAGGAACGCCGCGTCGACACCGCGTACAACGGCTGGTGGTCCTGCCTGATCCCGGCCGAGATCGTGCAGGCCATCGGCTACCCGCTACCGCTGTTCTTCCAGTGGGACGACGTCGAGTACGGCTACCGCGCGCACGAGCACGGCTTCGCCACCATCAGCCTCCCCGGCGCGGGCGTCTGGCACGCCGACTTCGGGTGGAAGGACTGGGACGAGTGGCACCGTTACTTCAACCTGCGCAACTCGCTGATCACCGCCGCGATGCACAGCCGCTTCGACGGCATGCGGGTGGCGCGTTCGCTGGTCAGCCACATCGCTCGCTACCTGCTCAGCATGCAGTACGGCCTGACCGCGACCGTGCTCAAGGCGCTGGATGACTTCATGCTGGGCCCGTCGATCCTGGATGACGGCGGCGTCGCCGCGATGAAGGCGATCCGCGAGCTGCGCGCCGCGTACCCGGAGACGATCGTGCACACGAACTCCGAGGTGCCCGACGTCCAGCCGGGCTACCTGCCGATGATCGAGGCGGGACCGGCACCGAAGTTCAAGCCCGGCGTGCTGCTCAAGCGGGTCGCTTACCAGCTGCTGGACAAGAAGGTGCACCAGGTGGGCACCGTCCCCGCGGACAGCGCGTTCTGGTGGCACGTGTCGCTGTTCGAGACCGCGGTCGTCACCGACGCGTCCCAGGGCGGCGTGCGCATCCGCAAGCGCGACCGGGACACCGCGATCCGGCTGGGCAGGCAGGCCGCTGCGTCGCTTCGCCGCTTCGTCAAGCTCGCGCCCGAACTGCAACGCCAGTACCGCGCGGAGCTGGCCACGTTGAGCAGCCGCGAGAACTGGGCCCGCCTCTACGGCAAGTAGTGCCGCGCGGTTAGCGGCCCTTGGCAGGGCTCCCGTAGAGCTGGCCGATCGTCGACACCACGTCCACGTGCGCGGCCTGCACGGCTGCGAAGTTCACCACGATCCGCGCGCCGTTGGCCGCCACGACCGCCTCGACGCTGGCCGCGCTGACCAGCTCAGGCAGGCGACTGGCCAACGCCTCCGCCGAGTCGGCCGCGACCTCGATCAGCATCGGCTGGTTCGATCCGGCCAGATGCAGCACCAGCGCCTGCTTCGTGTTGCTCATGCTCGATCCCTTCTTTTGGCCAACAAAACCAGCGTCAGCACCAGCACCGCAACGCGGTTCACCAGCAGCGCAAGCGTTTCCGCCCAGGGCGATCATGCCAAAAAGTTAGCGCGCAAAAGCAACTATCTGTTGTAGGCTGAGCGCCGCCGATTCCACGGCAGTCGGCCGTTCGGCAGAGTGCCCCGCGAAAGTTGTTTGGTCGCGGTGAGACGATGGGCGGGTGAGTTCGGTTTCCGCAGGCGCCGATCCACGGTTGGTCGACGCCGCGCTTGACTGCTTTCTCAGCTTCGGCGTGCGCAAAACCTCGCTGACCGACGTGGCAGATCGGGCAGGCGTATCCAGGGCAACGGCCTACCGCGTGTTCGGCGACAAGAGCGGTCTGGTCCGCGCGGTCGCCGAGGCCGAGATCACCCGGCTGCTCGACCGGCTGGACGCGGCGGTGATCTGGGAAGCACCGCTCGCCGACGCGCTGGAGCAGGCCATCACCTTCACCCTGGACTACCTGCGCGACCACGCGGTGCTGCAACGCCTGATCACCAAGGAACCCGAACAGCTCACCGACATCGTCGTGGTCCGCCCGGGAGAACCCTCGCTGGTCCAAGTCCTGCTGCCGGCCCTGGTCGAGCGGTTCGTGCGCACCCACCACGACGTGCTGCGGGTGCCCATCGACCAGGCCGTGGAATGGCTGCTCCGGATGGCGATCAGCCTGCTGCTCTCCCCGGACACCACGCTCCCGGACCCGAGAGCCGTGGCCGACCTGCTCGCCGCCGGCCTGCTCGGCCCAGCGGCCGCGGCCAGCGACGAAGCCTCCTGACTCAGCCCGTCACTTGCGGAAGAACCGCTCCCGCTGCCCCTGCCGCACCAGCTTCAACCACTCCAGGAAACCCTTGGGGTCGCGCTTGACGCCCAGGAAGTACAACCCGAACCGGGCGACCTCCAGCGCGCCGATCTTGCGCATCCCCGGCTGAGACAGCAGGTAGCCGCGGTTGCGGTAGGTGTAGTACCGCTTGGTGGAGTCGCCAGGGTCCTGCGCGTGGAACCGGCCACCCAGCATCGGCTTGAACTCGTCCGAGCCGTCCGGGTGCAGGTAGGTCGCCCGCAGCGAGGTGCCGAACCGCAGCCCGGAGCGCACCAGCCTGCGGTGCATCTCCACCTCGTCGCCGCGCACGAACAGGCGGTAGTCCGGCACGCCGATCACGTCCAGCGTGGCCGCGCGGAACAGCGCGCCGTTGAACAGCGACGCGATCCCGGGCAGGAAGTTCACCCCCAGTTCGCTGGTCCGCCGCTTCCAGGTCAGGCCCCTGCGCAGCGGGAACGCCAGCTTGTCCGGCGTGTTCATGTTGGCCACCACCGGCGACACCTCGGCAAGGCCACGGCGCTGCGCGTCCTCCAGCAACGTCGCCAGCACGGTCTCGTCGGCAGGCCTGCCGTCGTCATCGGCCAGCCACACCCACTCGGCGCCCATCGCCAGCGCCTGCAGCATGCCCAGCGCGAACCCGCCGGCACCGCCAAGGTTGCGGTGCGAGGGCAGGTAGGTCGTCGGGATCGGGCAGTCCGCGACCACCTGGTCGGCTGGCTGATCCGGGCCGTTGTCCACCACGATCACGTGCTCCGGCGGTCGGGTCTGCGCCGCGATCACCTTCAGCGAGTCGGCGAGCAGCTCCCGCCGGTGATAGGTGACCACAACGGTGACCACGGAGCCCTTGCCAAGGCTCTTCGCGACGCTCATGCCTTCGTCTCCGATGATCGTGCGGCGTGCGGCGGGCAGCTCATGCTTCCCCGCCGGAATTGGCCAGTTCCGGCGCCTCACCCAGCCGGGACAGCATCTCCGCGCTCATGCCCTCGTAGGGGTCGCGACCCTTGTAGGCGGTCAGCACCTCGCGCAACCCGCCCTGCATCTTCATCCGGCCCTCGTCCATCCAGATCGCCGAATTGCACAGCTCGAACAGCAGCTCGTCGGAGTGCGAGGCGAAAACCAGGATGCCGGAGCGGCGCACCAGGTCGACCAGTCGAGCCCGCGCCTTGTCCAGGAAGGCCGCGTCGACCGCGCCGATGCCCTCGTCCAGGATCAGGATCTCCGGGTCGATCGAGGTGACCACGCCCAGCGCCAACCGCACCCGCATACCGGTCGAGTAGGTGCGCAGCGGCATCTGCAGGTAGTCACCGAGCTCGGTGAACTCCGCGATGTCGTCGATCCGCGATTCCATCTGCTTGCGGGTCATGCCCAGGAACAGGCCGCGGATGATGATGTTCTCCATGCCGGAGATCTCCGGGTCCATCCCGACACCGAGGTCGAACACCGGCGCGACCTTGCCGATCACCCGCGAACTGCCCCGGGTCGGTTCGTAGATCCCGGACAGCAGCCGCAACAGCGTCGACTTGCCCGCACCGTTGTGCCCGACCAGGCCGACCCGGTCCCCGTCGCCAAGGGACACGCTGATGTCGTGCAGGGCCTCGATGATCGGCACCCGAGCCTCGGTGCCGATCTTGCCGCCGACCTTGCCCAGCACCTGCTTCTTCAACGACCGCGTCTTCGCATCGAAGATCGGGAAGTCGACGTAGGCGTTCCAGACGTCAACACTCACCATGATGTGCTGCCCTCCTCAGACCCAGTAGGAAACGCGGGCCCGGTAGTTGCGCATGGCAACCAGTGCGATCGCCCAACCGACAATGGTGAAACCGACGGCGACCAGCCAGCTGATCGGGCTCACCGTCTGCCCGATCATCGGGCCGCGCATGATCTGCACGAAGTGGTACAGCGGGTTGAACTGGAACAGCACCCGCGCCCAGGACAGGCTGTTGTCCTTGCCGTAGAGGAACGTGTCCGGCGACCAGATGATCGGCGTCAAGTAGAAGATCAGCTGCAGGATGCTGGTGATGACCTGCGGGATGTCACGGAACCTCGTCGAGATGATGCCCAGGAACAACGCCACCCAGGCGCCGTTGATGGCCAGCAGGATCACGCCCGGCACCAGCAGCAGCGTGTTCCAGCCGAGGCCGGGGTGCACCGGGCCGCCCGGCACCATCGTGTACGGCTTGTCCAGCGTGCCGAAGAAGACCGCGATCACCAGCACGTAGACGATCAGGTTGTGCCCGAGCAGCAGGATCTGCCGCCACACCGTGCGGAGCATGTACACGCTCAGCGGCGCGGGCATCTGCTTGATCATGCCCTCGTTCACGACGAACGTTTCCATGCCCTCGGTCAGGCAGCCATTGATGAAGTTCCAGACAATGAAGCCGACCACCACATACGGCAGAAACGTTTTGATCGGCTGCCCGAACAGGACCGAGTAGAGCACGCCGAGACCGACCGCGGTGACACCCATTGAAATGGTGATCCACAGCGGCCCGATAACCGATCGGCGATACCGCTGCTTGATGTCCTGCCAGCCGAGATGCGCCCACAGTTGGCGCATGCCATAACCGTCGCGGAGGTCCGCGAACGCCCGATTCCAGCTTCGGCTGGACGGCACTGCCGCCGGAGTTGTCACTGGGCGCTCCAGTGTGCTCGTTGCTTGCACGTCGCTCAGGGTACCGGCGCTACCTGGACGCGTTGCCCACGGGCGGTGCCGTGGAGATCATTTGCCCCGTCCACCTCGATGGCCCTGGCCTCGGCACCCAATGGGTAGCGCTTCGATAAGCCGAAAAGACCAGCTAAACCCGGATCGCCCCCGATTGGCAATGGCCGCCGAATGCAATTTGTCCACCATTGACCGACCGCCCAACCGCTCAAGGTGGAAGTCACCATCCGGTAACTTCCGCCCCGCCCGTCACACCCGCCTCACAGATACTGGCCCCCGGTCCGCAGATGCGGCCCATCCCCATCCCCGGTCCCCGGCGGCAACGCACCCCGGCGCATCTGCTCCAACTGCACCCTGGCGGCCATCTGCTGCGCGAACAACGCGGTCTGGATCCCGTGGAACAGGCCCTCCAGCCAGCCGACCAGCTGCGCCTGCGCGATCCGCAGCTCCGCGTCCGACGGCGTCGAATCGTCGGTGAAGGGCAGCGACAGCCGCTCCAGCTCCTCGCGCAGCTCCGGCGCCAGGCCGTCCTCCAGCTCCACGATCGACCGCTTGTGGATCTCCCGCAAACGATTGCGACTGGCGTCGTCCAGCGGCGCCGCGCGAACCTCCTCCAGCAGCTGCTTGATCATCGTGCCGACCCGCATCACCTTCGCGGGCTGCTCGACCAGATCCGTGACGTTGTCACCCGCCGCGGCGCCCTCGCTGTCCGGAATGGGCGCAGAACCAAGCGGGGTCCCGTCCGGTCCGACCACGAGGACGTGCCGAGGCCCGTCGTTCTCCTGCGGCTGGCTCATCGTCAACAACTCCTAGGTCTGGGGCCAAGCCAAGCGTAGTGCCCCGGCCACCACCAGGGCGCGCAAGCACCCCACCCCACCAGCACAGGACTTGCCCTGCTCCGTACGGTGTCAACCATGGCGCTGGACATCGCTCGGGTCCGAGGGTTGTTCCTCGCGCTCGGGGATGGCTGGATCCACCTCGACGCCCCCACCGGCATGCAGATTCCCGAACAGGTCACCGCGGCGGTGACGGCCGCGCTGCGCGCCCCGGTCTCCGGCCCCGGCGGCCTGTTCCCCGCCTCCCAGCGCGCCGACGCCATCGTCGACGCCGCCCGCCACTCGCTGGCCGACCTGGTCGGCGCAGACCCGGCAGGCGTAGTCCTCGGCCCCAGCGTCCCCATCCTGCTCCAACGACTGGGCGACGCGCTCGGCCAAAGCTGGCTGGTAGGCGACGAAGTGGTGGTCTCCCGCCTCGACCACCCCGCCAACATCGCCCCCTGGCAGCACGCGGCGCAACGCTGCGGCGGCATCACCCGCTGGGCCGAAGTGGACATCGAAACCTGCGAACTGCCCGCGTGGCAGTACGACAGCCTGGTCAACAACAGAACCAAGGTCATCGCGATCACGGCGGCGTCGGAATCCGTTGGCACCCAACCGGATCTGCGCCGCGTAGCCGAAGCCGCGAACAAGGTCGGCGCCCTCATGGTCGTCGACGCGGCCGCGGCCGCCCCGTTCGTCCCCATCGACATGGCCACGCTCCCCGCCGACATCGTCGCGGTGTCCGCAGGAGCCTGGGGCGGCCCACCCGTCGCGGGCCTGGTCTTCCGCGACGCGAGCATGCTGCGCCGATTACCGTCCAGCTCACTCGACCCGGACGCCAAAGGCCCCGAACGCCTCGAACTGGGCCCACACCAGTACCCGCTGCTGGCCGGCCTGGTCGCGTCCATCGACTACCTCGCCGAACTCGACGACGCGGCCGTCGGCCCACGCCGCGAACGGCTGCTGCACTCGATGAACTCCATGCAGACCCACCAGGTGGCGCTACTGGATCGTCTGATCGACCGCCTGCACATCGTCGGCGGCGTGCACATCATCGGCGACCCCGCCAGGAGAGTCCCCGCGCTCGCCTTCGCGGTCGCGGGGATCCCAGCCATCGAAGTCGTTGCCCATTTGGGTCAGCGCGGCGTGTGCGCGTTCGCCGACAGCGGCCACAACGGCCTGTTCGCAGCTCTGGGCGTAGGCGAAATCGGCGGCGCCGTCCGCGTTGGCCTGGCGCACTACACGAACGTCGCCGACGTGGACCAACTGGTAACCGCCCTCTCCGCCCTCTGAGCCTCACCAACCTGGTCTCACCGAACCTGGTCTCACCGAACCTGAAGAAGCACCTTCCCGAACGGCCCACCATCCACGGCCCGATGCGCATCCCCAGCCCGCTGCACCGGCAGAACCTCATGCACGATCGGCGCGACGGCACCCGACTCGACGAGCGGCCACAACAGCGAGGTCACCTCGGCCACGATGTCCGCCTTGCTCCCCGGCCCAGTCACCGGCCGCCCGCGCAGCCCGGTGGCCGAGATACTGCCCCGCTTGCCGAGCAACGACCCCACGTTGAACTCGGCCTTCACCCCACCCTGCATACCGATGATCGCCAACCGCCCACCGAACGCCAGCACATCGACATTGCGCTGCAAGTAGGACGCCCCCATGTTGTCGAGCACAACGTCGGCCCCATGCCCATCGGTAGCCGAGCGCACCTCCTCGACAAAGTCCTGCTCGTGATAGTTCACTGTGATGTCGGCCCCCAACTCCCGACACCGAGCCAACCGACTGTCGGACCCCGCAGTGACGGCGACTTTGGCCGCACCCAGCGCCTTGGCCACCTGAATCGCATGCGTGCCAATCCCACTGGCCCCGCCATGCACGAGGAACACGTCGCCCTCGCCCAGTCCGGCCAACATCACCACGTTCGACCACACCGTGCAGGCGACCTCCGGCAACGCGGCGGCGGAGACCAGATCGACCCCCTCCGGCACCGGCATCACCTGCTCAGCAGGCACCACGACCTGCTCGGCGTACCCACCCCCAGCAAGCAGCGCACAAACCCGATCGCCAACCGCCCACCCAGTCACGCCCTCGCCCAGTTCGGCAACAATCCCCGAACACTCCAACCCCAAGATCTCCGAGGCTCCCGGCGGCGGCGGATAAAGACCCTGCCGCTGCAACAGGTCAGCCCGGTTGACCGCGGACGCGGTGACATCGATGAGTACCTGACCAGCCGCAGGCTTCGGAGAAGGCACTTCGGCCCACTCCAACACCTCAGGACCGCCCGGCTCGCGGATCGTGATCGCATGCATGACCCGACGGTAAACCGCCCGAGCAGCCGCCCCCACCCGGCCCCGTTCGACAGCTGGTCCACAGTGGACAAGAAATGAACGGGTGCGGTGCCCCAGCGGCACCGCACCCGGCCTGACATATTGGTTTATGGCGGTCGCGCCCGCGCGGGGCCGACGTGGAACTCTCCCGAAGCCGCCCAGAGACGCTTCGCAGAAGTCGAGTTCAACATCGTCGATGTGCGCGGGAAGGGCGTCGCAGGCGCCTGCGCACCCGAGGGACCGTACGCGTGCTGCTCACAATCAGGACCGGGCCGTTACCCACAGACTCAGCCTCGGGGATGCAGCCGGGCGCGTACCGCCTCGTGCGAAGTGTTCACCCAATGGACCACCGCACCTTCCCGACGCCACTCCCGGCCCGTCCGCGCCACGTCAGGCGCCCCGTAACGTCCAGGCAAGCTCGCCACCTTCGAGAATGCTCCGGTAACGGCCAGGACACAACCCCTGACACGCTCCTGAGCTGCGAAAATCTACTTGAGCGGTCCAGAATGGACGCGCCGTCACCCCAACCCGAACCACCCGCGCACCCCGATGCCCCCGTGAGTGAACCCGACGACCCGGGTGACCTCGCGTAAGCAACCCCCCGCCCGATACCCTTGTGCCAGGGAAGCGTGGCAGAGCGGCCGAATGCATCCGCCTTGAAAGCGGAAGACCCGCAAGGGTCCGGGGGTTCAAATCCCTCCGCTTCCGCCCTCTGAACAGCAACAACATGGCCGGTCCGGGATCACCGGACCGGCCATGATCATGTTCAGTCTCATTTCTAGTCTCATTCACAAACGCAACCGCCCCATCAGGTCGCCCGCGTTCGCTGCCGTTCAGGTACGTCCGGCTGCCTGACCGCCCCAGATGAACCCGCCGACCTTGCTCGCGATCTCGTCCCGGAGACTGGCGAGCACGTGCATGTACCGCTGAGCGACCTTCGTGTTCGACCAGCCCATCATGTCCATCGCGGCCCGCTCGGACACGCCGAGCAGTAGCAGCACCGTGGCAGCCGTGTGCCTGGCGTCGTGCAGACGGCCATCCCTGACGCCTGCCTCTGCGAGGAGCGCCTTCCAGTCGTCATGGTCGCTCCGTGGGTCCAACGGCTTGCCGTTGGGTTGAGTGAACATCCAGTCATCACCCGTCCACATATCGCCTGCCGCCTCACGCTCCTTGGCCTGGACCTGCTCATGAGTGACCAGGAGATCGAACAGTTGATCCGGTAGTCGAATGCCTCGCCGTCCAGCCTTTGACTTGACGTCCACCTCGACGATGCCGCCAATCCGCTCCGGGCAGTGCTGCGCGTGCCGGATACAGCCCGGTGAGCAGACTGGTGGACATTTCTTGTGCCGCTTGCACGGTTGACGACACTCCATCGTCCGGTGATGTCCTTCCGAGCAGGCGACTGGGTCCGCGCAGCCGTGTTCGTAGGTCTGCCGCTGGCGCTGGGTTCTGACCCGCAAGACCTTCGTCTTCCTGTTCAGATGCGACCAGCGGAACCCGATCGTCTCGCCCTTCCTCGTACCGAGCACTAGGCCGACGACGAAGCGCACTCCGTTGCGGCGAGCCAAAGCAGCCGCAATGAGTTGCTGGACCTCTTCCGGCTCGTACGGCTCGATCTCCTCTTCCTCGACGCGGGGAGGCCGAACGATTTCAAACGGGTTCTCCATTACGACCTTTCGTTTCCGCGCCTCACGGAACGCGGCACGCGCGGTCCGGTGCACCTGGTGTGCTGTCGCAGGCTTGAGTCCAGATCGGATCATGGCGGCGTACAGGCGCTCGAAATCCTCCGGCGGAACGTGGGTGACTTTCTGCCCTCCCAATGCTGGGATCAGGTGATTGTTAATCGCGATCCGGTACCCCTGTACGGTCTTATACCGGACATTCGGCGCCGCTATGTTCTCGACCCAGTAAGTAAGCCACTCGGCTACGGTCGTCTTCTGTCCAGCTTTTGGCACGACACCGTTCGAGCGCATCTTTTCGAGTTCGTCCACGCCATCGATGACCTTCTGCTTGTCCTTGGACATCGTGTGGCGCCTATCGGGTGTGCCGTCTGGCTTGGTTCCGACTGTCACGCGGCCATGCCAGTAGCCGTCGCTTCCTTCATAAATGCTCGACCTGCGATCGGGATTCCGGCTGTCTTTTTTGCGTGCCATCGTCTACTCCTCGAATTCGATTGAATTGCTGTTCTGGTTAGCGAGCAAGGTATCGGTGTATCTTTCGATTGAAATCAGGGGAATCCGTCGAAGTCTGCCGATTTGAACTGAAACGATTTCTCCTGATTTGATCAACGCGAACATCTGAGTTCGACCGATATTTAGCCGTTGAGCCGCCTCTTCGGCGGTCAGGAGCAAGCGCTCCGGGCTGACTCGGGTGCAGGTATCTGCGGTTGCTCCTGCTCGGAGAACAGCTCGGCGAGCTGGGCAAGGAGCGCGGCGATTTTGTCCGCGCGTTCGGGTCGGCTCATGTTGTCCTCCGACGCGATTGCGGGGGAACGTCCGTAACCGGCCTGGTCCAGTGGTTATCTCGGTCCGTCGCCCGGTCGGATTCCGTAACAGGCGCTCCGGTCATGTATGGAGCCAATTCAGTAACCGGGCTGACCTCGGTAACCGGCTGATCCTGCGAGTTACCTGCGGTACCGGGGTTTTCGGGCTCAGACAGGTACCGTGTCCACGCGTCGCCGAGGCCGAGCTGAGTTTGCTTGCCGGTGGTGGGGAAGGTGACGTAGCCCTTGGCCTTGCCGGTCTTGGCGTCGAACGTCACCGGTCGAACGCCATACCGCGCGAGTTCGCGTGCGAGCCGCCGAGGCCCGAGCGGCTGGTCCGCCAAAGCCGACCAAGGAGCGCCATCCATGGTCAGCAGGGCCGCGATGATGTCCCTACTAGCCAGCCGATCCGTCCCCGCCGAGTCGAACAGATTGCGCAGGTCGGACAGCAGCTCGATTCCAAGCGACTCGTCGTCCGGAATGCGGGCGAGGACGAAGTAGCGGCAAGCGGCACGGGCAGTCTCGGGCCAGTGGCCCCCGGCAGCATCCGCGATCGCGATCAAGGGTTCCCAGATCTCGGCCGCGCGGTCGGCGACCCCGTCCGGCATGCTCGGCTCGGCGGTGCCGATCTGCTCGGCGATTGAGCCCGCCCAGCGGGCAAGCTCAGCCCGTAGAGGGGCGGCCTGCTGCTCCACCAAGCGCTCCCGGAAGGGCTCGACGCGTTCGTCTGGTCGGCGTCGGCGCATGTGGATGGTGATGGCGCGGGTGGTGAGGGTGTCCGGCATCCCGCCCGCGATGCCTGCGAGCGCGGCGGGTGTGTAGACCGGGAAGCGTTGGACGCTGCGGGTTTTGGCGTCGTAGCGGGGGATGGTCGCCGAGCGTTTGTACCCTGCGTTGAGCAGTGCCCGCAGTTCTTCGTTGCCGCCACCGGTTTTGCCGTTGAAGATCGTGTCGACTTCGTCGAACAGGATGGTGATCGGACCTTCGGCGACCATGCGGAACAGTGCGGCGCGGCTGGCGGAGAGGGTCATTTCTGGTGCTGCGACGAGGTATTGCGCCACTTCGAGCACGCGGGTTTTGCCCGAGCCGGGTTCGGCAGAATCGAGGATGAGTCGGGGCGTGACGTAGAGGTGCTCGGCGAGGTGGGTGTGCGCGTACCAGAGGGCGAGGGTCGGGGCACAGTGCTCGGACGGGAACGCCGAGAACCGGCGCACGAAGGTTGTCACCGCGTCTAGGAC
>DASXOJ010000136.1:0-3763 GCA_036494465.1 Pseudonocardiaceae bacterium
TTCGCCGTTTTCGCCTGACCGTAGGCGGCCCACTTGTCGTAGCCGGTGGCGAAGTTCATGTCGTCCCAGCGGATCGGCGAGCGGCGGTGGCCTGCGGAGGACAGTGCGACGACGCGGCCCTGACCGCGCTGAATCGCCGGCCACAACCGGTTGATCAGCGCGAAATGGCCCAGATGGTTGGTGGCGAACTGCCCTTCCCAACCCGGCCCGACATGGTTCTCGCCACTGGCCATGATCGCCGCGTTGTTGATGGCCAGGTGAATGTCGCGGCCGGAGGCCAGCACGCGGTCGGCGAACGCGGCGACGCTGGCCAGGTCGCTGAGATCGAGCCGGTCGACCTCGACGCCGTCCAACTCGGCCAGCGCCTCGCGGGCGACCTCGGGCCGACGGGCAGGCACGACGACGTGCGCGCCGGCGCCGACGAGCGCCTTGGTGGTTTCGATGCCGAGCCCGGAGTAACCACCGGTGACGACGGCGAGCTTGCCGGTCAGGTCGATCCCGGACAACACCTGGGCAGCGGTGCTGCGCATATCGAAACCGGATCCGATCTTGTGCTGCGGTGTAGTCATGTCCACAACGCTAGGTCCTGGAGTTCGCTCCAGGTCAAGCCGAAGCACCTGTTCGAGCTGTGCTGCCCTACGCTGCGGTCATGAAGATCGGCTTTGGCGCACCGGTTTCCGGTTCGTGGGCGACACCGGCGAACCACGTCCGTTTCGCGCGACTGGCCGAGGAATGCGGCTACGCCTCGTTGTGGACGTTCCAGCGGCTCCTGGTCGGCGCCGACCAGCAGCTGCCACCGGTCTACCAGAGCGTGCTGGACCCGTTGGTGTCGCTGAGTTTCCTCGCCGCGCACACCAGCCGGGTCCGGTTGGGCGTCGCGGTGCTGAACCTGCCGTTCGTCGCGCCCGCCTACCTGGCCAAGCAGGCGGCAACGCTCGACCTGCTCTCCGGCGGGCGGCTGGACCTCGGTCTGGGGGTGGGCTGGTCGGACGTGGAGTTCACCGCGACCGGCGCGGCGACCGGGCGACGGGGCGTGCGCACCGAGGAATACCTGAGTGTGCTGCGCAGCCTCTGGTCGGATGAGGTGACCGAGTTCGCGGGCGAGTTCTATCAGGTCCCGGCGAGCCGGGCCGAGCCCAAACCGGCGCAGCGCCCCGGCCCGCCGATCATCCTCGGCGGCGGGGTGCCCGCGGCACTGGCCAGGGCGGGTCGGCTCGCCGATGGCTGGGTCAGCGCGAGCGGCGCGGACCCGCTGACCATCGGCTCGTCGATCGCGACCGTGCGAGACGCGGCCGAGCAGGCCGGACGGAACCCGGACGACGTGCGGATCATCTGTCGTGCCGCGCTTCGCCACGGCGCGGATGATCTGCGCGGTTCGGACGGAAAGCGCAAACTGCTTTCCGGTTCCACCGAACAGATCCTCGGCGACGTCGCGTGGCTGGGCGAGCAGGGCGTGACCGAGTTGTTCTACGACCTCAACTTCGATCCCGCCATCGGCAACCCGGGCGTGGCCGCCGCCGCGTCGGCTGATCGCGCCGAGGAAATCCTGCGCGCGCTGGCTCCCGTCGCGGACTGAGCCCGCGGCGCACCGTGACTGTCCAATGTGGTCTGTCTGATCAAGACGATAGAAACACACTGCTGTGGTGATGCGTCACCCTGGCACCCGACCAGGGTGCCAGGGTGACCCCCTCGATTTACGCTGCGCCGGGGACGCTGGAGATGGACACCACGGTGGCGGCCATGTTCGGGGTGTTCACGCCGGCCACGGCCTTGAAGTCGGTCCAGTTTCCGCTGGCTTGCCGGATCTCGTGGTAGACGTTGCCGTCGTTGCCGACCGCGACCAATTGCGCCGAGCCATCCGGGGCGCCGGTGATCGACACCGCGCTGGCGACCATCGTCGGGGTGCCGACTCCGCCCACTGCCTTGAAACCGGTCCAGTTGCCTGCCTTCTCACGGATCTCGTGGTAGACGTTGTTGTCGCTGCCGATCGCGACCAGCTGCGCCGAGCCGTCCGGGTCGGCCGTGATCGAGACCGCGCCGGCGAGCATCTTCGGCGTGCCTACGCCGCCGACTGCCGCGAAACCGGTCCAGTCTCCGCTGGCCTGCCGGACTTCGTGGTAGACGTAGCCGTCCGCGCCGACCACGACCAGCTGGGCCGAGCCGTCGGGATCCGCGGTGATCGCGATCGCCTTGGCGGCCATGGTGGCCGAACCGCCGAGGCCGGCGACGGGCTGGAAGCCGGTCCAGGCACCGGGCTTGGTGCGCACCTCGTGGTAGACGTTGCCGTCGTCGCCGATGGCAACGACCTGGGCCGAGCCGTCCGGATCCGCGGTGATGGCAACGGCTTCGGCGGCCATGTGCGGCGCCGACCCGACGCCCTTGATCGCCTGGAAGCCGGTCCAGGTTCCGCTCGCCTGCCGGACATCGTGGTACACGATGCCGTCGCCGCCGATCGCGACCACCTGCGACGAGCCATCCGGGTCGCCCGCGATGGCCACGTCGGATGCCTTCATGACGCCGCCTGCCGAATCCGTGAGCGGCTTGAACCCGGTCCAGGTCCCGTTGGGCTGGCGGATTTCGTGGTAGATGCCGCCGTCGTTGCCGATCGCGACCAGTTGACCGGGAACCGCGGAGGTCAGGCCGAGCGGGGCGATGTAGCCGCTGAGCGTCATGCCAAAACCGGTGGTGCCGACCCGCGAGTCGTACGGGCCGTCCGATGCGACGATTCCGGGACTGTCCCCTTCGTTGCCGCCGACCGAGGTGATCGTGTTGTTTGCCGCGTTTACGCTGGTCACGAGGGCCACGTGGTCAGCCCAGTTGGTGCTGCTGTTGTAGTTGAACACGACCGCGTCGCCGACCTGCGGGGTTTGCGACAGGGTGCCGTGCGCCTGGCCGTACTTGTAGAAGCTGCGGGCCGCTCCGTCGAGGCCGTCGGTGTCCAGGCCGACCTGCGCCCAGACCCACCTGGCGAAGTCGGCACACCACGCGTTGGGATCCAGACAGTTGTAGTACTGGCTGCAATGGCCGCCGAGTTCGCTCTTCGCCTTTGCCGCGACGTCGGCGCCGGTCGCGGCCGATGCCGTGCCGCTGGCGGTGAACATGAGCGCGACCATGGCGATCGCGGTCGCGAATACGACGTAGAGCCTGCGTCTGTGCTGGGTTCCGGGGAGAGTTTGTGCGGACACGAGATTCCTCCTGGTGGGTTCACGCACTGTGCTCCCTGATCTACCCCGTTCACGTTGTGCGGTGTCGGTGACCAGGCATCGCACAACCGGATTCGCACAATTGGTGACCCACAATCGGTGACCTGGCTTCGGGCGACGGCGACGATCCTGGCCTGCGTGCGGAACATCCGGTCCAGGTAGGCAGGCAGCTGGCCTCTCAGCCTGCGGCGGCGATGGTTTCCACCAGGCGCAGCAGGTCCTCGACGTCGGCGTCGAATTCGGCGGTCCAGTCCGGTGCATCGCCCAGCCAGCGGACGATCGCGTGGTGACCGGGTAGATCCACATTGGGCAGTTGGGCGCGGCGGGCGCGCGGGTTGATCTCGCCGGGGCCGAACCGGCCGCCGGTTTCGGACACCACGTAGCCGAGCAGTGCGGTGCTGACCAGCCGTTCGACGCGGGACACCTGCGCGCCGGGCACGCCGGCGTCCAACAGTGCCTGGTAGATCAGGTCGACGGCGCGGACCGCGTCGGGGGTGATCGCGGGCCTGCTGAACAGCAACTGGGTCGCGGCCGGGTGCTTGAGTGCGACGACCCGCATG
>DASXOJ010000137.1:0-10392 GCA_036494465.1 Pseudonocardiaceae bacterium
CCACCGCGCACCTGGGTGAACACCTCGGGCTCGGGTATCCGCGGCCGATGCTGGAGTTCATGTTCGACACCACCCGCTCGGTCGTCGACCTGATCCTGTCCGGTGTGCTGGAGCGCTATCCGAACCTGCGCATCATCGTCCCGCATGCGGGCGCCGCGCTGCCTGTCCTCGCCGGTCGGGTGGAACTGCTGTTGCCGCTGCTCACCCCGCCCGGTGGTGCGACGCCGCCGAGCGTGCGGAAGGCGTTGCGGCGCCTGCACTTCGACCTGGCCGGTGCGCCGGTGCCGGAACTGCTCGGCGCGCTGCGCCAGGTCGCCGACCCGGATCACCTGCACTATGGCAGCGACTTCCCGTTCACCCCGGTGGCCGCCGCTGCCGCGCTGGCGGACGTGCTGGACGACGCGGTTTATTCTGGCAACACGGAGGCGCTCTTTCCTGATATGCGGTAACATGTCTCGCATGTCAGGACGAGATGTGGGGGCGAGCTCCTACCGCGAACGTAACAGCACGGCCGATCGTGCCCTGGACATCCTCGGGATGTTCTCGGACGATCGGCCGGTGTTGTCCGGTGCGACGGTCGCCGCCGACCTCGGGGTCGCCAAGTCCACCGCGTACCGGTACCTGCAAAGCCTGGTGGTCGGCAGGTTCCTGGAAGAGGCGCCAGGCGGCGGGTTCCGGCTCGGCCTGCGCGTGCTCGAACTCGCGCGGCTCGCGCGCCGCACCTACGGCCTGTCCGATGTCGCCCTGCCGACCATGGAAAAACTTGCCGCCGCCGTGCACGAGACCGTGCTGCTGACCAGGCGGGTCGGCGATCTTGTCGTGTGCGTCGAGCGCGCCGAATCGCAGACGCACCGGGTGCGGATCTCCTACGAGCGCGGGTCCACGCTGCCGATCAACGCGGGCGCGTCCGCCCTCGTGCTGCTCGCCTGGATTCCACCGGCCGAAGCCGAGACCGTGCTGCGCGCGAACCCGCTGCGCAGGTTCACCCCGGCCACCCTGACCGACGTGGACAAGTTGTTGTTGCGGCTCAAGCAGATCCGCAACGACGGCTACTCGATCAGTAGCTCCGAAGTGGACAATGGCGTGCTCGGTGTTGCCGCGCCGATCTTCGACGACACCGGCGCGGTCGTCGCCGGGGTGAGCGTGGCCGCGGTCAGCTCGCGGACCTCGGAGGAGGCCAAGGCGAGCATCATCCGCGAAGTGCTCGCGGCCGGGGCGGAGATCACCGAACGAGTGCGGGTCGTGCAATCCTGAGCTGACCGGCCAATTCGAGCGTCTCACCGGCGCGCCACACCGCGCCGACGAAGCGATCCGGGCGCAGCAGCACGAACCGGTCGCGGTAGACGGCGAACTCGGCGTCCAGGCCACCGTCGACGTCGATGAGCGCGCGCGGCAGGTCGTCGGTCGGTGGCAGGTGTTCGCCGACGGTGACGTGCGTGGTGGTGTGCGTCAGACCCGTCAACGCTGCTTGCGCGTCGGCGTACGCATCGGCAGGGACACCGACGCCGAGCAGCGCCCAACCGGCGCCGATCACGTCGTCCAGCAGCGTGATCCGCCCCTGCTGGAGGTCGAACACGCGCGGCTGACCGAGCAGCACGCCGACCTGGCCCGCCTCGCTCGGCGCGACGAGTCCGTGCCGGTAGTGCTGCGCGGGCCGGTAGCGCATGAACTCCAGGTAGGCGCGCTGCGCCGGATCGGCGAGCATGGCGCGGACCAGCGCGTCGCGGCGGCGCGCGAAGCGGGCGTTGGTGGTCATCACGATCCGGCCCAACCGCGCGGAGAGCCGCACGGTGGCTTGGGCGTGCGGTTTGCGTTCCTGTTCGTAGCTGTCCAGCGCGGCCTCGGTCAGCTCGCCACGCAGCACACCGGCGATCTTCCAGCACAGGTTCGCCGCGTCCCGCACCCCGGAGTTCAAACCCTGACCGGCGAACGGCGGCATCATGTGCGCGGCGTCGCCGAGCAGGAACACCCGGCCGCGCCGCCAGTCATCGGCAACGACCGCGTTGAACCGGTAGCAGACCGCGCGCTGCACCTGCTCGGGCCGCACCGGGCGGAACGGCGCGAGCAACGAGCGCACCAGCTCGAACGGCGGTCGTTCACCTGCCGCGCATTCGCCAGGGTAGAGGTAGAACTCGTAGCGGCAGCGCCCGTCCCGGCCCGGCACGATCACAAGTGGACGGTCGGGATCGCCGTGGTGCATACCGAACCGCTCGGTGTGCTGGTCGCCGAGCACGTCCGCGACCAGCCACACGTCCTCGTGACTGCGTCCGGTCATGCCGATGCCAAGGCATTCGCGCACCGTCGACCGTCCGCCGTCGCAACCGAGCACATAGCGCGCGCGGACCACGACCTGATCGCCTCGTATTTCGACTCCGTCCGCCTCCTGGCGCAGGTCGCGCAGTTCGGTGCCCAGCAACACGGTCACGCCTGGCTGCTCGGTCAGGTGCGCGAGCAGTTCCCGTTCCAGGTCGGGCTGGGCGAACGGGTTCTTGAACGGGTGCCCGAGGCGGTAGGGGATTTCGGCGCGGGCCTGGAACAGGGGAGCGCCGTCGGTGTCGTAGTAGCGGGTGCCGGTGCCAGGCACGACGATGCGCAGCGTGCGGTCGGCCATGCCTGCGGACTGGTACACGCGCAGCGCCTCGTCGTCGATGCTGATCGCCTTGGGTTCGTCGCTGGTCCTGGCATTCCGCTCGACCACGACGACCCGAAGGCCGTGCTGGGCGAGCAGCGCGGCAGCGGTCATCCCGACCGGCCCGGCCCCGACGACCGCGACGTCCGCGTCCAACACATCCACGACGACCTCCAGCATGTCCTAGATAAGAGGACTTGAATTCTGTATATCAGGACTATACGGTTGGGAGGTCCGTAGCTCAAGGGAGAGCGCAATGCCGGATGAGGCAGAGATCGAGCAGGTGGTCACCGCGCACCACGCGCTGGCGGCGGCAGGCCAGGACGACCTCGTATGGGGCCACCTCGCCCTCCGCGACCCAGCTGGTCGCGGCGTCTGGATGAAGGCGGCGGGCTGGGGCTTCACCGAGGTCCGGCCGGACCGGGTCGTCCTGGTGTCGTGGGACGGAGAAGTGTTGTCCGGCAATGCGAAGCGGCATCTCGAATATCCGATCCACGCCGAGCTGATGCGCGCCCGGCCGGACGTGCACTGCACCGTGCACACGCACGCCAATGCCGCGTCCGCGTTCGCCTCGCTGGAGGTGCCCTTGCGCGCGCTGAATCACGACGGCGTGCTGTTCACCGAACCCGACGTGCCCCGCTTCACCCGCACCGGCGCGCTGATCAACAGCCGCGAACTCGGCGCGGCGCTCGCAGGCACCATCGGCGCCGCGCCCGGTTGCCTGCTCCCGCGCCACGGACTCGTGGTCGCCGGAAGGAGCGTCGCGCACGGCGTCATGTATGCGGTGCTGCTCGCCCGCGCCTGCCGCGTCCAGCTCGACGCGCTGGCGGCGGGTGGCCCGAAGACCTGGTCCGACCGCGAGGAAGTGCTGCTCAAACGCGAACAGTGCTGGCCGGACAGCCAGATCGAGGCCGGTTGGCGCCATCTCGCCCGCCAGGCCACCCGAACCCGAGATGAGGGCCAGCAATGAGCACCAACAGAACCGTCGTGGTCACCGGATCCGGCCAGGGCATCGGCCGCGCCATGGCGATCGACCTCGCCGAACGCGGTTACCGCGTGGTGGTCGCCGATCTCAACGTGGACCGGGGGCTCGCCGTCGCCGACGAGATCACCGCCAAGGGCGGGCAGGGCCGTGCGCTCGCCGTCGACATCGCCGACGCCGCCTCGTGCCGCGCCGCCGCCGAGGAACTGCGCGACAGCGTCGGCTCGCTGCACGGCCTTGTCAACAACGCGGCGATGTTCTCGACGTTGACCATGAAGCCGTTCTGGGAAATCCCGGCCGACGAGTGGAACCGCGTCATCGGCGTGAACCTCACCGGCACCTGGCAGATCACCACCGCACTGCTGCCGTTGCTGCGCGGCGCGGACGCATCCGCGATCGTGAACATCGCGGCCAGTGCGGTGTGGATCGGCAGGCCGCACTACGCGCACTACGTCGCGTCCAAGGCGGGCGTGATCGGCCTGACCTACGCCATGTCCCGCGAGCTCGCCGACGACGGCATCCGGGTCAATGCGGTCACCCCCGGCTCGGTGCGCACCGAGATCCCGCGCGGCACCATCACGCCGGAGCAGGTCGCCGCCCAGGTCGCCGCGCAGAGCGTGCGCAGGCCGGCGGGCCCAACGGATCTCGTCGGCGCGGTCGCGTTCCTGCTCGGCCAGGACAGCGCCTTCATCAGCGGCCAGACCCTCAACGTCGACGGCGGCCTCACCGTCCGCTGACCCGCATCCGACAGGAGACAACCGTGATCGCCACCACCCGAGACCGCAAGTGGTCCCTGCTGATCGGTGGAAACCTGGTGCCCGCAGGCACCGGCGCCACCTACCCGAACGCCTCCCCGGTCACCGGTGACGTCATCGCGGATGTCCCGGACGCGGACGCCGCCGACGTCGAAACCGCCGTTCTGGCTGCCAAAGCGGCCTTCCCGGTCTGGGCGGCGACGCCGGTCCGCGAACGCGCCGCCGTACTGCGCCAGATCGCCGCGATCCTGCGGGAGAACGCGACCGAGCTCGGCGAACTGGACACAATAGACGGTGGAAACATCATCAGGCTGTCCACGGGGGACGTGCACGCGGGTGCCGCCATGATCGACTACTTCGCCGACCTGGCCCACCAGGCGACCGGCGAAACCATTCCGTTCAGCAGCAACGAACTGCACTACACCATCCGGCAGCCGATCGGCGTCGTCGCGCGGATCATCCCGTACAACCACCCGATCATGTTCGCGGCAGGCAAGATTGCCGCGCCGCTGGCCGCGGGAAACTGCGTGATCCTCAAGGCACCGCACCAAACCCCGCTGTCCGCGCTGCGCCTCGGCGAACTCGTCGCCGGCGTGCTGCCGCCCGGTGTGCTGTCCATCCTCTCCGGCAGCGGGCCGGCGACCGGCGAGGCGATCGTGACGCACCCGGCGATCCGCCGCATCGCGTTCATCGGCAGCGCCCCGACCGGCATGCGCATCCAGCGCGCCGCGGCCGAGGTCGCGGTCAAGCAGGTCAGTCTCGAACTCGGCGGCAAGAACGCGCTCGTCGCCTTTGCCGACGCCGATCCGGCCGAGGTCGCGGCAGCCGCCGTGCGCGGCATGAACTTCTCCTGGGCGGGCCAGTCCTGCGGCTCGACGTCGCGACTCGTCGTGCACGCGGACATCCACGACGCGACCGTCGGGGAGATCAAGAAACAGGTGGACGCGCTGCGCATCGGCGACCCGTTCGACCAGGAAACCGATGTGGGCGCGCTCGTCAGCAAGGAACAGTTCGACAAGGTCACCCGCTATCTCGAACTCGGCCACGCCGAAGGCGCCATCGCGGCGACCGGCGGTGCGCCGGTGACCATCCCCGGTCGCGAAAGCGCGTTGTGCGTGCCGCCGACCGTGTTCACCAACGTGCGCCAGGACATGCGCATCGCCAGCGAGGAGATCTTCGGCCCGGTGCTCTCGGTCCTGCCCTTCAACGACGAAGCCGAGGCGATCGAACTCGCCAACGCCGTCGAATACGGGCTCACCGGTTCGGTCTGGACGAACGACCTCAACCGCGCGCACCGCGTCGCGTCCGCGCTGGAAGTCGGCTACGTGTGGATCAACAACTCGTCGCAGCACTTCGTCGGCACCCCGTTCGGCGGCGTGAAGTCCTCCGGCATCGGGCGCGAGGAATGCCTGGAGGAACTGCTCAGCTTCACCGAAACGAAGGCCGTCCACCTGACCTTCGACCGCCGCTGAACCTGCGGTTCACCAGTCGTCACTGCACCGGCTGATAGGGGGCGGTACCGTCGTTGAGTAGCCGCTCGGCCTCCGCCTCGATCTCCGGCACCGACTGGTCCAGGTTCAGCGACTTGCGGAACGGCTGCCGCACATCCTTCTCCACCCGGACGTACACCTCGTTGCGGTTGCCCTCCGGGTCGAAGAAGTAGATCCCGTAGGCGTTTCCGTGCGTGACTTCCTGCTGCACGTTGATGCCCTCGGCCTGGAACCGCTGGTGGTACTCGACCAGCGTCTCCACCGAGTCGATCCGCCAGGAGATCTGATGGGTCAGTTTCGCGCCGGGGGCGGCGGTCCGGCCACGTTGGATGACGAACTCGTGGTGCTCGGTTTCCGGGCGGGAACTGAAGAACACGATCTCGCGATCGGCGTCCTCGTCGGTGACGGTCAACCCGAGCACGCGGGTGTAGAACTCGCGCATGGTCTCCAGGTCCTCCACCCACAGACCGGTGTGTCCCAACTCGACGATCGCCATCGTTCAACTCGCTTTCTGTTCGGGGGAGACGCGATTGGTCAGCGTGCCGAGCCCGTCGATGGTCACGCTGACCGTGTCGCCGGGCGTGAGGAAGACCTGCGGGTCGCGGCGAAAACCGACGCCGCCGGGTGTGCCGGTCAGGATCAGGTCGCCGGGCAGCAGCGTCGTGAACTCGGAGATCGTGCTGACCAGCGTGTCGACGTCGAAGATGAGCCGGTCCGTGTTCGAGGACTGCAACACCGTTCCGTTGTGGCTCAGGCTGATGTCCAGCGAACCGACCCGGTCGCCGATCTCGTCCTCGGTGACCAGGTACGGCCCGAGCGGGGTCGACGCGTCCCATGCCTTGCCCTGCAACCACTGGTGCGTCTTGTACTGGTAGTCGCGCATGGTCACGTCGTTGGCGATGGCGTAACCGGCGACCACCGCGCGCGCCCGCTCGGCAGGTACCCGTCGAGCCGGGGCGCCGATCACGATGGTCAGCTCGGCCTCGTAGTCGACCTGGCCCGACTCGGCGGGTACCGCGATCTCGTCGTCCGCGCCGATCAGGCTCGGTGGGAACTTGGTGAACAGCACCGGATACGTCGGCAGGTCGCGGTGCGTCTCCTCGATGTGCGACCGGTAGTTCAGGCCGACGCAGATGATCTTCTGCGGGTTCGGCACCACCGGCAGCAGACGGGCCTCGGCAAGCGGAAAAGCGTCCTGTTCGCGCAGTTCGGGAGCGCGTAACAGGTCGATCGGGGTGTCGCGGCCGAGTTCGGTGACACCGGCCATCGGGATCGCCCGGTCGTCGCGGACCAGCGCCGCGCATCGCACTCCGTCGCGCTCAACGGACACATATCGCATGGCTTCACCTCGGCAGCGTCGCTTCACGTCAACGTCAATCACTGTAGCAATGTCCTGTAAATAAGGAAAGCAGTCCTGTTTTTCAGGACTCCTACTGAAACGGCTGCGCTGATCGACAGTGACGCTGTATACAGGCCTGTTCTGTACAATGACGTCTGCTGCGGAGGATGCGTGACCTCGACCTGGAAACTGAGCGCGGCCACCTTGATCGGCAACACGATCGAGGTCTACGACTTCAACGTCTACGGCACGCTCACCGCGATCGTGTTCGCCACACTGTTCTTCCCGTCCGCGAGCCCGGGAGTCGGCATCCTGCTCGCGTTCGTCACCTATGCCGTGGGGTTCCTGTCCCGGCCGCTGGGCGGCATCGTCTTCGGGCACCTCGGCGACAAGTACGGGCGGCGCTCGATGCTGATGTGGAGCCTGTGCCTGATGGGCGGCACCACGTTCTGCATGGGCCTGCTGCCGACCTACGCCACCGCGGGCATCTGGGCGCCGATCCTGTTGGCGGTGCTGCGCTTCGCGCAGGGCTTCGGCGTCGGCGGGGAATGGGGTGGTGCGGTGAGCCTCATGGTGGAGAGCACCGCACCGAAACGTCGCGGCTGGTACGCGTCACTCGTGCAGACCGGCAGCGGCTGGGGCATCATCCTGTCCAGCGCAACGCTTTCGCTGCTGCTCGCGATCCTCGGCCCGGCACAGCTGGCCGCCTGGGGATGGCGAATCCCGTTCCTGCTCAGCATCGTGCTGGTGATCGTCGGCATCGTGGTCCGGCGCAAGATCGACGAATCGCCGGTGTTCCAGCACGTTCTCGAAGGTGACGCCCCGCAGAAGGCCCCGGTGCTGGAGACCATTCGCCGCTTCCCCGGCCGCATCGGCCTCGCCATCGGCATGTACATGGGCACAGCGGCATTCGGTTACATGCTCGGCGTGTTCGTGGTGTCCTACCTGGTCCACCAGTTGCACCTGAGCCAGTCGGTCGCGGTCAACGCCAACCTCGTCGCCGGGTTCTTCTATATCGCCGGGATCCTGTTGGCGGGCTGGCTCTCCGACCGGTTCGGCAGGCTGCGGGTCTACCTGCTGTGCGGGATTCTGCTGGTGATCGCGCCGTTCCTGTTGTTCGCCATGCTCGGCTCTGGCTCGGTGCCGATGGTGTTCGTCGCCTTCGCCGTCGCCGACTTCATCGGCGGCCTGCCCTTCGGCGTCACCGCGGCGCTGTTCACCGAAATGTTCCCGGCCCGGATCCGGTACAGCGGCATCTCGCTCGGGTTCCAGATCGCCACCGTGCTCGGCGGCGCGCTGACCCCGACCATCGCATCGCTGCTACTCGACGCCACCGGTGGGAAGTGGTGGTCGGTCGCGACCTATGTATCCGTGCTCGCGCTGCTCATGATCGCCTGCATACTCGGCGTCCGGGGCAAGGTGGCTACCAACCAACCCGCCCCGGACGCCGTCCGGGTCAACCAGTGACGGGGATCAGTGGTTGGCCTGGAACCAGGGCTGCGCCCAGCCCAGGTAGTGCTCGCCCCAGGTGTTCTCGATCTCGCTGATGGTCGTGTAGCTGTACGTGCCGTTGCCGTGGATGTCGGACGACGCGAACTGGCCACCGCCGGTGGAGAGCATCACGTGCCCGGCACCGCTGCCGCTGCTGAAGAACGCCAGTCCGCCCGCGGGCACCGTGGTGACGCCCGCGTACTTGTACTGACTGGGGATCGCGTTCCAGTGCGCGTAGGCGGTCGTCGATCCGCTCGCCGAGAAGCCGTAGGCGAGGCCGACCACGTGGTCGCAGCGCTCGTAGTAGTCCGGGTTGTCGCTGGTGCTGATGTGCGCCTTGGCCCAGGCAACGGCCTGCGCGCAGGTGTTCGGGTCGTTGAGGCCGGCGGCGGAGCAGACCGGGCCGCTGCTGCCACCGCAGGTGGGCGCGATCTGGCCGTCGGATCCGGTGTAGACGTAGGTGTCGGAGATGTAGCCGCCCTGGGTGGGCAGGTGGTCCCAGAGGGTGCTGGTGCCGTACTTGCCGGTCACGCTGTCGCCGGTGGTCTGGCAGTCGACGGTCACCGACGTCCCGCTGGCGACCGTGGTCACCACGCTGCTGCCCACGGTCGGTCCGGTGTGTACGTTGACCGGCGCGCCGGAGGTGGTGTTCACGGTTCCGGTGGCGGCGGCAGCGACGCCGGCGCCGAGCACCATCGCTGCTGTTGCGGCCACCGCGACGAACGACGCACGCAAAACGGTTTTTGTGGTCACGACAACAATCTCCCCAGTTCGACGTTGAGCGACGACCAGTACGGTACGACCGTTTCGAGCCCGTTCGAAAGCATTCGCCATTGACACCTATCAGTTGGTTAATGGTTAACGATGTCCGGATCATGACATCGGCGCGCCGGTTGTCATGCCCCGCGACTGCCCTTTGACATGCGCGAGAGGTGCTTTGTCCGCGCATCGCGACACTGCTGCCGCACCCCTCCTGACCGGCATGGTTGTCCCAGTCGCGAGACACCGGAAACGCGAAACTCGACGGAGGAGACACCATGGCTGACAACATTTCCGAGTCCGACCGCAAGAACTTCGCCCGCCTCGTCGCGGCTGCGTGGGCCGACGACGCCCTGACCCAGCGCTACCAGGACAACCCGGCCGCGGTGCTGGCCGAGTACGGCATCGAGGTCCGCGAGGGCGAGGGCCTGCAGAACCCGGTCCTGCCGCCCCGCCCGGAAGGCGAGTTCTCGGTCGAGCAGCTGGAGTCCGTCGCCGGTGCGGCGGCCAGCACCTTCGGCACCATGGGCACCGCCACCTGCCCCGGCGCCTGCTGCGGCACCTTCGGCAGCCTCGGCGTCGCCCCGGAAGCCAGCTGACCCGACGGTCGGCGAACCTGGGAACGGGGAGTCATGGACGAGAACACCCTCGCCGAACCCGACCGCAAGCGCTTCGCCCGGCTCGTCGCGCAGGCATGGGCGGACGACGATCTGACCGCGCGATACCAGGCTCAACCCAGGACGGTGCTCGGTGAGTACGGCATCCACCTCACCGACGACGTCGCCACGCCGGTGCTGCCGCCCCGGCCGGACGGCGAGTTCTCCCTCGAACAGTTGGAGGCGGTCGCCGGATCGGCGGCCAGCACCTTCGGCACCGTGGGTTCGGTGAGCTGCCCGGCCGCGTCGACCGGGAGCATCTGAACCGCATCGATTCTGGTGGTGGTGTGG
>DASXOJ010000138.1:0-3917 GCA_036494465.1 Pseudonocardiaceae bacterium
AAGGCCGCTCCGCTGGGCGGATTCACCACTTGGCGCCCCGCCCTGCCGGTGACCCAGTGGACCTACCACAAGGAGAACTGTCCATGACGATCCACTTCATCGGCGCCGGGCCGGGAAGTGCCGACCTGATCACCCTGCGCGCGCAAGCGCTGATCGCGTCCTCGCCGGTCTGTCTGTACGCAGGCAGCCTGGTGCCGGGTGACGTGCTGGCGCACTGTCCACCGGGAGCACGCCTGGTCGACACCGCCGGGCTGACCCTCGACGAGATCACCGCCGAACTGGTCGATGCGGACGGCCGAGGCCAGGACGTCGCCCGGTTGTGTTCGGGTGACCCGTCGGTGTTCAGCGCGATGGCCGAGCAGTTGCGCCGTCTCGACGATGCCGGCGTCGGCTACGACGTCACGCCGGGCGTGTCCGCGTTCGCGGCCGCCGCCGCCGCGCTCAACCGGGAACTGACGGTTCCGGGGGTCGGCCAGACGCTGATCCTGACCCGGATCAGCAACGAGGCGACGCCCATGCCCGAGCGGGAACGGCTCGCTTCGCTCGGCGCCATCGGCGCGACGCTGGTGTTGCACCTCGCGGTCGCGCACATCGACGGGATCGCGGCCGAACTGATTCCGCACTACGGCGCCGACTGCCCGGTCGCGGTGGTCGCCTTCGCCAGCCGGCCCGACCAGGTGGTGCTGCGCGGGAGTCTCGCCGACATCGCAGGGCAGGTACGTGCCGAAGGGGTCCGCCGAACGGCGGTGATCATCGTCGGGCGGGTGCTCGGCGCGCGCGGCTTCCGCGACAGCCACCTCTACTCGTTGGCGAGGGTTCGATGAAAGTACTGGTGCTGGGCGGAACCGGGGAGGCACGGCAGCTGGCAGCCGCGTTGACCGAGCTGCCGGGTATCGAGTTCGTCTCGTCGTTGGCAGGCCGGGTACGCGATCCGGTGCTTCCGGTCGGACCGACGCGGGTCGGCGGCTTCGGCGGGATCGGCGGCCTGGTGCGGTATCTCCGCGTCGAACGTGTCGGCGCGGTCGTGGACGCGACGCATCCGTTCGCGGCCGTCATGACGCGACATGCCGAACGCGCGTGTCTGCGACTGGGGCTGCCGCTGCTGGTGCTGCGCCGACCGGGCTGGTCCGGGAACTGGCATCGAATCGCGTCGATCGGGGACGCGCCCGGCCGGATAACGGCACTCGTCCCGGACGACAGCTGCGTCTTCCTGACCACCGGACGGGGTGAGCTCGCCGTGTTCGCCACCGACGCCAGACACCGCTATCTCATCAGGACGGTCGATCCACCACAGCAGCCGCTGCCGCCGAGGACCGATCTACTGCTCGATCGCGGTCCATACACTGTGGACAGTGAACGTGACCTGATGCGTGCGCACCAGGTCGCGCTGCTGGTCACCAAGGACAGTGGCGGCGACCTCACCTCGGCCAAACTCGCCGCGGCCGAACAACTCGGCGTGCCGGTGCTGATGGTGTCCCGCCCGCCGCTGCCACCAGGCGTGGCCGCCGTGGAGACGGTCGACGCCGCAGTGGCCTGGCTGCGCACCGTTGCCGGCGCTGCCTCAGCCGATGGCTGATTCCACCAAGACGTCCGGGTAACTGCGTGGCGTGTAGACCATCGAGCCCGTTCGCCCCTGCGCGACCCTGGTCTGGGTCACCCTGGTCTGCGAGGACCCGACGATGAGCAGCGTCTGCATGTCGATCTGGGCCGGATCCAGGTCGGCAAGCCGCACCGTGCGCACCGATTCGGTGGCCGAGCCGACCGCGCGGCCGATGACGACCGGGGTGTCCGGATCACGGTGCCGCAACAGCACATCGCGCATGGCGGCGACCCGATTGCGTCCCGACTTCGCCGAAGCCGGGTTGTAGACGGCCAGCACGAAATCGGCCACCGCAACCGCTTCCAGCCGACGGAGCACCACCTCCCAGGGCTTGAGCCGTTCGGAGAGCGACAAGACGCAGAAGTCGTGTCCGAGCGGTGCCCCCACCCGGCTGGCCACCGCCTGGGCCGCGGTGAGGCCCGGTACCACGCGCACCGGCACATCCTCGTAGCGCGACTGCTCCGCGACCTCGAATACCGCACTGGCCATAGCGAACACGCCCGGATCGCCGGAGGAGACCACCGCGACCCGCGCGCCGCGTCGAGCCAGGTCGAGCGCGAACTCGGCCCGTTGCGCCTCCACCTTGTTGTCGCTGGCGTGCCGTTGCTGACGCGGATTGACCGGCACCCTGTCCACATAGGTCTGATATCCGACGATGTGCTCGGCGTTGGCCAGCTCGGCCTGGGCCTGGGGGGTCAGCCAGTCCCGAGGGCCCGGACCGAGACCGATCACCACGACCTCGCCCCGGGCCGCTCCGGTTTGCTCGACTTCCCTTGGCACGGGCGCCGGAGCCGCGGCCTGGGTGCCGGGCACCAGGATCAGCGACATGTACGGCACGGTCGCCGGGTCGACGTCGGCGACAGCGCACATCCGTTGCCGCTCGTGCGAAGCGCGCTCCACGTAACGGGCGTCGTCCAGCCGGCCGGCATCGGCCAGTGCGGCGCGCACCGTGTCGAAGTGGCGGCCCAGCTTCATGATCGCCGCCGCCTGGCTGCGGCGCAGGTGTTCGGCCAGCGCTGCGCGCGGCAGCGTCCCAGGCAACACGGTGAGGACTTCCTGCCCCTCCACCAAGGGCGTTGCGCTCGCGGCCGAGGCAGCGGCGATCGCGGTCACACCGGGCACGATCACCGCGTCGAATCGAGCGGTGAGCCTGCGGTGCATGTGCATGTAGGAACTGAAGAACAGCGGGTCGCCCTCGGCCAGCAGGACAACGTCCCGACCGGCTTGCAGGTGTTCGGCCAGCCGCGCGGCCGCGCGCGTGTAGAACTCCTCCATGGCGCCCTGGTATCCGCCAGGGTGGTCGGTGGCCTCCGTGGTGACCGGGTAGACCAGCGGTTCCTCGACCTGGCCCGTACGCAGGTAGGGCTCGGCGATGGTGCGCGCGATCGACCGGCCGTGCCGGGCCATGTGGTAGGCGATCACGTCGGCGGCCGCGATCAGCCGCGCGGCCTTGACCGTCACGAGCTCGGGATCGCCCGGGCCGAGACCGACGCCGTACAGGGTGCCGCGCATGGTCCTCCTCATTTCAACGGACTGCGACGGGAACTCGGGCAGGCGCTATTCGCGTTCGCAGGCGAGCGCGTTGACCGCGGCGACGGCCAGCGCACTGCCGCCGCGTCGACCGTGCACGACCAGGTAGGGCAGCCCACTGTCGGCGAGCGCCCGTTTGGACTCGGCGGCACCGATGAAGCCGACCGGCAGTCCGAGCACGGCGCTGGGGCGCGCGCCGCCGATGGCGATCAACTCCAGCAGCCGGAACAACGCGGTGGGCGCATTGCCAACGGCCACAACGGAACCGTCCAGTCGTTCGGCCCACAGGTCGACCGCCGCCGCCGAACGCGTGTTGCCGATCTCCGCCGCGATGCCGGGAACTCGTCGGTCGGCCAACGTGCAGATGATCTCATTGTCCGCCGGCAGCCGGGCCCGGGTGATCCCGCTCGCGACCATCTTCGCGTCGCACAGGATCGGTGCGCCAGCACCTAAGGCGGACCGGGCCGAGCGCACGAGATCGGGAGACGCCTCGATGTCGGCGGTGATGTCGACCATGCCGCAGGCATGGATCATCCGTACCGCGACAGTGGCCAGCTCGTCCGGAAAGCCGGCCAGTTCGGCTTCGGCTCTGATCGTCGCGAACGAACGACGGTAGATTTCCGCGCCATTACGCAGATAGTCGTCAAGCGGCTGCGCCACAACGGCTCCTAGACGTGCCGGATCGCCTCGATGACCATCGTGAGATCCTGCTCAGCCACGCTGCGGAATTCGCCGCCCGCGTCGGACACAGCGTAGCCGGTTTCCGTCGCCAGCACATCCACCACCG
>DASXOJ010000139.1:0-10974 GCA_036494465.1 Pseudonocardiaceae bacterium
GCGCCGGAGGGTAAGACGATGGGGCATGCGGGCGCGATCGTGTCGGGGTCGTCGGGGACGGCGGCGGCGAAGAAGGAAGCGTTGGAGGCGGCGGGTGTTCGGGTGGGGAAGACCCCGAGCGAAACCGCCGAACTCGCCCGCGAAGTGATCAAGTCGCTGGGCTGAGCCACCGGGTCGAGCTACCGGGCATGACCCACCAAAAGCACCAACGAATGGGGCCGGACGTCGGTATGGCGTCCGGCCCCGTCGCGTTTGTACTGTACGGAACCCGAGACGGGCTTCACGCGTCCATCAAATGGATTCGGTTACTGTTTCGGCGAAATTCCCAGTTCTGTTCGGGGTTCGAGCGTTTCTAGTTGAGGGAGAGCGCACATGTCGTTCCCGTCCGGCCAGCCCGGTGGTTACCCGGGGCAGCCCCCGCAACCGCAGGTCGGCTACGGGCCTCGGCCCGCTTCGCGCTCGAATCCGCTGATGGATCTGGGCTTGCCGTCGCTGGTCACCTTGGCCGTCATGGTTCTGGGTTTGGCGAACTACTTCTGCAGCTTCACGTCGAACGCGGCGAGCCTGAGCTTGCAGGTGATGGTGCTGCTGGGTGGTGGTCTGCTGGCCGGTTTGCACGTATTGCCAAGAGGGCCGAAGACGCTGCCGTTCGCGGCGCTGCTCAGCACGGTCGGTGGTCTGTCGGTGCTCGCGGCGGTCATCCAGTCCTCGGGTGGCGGCACGTCGACGCCGACGATCGCGATCATCATCCTGATCCTGGGCCTGTTGCAGTTCCTCGGTTCGGTGTTCGCGCTGCTGCTCGAATTCGGGCTGATCAAGTTCGCGCCGCGACCGGCGGTGCCGTACGGGGCGCCGGGCACCTTCCCGCAGTCCGGTCCGTTCCCGCAGGCGCAGCAGCCGCGCCAGGCCCCGCAGCAGCAGCCGCAGAACCAGGCCCAGCCGACGGTGACCGTGCAGCAGCCCCAGCAGCAGCGCAAGCCCGAGTCGGCCACCCACTACGTGACTCCGCCGCCCGCGTCGAACCCGGCGCCGCAGTCCACGATGTTCCTCCAGCAGCCGGGCCAGATCTCCCAGCAGCAGCCGCAGACGCCGCCGGGCGACTACCCCAGCTCCTCCTGAACCCGATCTGGACCTTGATCTGAACCTGTTGCATTCGGTAGTCGCCTGATCAGCCATTTGGGCGGCAATCGCTTGCGGCGTGGCTGCCCCGGACGGGCTAACCGCTACGTCAGAGTGGGTGTATGCCCGCTCCATCTGCAACACAGGTTGCCGACGACCTCCGGCCGGCCGCCCGGGTTGACGAGGACCAGGCGACTCGCGGTGAGCAGGCGCGCGTCCTGATCTTCGCCGCGCTCGGTCCGCTGGTCGCCGGCTATGTGGTGCTGGCGGCGCTGCTCGCGTTCGTGGTGGCGATCGCGCCGGGGAGCAGCATTTCGGCCGGCGGGATTCTGGCCGCGACCGGACCTGCGTGGCTGGCCGCGACCCATGTGCCGCTGATCATCGGCGGTCATCCGCTCGGCATGTTGCCGCTGTTGCCGACGGTCGGGGTGGTGTTCCTGGCGGCGCGGGCCGCGATCGGCGCCGCAGACCGGCTCGGTGCGAGCACGCCACGGCACGCGGTGCCGATCTTCTTCGCGGTCGGTGCCGGCCACGCCGCGTTCGGGGTGTTGCTCTCGCTGGTCGGATCGAGCAACGAGGTGCTGTCTTCGCCGTTGCTCGCGTTCCTGCTCGGGGCGTTGTTCGGCGTGCTCGGCACCGCGATCGGCCTTTCCGGACGGTGTGGTCTGCGCGCTGCGGTGCTGGCCAAGGCAGACGAGCCGACCAGGGCGGGGTTGCGTGCGGGCATGCTCGGTCTGGTCGGGCTGTTCGCTGCTGGAGCGGTGTTGTTGCTGCTCGGCCTGGTGCTGTCCTGGCCCACCGTGACCGCCATGTTCCGAGCCGACGGGCCGGGTTTCGGTGGCGGCCTGGGCCTGTTGTTGTTGTCGTTGGCGTATCTGCCCAACGTGCTGGTCGGCGCGTTGTCCTTCGCGGTCGGTCCGGGTTTTTCGCTCGGTGCGCTGGTCGTCCGGCCGCTGGCTTTCCACCCTGGTCCGGTGCTCGGCCTGCCGTTGCTGGGCGCGGTGCCGGTGCGCTCCGCGCCGTGGTGGGTGGCGGTGCTCCTGTTGCCCGCCGCGGTTGGGGTCGGCGTCGGTTGGGCGTGCCGGCGGGTAACCGATCCGGTGCCCGCGCGGTCCCGGCGCGGGAACGCGCAGCCGCGACCGGATCGGGCGCTGGGCCGGTTGCGTGCGGTCGGCGTCGCTGCCCTGGTCGTGGCGTTCGGTTGCCTGGTGCTGGCCGCGTTCGCGGGTGGCACGGTCGCGGATGGTCCGTTCAACCCGGTGACGATCGCGGCCGGGCTGCTGGCGTTGTCCGCGCTCGGCTGGATCGGGATCGCCGGCGCGATCACCGCGGTGGTCGCCGGGCCGCGCCCGGAGGCGCTGACGTCGTTGACCGAGCGGGTGGTCGACGCGCTCAGCGACCCGGACGAGGATGACGAAGACGAGGTCTTCGAGGACGACGAAGAGGACGACGAACAGGACAAGGCCGAGGCCGAGGACGAAGCGCAGCCTGATCCGGCGGATTACGACGCCGAGGATCACGTCCAGGTGGCCGAGGACGACCCGGCAGACGAGCCCGAACAGGATGAACCGGTCGAGTAGCCCTGCTCGCGAAGATCAACTGTGCACAACATACGCTGGTCAGGCATGTGACACCGCCTGTCAGGAGAGCCCGCTGTCTCGTCACCGTCCCCTAGCCGGGGCCCCCGCCTCCGCGACCCCCGCCGGAGGTCGGTCGTGACCCAACAATCCACCCTGAGCTTTCCGCTGCCGGTGCGCGTCGTCGTACTGCTCTCCGGTACCGGCACGCTGTTGCAGGCCCTGCTCGACGCCACGGAGGACGCGAACTACCCGGTGCGGATCGTGGCCGTCGGCTCCGATCGGGCCGGGGTGGACGGGCTGGCCCGTGCCGAGCGGGCCAGCGTGCCCGGGTTCGTGGTCCGGCTCGCCGACCACCCCGATCGGGACGCGTGGGATGTCGCGCTCGCCGACGCGGTCGCCGCCTACCAGCCCGATCTCGTGGTGTCGGCCGGGTTCATGAAGATCGTCGGTCCTGCTTTCCTGGACCGCTTCGCCGGCCGCATGATCAACACGCATCCGGCGCTGCTGCCCGCCTTCCCGGGCGCGCACGCGGTGCAGGACGCGGTGGCGTACGGCGTGAAGGTCACTGGCTGCACCGTGCACCTGGTCGACAAGGGCGTCGACACCGGGCCGATTCTGGCCCAGCAACCCGTTGTCGTGGAGCCCGGCGAACAGGCCGGGGAACTGCACGCCCGAATCAAAGCCGTCGAACGGCGACTGCTGGTCGAGGTGGTCGCCAGGCTCGCCCGCGAGGGCGCAACCGTGAACGGACGAAAGGTAAGTATCCCGTGACCGCAACCCAGCCCGGACCAGACACAGTGGACGGTCGGCGTCCCGTCAAGCGCGCGCTGGTCAGCGTCAGCGACAAGACCGGCTTGGTGGAGCTGGCGACCGCGCTGCATGCGGCCGGGGTGCGCCTGGTGTCCACCGGCAACAGTGCCCGCGCCATCAGCGAGGCGGGCATCCCGGTCACCGCGATCGAGGAGCTGACCGGGTTCCCGGAGAGCCTGGACGGCCGGGTCAAGACCCTGCACCCGCGCGTGCACGCCGGTCTGCTCGCCGACGTCGGCAACCCCGCGCACGTCGCTCAGCTGGCCGAACTCGACGTCGAACCGTTCGAGCTGTTGATCTCCAATCTGTACCCGTTCACCCAGACCGTCGCGTCGGGCGCGGGCCCGGACGAGTGTGTGGAGCAGATCGACATCGGCGGTCCTGCGATGGTCCGGGCCGCTGCCAAGAACCACGCGAACCTGGCCGTCGTGGTCGACCCGACCCGCTACGAGTGGGTGATCGAGCAGGTCAACGCGGGTGGCTTCACGTTGGCCGACCGGCGCGCGCTGGCCGCCGACGCCTACCGGCACACTGCCTCCTACGACGTCGCGGTCGCCTCCTGGATGGGCAGTGTCCTGTCCGCGTCGGCGGAGCCGTTCCCGGCCTGGCTGGGCGCGACCTGGACCCAGGCGTCGCCGCTGCGCTACGGCGAGAACCCGCACCAGGCCGCCGCGCTGTACGTGAACAACGGTGGCTCGGCCGGGCTGGCGACCGCGAAGCAGTTGCACGGCAAGGAGATGTCGTACAACAACTACATCGACGCGGACGCGGCCTGGCGTGCGGCGCACGACCACGAGCAGGACTGCGTGGCGATCATCAAGCACGCCAACCCGTGCGGCATCGCGGTGTCCGCTGTGGACATCGCGGACGCGCACCGCAAGGCGCATGCCTGCGACCCGACCAGTGCGTTCGGCGGCATCATCGCGGCGAACCGTCCGGTCAGCGTGGCGATGGCCGAGCAGGTCGCGGACATCTTCACCGAGGTCGTCATCGCGCCCTCCTACGCGGACGGCGCGGTGGACGTGCTGGCGCGCAAGAAGAACGTGCGCATCCTGATCGCCGAGCCGCCGGTGCGCGGTGGCGCGGAAATGCGTCCGGTGTCCGGCGGGCTGCTCGTGCAGCAGGTCGACACCATCTCGGCCGAGGGCGACAACCCGGCCAAGTGGACGCTGGCCACCGGCGACCCGGTCGACGAGCAGACCCTCGCCGACCTGGCCTTCGCCTGGCGGGCGATTCGCACGGTCAAGTCCAACGCGATCCTGCTCGCGCACGACGGCGCGTCTGTCGGTGTCGGCATGGGCCAGGTGAACCGGGTCGACGCGGCCCGGCTCGCGGTGTCCAGGGCGGGCGACCGGGCCAAGGGCGCGGTGGCCGCGTCGGACGCGTTCTTCCCGTTCCCGGACGGTCTCCAGGTGCTGCTCGACGCGGGTGTGCGGGCAGTCGTGCAGCCCGGCGGTTCGGTGCGGGACGCCGAGGTGACCGCGGCAGCGGAAGCCGCCGGGGTCACGCTCTACCTGACCGGCACCCGGCACTTCGCGCATTGAGCAGAGGGCGCACTGATCGTGAAGGCCGACCGGGAGGCAGTACTCGCGTACCGGATCGCCGCGCAGGGCCTGCGGCGCGACGTCACGTCGCCGCAGGCCCTGGCGATCATCGGATTGGGCGTGCAGAACACGCCGCCCGGTTCGGCCCGGCTGGCCTGCGCGGTCCGGTTGCCGTCGACCCCGGCGGACTTCACCGGTCTGCGCATCGCCTGGACCTACCGGGTTTCCCCGCACCTGCACCATGATGCGGACCTGCCCGGTGTCGCGGCCGCGCTCTGGCCAGCGACCGAGGTGGATGCGGTGACCAGGCTGAACTGGCCGAGCGCCCGGTTGGCCGGCACCGGCCGGTCCGCGACCGAACTGATCGAGCAGGCCACCGACGCCATGCTCGACGTGCTCGGCGAGCCGATGACCAAGGGCGTGGCGAGCGCGGCGATCACCGAGCGGGTCGACGAGTCGATGACCATGTGGTGCAAGGCGTGTCAGGCGACGCACATCTACGACTCGCTGTTCCGCCTGGCCGCCGGTATGGCCGGTGCCTGGCTCGACACCGACGCCAGAACCACCCTGATCACGCCGACGCCCGGCTGGGTTCGTCCGGTGCACGATCCGGCGAAGCGCGCCGAGCTCGTCCGGGCCTGTCTGCGTTTTCTCGGTCCGGCTCGTCCTGCCGACGTCGCGGATTTCCTCAGCGTCAACAAGACCGAGCTGGCGAAGAACTGGCCGGGCGACCTGGTCGAGGTCGATGTCGACGGCACGAAGGGTTTCTTTCCACAGGAGGATGTCGACGCGCTGCGCGAGCCACCCGAACCGCCGCAGGTGCGGCTGCTCCCGCCCGGCGACCCGTACCTGCAAACTCGCGACCGGACGATGATCGTGCCGGATGCCAAGGCGCGCAAGGTGTTGTGGGGCATTCTCGGCAATCCGGGCGCGGTGCTGGCCGACGGGGAGATCGTCGGCGCGTGGCGGGCCAAGGCGGTCGGCAAGCGGCGGCTGGAGTTCCAGCTCGACCCGTTCGATGGGCTCAGGGTCCCGGATGTCGCCGAGGAAGCACAGCGGATCGCGACCGCGCGCGGCATCGCGGAAGCCACCATCGCCTGAATTCGGTGGCTGGCGGTGCGGGCGGTCGCTAGCTTTGCCCGGATGGGCGATCCGTATATCCAGAGCGGTTTCCGGGCTCGTTTCGACTGGGGATTGGCCGGTGCCAGGAACCTCGCGCCGGAGGTGGCCGTTGTCGCCGTCTTCGACGTGCTCTCCTTCACGACCGCGTTGACCGTCGCCGTCGACAACGGCATCGAGGTTTTTCCGTTCCGCTGGCGCGACGAGCGCGCCGAGGCGTTCGCGGCGCAACACGGCGCGGTGCTCGCGGTCGGCCGGTCGCAGGGCGGGCTGGGGCGGATCAGCCTTTCCGCGCCGACCATCCGCGCGGCGCAGGGCGTTCAACGGCTGGTGCTGCCATCGCCGAACGGTTCGACCATCTCGCACGATGTCGCCGAGTTGGGCGCCGCCGTGATCGGGGTGTCCCTGCGCAACGCCGACGCGGCCGCCGAGTGGACCATCCGCAGGCTCGCCGACCAACCTGACGCGTCGGTCGCGGCCATCGCAGCGGGGGAACGGTGGCCGGAGGGCGAACTGCGCCCCGCCGTCGAGGACCTGTGGGGTGCGGGCGCCTACCTGGCGGCGCTCGACGAACGCGGATTCGGCCCGCTCTCCCCGGAAGCCCGCGCCACCGCCGCTGCCTACACGGCCGTCGCCGACGACATCGGCGGCCAGTTGCGCGCGAGCGTCGGCGGTCAGGAACTGATCGGCTGGAACTACCCGGCCGACGTCGAGATCGCCGCCGAGCTCAACTCGACCACGGTCGTCCCGCTGCTCTCCGGCGCGAGCTTCACGTCCGGTTGACCTCCTGCACCAGCCAGCCGTTGCCGTCTGGATCGGTGCAGGACACGAACGAGTTGTAGCTGCCGCGCGCCGGGTCGGGGCCTCTGGTCTGCACGCCGTTCGCGAAGTGGAACACCTCGCTGACCTCGGCGCCGCGTGCGGTCAGTTCGGCGTGCGCCGCCTCGATGTCGGTGACGATCAGGTGCAGCCCCTGCACCGAACCGGCGGACTCGGGCTTGCGCATCAGCGTGACCGAACAGGCCGAGCCGGGCGGGGTCAGCTGCACGATCCGGAAGTCCTCGCCCGCGCTGTGGTCCACGTCCAGCGTGAAGCCGAGTTTGTCGACGTAGAACTGCTTGCCCCGGTCGACGTCGGCGACCGGGAGGATGATCAGTTCGAGCTTCCAGTCCACCGGCCGCTCACTCTTGCTTCCGGTCCGGGCGCAGCTGCCGAATCCGGTCCGAGCCGCGCACGTCGTTGCGGGTCTGCCTGATCGACGACCAGATCTGGCCCGCGCCGCGCACCGAGTTACCCCTGAGCCTGGCCTTGCGGTCCATCAGGTACCCCAGGACGAGCACGACCAGGACTATCCCGCCGATGACCGCCAGTGCCGTGAACATCACTCGAGTATGGGCCGACGAGCGGACCGGTGCCAAGGATTTGAGGCAGCCTCGACCTGGTGATTCGCTCGACGGGCAGAAACCCGCGCCACGAAAAGGAAAGACCCCAGCCGCGCCGGTTTGACACCGAGCCGATCTTGGGGTTGACTAAGCCCATCGTTCGAACAGGTGTTCGAATGGTGTGAGTGGGGCCGACGTCGGGGGTCGGCTAGCTCGTACCGCCGTCTTCCCCACGGCGGTTCGCACAGTCAACAGGGTGTGCGGGCTACGTGTGGAGGTGGGTCGGTGTCTGTGTCAGTGACCTCACTGGCCACGCGTGGCGTTCCTCCAGGCGCCGTGCGGGTCGCAAGCGAGCTGACCGAGGCTCCAGCAGACCTGGCGGTGGGGCGGGTGTTGCCGGTACGCGCGGAACTGGCTGACCTGTTGCCCCTTGGTGGCCTGCGGCGCGGGAGCACGATTTCGGTACGCGGATCGAACTCGTTGCTCCTCGCGCTGCTGGCCACCGCCACCACCAGCGGCTCCTGGGCCGCCGTGGTCGGCCTACCGGATCTCGGCCTGGTCGCCGCCGCCGAACTCGGCGTCGCACTGCAACGGCTGGCCGTGGTCCCGAAGCCGGGCGCTGAACTGGTGTCGGTGGTCGCCGCGCTGCTCGACGGGATGGATCTGGTCGTCGTCAACGCGGCGGGGTTGGGTCGCGCCGGTCGGCGGGGCAGCGAGTTGGCCAAGCGGCTTTCGGCGCGGGCGCGGCACCGTGGCGCGGTACTCATCTCGGCAGGTGAGTGGCCGGGAGCCGATCTCGAACTGAGCTGTACCGAGCTGCGCTGGTCCGGGCTGCGGATGGGGCGTGGCTACCTCGCCGAGGGCGAACTGGTGATCTCGGCGACCGGCCGGGGCGCGGCGACCCGATACCGGGAGCACTCGGCGGTACTCCCGTGCGCGGCGGGGACGAATCCGGCCAACCCGAACTCGGCGGCGCCGACCTGGACCGGCCCGGCCGGTTCGGTGGTCGAGGAGTGGGCGCCGGTCGAGTCGCTGATCGCGGCGGTCGGGTGAACCGATGAACACCCCGCTGATCGCGTGTCCAGCCATGCCCGCATCCGGGAATCCGGACATTACTCACCGGCCGATGCGGATGCTGGTGGTCTGGTGCCCGGACTGGCCGGTGGTCGCGGCGGGTGCCGCAGGCGGTCTGCCGCCGCAGACACCGATCGCGGTCGTGCTCGCCAACCGGGTGCTGGCCTGCTCGGCGACGGCGCGGAGCAGGGGAGTGCGGCGCGGGATGCGGCGGCGCGAGGCGCAGAGCTGCTGCACCGACCTCCAGGTGTTCGTGGCCGATCCGGATCGGGACACCACGTCCTTCGAACCGGTCGCGGCCGCGGTCGAGGAACTGGCGCCCGGGGTGGAGATCATCCGGCCAGGTCTGGTCGCGGTGCCCGCGCGCGGGCCGGTCGGGTATTTCGGTGGCGAGGAACTCGCGGCCGAGCGCCTTGTCGACCAGGTGGCGTCGCGAACCGGGGTGGAGTGCCAGGTCGGCGTTGCCGACGGGTTGTTCGCCGCGGTGCTTGCCGCGCATCGCGGCACGCTGGTGCCGGAGGGCGGCAGCGCGGAGTTTCTCGCGCCGATGCCGATCAACGAGCTGGCCGCGTTCGTCAGCCAGGTCGGGCTGGACCGGACCGGCCCGAACGCGGTCGGCCGGAGCAACGGCAAGGGGCCCGACGGTAAGCGGCACGTGCCCGGCGAGCTGATCGCGCACCAGGTCGAACTGGTGGATCTGCTGCGCAGGCTCGGTTTGCGCACCCTCGGCGCGTTCGCCGCCCTGGCTGAGCACGAGGTGGCGTCGCGGTTCGGCGCGGACGCGGTGCTGGCGCACCGGTTGGCAGGCGGCGTCGCCCAGCGTCCGCCGGACCGGCGCAAGGCGCCGCCCGAGCTGGTGATCGCCCAGGTGCTCGATCCGCCCGCCGACCGGGTGGACACGGTGGCGTTCGCCGCGCGGATGGCCGCGCAACGACTGCACGAACTGCTCGGCTCGTACGGTCTGGCCTGCACACGGCTGGCCATCGACGCCGAGACCGAACACGGCGAGCGGCACAGCCGGGTGTGGCGGTGCGCGGAACCGCTGACCGTGGGCGGCATCGCCGACCGGGTGCGCTGGCAGCTCGACGGGTGGCTGCGCACGGCGCGGCTCAAGTCCGGGGTGAGCCTGGTGCGGTTGTGGCCGGAGGAGGTCGTCGACGGTCGTTCGCTGCAACTGGAGTTGTTCGCGGGCGGCGGCGCGACCGCGGCCGACGACGAACGGGCCGGGCGCGCGTTGCTGCGGGTGCAGAGCCTGCTCGGACCGGAGGGCGTCAGCACGCCGTTGCTGGACGGCGGGCGCGGACCGGCGCAGCGGGTCAACACGGTGGCGTGGGGGGACGAACGCGTGGCCCGGTTCGGTCCCGAGCTGCCGTGGCCGGGACAACTGCTGCGGCCATCGCCCTCGACGGTGCTGGCCGAGCCGGCGCCGATCCGGGTGGTGGACGCGCGGAGTGAACCGGTGGCGTTGACCGAGCGCTACCGGCTCACCGCGCCGCCCGTGCACGCCGTCGTGAACGGAACGTTGCGCGCGGTACTGGGCTGGGCAGGGCCGTGGACGATCGACCGCCAGCCGAGCATGGCTGGTGGCTCGCTTCGGTTGGCGCGCATGCAGATTCTGCTGGAGAAGTCAGCGGGCGAACTTGCCCTGCTGTTGCGTACGTCAGGTGACCGATGGCTGGTGGAAGGGATATACGACTGATGTTCGAGGAGTTCCGAGGAGTGTCCACGGGTTCGGCGAATGTTCGCTGGTTCGACGAACTGGTGGACGACACCTCCACAGTGGATGGTGGCGCGCTTGGCTGGTTCCCTGCCGGTGACGGCTTTCCCCGGCGTGCGCTGGTGATTCCCGGACAGCGCCGACCGAACGTGGAATGACGTCATGGGCTGGGACAACTCGCCGCTGAGCTGGTCGGAGATGGAGCGGGTGCTCTCCGGTCGGCCCGCGCCGCCCGGCTCGGGCGACGGTGGGGATTCGCCTGCCTGGACCGGGAAACGGCAACCGTACCGGGCCGCGCCGCAGGACAAGCCGAAGGCCGGTTTCCGGCCGAACCGGAACAACCGGGTGCCCTACGCCGAGTTGCACAGCCACTCCAACTTCAGTTTTCTCGACGGTGCCAGTCATCCCGAGGATCTGGTCGAGCAGGCGGCGAAGCTCGAACTGGACGCGATCGCGCTCACCGACCACGACGGCATGTACGGCGTGGTGCGCTTCACCGAGGCCGCGCGTGAGGTCGGCCTGCACACCGCGTTCGGCACCGAGCTGAGCCTCGGCCTGCCCGCGCCGCAGAACGGCGTCGCCGACCCGGCCGGCGAACACCTACTCCTGTTGGCACGCAACAAGTACGG
>DASXOJ010000140.1:0-4481 GCA_036494465.1 Pseudonocardiaceae bacterium
GCCGTTGGAGACCATGCGGGACTACCTGGAGGCGATGGACAAAGCGCCGCTCCAGGGATTCGAGGTGCAACCAAGGCGGGTACTCGCGGCGCTGGGGCCACAGATGCTGAGGCTCGCGGCGGAGAAGACATGGGGCGCGCACCCTTACTTCGTGCCGGTAGAGCACACGGCCAAGGCGCGGGAGATCCTCGGGCCGGAGCCGGTACTGGCAGTGGAGCAGGCGGTCGTGCTGGCCAGCGACCGCGACATGGCCCGCACCCACGTCGGCCTCTACCTGGCGGCCCTGCACCAGACGAACAACCTGCGGCGGCTGGGTTTCACCGACGCCGACTTCGCCGACGGCGGCAGCGACCGGCTGGTCGACGCGATCGTCGTCACCGGCGACACCGACGCCGTGGGCAAGCGGATTCAGGAGCACCTGGACGCCGACGCGAATCACGTCTGCATCCAGGTGCTCACCGCGGACCAAGGCCGCATTCCTCTCGCGGAGTGGCGCGAGCTGGCCGGCCTTGTCCGACGTCCCGCCGCCTGAACCCGACCAGCCCGGCGGTGGTCAGCGCGACCGTGACGACCACCAACCACACCAGTGGCGTCGCGGTGAACGTGCCGCCGGGCAGTTTGGGCAGGTGCGTGAACGGCGAGATGTCCAGCGTCCACTGGCTGAACTGGAACAGCGAGCCGATCTGTTCGAGCAGCAGGAACACGACCAGCGCGGACCAGGCCAGCGAGGTCCGCCTGGGCAGCAGCCCGAACAGCGCGGGCGATGCCGGCCGGCACCCACACCGACGGCACCTGGACCATGGCCGCGCCCAGCAGCCGCGGCAGTTGGCCGCCGAGGTCGCCCTGGCTGAGGCCGAGCGCCACCCCGGTGACGGCGCCGACGACCGCGAGCAGGAAGGCGCTGCCCAGCAGTGCGAAGGCTGGATGGCTGACCGCCCAACGGAGTCGTGCGACGGAGCCGGCACACCGCATGCCGACCGGCCTGTGTCCGGCATGTGTGACTCCGCGCGCTGGATGTCCTGGATGCCATCGACAGCGCCACCCACCAGAACGAGGAATGACATGCGGATCACCGCAGCGCGGCGCACCGCCAACGAGAACCGGATCCGCGCTGCCACGGATCGGCTCCCGCGCGGCGAGATCCCGACCGGCGCGACGCCCAAATCACCCGCCTCAAGAACGAGATCACCGCGCTGAAGCAACTCACCGAGGCAACCAGCATGACGAGTTACATGGCAGACTGGACCGCCTCGATTTTGGAGGGAACCACCGGTTCTGGAAAGGCTGAATTTCGTCGCGAAGACGAAGACCTCGAAGAATTGTTTGCCGTGTTTCGTAGCGGTGAACAGATAGTTGCGGGTAACGCAGCCCTGCCTGGACTCGGCGAGCGTACGCAGACATCCAGGGACATTTCGCCTGAGCCCGGCCGCGGCAGCTGACCTGGCCGCCATCCGACGCGACATCGTGCGGGCCCGCCAGTATCGGGGTGTCCGCACGATACTGCCACCATGGCTGGCAGAGTCTCCCCTTGATCGACAACGCGCCTGCGAGAGTACGCGAAGCTCTTTGACGGCGTGTGATCCGGCGACCTCACGTAGTGATGCGACCGCCCTAATTGGTCACCGATGCTGCCCTGCGTTCGTATGGCCGCGCCTTCACAAACGTGACAGGCTTCCGGCAAACTCCCCATCGGGAAAGGCCGGATTCGATGACTTCGGACATTCAACGCGACCTGCGCAGGCTGCTCGGCAGAACCAGCGACCGGCTGATGGCCAGGTACGAACCGCGGTTGCGCGAGATCATCGCCGCCGAGGTCGACCGAGGGGTCGCGGCGATGCGTGTGGAGACCGAGCGACTGGCCCGACAGCTCGTCGAAATCGAGTTCCGGGCACGAAGAGACGTCAACGCAGCCGGTGAACGAGACGCAGTGCGCACCAGCGCGCTGTTCGCCCAGCAGCACATGCCCACCGTGCCGACCTTCGCGCATCCGGACGAGACCCTCGGACACTGCCTTGAACTCGCACCGCCCGCCGGGATGGCGCTGGAATTCGGTGTCTACACCGGACACACGCTGCGCGTCATCAGTGCCGCCCGCAAGGGAGTCGACGTTTACGGCTTCGACTCGTTCCAGGGCCTGCCGGAAGCCTGGCGGCCGAACATCCCGGCGGGTGCGTTCCACGCCCCGGAAATGCCCGAGGTGGACGGTGCCGAACTGGTCGTCGGCTGGTTCGACCAGTCGCTGCCGCCCTTCCTCGCCGGCCACCAGGGCCCGGTGGGCTTCCTGCACGTCGACTGCGACCTGTACTCCTCGACCGTGACCGTTCTGCAGGAGGTCGGCCCCAGACTGGAGGCGGGTTCGGTGATCCTGTTCGACGAGTACTGGAACTACCCCGGCTGGCAGGACCACGAGCACCGCGCCTGGATGGAGTACGTCGACGCCACCGGCACCGAGTTCGAGTACGTCACGTACACGTCCAACAACGAACAGGTCGCCGTGCGCGTCACCGGCGTCGCGAATTGATCGTTGGTCAGAAACCGGTGTGGCGCAACGCGCGCAGGTAGGCGGCCTGTTCCACGGTGATGCCGCTGGCGCGTTGCGCTACGGCTTCTTCCGGGGTGAGGCCGGCGCCGAGCCGGTCGCCGACCTCCTCGAACGGGATGCCAGACGCCCACCAGGAACGCGCGTCGGCTGCTTCCGTCGGCTACGCACCCGGAACCGGTCGCTGCGTACTGCAGCTGCGACGGTAACCAACTCCAACACCGACCACGACACAACTGCTGCCTGCAAACGGAAGCCCACCCGAGCGTGTGCGTCCCCAACAAAGCGCGACCGCTCACACACCCACACGGCGTTACACCGTTCAACCCCGCCGTCATCAAGGTCATGACCGAACTCGGGCCGGACCTGCCCCCCGGAATTCCCCAGGCTCCGGACCATCGACGCAGTGCATGCCGCAGGCGTTGTCACTGAAACCGGCTGCCGCCGTGGTCCCACTCGCGGCGATGAGAACTTCCGACGTCGGCTGCCCGCGCCTAAGCGTGGTGGGCTTGGCCGAGGATGTGGCTGACGCCGCCGAGGTGCAGCGTGACGAGGTCATCGACGACGAAGTCGCTGTCCCTAATGGTGGCCCCGGTGTCCCGGTTGAAGCGGCAGCCACCGAGCAGCGCAGTAGTCATTGGGGCGAGCAGATCCTGCACCGTGCCAACGAGTCGGTGGGGTGAGCGGACATGTTCGAAGAATCGGAGGCTTCCGCCGGGATGCAGGACGCGGTGAGCTTCGGCCAGCGCGGCGACCGGGTCGGATACCGAGCACAGCACGAGCGAGAACACGGCCGCATCGGTACTGCCGTCCTCCACCGGTAGTGCCTCCGCGTGGCCGGCTACGACCCGGATCGGCACCGGGGCCGCGGCGGCGGCGCGCTCGGCCAGCGCACGCAAGTGGTCCTCGGGTTCAACGGCGATCACTTCCTGGACGCCGGTCGGGTAATGCGGGAAGTTCAGCCCGTTACCCGCACCGATCTCGACGACCCGACCGGTGAGCCCGGCCAGCAGTCGGACCCGGTCCTGCGCGCCGCCGTTGCGGTCCACGACACGGCTGATCCTCTGATAGCAACGAGCAAAGCACGGATGCTGAAAACGTCCACTGTCGCTCGCCATCGGTGCCGCCCTTCCTTGTGCATCGGCGATCCCATCTCCGCAGTAGCGACCGACAGGGCGCCAGTCATCCATCGACAATACCTTCAATTCTCTCCGGTCCACCGAGTCATTGCTCGCGCGGTTCAGCCCGAAGATGACAGAATGCTGGTGCGGGCTCGTTGCCACGACAGACCACCCACCGGGTGGTCGGCCACCCGGCAAACGGTGACGGCTTTCGACTGTCAAAAGGCGTTGCGCTACTGTCCTTAGTGGAATTTTCTGGCAGGCGCACGGATGCGCACCATGGTGTCAGCTCACCAAGATGGTCACGGTGAACTGTCGTTGACTGGGCCTACAGGCCAGTGCTTCCCCGCAACTTGACCGCTGTGCCCGCAACTGCGCGGTACCGGCGCGGGTGGCGCGAAACCAGGCGGACACGGTTCCGCAGCCACCACCGATCGGGCAGCGGCCGCCGGCCACTCGGCTGACCGGACCGTCGTTGGCAACGATGTTGGTCATCGAGCTGACCGGGTCGCTCCAGTAGGTACTCGGCAGACTGAGCTGGACGACTTGGCCGATCCGCAGCCTTACCGTGCCGTGGTTTGCCAGCTCGGTGATGTGTGCCGGTTGCGACATCGGTGCGTCGGTCATCGTGGCGGACGCTGTCGCGTTGGTCGTCGTGGACGGTGTCGTGGCGCATCCACCGACCAGACCGGCGCCGAGGAGGATCATCACGGCGATGCCGAACTGCGTCCGGAACGGCTCATTTCGTCGCTTGTCCATGGCTGATGCTCCCTCAACCTGGTCTTTCGTCAGGTTTACGGCGGGGCGGCGGCGAACCAGTT
>DASXOJ010000141.1:0-4449 GCA_036494465.1 Pseudonocardiaceae bacterium
ATGCTGGCCGCGCTCGGCAACGAACTCCTGCACCAGAAACCAGGCGCCGTCGTAACTCGGCACAGCGCAACCGGCGCCGTAACGACCCTGCTCTCTCACTACCCGGCCGAGGTCACCCTGACCGTGCCCGCCTCCTTCGACACCCGCGAGGTCGCCGAGCGGACGCTGGCCACCGGAAGCCCGGAGCACCTGTCGATCCGGATCGCCGGTCTGGCCCCGAACCAGCCATACCAACTGGAAGTCGTCGATGTCCAGCACGGCAACACGTTGAGCGAATGGCAGCGCCTCGGCAGTCCCACCAATCCCAGCCGAAACCGAGGCCGACACGATCAGGACCAATGCCGCCCGTGGTCTGGTCACCGAACACCACACTTCGGCCGACGGCGTGCTGCGCGTCGCGTCGATCCTGCGGCCGTGGGCCATCGCACTGCTGACCCGGCAAGATCAGTAGGACATTCCGGCGACTCCGCCGTGTGACGCCCAAACCGTTGGCGCGCAGCCGTTCGCGCGAATCCGGGCAGCCGTTCAGCTCAGCGGACCCACTGAGACGATTGGTGCCCCCGACCGGATTCGAACCGGCAACACTTCCCTTTTAAGGGGAATGCCTCTGCCTGTTGGGCTACGGGGGCGGGCGCAGCTTATGCGGTTGTCACCCATTCGGGGAAGCACTTGAGCAAACTTGTTCGTCCGACTCCGCCCGAGATCACCTTTTCCGCTGGTCAGGGCATATGCGGCAGTCGAGAACGATTAGCTCACGCTAGCGCGACGGACGCCGCCGTAACTCTTCGAACCGGCTCGCCACCCACGTGGCCACCGCAGCCGACACCGCGGGCTCACCCGATCGGCGTTCGAACCACTGCCAGTCACAATTGACGTTGGCTTCGAGGAAGACGGTGTCGTCGCCGCGCACCAGTAAGTCGAAGGCCACGACGTCCAGCCGCCAGTACCGGGTCAACGCGGACAATGTCTCGCGCAGCGCGCTCGGCAACTCGGTCCTGCGCACCTCGACCGCATCCGGATCCACCCACAACTGGGCCGGATCCAGCTTGTCCACCCGGTACGCGATGACATCGCCTGCCACCACGAACACTCGCAGTTCGTGATCGGCGGCCAGGTACTGCTGCACGATCACGGGCGCTGGCTCCGGCGCGAAACCGGCGCGGTGGGTGTCCAGCGGTCGCGGGAACAGGCCGTGCTGCACGCCCGAAGTCGGTTCGACGAGGTGACGACCCGCCGTCTTCACGATGCACCGCCCGCCACCGGGCCGATGCCGGCCCGGCTGGGTCGTGACGACCGTGCGCGGCGTGGTCAGGCCGAACGAGGCCGCGTCGGTGAGTTGGGTGAGCCGGTCCAGCCGCCGTCCGAACGGGACAGCGTTCACCTGCGCCCAGTCCGTGCGGTTGGTGATCCAGTCCGCGACCGAACGCCACTGGTCCACCGCGTACGCGCCGAACAGCGTGCCCGGGTCGGTCGGCAGGGCGGTGAGCTCGAAGTGCCTGCGCCACACCAGCACCGGGCGCAGCATCCACCGACCGAGTTCGATCAGGGGCGCGTCCGGGTAGATCGTCAGCGAGAGGTCCAGACAACGGTCGACGTCCAGCCGGGCCATCCGCACGCCGCGTTCGGCCAGCGCGATGGACAGCTCGTTCATCTCCATGTCCGCGGAGCGGGCCAGCACCAGCACGCACGGCTCCGGGTTGCCGTCACTCGCGTCGACCAGGTCGAGCTTGTGGATCTGCTCCTGGAAGTCGCGCGCGGCGACGCTCAGCCGCAGCACGTAGTCCTGCCCCTGGAGCAGCAGCGGGGTGTGCCGGCCGATCGGCTGGGCCGGGACCGTGCGCAGCACGCCACCGTCGACTGAAGCGGTCTCCCCCAACGGGGGAAACTCGCCGTCGGTCCGCCCGGTGCCGTTGGTGGTCAGGGTCAGTCGTCCTTCTTGTTGCGGAAGATCACTTCGTCCCGCGCGTACTCGGCCGCGTACAGGGCCAAATCGGCATTGTCGATCTCCCCGCTGCGCAATTGCGCGGCCAGTTCCTCGATCGACATGTCACCTGCTCCTCGCACCGGAAACGGCGTCGCGTTCACACGTTTGGGCTACAGCCGACGAGTAGTCTCCGATTACCCCAATTAGTTGTCAAGACACCTAGCTCTGAGCTGGACGAATAGCCCGGGGGCACGGCGCGATTATTCGCAAATGCCACGAACTGGTCCGTCGGATACCGCCACCCAGCAACGGCACCCTTCCCCACATCACCCTACCGAACGGCCGGTTCACCCTACCGCTGCCCGGTGGTAACTATTAATCCCCGCTCAGCCTCAACACTTGACGTCAACACGGACAGTGGGCCCGAACGCGAAACACGCCGGGCCACCTTCAGGTTCCGCTGCGAGCGTCAGCTGTTTGCCGCCCGCGCGAACTCCGCCTTCGGGTCATTGATCTGACCGAGCGAGATCACCTCGCGCCGGAAAAGACCACTTACCAACCAGTCGAGCTGAATTCGCACCTTGCGGTTCAGGGTGGGCATCCGGCTGACGTGGTAGGCGCGGTGCATCAGCCACGCCGGGTAACCCTTGAGCTTCACGCCGAACGTGTCCGCGACGCCCTTGCGCACGCCGAGGCTGGCGACCGACCCCACGTTCTTGTGGTAGTAGTCCTTGGCCTTGCCGCCGCGCATCACGGTCATGATGTTCTTGGCCAGCAGGTTCGCCTGGCGCACCGCGTTCTGCGCGTTCGGCGCACAGGTCGCCGACGGGTCCTCTGCGGTCCGCGACAGGTCCGGCACTGCCGAGCAGTCACCGGCGGCCCACGCACCCGGCACGCCCTCGACCTGCATCGACGCGGTACAGATCAGTCGACCGCGCTGGTCGAGCGGCAGGTCAGAGGACCCCATGATCGGGTTGGCCTTGACGCCCGCGTTCCAGACGATCGTGTCGCTGTCGAACTCGGTGCCGTCGGAGAGCATCACATGCCCGCCCTCGAACGACTTGGCCTGCGTCGACAGGAAGACCTCGATGCCGCGCCGCTCCAGCTGCTCGACCGTCCACACACCGAGGCTCTCGCGCACCTCGGGCAGAATCCGGCCGGCCGCCTCGACGAGCACCCAGCGCAGGTCCTCCGGCTCGATGTTCTTGTAGTACTTGCACGCGGTGCGCGCCATGTCCTCCAGCTCGGCGAGGGACTCGACGCCCGCGAAGCCGCCACCGACGAAGGTGAAGGTCAGCAAACGCTTGCGGAGCTCTGGGCTGAGCGTGCTCGACGCCAGGTCGAGCCGGGACATGACGTGGTTGCGCAGGTAGATGGCCTCACCGACGGTCTTGAACGCGATGCCCTGCTCAGCGAGACCCGGAATCGGCAGCAGCCGGGACACGGAGCCGAGCGCCACGACCAGGATGTCGTAGCCGATCTCCTCGACGTGCCCGTCGATCGCCTCGACGGTGACCATCTTGCGCTCGTTCTCGATCTTGGTGACTCGCGCCGTGACCACGTGGCAACGCTTGAGCGTGGTCCGCAGCGGAACCACCACGTGCCGCGGCTCGATGGAGCCGGCCGCCGCTTCCGGCAGGAACGGCTGGTAGGTCATATGCGGCTGCGGATCGACGATGGTGACCGACGCCTCCTTGAGGCGCAGCTTCTTCTGCAGACCCAGCGCGGTGTACAAACCAACGTATCCACCACCGAGGATGAGGATTCGTTTCGGTTGCGATTTCCCAGCGGCCATACGTCTATGGTCGCACCTTTTCGGAGCCCCGGAAGCACCACCCGGCGCGAGTGTGAGCGCCGTCGCTGAATCGAGCTGTCCAGGGGTGTCAGGTTATCGATCATGCGGCGTTAACCTCAAGATCAACTTTTCGCCGACGCCCGGGCCCACGCTGTCAATACGCCGCTGGACGTACATCGAAACCGCTGCTCCAGACCCGAATCAGCAGCCCATCGAACGCCCGCGAAGTAAAGCTCGCGTCAGCTCCGTCGCCCCCAACCGCCCTCGACCACCATCCGGCGGAGCGTGCATCGCATCACTCTGTGGCGTCGATCTCCACCCCCGTCAGCGGGCCCCCACAACCCTCAACCACCGCTCAACCTCTGCCATCTGCCCCTCAGTGATCCCGACATGCGGATCAACCCGGACCAATTTCACCCGCCCCGGACGCCTCGCCACGAACGCATCCCGGGCACCCGGATACAGATCGAAGTCGTCATCGAACCAGACCAACGGACGATCCCCGGCGAACCGCCCCACCGCCGGAAACTTCCACTGCCCGTCCCCCAGCGCCGACCCCGGCACGAAGCTGATCGACGCCAACTCCGGCAACCCCAGCGCCCGCCCCACCATCGCGTTCGCGGCAGGCCCCGCCCACGTCGACGCCCACACCAACTCGGCCCCGGTCCGCTGCGCCAACCCCAGCAACAACGACCCGTGCGCCGGGTTCAACCACATCCGCAACCGCCGC
>DASXOJ010000142.1:0-7678 GCA_036494465.1 Pseudonocardiaceae bacterium
GCGCCGCCGACGGGGGCGATGCTCTGGTAGAGCGTGCCGAGCGCGGCCACGCCGAGCACGCCCGCGATCTGGAACACCGTGACCAGGATGCCGCTGAAGTCCGCAGCGAAACCATTCGGCACCGACTCGGTGAGGTGGCGCATCATCGCGCTGTAGGACAACCCGAGACCGAGCCCACCGAACCCGAGCAGTACCAGCAACAACGGGCCATCGCCGTGCCCGACGCCGACCGCGACGCTGATCGCCACGTACGACACCGCGAGCAGCAGGCAACCGTAGGGCGCCAGCTTCGGCACCCGCGCGGGCGGGAACCCGGTCAGCACCGGACCGGCCACACCGAACGCGGCCACCCACGGCAGCAGCGCCAACCCGGAGTACAGCGGACCGCGACCGAGACCCTGTTGCAGATACAGGGCGAGGGTGAACAGCATCGTGTAGTAGGTCCCGGTCGCCGCCGCCTGGGACGCCAACCCCCACGGCAGCGCGCGGCCGCGCAGGATGTGCAGGTTGACCAGCGGATATCCGCCCCGGTCCGCGATCCGCCGTTGCAGCGCGACGAACGCGATCAGCACCGGCACGCTCGCCGCCAGACTCACCCAGGTCCACCACGGCCAGCCTGCGTCCCGGCCGAACACCAGCGGCACCACGACCAGCAGCAGCGCCGCGGACAACACCGCGACCCCGGGCAGATCGATGCGGCGCCGGGTACCGGCCGCATCGGCGGGCAGGTAGCGCAGCCCGAGCAGCAGGGCGGCGATGCCGATCGGCAGGTTGATCAGGAAGATCGGCCGCCATCCGGTGCCGAGCAGGTTCGCCGACACCAGCAACCCGCCCAGCGCCTGACCGGCGACCGCACCACCGGCGAGCACGATCGCCTGCGCGCCAAGGGCTTTCGCCCGCGCGGCGCCGGTGAAGTACTGCTGCACGCCAGTGAAAACCTGCGGCACCATCAGGCCGCCCGCCGCGCCCTGCGCGATCCGCGCGCCGATCAGTGCCGTGGCATTGGGGGCGACCCCGCACGCCAGCGAGGCGAGCGTGAAACCGGCCAGACCCAACAGGAACAGCCTGCGATACCCGTGCGTGCTGCCCAGTCGAGCGCCGGTCACCAGCAGCAGCGCGTAGGCCAGCGTGTAGCCGGACACCACCAGTTCCAGCTCGCCACCGGACGTGTGCAGACCGTCCCTGATGGACGGTGCGGCCACGTTTGCGATGGCCACGTCGATGTTGGCCATGAACTGGGCGGTGAGCAGGACACCCAGCAGCAACCCGAGCCGTTGACGGGACGTCATGAATGGGCCCTTCTTCATGCGGCGTCGTGGAAGATGACGCCGAGGGTGTGGCGAAGGCCACTGTGGACAGTGCTGACCCCGTGCCGGACCGCGATCCGGTAGTACCCGCGCTGGCCGACGCCCGGCCGGTAGCGGGTCGGCCAGATCACCGCCTGCCCTTGCTTCAGCGTGATCGACCGGCCGCGCGACTGGGCCCTCGGCAGGTTCTCCACCAGCATGAACTCGCCGCCGGTGTAGTCGACGTCGAGCTCGCTCAGCGCGACCATCAGTTGCAGCGGGAACGCGTGCTCGCCGTAGATGTCCTGGTGCAGGCAGTTGTAGTCGCCTTCGTGGTAGCGCAGCACCAGCGGCGTCGGCCGGTGCTGGCCGTCACGGTGGCAGATCTCCAGGAACTCGTCGAGCCGCGCGGGAAACCGCGTGTCGAAACCGAGATTCTGGTACCAGGCATTGGCGATCGGCACCAGGTGCGGATACACCGCTTCGCGCAACCCGCTGACCACCTTGGGCAGCCGGTGCGCGAAATACTGGTATTCGCCGGAACCGAACCGGTGGCGCGCCATGTTCACCTTGGCCCGCCACCGGTTCGGCTGGTCGTAGTAGCCGATCAGGCTATGGCATTCGCTGGGGGACAGGACGGTAGGCGTTGTCGCGTAACCATCGCGTTCGAGCGCGGCGCCGATGGCCGGCCAGTCCCACGTTTTCGGTGCGCTCATATGGGGAGAACACCATGCGGGCCCGGCCGGTTGCACCGGATGCTCAGTATTCTCAGTGGGCCAGGACGGGCTCGTCCAGATCGATGTGCCGCTGGTAGAGCCAGGCGCGCGAACCCGGTCGCGCGAACAGCTTGATCGCCGTCGGCGCGAGCGCGTCGCGGATCACCCGCCCGACCGGTCCGGCCGCCTTGTCGCTGTTGGTCCGCTTCGCCGCCGCGATCACCTTGGCCACCCGCTTCGCGCGCAGTTGCTGGAAGGCCGCGAACGCGCTCGCCGGATCAGGCAGGTCGCGCAGGCACTTCGCCAGCTCCACCGCGTCCTCCAGGGCCAGCGACGCGCCCTGGCCCGAGCTGGGCGACGGCACGTGCGCGGCGTCGCCGATCACCACCATCCGGTCCCGGTACCACTGCTTGGGCGGGTCCATGTGGTGCAACGGGCCCCACAGATCGATGGACCCGGTCGCCTCGATGATGCGCTCGGCGGGCGTGTTGTCCACCGCGAACAGGTAGAGCAGTTGCCGCTTGCGCGCGTCGGAGGTGACCGCGGCCAGGTCGTCCCCGGTCGGCTCGACCGGCGTCGGCACGTTCGCGAACCAGCCGACCCGCCCATCCGGCAGGCCCGCGTAGGCGAAGAACGCGCGCTTGCCGAACACCATGTGGAAGGTGTTCGAATCCAGCCCGAGATCCATCGGCTTGGTGTAGCCACCGCCGCCGGTCAGCCCGACGTAGTGCGGCTTCGGCGCGTCCGGCGCGACGATCCCGCGCACCGCCGAATACATGCCGTCCGCGCCGATCAGCACCGTGCCGCTCGCGCTGCTGCCGTCGTCGAACAGGGCGATCACCTGCCCGTCGCGGTGTTCCGCGCCGACCAGGCGTTTGCCGTGTTCGATCGGGATGCCGCGACGCACGGTCTCGTCGTAGAGCGCGCCGTAGATCCGGGCCCGTTCCGCGGTCATCTCGATCGTGCCGTCCTCGGCGGTCGCCAGCTGCCTGCCGTTGCCGTTCCACAGCGCGATCTTGTTCGTGGGCCAGCCGGTCGCCCGCACCTGTTCGGCCACGCCCAGCGTGCGCAGCACGTCGAACCCGTTGACGGCCAGGCCGAGACTGGCACCGACCCCGTGCGCGGTGCGGTCGTACGCCTCGTAGACGACCGCATCGATGCCGACCCGCTGACAGGCCATGGCGGCGGCGGTGCCCGCGAGGCCCGCCCCGATGATCAGCGCTTTGACGTCCTTCATGGTGAATGTCTCCGGTTTCAGTGTGTTGTTCACCGAACCGGTCCGCGCGTGCGCTCGGTTATGCTCGTGACTGCCAATTCACGGGCCGAGGTTCCGTTGCCGCGGACATCGGTTCGAGGGCATCCGCCCTGGCACGGTGTTGCCGCACCGTGCCAGGGCTTGTTCTTTCGCTATTCCTTGACCGCGCCCCGTTCCGCCAGTCCGGCGATTTCGGCGGGGATTTCCCCGGTCTCGTGCCATTGCCGCCACAGGTCCATGCCCGGCATCGCACCGCTGCTCAGCTCAGCGAGAAAGCCGCGCACCCAGTCGACCTCGGCCGCCAGCAGAGCCATCTGGTAGTCCCATTCGGCCAGCACCATCCTGGGGATTTCCGCGACCGTCCGGTCGTATTCGGCGCGCTGCTCGGCCAGCGAGGTGCTCAGCGCGTCGAGCCGAAGCTGCAACTGCCGGATCGCCTCGTCCGGGTGCAGCGCCCCGAGCACGGACAGGCCCGCCTCAAAGCTCGTCTGCTCCGGTACGGGGGTACTGAGCAGTTCGGCGGTCCAGTCGCGGAGTTCGTGGATGCCTGCCTGGGTGATCCGGTAGATCGTCCGTTCCGGACGGCTGCCGGTGCGCACGTTCTCGGTCGCCTCGATGAAACCGTGCTTCTCCAGGTTCGCGACCACCGTGTACAGCGAGCCCCACTTGATCGGCATGTCCCGGTCCTTGCCCCGGGTCTTCAGGAACGATGCGATCTCGTACGGGTGCATCGGCCGTTGGATGACCGTGGACAGCACGGCCAGCGCCAACAGATTGCCGACCTTCCTGCGCTTGGCCGTGGCGACCTCCTCGTGGGCGATTACTCGTACACGAGCATACGTCCGCGAGTAAGGCGCGTCAATCGGAGAGGCCGGACTCCCGCAACGTGATGTTCAGGCGGCCCGACGCCGGTCCGATCGCCGGATCCGCCGTGCCCGGATACGTCTTCGGCACCCCGTGATACGCGAACCGCGACGCCCCGCCGAACACGAACAGGTCGCCGGACCCGAGCTCCACATCGGTCCACGGCTTGTTGCGGTTTTCCGTGTTGCCGAAACGGAACAGGCAACTGTCCCCGATGCTCAGCGACACCACCGGGGCCGAGCTGCGCTCCTCCTTGTCGACGTGCTGGCCCATCTTGGCGGCGCCGTCGTAGAAGTTGATCAGCGCGACATCCGGCCGGTAGCGCACACCGGGATCGCCGTACGCGTCCGCGACCGCGCGCCGGCCCAACTCGGCCAGCCAGCCGGGGAACGGCTTCACTGCAGCACCGTCTTCGGTGGTGCGCGAATAGCGGTACGGAATCCAGTGCCAGCCAAGGCAGACCGTGCGCACCGACATCAACCCACCGGACGGCAACCGGGTGTACCGCATCCCGGCAGGGGGCTTCGCCCACTCCCGGCACGCCGCGATCACCTCGCGCTGACCGTCCGCGTCCAGCCAACCCGGCACGTGCACCGCGCCGGGCCCGATCTCGGCCGGTTCGCAGGGGAGCAGGGGGTTCGTCACGCGGCGCTCACCGGCTGGCAGAGCTGGCAGGTGCGATAACCGGCCCGCTCGGCCAATGCGATGGAGCGGAACTCGTGCCGGTGCGCTGCCGTGATCCGCCGCGCCGCCGCACAACTCGGGAAGCACACGATCCCGGTCGTGTCGCTGGCCACGTAGTGCATGCCGCGCCCGGCCAGGTCAGCCAGCTCGCCCAGGTTGGTGCCCTCGGCGGCCAGCAGGCTCTCCTTCACCGGCCGGTTGAACACGTACTCGCCGAGATCGCCGTCCGAGCGGACCACCCGGTGGCACGGGATCAGCACCGGCACCGGGTTGTGCCCCAGCGCGGAACCGACCGCGCGCACCGCCTTCGGCCTGCCGATCTGATGCGCGATCCAGCCATACGGCCGCACCTGGCCTGCCGGGATGCGCTGCGCGGCCCGCAGCACGTCCCGCTCGAACTCGGTGCACCCGCGCAGGTCGAACGCGAGCCCGGCGCCCTTGCCGGTGCGTAGCGCGGGCAACACCCCGGCCGGTGGCTTCTCCGAAGGCAGCAGCGGTCGCCGGAACCGTTCGCGGAACGATGCCACGAACTCCGCGCCGGTGTCGTGCACGGCGGCGCCGATCCGCACGTAGGAGATGCCCTCGTCGGTCGATGCGACGTAGAGCGGACCCATCGGCCCCTCCACCCGCGACCAGCGCGCGGCGATCTTGTCCAGCAGCGCGCTCGGCGGATCGACCCGCAGCGCGGCGAGTGAGTCAGTGAGGAAATCAGGTTCGGTCATCGTGTCCTCCGGGAGCCGGTCGCAGCTCGCGCAGTCGTCGCAGCCCTCGCGAGATATGAGATTTGACAGTTCCCTCCGGCCGGCCGAGCACTTCGGCGATTTCGGCCACCGGAAGGTCGACGACGTGACGCAGGACAACAGCGATGCGTTGTTCCTCGGGCAACATGCCGAGCAGATCGGCCAGTTCCCGCGCGGTCTCGTTGCGCAGGACCGATCCTTCGACGTCTTGGCGTTCATCGGTGGGCTCCGGCGCGGCGTCCAGTTCGGTCGTCGCCGGGCGGCGGCTCGCGTCGCGCGCGGCGTTGCGCCAGAGGTTGAGGGCGATGGTCAGCAGCCACGGTCGTGGTTGCAGCGCGGTGATGCGCTCGGTGTCGTAGTCGGTCAAGGCGCGATAAGCCCGCAGAAACGTTTCCGCGGTCAGATCCTGCGCCTCCGCCCATCGACCGCAGACCCGCAGCGCGGTCGAGAAGACCGCCTGGCGATGGGCGCCCCACAACTCGGCGAAGCCGAGGTCCAGATCGTCGGCGAGCGCGGCGACCACGGCACCGTCTGTCGGCGGCGCGGACATGGTCTCGGTTCGGGTCACGGAGAGTCGAACCCCATCCCGTGCTGATCGGTTGCACGATTACTGGTAGTGACTGATCTGCTCGTCCCTGTTGTATCGCCTCCGCACCAAAGTGCCACCACGCGCGTCGCCGCACCGCGTACTGCGGTATGAAAGCGATCGTGGCCGAACTCGCCGACCTGTTGCGCGGAGTGGCCGACGGCACGCCGCCGCCCACCGATTCCGAGCTGACCGTGGTCCAGCCGCCCGACGAACGCTCCGTCGGGGTGCTCGCTTTTCCCGGTCAGCACATCATCGTCGCCGATGTGAGCGTCGAGTGGGTCCAGTCCTGGCTGGCCGGCGACGACCTCAGCGAGCCGTTCAGCCCCCAGTTCCTCGGTCTGCTCTCGGCCGTCACCGGCCGCGCGACCGGCAACATCGACACGGTCCTGGTCGCCCGCGCGCACGGCAGGCGACGCGGCCTCGAACTTGCCGAGATCACCGACAGTGATCACCCTCGGGTGGCCCGCGCCAAGCTGCACCGCGCCGAGGTGCGCGCGTGGGCCTGCCCCGGCGGGCTTCTCGTTATCGGCCGTGGCGTCGCCGGACGCTGGGAGGCGGCGGTCGAAGTGGACGCCGCGGTGCGCGGTTTCGGCCTCGGCCGAGGATTGTTCGGCGCCGCGCTCGGCTTGCTGCCCGAGGGCGAGTCGGTGTGGGCGCAGGTCGCCCCCGGCAACGCCGCGTCGTTGCGGGCACTGCTGGCCGCGGGCTATCGCCCCGTCGGCGGCGAGGTGCTGTTCGAACCGCGCGCGGAACTCGTCGACGGCGAACCGGTCGAGTGGTTCGGCTCCTATCTCCCGGTCGACGACTGGCAGGAAGACGAGGAGTTCCAGGAACCCGAATCAGCCCAGCCCGAATCAGCCCAGCCCGAGCTGGCCGATCTCGAACTGACCGAGCCTGAGCCAGCGCGGCCCGAACCGGCCCAGCCAGAGTTGCCCGAGCCTGCCCGGCCCGAGCCTGCCCGGCCCGAGCGAGCGCGGTCCGAGCCAGCGCGGCGCGCGCCGGTCTGGGCCGAGGTTGCCACCCACGCCGCCGCCGAACGGCCCGAGCCCACCGTCGCCAACCCCGAGCTGCCCTCGCCGGCCAATCCCGCCCACGCCAATCCCGCCCACACCAAGCCGGAGCCGCCCGAGCCCGCCGAGCCCGAGCCCGCCGAGCCCAAGCCAGCACCGGCCCAATCGGCGGCCGAGTTCGCGCGCGCCGAGCCGGAGCCGCCTGCTGCTGGATCGCCTGATCCGGAGCCATCCGCTGCTGGGCCGGTGCCCGGCGCCGAGCCGGTTCAGGCTGAGGATGCGCCGTTCGAGCCGGTGTATGTCCGGTTGCCGCCGATCGACCCGCCGGTCAGGGCGCCCCGGCCGGTGGGCGGGGACAAGCGGCCAATTGAGACGCAGGCGTCCGCCGCTGAACTGGCCGCGGCCGAGGCTGACGCGGAGGCCGAATTGGACGCGGACGAGGACACCGAACTCGCAGAGCGCGACGAACCCTGATCGTGACGATCCGTCGGCGATATCACCCTGATGGATTAATGCGATTGGGGGACATGCGAC
>DASXOJ010000143.1:0-31826 GCA_036494465.1 Pseudonocardiaceae bacterium
TGGCGCGTTATACGTAAGACTCTGGGGCATGAGTCGACCCCGGGTCACCGGGCATGATGTGGCACATGCCGTTGGTGTGTCGCAGGCCGCCGTTTCCCTGGTGTTCAGCGACAAATGGCATGGGCGGTTGTCCGAGCAGACCGTCGAGGAGATCCGGCGGGCCGCCGACAAGCTCGGCTACCGCCCCAATCTGAGCGCGCGGGGCCTGCGCACCGGGGCCACCGGCACGGTGTTGCTGATCATTCCGGTGCTGGCCAATCCGTATTTCGCCTACGTGCACGCGGCGATCGTGCAGGAGGCCGCAAAGCACCTGATGAGCGTGGTCGTCTACCCGTTGGACGCAGCGGACGAGGAGACGCCCTTCCCGACTACCCGGCAGGTCGTGGACGGGGTGCTGGGCTGCGCCGTCGATCGGGCCCGGATTCACGGGATCATCGACGGCCTGCCGTTGGTCATGATCGACGCCGAACCCGCGCCGAAGGTCAGGACCGTCAACGCGGACATCGCGGCCGGCATGGTCGACGCGGTCGGGCATCTGGCCGAGTTGGGGCACCGGCGGGTCGCGCATTTCGCGGCGAGCAGGCTGACCTGGACTTTTCGTCAGCGAGCTGCCGCGTTCGACCAGGCCGGTGCGGAGCGGGGATTGGCCGTCGACCGGATCCGGCTGCAGTTGACCATGGAGGAGGGCTATCTGCACGCAGCCGAGGTGCTCAGCGGGCCGAATCGGCCGACGGCGATCGTGTGCGACAACGACCAGCTCGCGGTCGGGGTGTTCTGGGCGGCGCGCAAGGTCGGGCTGGACGTGCCGGGCGACGTCTCGGTGGTCGGGTTCGACGACGCGCCGGTCGGCAGGGTGATGAGCCCGCAGCTGACCAGCGTCCGCATTCCGGCCGACGAACTCGGTGCGGTGGCCATGTCGACGCTGGAACGGCAGCTGCACGGCAGGCGCACGCATTCGACGGTGCTGCCCACCACATTGGTGGTGCGCGGCACGACCGGTCCACCAGCCGGACCGATTCGACGCGGCAGCGGAAAGCTGTAACGCGTTTCCGCGTCGTTTTCGATATACCTCACTTCGGTTGTGTCGATGTGGACCACTGAGCCAAGTGGGCATGAACACGTTGACCGGAGAATGAATTTCCGGCATTGGGTCGGAAAATGATCGCCTAAAAGCAGTGTATTCGTGTGTTGTTCTTGCTTAACCGTGAGTGCCTGACGGGTTACTTTCCCGCGCGCACCTGTTCGGCGTATTGAGGATCGAGTTCCGGTACTGTTAGTGTTCGCGTCGACCATGGGTCGGGGTGAACCATGAGATGGGGTACGGGGGTCGAAATAGTCATCACACGTGACCGATCACATCTGTGATTGGTCAGTTCGCGCGTGCCCGGGCGGCGGTGTCCGGCATGGGGATAACTAACCTGTTATCTGCTTTCCGCGTCGGAGAACACCAGGTCAACTGGGGTGTGTCCGCGATCTGGTGAGCCAAATGAAACAAGGATGACGCCTGATGAGCACAGCGAACGCGGCGGCGGTCGATAATTTATTGCGCGCCGTGCGCGATTTCACCGAGGATGACATTTCCGGGCACCCGTTTACCCAAGATCTTCTTGATTTGATCAATTGCCTGGTGGTCGCGGTCACTACGACAGCGGCGGACACCGAGTATGTCGGCCAGTTGTTGGATCGGGTCAGAACGCGATCGAACGACGTGTACGAAAGCTTTCGCGTGCGCGAAGCCGAAGCGCGGCCGGTGCTGCGTGGCGTATCGGGCTGCATGATATGACGACCACTCCGCAATCCGTTGTCGTCGATGAAGAAACAGGCGAACCGCCGGAGAAACTGTTCGCCAACCGCAGTTTCCGGTTGGTTTTCACCGCCGCGCTGGCCAGTAAACTGGGCATCCAGGTCAGCTATATCGCCATCCCGCTGCTGGCCGTGCTGACCCTGCACGCCACGCCGGGCGAGGTCGGTCTGCTCGGTGTGTTCAGCACGATCAGCTTCCTGATCATCGGCCTGCCCGCGGGCGCCTGGATCGACCGGCTCGCCAAGCGGCGCGTGCAGATCGCCGCCGACCTGGTGCGCGGCGTGCTGATCGGGTCGGTGCCGCTGGCCTGGCTGCTGCACGTGATGACCATCGAACAGCTCTACCTCGTGGTGCTGCTCTCCGGCGCGGCAACGGTGTTCTTCGACGTGTCCGCGCAGAGCTACCTGCCACACGTGGTCGGCAGGGACAGCCTGGTCGCCGCCAACACCAAGCTGGTCAGCATGGACGCGCTGAACATCGTGGCGGGGCGCAGCGTCGGCGGTTTCCTGGTGCAGCTCCTGACCGCGCCGCTGGCCGTGGCGTTCAACGCGGCAACGTTCTTCTGGTCGGCGGCGTGCCTGGCGCTGATCCGCAAGCCCGAGACGGTCGAGCCGCGCAAGCCGGGCAGGCGGCTGTGGCAGGAGGTGTACGAGGGCCTGCATTTCGTCCTCGGCAACCCGCTGCTGCGCCCGGTCGCGTTGACCGGTTCGCTGAACAACCTCTCGGTGCAGATCAGCGTGGTCATGTTCCCGGTGCTGCTCACCTCGGTGCTCGGCTTCTCCGCCGCGACCGTCGGCCTGTTCCTGTCCACCGGCGGGATCGGCGTCTTCCTTGGCACGTTGATCGCGCGCCGGATCGGCGTGCTGATCGGCTACGGCCGGGCGATGTGGCTGGTGGGGCTGGTGACGGTCCCGTTCAAGGTGGTCATCCCGTTCCTGAACCACGGTCCGCTGGTGTGGCTGGCTGCGCTGGGCTGGCTGATGACCACGGTGCAGGTCGGCGTGAACAACGTGCTCCAGGTCAGCCTGCGGCAGCGGGTCACGCCCAACGCGATGCTCGGCCGGATGAACGCGACCATGCGGTTCCTGCTGTTCGGCGCGCTGACCGTCGGTTCCGCCATCGCTGGTCTGGTCGGCCAGTTCGCCGGGGTGCGGATCGCGCTCGCGGTCGGCGTGCTCGGCCTGGTCCTGGTGTGGCTGCCGCCGCTGTTGTCCCCGCTGCGCACCATGCGCGAGCTGCCAGAACAAGCGTCCTCATGAGTGTCCGCAGAGAGGTTGACCCGAGCTATGACTGATCACGTCACCGACAGCTACCTGCAACGCTGCCTCGATCCCGATGGCGGTCTTCGCGATCTGGTCGCGCAGGCGTCGTTTCCCCAGCGCTACTTCGACTGCTTCGGCGACCGGATCATGCCGCGACCGTTCTTCGTCGAGGAGGCGGAGATCAGGGGCGCTGCCGACGACCTGACCACGCTGTTCCACCTCCTGCAGACGCTGCCCAAGCGGATGTTCGACGGCGACCTGGCCGCCTACCGCGACGCGGTCGGTTTCACCGCGCGGGAGGCCGCGTTGATGCGGCGGCTGGCCGACGCGCCGCCCGCGCTCTACGGCCGCTCCGACCTCTACCACGACGGCACCGGTTTCAAGCTGCTCGAGTTCAACGTGGGCAGCCAGCTTGGCGGCATCGACCAGTCGCAGGTCATCCCCGCCGTGCTCGGGGTGGACGCGTTCGCGCGGTTCGCCGAAGAACACGACCTCGGCTACGTGCACACCGGCGAGCAGATCGCGCGCAGCCTGCGCGCCGCCGCCGAACCGGTCGCGAACGGCGACGCGCCGGTGGTCGCGTTGCTGGAGGCCGACGGCGCGCTGCGCAAGTTCATGCCGTTGATGGCCTCCTTCCACGAGATGCTCAACGGCTGCGGGGTGGACGTGCGGCTGGCCGAGGTCAGCCAGGTGATCAACAAGGGCGGCAAGCTCTACCTGGACGGCACCCCGATCGACGTGGCACTGCGCTACTTCTCGATCAACCAGATCACCGCCGACCCGCACGGCGAGGACGCGGTCGAGCCGATCTTCCGCGCGCACGAAGACGGCGGCACCGTGCTGCTGACCACGATGGAAAGCCTGCTCTACGCGAACAAGGGCTGCCTGGGCCTGCTCTCCGACCCGGCGCGGCGGGAGATCTTCACCGCCGACGAGGTCGAGCTGTTCGACCGGGTGCTGCCCTGGACCCGGTTGCTGGTCGACGGCGAAACCGAGGCGGGCGGCGAAACCGTCGACCTGCTCGACTACTGCCGGGCCAACCGCGACGACCTGATCCTCAAGCCGTGCAACGACTACGGCGGGCACGGCATCGTGGTCGGCTGGACCTCCGAGCTGGCGGAGTGGACCGAGGCGCTGGCAAAAGCTGCGGCGGGCAAGTACATCGTGCAGCGGCGGGTGCGGCAGCGGCTGGAACAGGTGGTCGACCCGGAAAGCGGGCAGTTGGCGGACTGGGTCGCCTGCTGGAGCACCTTCCTCACGCCGATGGGCTACTCGGGCTCGCACATCCGTGCGCTGCCCGCCGACCAGCCCGGCATCATCAACCGAGGGGCCAATGCCGCCACTCGGTTGACCGGCGTTTTTCACTACCCGTCCTGACCTAGCGGGGAGACCGGCACATGAGAGCGGGCAACGACATGCGGCAGTGGCCCACCACGCCGCCCAAGGACCAGATCCACGTGACCAGGGTCGGCCTTCAGTTCCCGGACAACGTGATCGCGTTCGAGGAGTGGCAGCAGGCAGGCAGCCGGATCGCCAGAGCGGCGAACTCGGCGGCCTGGTACCTGGGCGACTGGCTGGCCTACGGCGAGTTCCAGTACACCGACCGCTACCGGACGGTGATCGACACGGTCGGCGTGAGCTACCAGACGCTGCGCAACTACGCCTGGGTGGCGCGGCGGTTCACGCTGTCTCGACGTCGAGACAGGCTCACCTTCTACCACCACATGGAAGTGGCCAGGCTGCCCGAGGAGGACCAGGACCACTGGCTGGATCAGGCGGTCGAGGAGAACTGGTCGGTGCACCGGTTGCGCCGCCAGGTGCGGCGCACCCGCGAGGGCGGCGAGGAGAAGGACAGCGGCAAAGCCGTTGTGCTGCCCAGGATCGACGCCGACCAGGAACGGCTGGAGCGCTGGCGAGCGGCGGCCGAGCAGGCGGATACCAGTCTTGAGGGCTGGGTGGTGTTCAGCCTGGATCTGGCCGCGCAGCGGGTGCTCGACGAAGACTGAGACAATTCACAAAGAAAGCCGTGACGAGTGTTGCTCGTCACGGCTTTCTCATGCGCTGGACGAATTCTGTTTTCTTGCGTTCATGGGCGTCGCTGGCTAGATTCGTTTACGTGGCCGAGATCTGAGCCCGAAGTTCATTGTGGACAATTAATTTCGAGGGGCTGTCTTTTGTGAAACTCCATCGGGACGAGCTAACCCCGCAGATGCAGGAATACGCCAAGTTCGATGATCGTGGCGAAGTCAACTATGTTCCGTACCTGATGTATTTTCACCGGACCGATTTCCGGTCGGACGTCATCAACACGGACAGCTCCGGTTTCCGCGTTTCGCACGGCCCGGACGGCGTGAGCGCGTCCGCGGCAGGGCAGGTGCCCGGCGGTCCGGTGCGGATCCTGGCAGGCAGTTCGACCGCGCTGGGCATCGGCGCGACCAGCGACGCCGCCACGCTGCCCTCGCGACTGTGGAGCAAGCACGCGCCCTCCGCGCCCTGGCTGAACTTCGCGGGCCGGTGCTACAACTCGACCCAGGAACTGCTGCTGTTCACGCTCTACCGGCACCTGCTGCCGGAGATCGACGAGATCGTCATCTTCTCCGGGCTCAACGACCTGACCGTCGGCAGGCTGCCCGAGTGGCAGCAGGGCGACAACGGCGCCTTCTGGTTCTGCGGCGAGTACTTCGACCAGATGGAAGAGCTGCGCATCGAGGCACGCAGGGCGAACAAGTCGCTCAAGCGGTCCGAACGGCGGGCCACCATCTCCACCCACGACGACGTGCGGCGCGACATCCCCAAGGTGATCGAGTCCGCCGCCGACCTGACCCTGCGCCACCTGGACACCTGGCGGCGGCTGGCCGGTCCGGAGACCAGGATCTCCTACGTGCTCCAGCCGATGGCGCTGTGGCTGCGCGACGTGCACGCGCCGCAGGAGCAGCTGCTGTTCGACGAGATCGACCGGATCTCCAAGCTCGGCACCTGGGCAGCCCTCTACGGCGACATCTCGACGCCCGCCGTGGCCAAGACGTTCTCGGAACTGTTGCGGGCCGGTTGTGAGAAGCGCGACGTGCGCTATTACGACCTCAATCCGGTCGTCGCGGCCGAGGTCACCGACAAGGACTGGATTTTCGTCGACCGAGCGCACTACACCGACCGCGGTTACGACCTGGTGGCGGAAATCATCGCCGATCAACTCGGTATTTCCTGACAAGACGTAGAGGGGTTGTTGATCATGTCTTTTCTGCGACGGATCGTGAGCCGGATCTTCGGCCGGAAAAAGGCCAAGCGCAAGAACGACGCGTCGATCTACCCGATGTTCTGAGCCGGGACAAGGTCGAAAGAAGGGGAGGAGGGGGAATGACGGGTTCCGCTGTCCGGATGATCTACGCCTACGCGGCGGACGCCGAGGCGCGCATCCCGCAGGGCCGGGCGATTGCCGAGGTGCGGGCCGAAATCGGCCAGCTCGGGTCCGCCGCACTGGCGGAGCTGATCGACGACGCCAGCGCCTGGTCCGCGACGTGCGGTGAGCAGTTCCGGGCGCTGTTGGACAAGGCCGACGGCGACGAGGCCCGGCGCGCCATGATCCGCAGGACCGCGCTGGGCGCGGCGCCGCTGGCGTTGACCTCGGGCGCCTGGTTGCAGTGGTTCAGTGCGCCGGGCAACGCCGAGGACGCGGTGGTGCTGCGGGTGCTCGCGCTCTACGCGGCCGACGTCGGCGTCGGCCACCCGAACGACTCGCGCGGCGACAGCTACCTGGAGCTGTTGCGCAGGCTGCGGATCTCGGAGAACGCGGTGCCGGTCGCCCGGCTCTCGGGTGACCAGCGGATCAGCGCGGGCGCGTTCCGGTTGCCTGCCGTGCTCGCGGTGATGAGCCGGCGGCCGGACGACTTCACCGGCGAACTGCTCGGCGCCGACCTCTGCCTGCGCACGGTCGGTCTGCTGCCGCCGTTGGCCCTGCTCCAGCGGGCTTTGCCGACCGAGATCGACTGGTCGAAGCTCGACCTGTCGAATCTGGCCGACGAGAGCCAGGCGGCAGCAGCGGCGCTGACCGAGCGGCAGGACGCGGTGCGGCTGGGTTTCGCCTGGACGCTGCGCACGCTGCGAACGTGGACCACCTCGTTGCTCGACGAGGCGCTGGCCGCGACAAGGCCCGAGTACGACATGGCGGAGCTGATCCGGCAGCGGGCCCGCGAGGGCGCCGTCTACCACCAGAAGTTCCAGCTGGCCGGTCAGTCGCTGGGCGCTTGGCTGGCGCAGGCCCGCACCGATCCGGCGCCGCTGCTGGCCGAACTGGCTACCAGCAAGCTGATCCGGCCCGGCCGGTCCGAAGCCAGCCCGCTGGTGCAGGGGCTGGTCGGCGAGCGCGGGCCGATGTTCCGGATCTTCTCGCCGGAGGATCTGGCCATCATCCGGCGCTGGATCGACGCGCTGCCCGGCGCCGCCGAAGCCACGCCCGCGATCGTCGTCGACACGGACGACTCGCTGGACGCGTTGGCCGAAGCCCTCAGGGCCGACGTCCCGAGCACCGGTAGCAAGCCGGCCAGCGTCCGGGTCGCCTACCACCAGCTGATGTCCAGAGTGGACAGTCCGGCACTGCGCGCGTGGAGCCTGGAGTACGTGCGCGGCTGGCTGGCCCGGTCGCGGCACGGCATGGACCGGACCAGCATGCCGCTGCCGGAGCACTGGGACAGCGCCGGCCTGCGGCCGTGGTTGCAGGCGCAGCACGACCGGCACGGCGTCGAGTTCGAGGAGACCGCCGACGCCGAGCTGCCGAGCCGGGAGGCGGTCATCGACGACACGCTCCAGACCGCGCCACTCACGCTGATCGACGGCAGCTGGCTGCACGGCTTCACCGACTACCAGCTGGCCTCGTCCGAGATCGGGCATTCGCTGTTCGAGACCTACTGGGACGAGCTGGGCAACGGCGAACCGAGGCTGAACCATCCGCTGCTCTATCGCAAGGTGTTGCAGGAAATGGGCATCGACCTGCCGCCGACCGCGTCGCCCGAGTTCGCGCGCTACCCGGGTTTCCGGGACGCCTCGTTCGACCTGCCGGTGTACTGGCTGTGCATCGGCCGGTTCCCGCAGACCTTCCTGCCGGAGATCCTCGGGCTCAACCTGGCCATGGAGCTCTCCGGCGTCGGCGGCACCTACCGGCGAGCCGGTCTCGCGCTGCGGACCTACGGGTTCAGCACCCGGTTCGTGGACATCCACAACACCATCGACAACGTCGCGACCGGACACTCCGCCTGGGCGGCCGACGCGATCGACACGCATCTGGCCTCGTTGTCCGAGTCGCCGGGCCAGGGGCAGCGGGCCGAGGTCTGGGAGCGGGTGCGAGCCGGTTACCGCTCGCTCAACCCGCCGACCGGTTTCCTGGCGCGCAGGGCCGCGAGGCGTGGCCGGCTTGCTGCCGGCAGCGCCCGGTGACGAACCCGGGCCCCACATTCACCACGAAGGAGCGCACGGTGTCCGACCTGATTCTGGGAATTTCCGCCTTCTACCACGACAGCGCGGCCGCGCTGGTCGCCGACGGTGTCGCGGTCGCCGCGGCGCAGGAGGAACGCTTCAGCCGTCGGCGGCACGACTCCGCCTTCCCCGCGCTCGCCGTCCGCTACTGCCTCGAAGCACAAGGTGTGCGGCTGGACGACGTCAGCGCGATCGCCTACTACGAGGACCCGCGACTGAAGTTCCGCCGGGTGCGGGCCACCTACGCCGGGGCGGCGCCGAGCGGGTTCGCGTCCTTTCGCGACACTCTGCCTGCCTGGATCGGCAGGAACGGCAAGCTGGGCGTCGAAAAGATCGTCCACAATGAACTCGCCAAGCTGAACCTGGGACGGGTGCCCGAGGTGATCGTGCGACGCCACCACGAGTCGCACGCGATGTCCGCGTTCGTGCCCAGTCCGTACGAGTCGGCGGCGGTGCTGTGCATCGACGGCGTCGGCGAATGGGCGACCACCACGTTGTGGCACGGCCACGGCAACACGCTGGATGCGGTGGCGGAGATCCGTTTCCCGCATTCGCTTGGCCTGCTCTACTCGGCGTTCACCTACTTCTGCGGGTTCAAGGTGGACTCCGGCGAGTACAAGCTGATGGGCCTCGCCCCGTATGGGAAACCGCGCTACGCCAAGCTGATCGCCGAGAAGCTGGTCGATGTGAAGCCGGACGGTTCGTTCCGGCTGGACATGCGCTACTTCGAGTACCTGCGCGGCCAGGTGATGACCGGCAAGGGCTTCGAGGAACTGTTCGGCGGCCCGCGCCGCACGCCGGAAGCGCAGCTCACCGAGCGCGAGTTCGACCTCGCGGCGTCCGTGCAGCAGGTCACCGAGGACATCGTGCTCAAGCTGGCCCGCACCGCGCGGGAACGCACCGGTGAGACCAAGCTGTGCCTGGCCGGTGGGGTGGCCCTCAACTGCGTCGCCAACGGCAAGGTGGTCGACGCGGGCATCTTCGACGAGGTCTGGATCCAACCGGCCGCCGGTGACGCGGGTGGCGCGCTCGGTGCCGCACAGGCGGTCGCGCTCGATCACGGCGCGAAGCGCACCCACCTGGGCACCGGGCTGGACGCGATGTCCGGCGCCCTGCTCGGACCGGGGTTCGACGACGACCAGATCGCCGCCTACCTGGCAGCCGAGGGCATTCCGCACCGCAGGCTTGGCGAGACCGAACTGGCGGAGGCGGTCGCCGAGGAACTGGCGCAGGGCCGGATCGTCGGCTGGTACCAGGGCCGGATGGAGTTCGGGCCACGCGCGCTCGGCGCCCGGTCGATCATCGGCGACCCGCGCAACCCGGACATGCAGTCCACGATGAACCTCAAGATCAAGTTCCGGGAGTCGTTCCGGCCCTTCGCGCCCGCCGTGCTCGCGCCGGACGCCAAGGAGTACTTCGACCTCCGCCAGGAAAGCCCGTACATGCTGATCGTGGCCCAGGTCGCGGCGGCGCAGCAGATCGAGACCGACGCGACCGACGCCACCGGCATCGAACTGCTGAAGGTGCGCCGCTCCACCATTCCCGCGGTCACCCACGTCGACCAGTCCGCCCGCGTGCAGACCGTCACCGAACACGGCAATCCCGCCTACCACCGGCTGCTGACCGCGTTCAAGGCGCGGACCGGCTGCCCGGTGCTGGTCAACACCTCGTTCAACGTTCGCGGCGAGCCGATCGTGAACACCCCGCAGGACGCCTACACCTGCTTCATGCGCACCAACATCGACCTGCTCGCGATGGGCAGCTTCCTGCTGGACAAGACCGATCAGCCGGCTTGGTCGGAGGCGACCGACTGGCGCGCCGAGATTCCCCTCGACTAAAGATTTCCTAACAGAATAACTGCTCGGCTCGCGACGCCCAGGCACGCCATCTGCCGCGTTGTCGTCAGTCACCATGACTCCGTCATGCCTCCCTCCACTCGGCACGCCCCCTGCACGACATCTCACGCACCTGACCGCCGCTCCCTGATCGAGCGCCATCCTGTTAGGAAATCTAAGAAAGCGACCGCCATGCGCACCGTTCTGTTGTTCCTCTTCTACTTCCTGGTGGTCACGCCGGCCGGTCTGATCGCCAAGCTCGGCCGCGACCCGCTGTCCCGCGAGTGGGACGCCGCCGCCAGCACCTACTGGATCCCGTCGACTGGAAGCCAGGCATGACCACCGATCAGAGGCAAGCAATGACTTCACTGTGCCGGATAGCGAGATTCCAGGTCGAGGACAGCGTTCGCGACCTGCTCGGCAAGGAGATCGCCGAGCGGGTCTCGGCCAGCAGTCTCGATTCCGATGTGGACGACACGATCCTGGCCAACATCGGCGCGCACGCCCTGCGCCGCTACCTGCCCGGCGAGATCCTGCGCGGCATCGAGGTCTTCACCGCCAGCGGCCAGCACGCGCTGTCCCTGGCCAACCTGCCGACCCAGGACTTCCCGGACACTCCCGTGCACGGGTTCGGTCCCGAGCCGGAACTGGCCGTGATGAACGCCATCCAGCTCGGCCTGATCCGGTTGCTGGAGTGCACGCCGTTCGCGGTCGACTTCGAGAACGACGGCAAGCTGATCCGCAACGTGGTGCCCAACCCGGATGCCGCAGGCCGGACCAGTTCGTGGGGCGCGGACGCCGAGTTCTTCTGGCACTCGGACAACCCGCACCAGCCCTTCGGCACTCCGGGCTCCGACCCGCGCCTGTACACGCCGCACTACCTGACCTTCTACGCGGTGCGCAACGAGGAGCGGGTGCCGACCGAGCTGATGGCGGTCGAGGACCTGGTCGTGCAGCTCGACCGGGAGACCAGGAACCGGTTGGCCAGCCCCGAATTCGAGGTCGGCGCGCCCGATTCCAACGACGCCGACGTCACCCTGCCGCTCAAGGACACGCCGCTGCTGGACGTGGATGCCATGGGCCGCAACCGGATGCGCTACGACCGGGGCACCACCGTTGGCGCCACCCCGGAGGCGAAGGCCGCGCTGGAGCGGATGTGCGAGGTGCTGACCGAGGTCGAATCGGCCGAGTTCATCCTGCGCACCGGCGAGTTCATGATCTTCGACAACCAGCGGTCGCTGCACCGCAGGCGGGCCTTCACCCCGCGTCCGAACGCGACCGCGCGCTGGCTGCGCCGCTGCTACGCGAGCTGACCACCACCAACGAAGAGGAGAAACCAATGGCAGGCAAGTACCGCGTCGCGGTGATCGGCGGCAGGCCCGCTCCGGTGTGGGGCGCCAAGGAAATGGGCATCGACGTCGTGCTGGTGCACGAGAAGGGCTCCTACGACGAGTCCGTTGCCGTCCACTGTGAACAGATCGTGCACGCGCCGATCACCGATGGCGCCGCGATCCTGGAAGTGCTCAAGCCGCTGCACGAGCAGCGCCCGTTCGACCGGGTGCTGACCACGACCGAACCGGCAGGCGAGTCCACCGGTTACGTCGTCGACGTGCTCGGCCTGCCCGGGGTCACCGAGGCAACGGCGCGGGCGTTGAAGGACAAGGTGATCACCCGCGAACTGCTGGACGCGCACGACCTCAGCCCGGTGCGCTACCGCGCCGCCAAGAGCGCCGAGGACATCGTCGCGTTCCAGGCCGAGCTCGGTGACAAGGTCATCGCCAAGCCCGCCGACGGCGTGGCCAGCCTGCACATCCACCCGGTCGAGAACGCCGAGCAGGCGCGGCAGGCGTGGGACGCGCTGGTGGCTGCCGGGATCAGCTCGATCATCGTCGAGGAATACCTGGACGGCCCGGTGGTCAGCGTCGACTCGTTCTCCTACGACGGCAGGCACCTGCCGATCGGCTACTCCGAGTACCGGATGAACGAGAAGTTCGTGGAGTGGGAGGTCAGCACCCCCAGCCGGGTAGCCGTCCCCTGGCTGACGGAACTGCGCGCGCTCACCCCCAAGCTGCTCGACGCGGTCGGCCTCACCGAAGGCCCGTCGCACAGCGAGTTCGTGCTGACCCCGAAGGGCCCGCGCGTGCTGGAGTCGCACGCCCGGCTGGCCGGTTCCGGTGCGCCCGAACTGGTGCGCAGGGCGTTCGGCTTCAACCTGAACCGGATGTTCCTCACCGTCCCGCTGGGCATCGAGGAACTGCCGCAGACCTCGCCCGACCCGATCGGCGGGGCAGCCGTGCGGTTCTTCACGCCGGAGCCGGGCACCGTGCAGTCGGTCGACTACGACGAGGACGCCGCCGACGAGATCAGGACCGTGCCCAAGGGCGAGGTGCCGCTGGTCTTCCTGCCCTACCTGGACGAACTGCTGGACGTCGAGGTCGCGGCTGTCCTCAGCAAGCACCCCGGTGACGTGGTGCCGCCGCTGAACACGGTCGCCGACTGCGTGTCCGGCTACGTGATCGCCTCCGGCACCGACGCGCTCGACGCCGTCGCCAAGTGCGACCGCGCCAACGACAAGATCCGCTTCCGCACCAGCTGAAGGAGAAGCGCCGATGACCACCGTGACCTCCGATTCCACCGCCGGCCTTGCCAGCGCGCGCGAGCTCGTGGCCGAGCGGTTCGACGCCGACGAGCCGCTGACCATGGCAGCGCTGGCCCTGATCGACTGTGCCGCCCAGATCGTGCGCCAGCTGCCGGGCGGCGACCTGGAATCCGCGCACGACGCCCTCGGTTCGGCGCGGGCCGCCGTGGTCTCGGCCACCTACGCGGTGCGCCGGATCCACGATTCGGCACGGGCGGGGCTGCTATGACGCACGTCCTGGTGGTGCACCGGTGGCGCGACGCGTATGCCCGCTATGCCGAGTACGTCGATCACCGCACCCACCAGGTCACGTACGTGACGACCGAGCTCGGTCGCGCGTCGGTGCCGGCCGGCGCGGCCGAGGTCCGGGTGGTCGCGGCGACCGACGATTTCCACGCGGTCTGGCCGGTGGTTGCCGAACTCGTCGAACGGTTCGGCCCGCCGCGCCGGTTGGTCGCGCTCAACGAGGGCGACCTGGACTGCGCGGCCCGGGTGCGGGCCCGGCTCGGCTGCGTCGGGCAGGACCCGGCCGCGCTGGCCCGCTTCCGTGACAAGCTGACCATGGTCGACACGGTGGCCTCGGCGGGCGTGCGGACGCCCGAGTTCGCCGACGCACCGGACGAGAAGTCCATTCTGGACTTCGCGAAGGTGCACGGCTGGTCGCTGATCGTCAAGCCGCGCAAGGGAACCGCGAGCCGGGGCGTGCTGCGCCTCAACTCCGCCGCCGATCTGGCCCTGCTGCGCGGCCTGCCGTGGGAGCCACGAGTCGTGCAGGTGTACTGCCCGGACCCGATCCTGCACATCGACGGCTACTGGGATGGCACGGCGCTCGGGCCGTGGCGCGCCTCTCGTTACGTGAACACCTGCGTCGGTTTCACCGAAGGCGACGTGCTCGGTTCGGTCGAACTCGACGACGAGTCGCTCCTGGCCGCGCTCGGCGAGTTCACCGCGGCCGTCGGCGCAGCGCTGAGCGACGAACCGTGGGTGTTCCACCTGGAAGCGTTCCTGGGCACCGAACCGGACGGCGCACCCCGGCTGACCTTCCTGGAAGCCGGTTACCGGGTCGGTGGCGCCGAGATCCCCTTCGTCTGGCGCGAGGTGCACGGCATCGACCTGATGCGGGTCGCCGCCGAAGTGCAGCTCGGCATCCGGTCGGTGGTCGAAGCGCCGGAGCGCTGGCGGACGGCGGGCTGGCTGCTGGTGCCGACCCCGGTACCCGCGCCATGCCGGGTGATCTCCTGGGAACTGCCCGAGGCAGAAAAGCCCGAGGACCGCCCGTACGCGGTCGTCGTGCCCGCTACCGGCGGCGTGATTCCGAAGGTCGGCGGATACGAGCACGTCGGCGCGCGGATCCGGTTCAACGGGAGCGGCACCGGCGAGGTGGAGAAGGCGATCGTGCGGACCGCCGCCGAGTTCCGGCTCGACTGTGCGCCACTGGAAACCGCTGGCGCGCTGCGATGACCGCGGTACTGGTCCTTGAGGACGGCCGCGTCTTCCACGGCCGATCAATGGGTGCGGTGGGGGAGACCTTCGGTGAGGCCGTGTTCTGCACGGCCATGACCGGCTACCAGGAAACCCTCACCGACCCGTCCTACCACCGCCAGGTGGTGGTGATGACCGCGCCGCACATCGGCAACACCGGCATCAACGACGAGGACGACGAGTCGCGGCGGATCTGGGTGTCCGGCTACGTGGTGCGCGACCCGGCCCGGATCGCGTCCAACTGGCGTTCGCGCCGCGCCTTCGCAGACGAGCTCGCCGACGAAGGCGTGGTCGGCATCTGCGACGTCGACACCAGGGCGATCACCCGGCACCTGCGCGAACGCGGCGCCATGCGGTCCGGCATCTTTTCCGGCCCCGCGATCACCGGCGACCTGCTCGCCAAGGTGCGCGCCCAGCCGCTGATGGCAGGCGCGGACCTGGCCGGTCAGGTGACCACGCCTCGGCCATACGTCGTGCCTGCGTTGGGGCGCAAGCGTTTCGGGGTCGTCGCGATCGACCTCGGCGTCAAGTCGGCGACGCTGCGTCACTTCGCCGAGCGCGGCATCGAGGTGCGCGTGCTGCCCTCCACCGCGACACCCGCGCAGGTCTACGCGTCCGATCCGGACGGCGTGTTCCTGTCCAACGGCCCCGGCGATCCGGCGACCGTGGATCTCGCGGTGGTGCACGAGGTGTTGCGGCGCGGCACGCCACTGTTCGGCATCTGCCTCGGTCACGAGGTGGTGGGGCGGGCGCTGGGCTTCGACACCTACAAGCTCACCTACGGCCACCGCGGCATCAACCTGCCAGTAGTCGACCGCGCCACCGGCAAGGTCGAGGTGACCACGCACAACCACGGCTTCGCCATCGACATGCCGACCGACGCGCCCGTGGACACCCAGTACGGTTTCGCGCGCGCCTCGCACCTGTGCCTCAACGACGACGTGGTCGAAGGGCTCGAACTGGTGGACCGCCCGGTTTTCGGCGTCCAGTACCACCCGGAGGCGGCAGCCGGACCGCACGACGCCACCTACCTCTTCGACCGATTTATGCGTCTCCTGGAGGGAAAACGTGCCTAAGCGGACCGACCTCGACTCCGTCCTCGTCATCGGATCGGGGCCGATCGTGATCGGGCAGGCGGCCGAGTTCGACTACTCCGGCACCCAGGCCTGCCGGGTGCTGCGCGAACAGGGTCTGCGGGTCATCCTGGTGAACTCCAACCCGGCCACCATCATGACCGACCCGGACCTGGCCGACGCCGTCTACATCGAACCGATCAACGCGGCAACGGTGGAGCGGATCATCGGCAAGGAGCGGCCCAGCGCGTTGCTGCCCACGCTCGGCGGCCAGACCGCGCTGAACACCGCGGTCGCGCTGGCCGAATCCGGAGTGCTGGACAAGTACGACGTCGAACTGATCGGCGCCGATCTCGACGCGATCCGCGCGGGTGAAGACCGGGAGCGGTTCAAGAAGATCGTCACCTCGGTCGGCGCCGAGTCCGCGCGCTCGGTGATCTGCGCGTCGCTGCCCGCGTGCGTTGCCGGGGTCGAGTCGCTCGGCGGGTATCCGGTCGTGGTGCGGCCCTCGTTCACCATGGGCGGCGCGGGTTCGGGCTTCGCCAACGACGAGGCCGGACTGCTGCGCATCGCGGCCAACGGCATCGCACTCTCCACCACCGGGGAAGTTCTCATCGAGGAGTCCATCCGCGGTTGGAAGGAGTACGAGCTGGAACTGATGCGGGACAAGAACGACAACGTGGTCGTGGTGTGCTCCATCGAGAACGTCGACCCGGTCGGCGTGCACACCGGCGACTCCATCACCGTCTCGCCCGCGATGACCCTGACCGACCGCGAATACCAGCGTATGCGCGACATCGGCATCGCGGTCATCCGCGAGGTCGGCGTGGATACCGGCGGCTGCAACATCCAGTTCGCGGTCGACCCGAAGGACGGTCGGCTGATCGTCATCGAGATGAACCCGAGAGTGTCGCGATCGTCCGCGCTCGCGTCCAAGGCCACCGGTTTCCCGATCGCCAAGATCGCCGCGAAACTGGCCATCGGCCTGACCCTCGACGAGATCACCAACGACGCCACCCGCGCCACCCCGGCCTGCTTCGAACCGACCCTGGACTATGTCGTCGTCAAAGCGCCCCGCTTCGCCTTCGAGAAGTTCCCGGACGTCGACGCCTCGCTGAGCACCACGATGAAATCGGTCGGCGAAGCCATGGGCATCGGCCGCTCGTTCCCGGAAGCGTTGCAGAAAGCATTGCAGTCACTGGAGAAGTCGGACGCCGCGTTCAGCTGGGACGGCGAACCCGGCGAGGCCGACGCGCTGCTGGCCAAGGCGGCGATCCCGACCGATGGCCGGATCAACACCGTGCTGCGCACCTTCCGCGCCGGTGCGACCGTCGCCGACCTCTACGACGCGACCGGCATCGATCCCTGGTTCCTGGACCAGATCCTGCTCATCAACGAAACCGCCGACGAACTCGCCGCCGCACCCGAACTCACCCCGGAACTGTTGTTCCGAGCCAAAAGACGCGGCTTCTCCGACGCCCAACTGGGCCAGCTGCGCGCTCGTCCAGCGGCCGACGTGCGTGCGCTGCGCCATGAGCTCGGCATCCGCCCGGTGTACAAGACCGTGGACACCTGCGCCGCCGAGTTCGCCGCGTGCACCCCGTACCACTATTCGAGCTACGACGAGGAAACCGAGGTCGCGCCGCGCACCGAGCCTGCGGTGATCGTGCTCGGCTCCGGCCCGAACCGGATCGGCCAGGGCATCGAGTTCGACTACTCGTGCGTGCACGCCGTGCTCGCGCTGCGCGACGCGGGTTACCGAACCATCCTGGTCAACTGCAACCCGGAAACGGTGTCCACGGACTACGACACCTCCGACCGGCTCTACTGCGAACCGCTCACCGTCGAGCACGTGCTCGAAGTCGTCGCCGCCGAACAGGCCGCAGGCCCGGTCGTCGGCGTGCTGGTCCAGTTCGGCGGCCAGACCCCGCTCGGCATCGCGGACGAACTCGAAGCGGCCGGTGTGCCGATCCTCGGGACTCCACCGGCGGCGATCCGGCTGGCCGAGGACCGGGGCGCGTTCGGCCGGGTGTTGCGCGACGCCGCCCTGCCAACGCCCGAACACGGCACCGCCGCATCCTTCGACGAAGCCAAGACGATTGCCGACCGGATCGGTTACCCGGTGCTGGTCCGCCCCTCCTACGTGCTCGGCGGACGCGGCATGGTGATCGCCTACGACGAGTCGACGCTGCGCGAATTCATCGCGCGCGCCAAGGAGGTCTCGCCTGACCACCCGGTGCTGGTGGACCGGTTCCTGGAAGACGCGGTCGAGATCGACGTGGACGCGCTCTACGACGGCCACGAGCTCTACCTGGGTGGCGTGATGGAACACATCGAGGAAGCCGGTGTCCACTCGGGAGACTCGGCGTGCGTGTTGCCGCCGATCACGTTGCCGGACACCGTGATCGCGAAGGTGCGTAGCTCCGCTGAGGCGATCGCGGCCGGGGTCGGCGTGCTCGGGCTGATCAACATCCAGTTCGCGCTGGCAGGCGATGTGCTGCACGTGATCGAGGCCAATCCGCGTTCCTCGCGCACCGTCCCGTTCGTCGCCAAGGCCACCTCGGTGCCACTGGCCAAGGCCGCCGCGCGCATCTCGCTCGGGGCCACCATCGCCGAACTGCGGGTCGAGGGCATGCTGCCCTCGGTCGGCGACGACGGCGCCATGCCGCCAGGGTCACCGGTCGCGGTCAAGGAGGTCACGCTGCCGTGGTCGCGGTTCCGGACCATCGCCGACACCGCCATGACCGTGGAACTCGGGCCGGAGATGCGCTCGACCGGCGAGGTGATGGGCATCGACGAGTCCTTCGGCGCGGCCTTCGCCAAGTCGCAGGCCGCGGTGTCGGTGCCGCTGCCGACCAGCGGCCGGGCGCTGGTCTCGGTCGCCGACCGGGACATCCGCGCGGTGCTGTTCGCGGTGCGGATGCTGGTCGACCTCGGCTTCGCCGTTGTCGCCACCCGGCACACCGCGTCCGCACTGAACCGGGCGGGCATCCGCGCCGTCGTTGTCGCCGGTCCGGCCGCGCGAAGCATCGCGGCGGGCGAGATCGACCTGGTGATCAGCACCCACCACGCGGAGACCGGACGTCAGGAGAACCTGGAGATCAGGGCCGCCGCGATCACCCACCAGGTGCCCTGCCTGACCACGGTCCAGGCGCTCACCGCTGCCGTGCAAGGGATCGCGTCGCTCGGTGAGCCGCCGACGGAGATCCGGTCGTTGCAGGAATACGGGCAACGGCTGGCCGCGAAACGGTCAGGCCGTTGAGGAACTGCCGCTGCTGATGGTGCCGATGACCATGGTCAGCGCGAGTGCACCGAGGACGGTGCCCATCAGGTACCGCTGCACGCGCAGCCAGGACGGCCTGCGGGACAGGAAGACCGAGATGGTCCCTGCGGCCAGCACGATGGCGAGGTTCACCGCAACGCTGATCACGATCTGGAGGCCGCCCAGCAGCAGGCCCTGCATCAGCGGATGGCCGGCCTTGAGGTTGATGAACTGGGGGATGAGCGAGACGTACATGATGGCGATCTTCGGGTTGAGCAGGTTTGTGGTCAGGCCCATGGTGAACAGCCGCCATGGCGAGTCGTTGGACACCTTCTCCGGCGTGAACACCGAGATGCCGCCCGGCTTCAACGCCTTCCACGCCAGCCAGGCCAGGTACCCCGCGCCTGCCAGCTTCACCGCCAGGTAGACCTGCGGGACCTCGGTGAACACCACCGAGAGGCCGAGGTTGGTCGCGACCAGGTAGACCATGAAGCCGACCGCGACACCGCACAGCGAGATCAATCCGGCCCTGCGCCCCTGGGTAATGCTCCGAGACACCAGGTAGATCATGTTCGGACCTGGGGTCAGTACAATTCCGAGGGCAACCACCATGACGCCTAATGCCGCGCTGATTCCGATCACCTGACCTACGATATGAGCCGAGGTCAGCTCGGCGCAATGAGAACATTGCACTCGGAGCAATATGTTGGAGCAGGCATGAACGACTATCGGCTGGTCGCCGACGCGGTCGCGGCCGACATCGCGGCCGGTCGGCTGCGCCCCGGCGAGCAACTGCCGCCGCAGCGGATCTTCGCCAGGAAGGCCGGTATCGCCAACTCCACGGCGAGCCGCGTCTACCAGGAGCTGAACCGGCGCGGCCTCACCGTCGGCGAGGTCGGCAGGGGCACGTTCGTCCGCGCGGCCGACGCCCCGGTCGCCCCGGTGCTGTCCGACCCCAAGGACAACTCGGTCGACCTCGAACTGAACTACCCGGTCGTGCCGGAGCAATCCGCGTTGCTGGCCAAGGACATCACCGCCCTGCTCCGCCCGGACGCGCTCGGCGCCGCCGTCCGCCCGGTCGGCGCGGTCGGCACGCCCGCCGCGCGCATCGCGGCAGCCGCGCTGGCGAGCCGGGGCGGCTGGCAGCCCGACCCGGAGCAGATCGTCTTCGCGGGCAACGGCCGCCAGATGATCGCCGCCGCGCTCGCCGCCCTGGTCCCGCGCGGCGCCCGCCTCGGCGTAGAGGAATTCAGCTATCCGCTGGTCAAAGCCATCGCCGACCAGCTGGGCATCATCCTCGTCCCGTTGCCGGTCGACGAGGACGGCCTGCTGCCCGACGCGGTCGCCGCCGCCCACCGCAGTGCCCCGCTGCGCGCGGTCTACCTCCAGCCGACCCTGCACAACCCGCTGTCGTTCATCACCTCCGAACCGCGCCGGGTCGCGCTGGCCGACGTGTTCGCCGACTGCGGCGTGTACGCCGTCGAAGACGCGGTGTGGGCGTTCCTGCGCGAGGACCTGCCGCCCTTCGCCGCGCTCGCCCCGGACACGACCGTGCTGGTCGACAGCCTGTCCAAACGACTCGTGCCCGGCATGACGCTCGGCTTCGCCGTCGCGCCGAGGCCGTTGCTGACCGACATCGCGGTCGCGCTGCGCTCCGGCGGCTGGACCCCGATGCGCTTCGCGCTGGAAGCCGCCACCGCCTGGACGGCCAGCGGCACCGTGGCCACCATCGCGCAGGCCAAGCGCGAGGACGCGATGCTGCGCCAGGCAACCGCGCAACGCGAGCTCGCCAACTTCGCGGTGCGCGGCAATCCCGCTTCGTATTACTGCTGGTGGGAACTGCCGCGCCCGTGGCGGGCCGACACCTTCGTCACCGCAGCCGCCCGCCAGGGCATCGCGGTCACCCCGGCCGCCGCCTTCACCGTCGGCACGACCAGGGCGCCCAACGCGGTGCGGCTCGCACTCGCCTCACCGCGACTGGACGCCCTGTCCAGGGCCCTGCGCACGTTGGCCGACATCGCCCGCGCCACCCCGGACACCCTGGTCGCCGAATAGCGCTTACTGCTCCCGGTACACCTTGTGCTGCGCAGCCTGCGCGCGTGGCCGCAGCACCAGCAGGTCCACGTTGACATGCGAGGGCTGGGTGACCGCCCAGCCGATCGACTCGGCGACGTCGGCCGCGGTCAGCGGCTCGGCAACACCCGCGTACACCTTGGCCGCTGCCGCGTCGTCGCCGCGGAAGCGGTTGACCGCGAACTCGTCGGTCTTGACCATGCCCGGCGCGATCTCGATCACGCGCACCGGCTGCCCGCACAGCTCAAGGCGCAGCGTGGCCGCGATCGCGTGGCTGCCGTGCTTGGCGGCGACGTACCCGCCGCCACCCTCGTAGGCGACGAAGCCCGCGGTGGAGGACAGCACGACGACGGTGCCGTCGCCGCTGGCGATCAGCGCGGGCAGCAGCGCCTGCACGGTGTGCAGCACGCCGAGCACGTTCACCTCGTACATGGCCAGCCAGTCGGCCGGGTCGGCGTCCGCGACAGTCTCCGCGCCGACGGCGCCGCCCGCGTTGGCGACCAGCACGTCGCAGCGCTCCAACTCACCCGCGAATCGCGTGACGGCCGCGCGGTCGGTGACGTCGAGCACCCGGTACTCGGCCCGGTGGCCATCGGCGACGAGCTCCTTGGCCAGCTCCGCGAGCCGGTCTTCCCTGCGAGCAACCAGGATGACGTCGTATCCAGCGTCGGCGAGGCGGCGCGCGGTCGCGGCACCGATACCGCTACTGGCACCGGTGATGACGGCAGTAGGCATAGCCAGGACGAACCCTTCGTGTGATGGGGAGCCGAGATCCGGTCGCTGCACTGCGAAATCCGGCTGCTCGTAACCTACCCGACCAGAGGCTCGATTCTGCTACGCTCGTTTCGATGCTTACCTCCTCGTGCAGATCGGGGGTTCCGTTCGCAACAGGTGAGTGCTGATGACGCACTCCTTGACCGCGAGCGAGAATTCCCGCCTTCTTTTCTGGTCGCGCGTGCGCGAGTTCGCCGTGCCGACGTCGATGATCGAATCCGCCACCGCGCGCCGGGCTGTCGGCGACTGGGCCGGGGCCTGCGCGGCAGCGCACGTCGATGTGGATCTGGACCTGCGCGAAGTGGCACGCACGCAGGGCCACCTGCTCGCCAGGCAGGTCCGCGCCGATCTACGACAGTTCGCCCCTGACCTGCTTCGCGGGCATTTCGCGAGAATCATGCCCGACGGTCTGTTGCGGCCCGATCTCACCGTTTCCCTGGCGAACTACGACGCGATCCATCTCGTGGCGCGAACACCGCCCGCCTGGGCATCCGCAGGTCAGCGGATCAGCATCGCGCTGTGGGGCGCAGGCTTGCCGCACCAGTCCCATCCGGACCGAAGATTCCGGCTCGACCTGCACCGCCACCTGTGGGACGCGCGCAGAACCGGTGAGCTGTGGTCAAGATCCGGGACCGGGCTCGACCACTGGCTTGCCGAGGCAGAACTGTTGCTGCGCACCGAAGGCCGACCGAACGGCCCCGTCGTCGTCCGACTCGGCTCCCGGCAACGTCTCCTGGTGGATCCGTCCACTTCTACCTGCGGACCGGCGCCCGCGAGACTCCGCACCCGCGACGGGCCACTACTGCCACACGCGGCCACCTGGCCACCGCTCGATCTGGAACTGCTCGACGCGGGCCTGCTCGATGTCGGCCAACTGCATCCACTCATCGCACCACACCATCGGCGAACAAGTCCCCAGCAGGCAACGGATGCGCGCCTGGTCGACTGCCGGGGCGCCACGCATGGCATCGGTCTGATGAACGGCGTGCTCGTCCCGCTGGACCATGACGCCGAGGAGCTCCGCCGCGAGGAGCTGCTGATGGCGTTGGGCGGCAATGGATTGCCGTGTCTGCGCGCGATCGACGAGGCACACCGGCAGCCGGAATGTCTTGTGGACGTCCGCGCCCGGATCGACCACGGCGACACCGCCGGTGCGCTGGCCACCGTAGAAGGGCTGCTTGGCCCGTTCGTGCTGGAGCGCAGCGACGCGTTGCGGAACGAATTCGAAAAGGCCGTACTCGGCAGGGTCTCGCACGGCCTGTTCCGCGCCGGTCTCGCGCGTCCTCTCGCTGACTCAACCCCAAGGTGATCAAACATGCCACTGGAAACCGCCACTGATCTGCTCGCCTTGCTTGGCAACACCGCCACCGAGCCACGCCCGGACAATCAACTGGCCGCGTTGGCGCTGGCCGTGTCCGCTGACTTGCCTGTGTTGTTGTGGGGCGAACCGGGCATCGGCAAGACCGCCGCGCTCAACCAGCTCGCCGATGCTCTCGACCTGCCGTTGACCACGGTGATCGCCAGCGTGCACGAGCCGTCCGACTTCTCCGGCCTGCCGGTGATCGGCGCCGATCCCGCCGTGCAGGGGGTGCCGATGGCGCCGCCGGACTGGGCGGTCCGGCTGGCCGAGGCCGGTCGCGGGCTGCTGTTCCTGGACGAGCTGTCCACCGCGCCACCCGCCGTGCAGGCCGCGCTGTTGCGGCTGGTGCTCGAACGCCGGGTCGGCGCGCTGCGGCTGCCACCGGGTGTCCGGATCGTCGCCGCCGCCAATCCGCGCTCGTCCATGGCCGACGGCTGGGAGTTGAGCTCACCACTGGCCAACCGGTTCGTCCATCTACAGTGGACATACGACCATCAGGTCGTGCTGCGCGGTCTGGCCGGCACCTGGCCGGTCGCCACGCTGCCGACGCTCGACCCGAAGCTGCTGGACGACGCCGTCGCATTCGCGCGGCGAGCCGTCTGCACCCTCCTGGCTGCCCGCCCGAAACTGGTGCACCAGCTGCCGAAGAACGAAACCCGACGCGGCGGCCCGTGGCCATCGCCGCGCACCTGGGAGATGGCCCTGCGCCTGATCGCCTTCGCCACCGCGGCGGACACCTCCCGGGAGGTGCTGTCGATGCTGGTGCGCGGCACCGTCGGCGACGGGCCTGGCCTGGAGTTGCTGGCCAGTCTCGACCGGATGGACCTGCCGGATCCGGAAACACTGCTGGCCGACCCGTCCACGGCTGTCCTGCCCGAGCGCGGCGACCTGCGCCAAACCGTGCTCGACGGCGTCGTCGAGGCGGTGCGCAAGCGGCCGGACCAGTCCCGCTGGGACGCGGCCTGGTCGCTGCTGATCCTGGCTCTGGACACCGGCGCGCCGGACCTGGTGGTGGTCCCGGCGGCCACGCTCGCCGCGCAGCGCCGCGACGACTGGCAGGTGCCCGCCGCGATCGAGCGGCTCGCCGGTGCGGTGGCCCTGTCACGGCGAGCGGACGACGCCAAAGCACGCGTGACGAGCCGATGACGGGCCTGGACGAGGAGAAGCTGTTCGCCGCCCGCCTGCACGCGGTGCGCAGCAGGCCGTACCTGGCGACGGCACTGTTCGCGTTGCACGTGGTGCCATCGCGGCAGGTGCCGACCATGGCCGTGGACCGGCACTGGCGCTGTTACGTGTCACCGGCGTTCGTGGCGCGCACCCCGGTCGAGGAAGTGGCCGGGATCTGGGTGCACGAGGTATCCCACCTGCTGCGCGACCATCACGGGCGCAGCGACCGGTTCGCGAACAAGCACGAACTGACCGGCCCGGCCGAGCGGCTGCGGATGAACATCGCCGCGGACTGCGAGATCAACGACGACGTGTTCGGCGACGGCCTGGTAGCGCCCGAAGACGCCGTCCAGCCCGCACTGCTCAGGTTGCCCGAGGGGCAGCTGATGGAGGACTACCTGCACCAGTTCCGGCTCGGGCCGCACACCGCCGCACTGTCCTGGTTGGACTGTGGCAGCGGCGCCGACGGGTTGGAGCGCGCCTGGGACCTGGGCGCGGACGGCGCGCACGGCCTCAGCGAGCAGGAACGGGACGCTGTCCGGTTCCGGGTGGCCGAGGGCATCACCGCGCGACCGGGGAACGTTCCGGCGGGCTGGCAGCGGTGGGCGGAGGATGCGTTCCACCCTGCCCAGCCCTGGCGCGAACTGCTCGGCGCCGCGTTCCGCGCCGCGGTGTCCGCCCCTGGCGTCGGCGAGGATTACAGCTACGGCCGGCCATCGCGCAGATCCGCCAGCCTGCCCGGCATCGTGCTGCCGAGCCTGCTGCGCAGACCGCCCCGGGTCAGTGTGATCGTCGACACCTCCGGGTCGGTGAGCGACGCCGAACTGGGCAGCGCGATCCTGGAAATCGCCGGGATCGCCCGCGCGCTGGGCGGCCGGCGCGATCTCGTCTCGGTGCTCTCCTGCGACGCCGCCGCGCATGTCACGCATCCGCTGTGCCGCGGCGAGCAGATCCCGCTGGTCGGCGGCGGCGGGACCAACCTGCGCACCGGCTTTGTGAAGGTGCTGCACACCAATCCCGTCCCGGATGTCATCGTCGCGCTGACCGACGGACAGACCCCCTGGCCCGAAGCCCGTCCACCATGTCGAACCGTGATCGGCCTGTTCACCCGGGGTCGCCCGGCGCGGACCTGGCACGAGAACGACCCCGACTACACGCCGGACACCCCGCCCGACTGGGCGCGCGTCGTCGAGATCGGCTGACTCCGCATCCTGGGGTCCTGTGACGGGTCGGCGTACATGGGCGGGCAGCCGCCGGCGACGGCTTCCGGGCGCAGTTCGTAGTGCCAGGGTTCGTTGCGGTAGATCTGGCACAGCCCGTACGCGGCGCCGTGCTCGGCCAGCCACGCCCTGGCCTCGGCCGGTCCGATGTCGACCGCTTCGCCCAACACGTGTGCGGACGTGTCGGGCGAGGCGACCCAACGGGCAGCTTCCCGCGCCGACCCGTACCTGGCGATCGCCTCGTCGAGCAGTTGTTCCTGGTACTGCGGGGAACGCCAGCCGCCGTTGACCACGAACTCGACCCCGTCCGCCTCGGCATCGGTCGCCGCCCGGCGCAACGCCTTCAGCAGATCGGGATCGAGCCTGGCCACGGCGGGCGTCCGGTAGTCGAAGACCGGCAGGGGGTCGGGGACGGCGCCGTGCGCCTTGCCGAGGGTCCGCTGGACTACGGATTCGCTGGATGGCATACCCCCAGTTCAGACAGTGTGGCGTTGCCAGTGCGTATGTGGTTTTCGATATGCGGGCGATATGAGTCAGCTCGTAACATCCGGTCATGCGTGTGTTGGTCGTCGAGGACGAGCCCTATCTTGCCGAGGCCATCCGCGACGGCCTGCGCCTGGAAGCGATCGCCGCCGACCTCGCCGGGGACGGCGACACCGCGCTGGAACTGCTGAGCGTCAACAGCTACGACATCGCCGTGCTCGACCGCGACATCCCCGGCCCGTCCGGTGACGAGATCGCCCGGCGCATCGTCGCCTCCGGCAGTGGCATGCCGATCCTGATGCTCACGGCGGCAGACCGCCTCGACGACAAGGCCACCGGGTTCGGACTCGGCGCAGACGACTACCTCACCAAGCCGTTCCAGTTCCAGGAACTCGTGCTCCGGTTGCGCGCGCTCGACCGCAGGCGCGCCCACAACCGGCCACCGGTGCGGGAGCTCGCGGGTCTGCGGGTGGACCCGTTCCGGCGTGAGGTCTACCGGGACGGCCGGTACATCGCGCTGGCGCGCAAACAGTTCGCCGTCCTCGAAGTCCTGGTCGCCGCCGAAGGTGGCGTGGTCAGCGCGGAAGAACTGCTGGAACGGGCCTGGGACGAGAACGCCAACCCGTTCACCAACGCGGTGCGCATCACCGTGTCCGCACTGCGCAAACGGCTCGGCGAACCCTGGATCATCGCCACCGTGGCCGGCGTCGGCTACCGCATCGACACCGAACGCGAAGGAGCGGATCGTGTCTAGGGAGCCAGGTCTGAGCGTCCGCCTCAAACTCACCCTCAGCTATGCCGGTTTCCTCATGGTCGCCGGTGGCCTGCTGCTCATCGCCTTCTGGTTCTTCCTGGACTACGCGCACCACCCCGGGCTGCTGCTGATGCCCGACTACCAGTACGCCGTGGTGCGCGCCTTCGCGCCGACCGCGGCCATCGTGCTGGCGTTCCTGCTGGTGTTCGGCCTCGTTGGCGGGTGGATCCTGGCCGGGCGCATGCTCACCCCGTTGACCCGCATCACCGACGCCACCCGGATGGCCGCCAACGGATGGCTCTCGCACCGGATCCGGCTACCTGGCCGCCGCGACGAGTTCCGCGAACTCGCCGACGCCTTCGACACCATGCTCGCCCGGCTCGAAGCACACGTCGCCGAACAGCAGCGGTTCGCGGCCAACGCCTCCCACGAACTGCGCACCCCGCTGGCGATCACGCAGACCCTGCTCGACGTCGCCCGCAACGATCCCAGCCGCGACGGCGGCGAACTCGACGAACGGCTCCGCGCCGTCAACACCCGGGCGATCGAGCTCACCGAAGCGCTGCTCCTGCTCAGCCGCGCCGACCAGCGCTCGTTCACCCGGGTACCGGTCGACCTGTCCCTGGTCGCGGAAGAAGCCGCCGAAACGCTGCTCCCATTCGCGGAGAAGCGCGACATCACCATCGACACCACCGGCGAGATCACGCCTATCACCGGCTCGCACGCGCTGCTGCTCCAGTTGACCACGAACCTCGTGCACAACGCGATCGTGCACAACCTGCCGGAGCACGGCACCGTGTCGGTCACCACCGGCAGACACGCCGAGGGCGCTGTGCTCACGGTCGAGAACACCGGCGAGACGCTCACCGCACGAGTGGTCGCCACGCTCGCCGAACCGTTTCAGCGCGGCACCCAACGCGTCCGGGGCGACCATGCGGGTGTCGGACTCGGCCTGGCCATCGTGAACAGCATCGCCAAGGCGCACGAAGGAACCCTCACCCTCACCCCTCGCGAAGGCGGCGGTCTGCGCGTCAGGGTGCGCCTACCCGCCGGTGACCAGATCGCGAAGGAACCGCTCTGACAGTCCAGTTTGGATGGTGTAACCGCGCCCCTGGTAGAACGCGTGCGCGTCCTGCCTGCGGTCCGCGCTGGTGACCTCCATCCGCACGCAATCCCGGCTGGCGGCGAACGATTCCGCCACCGCCACGAGCTGACCGCCGACTCCTTGTCCGCGTGCCTGATCCGAGACGACCAGCGCCACGATCCGCGCCCAGCACCCGCTCCGCTCGAAGAACGGACTGATGTGCACCGCGATCAGGCCGAGAACATCGCCGTCGTCATCGGCCACATAGGCCGCCCCAGCAGGGTCCTCGCGCCAACTCTGGATCCGGGCCGCCGTCATCGCCGTGCCATCCTGCGGATAACCCAACTGCTCCAGCAACTTGTTGACAGCCGGGGCGTCCGCGGCCTCCACCGGTCGGATCCGCATGCTTCCCCCTAGCGTCGTGTAATGCCACTAAGCGATCGGAAAATCGAAATAGGTGTCCGGATAGGGTTCGTCCGTCAGCGAGTAGTGCCACCACTCGCTGCCGTACGAGGCAAAACCGGAGGCAGCCATGATAGACCGGAGGTGTTCCCGGTTTCTCGCCTCGACGGGCGTGATCCCGTCCGCGCCATGATGCGAGACTGTATCCATCAGATCGTGGTCGCCGCCCATGTCCGCGAGTTCGCCGGTGGCCAGGTGGTAGAGCGTCAGGTCGACCGCACTGCCCCTGCTGTGCCCCGACCTGGGGGCCACATAACCCTGTTCGACCATCTCGGCCCGCTCGATGTTCGGATAGTGCCGGGGTTTCGTCCGGCGGTCCTCCGGCTGCCGCGACCAGCGCAGGAAGCAGTCGACGGCGCGTTGCGGGCGATATCCGTCCCACAGCAGCAAACCGAAGCCGAGCTTCGCGGCCTCCTCCCGGGATCGGGCCAGGGCCGCGCACAACGCGCGCGTGCCGACGATCCTGTTCACCGCATAGCCATCCACCGGTTTGCCGGTGAAATTGTCCCAGGTGGCGTACTTCGCGTCCCAGCGTATGCCGGGCACGGCCTCATCCACCAGGACGAACCCGTCTCTCACCGGATTTTTCCGGTCAGGGTCACCGACACGATCCGGTCGATCAGTTCGCCGAGTGGCAGTCCGGCCGCCGCCATCATCCTCGGGTAGCGGCTGTAGGAGGTCATCCCGGGGAAGGTGTTGACCTCGTTGAGGACAACCTGGCCGTCCTCGGTGAGGAAAACGTCCACCCGGGACAGTCCGCAGCAGCCCAGCGCGCGGTAGATGGCCTTCGCCGTCTCCTGAACCAGCGCGCGCGACTCCGCCGAGATGTCGGCCGGAACGACGATCGTCGAGTTCTCGGAGCCGCTCTCCGGGTCGTCCTCCTGGTGGATCTTGAAAAACCCGTGCGTCAGCGAGATCTGGTCGACCTCGCCGGTGAACAGATCCGGGTCGTTCCCGAGAACGGCGCAGCCGACCTCGCTGCCCACGACCGCCTCTTCGATCAACACCTTCGTGTCGAACTGCCGCGCGGTTTCCAGCGCGCCAGGCAGTTCTTCCGTGCTGGACACCTTGCTCACGCCGAAGGACGAACCCGAACGCGCGGGCTTCACGAACACCGGATAGCTGAGCTGGTCGGCGTCGATGCGCTCGTCTCCGGTGACCGTCCAGAAGTTCGGCGTGGCGATTCCCGCGTCGCGGACGACGAGATAGGTGAGGGATTTGTCCATGCACAGCACGGAACCCTGCACATCGCAGCCCGCGTAGGGAATGCCGGAGAGCTCCAGCAAGCCCTGCATGGCGCCGTCTTCGCCGAGCTTGCCGTGCAGCACCGGCAGCACCAGGTCCAGACCGATCGTTTCGCACCGTCCCTGGTCCACCACCAGCAACCCGCGCACGCTGCGGTCCGGCGACAGCACCGCCAAGCGGGAGCTGCCGTTCTCCCAGCCCTCCTCGGGACCGTCGCACAGCTGCCAGGTGCCGCTGCGGGTGATCCCGATCCAGAACGGCTCGTACTTCACCAGGTCGAGGTTTTTCGCGACCTCCTGTGCCGACTTGACCGAGACGGGGTGTTCTTCGGAAGCGCCGCCGAAGATGATGCCCACCCTCAACCTATCCATGCTTCTTCTCGCCTTCAAAGTTCAAGCAGTTGATGAGACTGTTCGTGACGGTGTCGCGCAACGCGTGGTCCGTGTAGTACGCGGTGTGCGGGCTGATCAGTACGTTCGGCAGCTTGTGCAGCCGCAGCAACCATTCGCTGTCAATGGTTTTGTTCCCGCAGTCGGCGTAGAAGATCCCTTCTTCCCCTTCGAGGACATCCAGCGCCGCCCCACCCAACCGGCCGCTTTCCAGGACTGGCACCAGTGCCTCGGTGTCCACCAGCGAACCGCGCCCGGTGTTGATGACGTACGCGCCGTGCTTCATCTGATCGATGCGCCTGCGGTCGAGGAGGTGGTGCGTTTCCGCGTTGAGCGGCGTGTGCAGCGTGACGATGTCGCTGCGCCGCAACAGCTCAAGCAGGGTGACGTAGTCAGCGGACGTGACAGGACGATTGTCGTAGGCGATGATCCGGCAACCGAACCCGCGCAACCGGTCCATGACCGCGGCGCCGATGCGCCCCGTGCCGACGACCCCGACGGTCAGGTCGCGCAGCTCCTTTCCGCGCACCGCGTTCAACCGGTAGTCGTGGACTTCGGTACGGCGGATGGTGGCCTTCGCGTTCCGGACGACCATCAACATCAGCATCAAGGTGTAGTCGGCCACGCTGTCCGGCGAATAGCTGACGTTTCCCACCGAAATGCCGACGCTCTCCGCGTACTGGAGGTCGATGTGGTTGTACCCGATGCTGCGCGTCGAGATGTACGCCACGCCGACTTGGCTGAGCGCGCGCAGGGTGGCGTTGGTGATCCGGGTCTTGTGACCGACGCTGACGCACCGGTTTCCGGCCGCCAGTTCGACGGTGTCTTCGGCGACCGCGACATCCGTGATGGTGGGCAGCACGTCGAAGCGCGGCGCGAGCTGCCGGAACAGGGCGGCCTCGTCCGGCCCACACCCGTAGATCGTGATTCCGGTCGCGGTGGCGGCTGAGGACGTCAGCGATCGGGCGCGGCGGGTCGCTGTTCGTGCCAGTTCGCCGTTGTTCATGCCTGCCAGTCAAGGCAGTGCGCTGTTGCCAGCCCGTATGCGGTTTTCGATACAGCGACGATATGTTACTAACCGGTACTGGGCCTCGTCAGCGTAGGCCGGGAAAAGCGGACAGATCGATGCGCACGTCGATGCTGATGATCAGTCCACCTTCGACGGTGAGCTGGATGGCGGCGAACTGCCTGCGATCGATGAACGCGAGCAGCGCCAGCGAATCGCCACCGGGATCGGTGACCACTACCGCGCCCTGGGTGTGGTAGTAGAACATCAGGCCCTTGGCCACCCGGCGGGCGCCGTGGTTGGTCTGCGGTTCGACCGACGAGTCCGGACCGAACGCGGCCCGGCCCCAGGCGTCCGGGTGCAGCACGGAGACCAGCCCGTCCAGGTCGCCGTTGGTGCACGCGGTGATGAACTTCTCGGTGATGACCCGGTGTTCGGCGAATGGCACCGGTGTGTCCTGGGCGGCCGACTCGCTGATCTTGCCGCGCGCCCTGCGGGCCAGCTGGCGGCAGGTCGCCACCGGCCTGCCGACGGTCTCGGCGATCGTGTCGAACGGGACGGCGAACACGTCGTGCAGGACGAACACCACTCGCTCGTCCGGACCGAGCCGGGCCAGCACGACCGACAGTGCCGAGCGGACCTGGTCGTCCAGCGTGATCCGGTCGGCGGGGTCGACCGGGCGGGTCGTCGCGACCGGCGTCGCGTGTTCGAGCAGCGCGGTGTCCTGCGGGTGTTCGTGCCGCACGCGGGCGGAGCGGATCTGGTCGAGGCAGAGCCTGCTGGTGACGACCGTCAACCAGCCCCGTTCGTCCACGATGCCATCGCCCGCGTCGGCGAGCCGCACGAATGCCTCCTGGACGACGTCCTCGGCGGCGCCGACGTCGCCGAGCATCCGGTAGGCCAGATCGACCAGGTAGCCGCGGTGAGCCTGCCACGATGCGGTGAACCGCGCTCCGGTCATGACCCGATCCTCTCCGCTGAGCCTTC
>DASXOJ010000144.1:0-12779 GCA_036494465.1 Pseudonocardiaceae bacterium
TGCCGGAACTGGCGTTGAGCTTCGCGACCGAACCCGTGCGCACCGGGCCGACCAGCAATCCGTGGCAGCTCGGTCGCGGCGTCGGCGGGTCGAGCGGGGGCGCTGCCGCGCTGGTCGCGGCGGGCGCGGTGCCGGTCGCGCTGCTGCGGTTGGCCGCCCGGTTGGAGCGGGAACTGCCGTGGGCAGACCGGATTCCGCCGCACGCGGTGAGTTAACCGAGCAGGCCCGACATGGTCGCGGTCGGCGAGAGCACGTCCGGGTCGGTGTGCACGGCGAGCACGCCGACCCCGGTGTGCGCGGCGGCTTCGGCGAACGCGACGTCCAGGTCGTTCGGGTCGGTCACGTCCCAGGCGGTCGCGCCGAGCGAACGCGCGTAGCCCGCGATGTCGACCTCGCCGATGTCGACGGCCGCGGTCGCGCCCATCCGGCGCGCCTGGTGCAGGGCGATGGTGGCGTAGAGCCGGTTGACGAACACGATGACCAGGATCGGCGCTCCGGTGCGCACCGCGGTCTCGATTTCCTGGCCGGTCATCAGGAATCCGCCGTCGCCTGCCAACGCGACCACGCGCCGATCCGGTGCGGCGAGCTGCGCGCCGACGGCGGCGGGCACGGCGTAACCCATGGCGCCGGAGGTCGGGCCGAGTTGGCTGTGCGGGTGGTCGAAGGACCAGTACCGGTGGCAGAACACCGCGAAGTTGCCCGCGTCGTTGGTGAGGACGGTGTCGGCAGGCAGGTGCCCGCGCATGGCGGCGACCACCTGGGCCGGGTGGATCGCCTCGCCCGCCGGGATGTCCGGTGGCGTGCACAGTCGCGTGTAGACGGTGTGGCCGGTCGACCAGTCCCTGGCCACCGGCGCGACGTCGAGGTCCAGCATGGCGTCGGCGAACGCGCCGACCGTGGCCGGTACCGCGATGTCGGCCGGGAACACCGCACCGGGCGTTTCCGGGTTCGGGTCGACGTGGATCACGGTGGGCGGTGCGGGCAGCGTGTAGGACTGGGTGGTGATCTCGGAGAGCCTGCTGCCGAGCACCAGCAGCAGGTCGGCGTCGCGGAACGCGGCGATCAGCTCGTCCGGCGCGCCGAGGGTGAGGTGGCCGAGGTAGTTCGGGTGGCTGTTCGGAAAGGCGTCCTGGCGGCGGAACGCCGTGTACACGCCGAGGCCGTACCGGTCGACCAGCGCACGCACCGGCGCCGGATCCAGCTGCACGCCCCGTCCGACTACCAGCACCGGCGCCTTCGCCTTGCGCAGCAACCGATCGATCGCGGCGAGGTCGGCGGCTTCCGGCCGGACCCGCGCGATGTGCGTCGGCCGGGACGGCACCGGCTCGCACGATTCGCTGAGCACGTCGGCCGGGAAGGCGAGCATGACCGGTCCCGGCCGACCGGTGGTGGCCAGCCGGTGCGCGCGCACGATCGCCTCGCCCGCCCGGTCGCCTCGGTGCACGGTCTCCGCGTGCTTGGTGATCTCCGCGTAGAACCGGGGCAGGTCGACCTCCTGGAACGCCTCCCTGCCCAGCTGCTCGGTCTCCACCTGGCCGAGCAGCACGATCATCGGCGTGGAGTCCTGGTGCGCGGTGTGCACGCCGATCGCCAGGTTCGACGCGCCGACCGCGCGGGTGCCCATCGCGACGGCGGGCACGCCGGTCAGCTTGGCTTCGGCCTCGGCCATGAACGCGGCGCCCGATTCGTGCCGGCAGGAGATCAGCTGGAGGTCGGGATGGCGCTGCACCGCGTCCATGATCTCCAGGAAACTCTCCCCCGGCACCGTGTAGAACCGGCGCACTCCGCACGCGGCAAGATGGTCGACAACGACGGCGGCGGCGGTTGGCTTGGACACGATCGCAGCGTATCGAGACTGTTCAGCATCGAGGCGAACATGGTCGAACGAGCAGCAGTGATGGCGGACGTGGCGCGCGCCGCGGGCGTGTCGAAACAGACCGTGTCGCGGGTGCTCAACAACGTCCCGGTGGTCAACGAGGTGACCAGGGAACGCGTGCTGGTCGCCATGCGCGAGCTGGGTTACCAGCCCAACCCGGTGGCGCGGGCGCTGGCCACCGGCCGGACCGGTGTGCTGGGCGTGCTCGCGTTCGACACCGTGCGCTACGGCCCGGCCACCGTGTTGCAGGGCATCCACCAGGCCGCGACCGAGGCCGGTTACCTGGTCAGCGTTGCGCCGCTGCGCGCGCACGACCGGGGCGTGGACGGGTTGATCACCTTCGCCCCGCAACCGGACCTTGGCCTGCCGATCGTCACCATCAACGGCGGCCTGGACCAGGCAGGCAGCGTGGTCGCCGTGGACGAGGCGGGCGGCGCGGGCGCTGCGGTCGAGCACCTGCTCGGCCTCGGTCACCGCACCGTGCACCACATCGCGGGCCCGCCATCGTCACCGGCGGCGCGGGAGCGGACGCGGGGCTGGCGCGAGGCGCTGGTCGACGCCGGTCGCGAGGTGCCCGAGGCGCTGACCGGGGACTGGGACGCGGGCAGCGGCTTCGCGCTCGGCAGCTTGTTGGCGGGCGACCCGGCGGTGACCGCGATCTTCGCGGCCAATGACCAGATGGCCGTCGGCGTGTTGCGCGCCCTGCACGAACACGGCCGATCCGTGCCCGGCGACGTGTGTGTGATCGGGTTCGACGACATCCCCGAATCCGCGCACCTGATCCCGCCGCTGTCCACGGTCCGGCCGGACTTCGCGGCGACCGGGCGGCAGTGCGTCACGATGCTGCTCGACCAGTTCCGCGCGGGCGCACCGCGTCAGCCTCGGCGCGTGGTGATGCCTGCCGACCTGGTGTTGCGCGAGAGCACCGGAAAGCCGCCAGGCGCGGTATTTTCTCGATCATGACCATGATCGAGCCGGAGCTGTCCGGTCGCGTCGCGCTGGTGACCGGAGGCAGTGGCGGCATCGGCGCGGAACTGTCCCGGCGCCTCGGTTCCTCGGGTCTCGCGGTCGCCGTGCACTACTCCGCGAACGGCGCGCACGCGGACGGCGTCGTGGCCACCATCGAGTCGACCGGCGGCAGGGCGATCGCCGTCAAGGCCGACCTGCGCGACGCGACCGCGCCCGAGCGGCTGGTCGCCGACGTGACCGGCGCGCTCGGCGAGATCGACGTGCTGGTCGCCAACGCGGGCCTGAGCACGCCCGGCGGCTACGAGGAGGTCGACGCTGCCGCGTTCGACGAGACCGTCGCGGTGAACCTGCGCGCCCCGTACCTGCTGGCCAGGGCGGTGCTGCCGGGTATGCGGGAGCGGAAGTTCGGCCGGGTGCTGTTCACCTCGTCGGTCGCCGCGTTCACCGGCGGCATGGTCGGCCCGCACTACGCGTCGTCCAAGGCGGGCCTGCACGGGCTGACTCATTTCCTCGCCGCGCGGGTGGCGGCGGACGGGGTGACCGTGAACGCGCTCGCCCCCGCGTTGATCGAGCAGACCACGATGCTGCCCGGCGACCCTGGTGACCTGGCCGCGCGGATCCCGGTCGGCAGGCTGGGCACGCCGGCCGAGGTCGCCGACCTGGCCATGGCGATGCTGCGCAACGGCTACTTGACCAACCAGGTCATCGGCGTGGACGGTGGCCTCTACCCACACTGACGGGCAGGGTGAGCGCATGGCAGCAGCGGAGGAGCGCGACGGCGTCGGGTTGACCAACCTCGACCAGCAGCTGTTCGACGGTGCCGAGGCGACCAAACGCGACCTGGTCGACTACCTCGACGCGATCCGGGGCAGGTTTCTCCCGGTGCTCGCCGACCGGCCGCTCTCGGTGATCAGGGCATTGCGCGGGCAGCAGCCGTTCATGCAGAAAAACCTGCCGAAGTACACGCCGGAATGGGTGCCGCGGGTCGGCCAGTGGGCGGACACCTCGCACCGCGAGGTGCAGTACGGCCTGTGCAACGACCGGCGCACCCTGCTCTGGTTCGCCAACCAGCGCGCCATCGAATACCACCCGACCCTGTTCACCACGGCCAGTCCAGGTCAGCCGACCCATCTCGTGCTCGACCTCGATCCCCCGGAGGGGGACGATTTCGCGCTGGTGGTGCGGGCGGCGCACCTTGTCCGGCAGGCGTTGGCCGACAGCGGGCTGGCGGGCGCGGTCAAGACCACCGGCTCCAAGGGCGTGCACGTCTTCGTGCCGTTGGCCAGCCCGGCCACACCCGACGACGTCGCAGCCGCGACCCGGGCCCTGGCCGCCCGCGCCGAACGCATCGACCCGCAACTGGCGACGACCGCGTTCATCCGGGAGGACCGGCACGGCAAGGTCTTCCTCGACTCCACCCGGTCCGGCTCCGGCACGGTCGCCGCCGCCTACAGCCCGCGCGTGCGACCCGGCACGCGGGTGTCCTTCCCGGTCTCCTGGTCGGACCTGGACCGCGTCTCCCCCGCCGATTTCACCGTGCGCAACGCGGTCGGCCTGCTCGGCGACGCCGACCCGTGGGCAGCAGAGATGCCCGCCCCGCAGACCATCCCCGAGGACGTGATCGCGGAGGGGCACACCATCCCGATCGCCAGGGTCGTCGCCATGCACGAGGGAAAGCGCCGCGCTCGTCTGAAGCGTGAGCAATAGGGTTGGCCGCATGACAAGCTCGTACATCACGGTCAACGGCCTCAACGCCTACCTGGCCCAGCCCGAGGGCGGAGCTACGGCGGGCATGCTGCTGCTGCCGATGATCACCGGGATCGGCGCGGAGATTCGCGCCTGGGCCGACGAACTGGCCGGGCGCGGTATCACCGCGCTGAGCTGGGATCAGTGGCGCGGCAGGCCGAGCTCGGACGAAACGTCGTTCGACGAACTAGCGCAGTGGGGCGGCGAACTGGTCGACGACGAGTGCCTGGCCGAACAGCGCACCCTGCTCGAGCACATGTTCACCGAGCTGGGCTGCGAGCGGGTCGGCACCATGGGCTACTGCATGGGCGGCCGGTTCGCACTGCTGCTCGGCGCGGTCGAGCCGAGGTTGGCCAACGTGGTCGCCTACCACCCGACCGTGCCGCTGCCTCCTCGGCCGAACCACACCACCGACGCGGTCGCGGCCGCCGCGAACATTGCCGCCCCAGTGATGATGCTCTACCCGGGCGGCGACGACCTGGTGCCGATGGCCAGCTTCCACAACCTGCGCGACGCACTGGAAGCACGCGAATCGGCGGCCAGCATCGTGCATCTCTATCCGGGCGCCGAGCACGGCTTCACCGCGTCGTTCCGGCACGACAATCCGGTCAACAAGGCAGCGTTCGAGCTGTCCTGGCCGCAGGTGCTCGCGTTCATCGACGCAACAACCCGGTGATCAGATCCAGGGTGGCCTCGGCGCCGGGTGGCATGGCGCCGAGGTGCACCCGGTCGAACCCGAGCTCCGCCAACGAGTCCAGCGCGCGCCGCAGATCATCCGGCGTACCGACCACGTAGAGCAGCTCGTCTGCCAGCTCGTCGACCGTCGCGCCGCTGGCCTTCGCCAGCTCAGCCCGCCGCCGCGCGACCTCGGCCCGATCCGTCGACAACGAGACGAGAATCGTCGCCGAGAACGCGGGCCGATTTCCGACGGCATCGCCCGCGCGCACCGCGACATCGCGCAACGCACTGAGCCGCTGCGCGCCGTTGTGCTTGTCGCCACCGAGAAACGGCAGGCCACCGCGCATCGCATGCACCAGGTCGACCCGATCGGCGATTTCCCCTGCCAAGGTCAGCACTCTCGGCCCGGTACCGCCGATCATCACCTGCGGCACGCTCGGCAAATCGGGCCAGCGCACGTCGAACTCGGCGCGGTAGTGCTCGCCGCGGAACGAAACCCGGCCGCTGTCGCGGAACATCGCGCGGCAGATCTGCACGCTTTCCCGCAGTCGCGCCAACCGCTCGGCCAAGCCAGGAAACGGATACCCGAACGCCTCATGCTCGGCCCGGTGCCAGCCGGCCCCAAGTCCGAGTTCCGCGCGTCCGCCCGAGATCCGGTGCAGCGTGGCGATCGCGTGCGCGAGCTCGGCCGGGTTGCGGAAGGTGTTGCACAGCATCGTCTGGGTCAACCCGATCCGGCTCGTCACGGCCGCCGCCGCAGCCAGCGTGACCAGGCTGTGCGGCATCGGGAACATCGCGTCCTGCGACGCGGGCGCGGCGAAGTGATCGAGCACGCGGACGCCGTCGAAACCGCGTTCCTCCGCGTCCCTGGCCTCCGCGACCGGATCCCAGAACAGCGCCCCGCCGTAGACCCGCACCAGCGAAAACCTCCCCGAACAAGACGAAAGCCGCCCCCGACCTTATCGGGAACGGCCTCCGTGTCCGTGGGGCTCAGCCCTGGCGGGCGGTGAACCTCGGATTCTTCTTGTTGATCACGAAAGTCTTGCCGTGCCGACGCACCACCTGGGCGCCCGGCTTGTTCTTCATCGACCTCAGCGAGTTGCGCACCTTCATCGTCGCCACCCCTTCCCTGGAAGCTCACCGGTTGGAACGGTGCGCGGGTGACAAACATTCCCTACGGATAGTTGGCCAGCATCGCCAGGTTGGTCACCGCGTCGGAAGGTCCGCCGGTCGTGTTGACCACGTGCGCGATCGTGCCCTGGCCACCACCCAACGAGAACGTGATCATGCTGTGGAACCGGACATTCGGGCTCTGCGGCGCGGCGATCGCCCGGTCGGACACGACCGTCGGGTCGTCGGCGAAGATGCAGTAGCTGCCCAGGCCCCACGCCTCGTGACTGCGCACGTTGGGCCCAACCTGGTAGGCCGGGAAGCCGCGGTGCGTGCCGTCCATCCAGGCGGCCTGGTTCGGCGGGTCGTACGGCATCTCGTTCTGGAAGAAGTAGGTCCGGCCGCCCTGGCCGTTCCACTGCACCTGTGCCTTCTGGTGGTGCTCGACGGCCAGCCCGTACACGGTCACGTTGTCGCCGTTCACGGCAAGGCCGGTGTCCGAGGTGTTGACGTTCCAGCCGGTGCCGGAGCCGTGATCGGCTCGCCAGATCCAGGTGTTGTCGATGATCACGTTGTTGCTGTTGATCACGATCGACTGCTTCGCCTTGCCGACGCCGTTGCCGCCGATCCGGACGAACACGTCATGCAGCGTGCTCGGGTTGTTCTGGTGGTTGCCCCGGCTCCCGGCCGGACCGAACCGGACCAGCGCATCGGACACGGTCGGCCCCGCCTGCACCAGCAGACCGGCGACGTGCACACCGTCCACATCGGCCACATCGATCGCGGCGACGCCGTTGTTCGGTTGCAGCGTCGCGTAACCGAGCCCGAGGATGACCGTGTTCGGCCGGGTTACCTTGATCGAGTCGGCCAACTGGTAGATACCCGGCGTGATGATCAGGTTCTTGCCCGCCGCCAGGGCCGCGTTCAGATCGGCGGCGGTCGCGCCCGGCTTCGCGATGAAGAACTGCGAAATCGGGATTGACGTACCCTCCGGTTTGCGCGCCTCCCAACTCGTCGCCTGCGAGTTCTCCCGCACGGCGGGCACGAACACCTGCCAGGCGCCGGTGCCGTCGATGTAGACGAACGGCTTCTCGGCGACCACCGGGGTGTGCTGGATCGACGTGTAAGGCGGGGTCGGGAAGGTCGTGCTCGGCGCGTTCGCCACGCCGACGTAGACGAAGTTCCAGTTGGAGCCGACCCAGCCGCCGATCACCGAGTTGCGGGTGAGCCACTGCTGCTGGGTGCCCGACGTGACCTGGCCGGTGATCTGGCAGTCCGCGATGAATCCGCCACTGGACCAGGCGCCGTCGTCGAGCTTCAGGTTGCCGAGCAGGTACATCCGCCGGTAGAAGGCGCCCTGCGAGACCGCCCAGGTGTCCTGGCCGCTGGTCGGCACCGCGTTGAAGTTCTCCGCGCCGCGCCAGAAGTTGGTCAGCGTGTTGTTGCCATGCGCCTCGCCCAGCGTCTGCAGCGACGACGTCACGCTGGTGGCGGCGGGCTGCAACCCGAGCCCGGCGACGTGCATGTAGTACCCGAGCTTGATGTCGACGCTGTAGCCGCCCGGCTTGAACAGCAGCGCGTATCGCCCCTGACCGAACTCGGCACCCTGCTGCTGCGCGTAGATCGCGTCCAGGCTCGACTGAATGGTCTTGCCGTCCATGTCCGAGTCGAAAACGTAGACGTTGGGCCCGAAATCCGGGTCACCGCCGGCCGGTGGTGGTGGCGGGGGCGGCGGCGTGGCGGCAGCGGGCTGCTGGACCTTCGGCAGGGTCGATGCGGCAGCGGGCGACGCCGAGGAGAGCACCGCGGGAGCCGCGAGCGCGGCGCCGGAAGCCAGCGTCAGAAAGCCGCGCCTGCCTAAGCCAGGGCGCGCGTTTTCGTTCGAATCCAAGGGCACTGCGAGTCGTCCTTTCCCAGTCAGGACACAGCTGTGCGCACCGGCGTGCTACGCCGGCAGCTCTTAGTTCACGCCGTGATTTAACTCATGACGATCGGGCCGCGTCAAGACCCTCTGGTATGGACCACTGCCCTTTTCGAGGTGACGACCTCGGTCACAAGATCAGGGTTTGCGCGCCACGCAACACAGTTGCGGCCAGCGATTCGCCTCCTGCGCTTCCTGCAACACCTCGGGCCGCCACGCGTTGATGTAGACCAGGCCCGGGTCCGCCAGTTCGAGTCCGGTCACCCAGCTCTCGACCTGAGCGCGATCCCGAATGAAGATGTTGTCCACATCGCGCCGGTACAACTCGGCCGCCGCCCGCGACTGCGTCGGCGTGACCGTCCCGTGCGTCGGATGCGACAACCCGAGATAGCTCCCGCTCGGCACCTGCTCAAGACACCGCTCGATGATCGCGCCGGGATGGTCGTCGTCGGACACGAAGTTCAACGCCGCCACCAGCAACACCGCGACCGGCTGATCGAAATCGATCATGTCGCGTACCACCGGATGCGCGAAGATCTCGTCCGGTCGGCGTAGATCGCCACGCAGCGCTTCCGCGAGCGGGTTGTCCGCCAGGATCCGGCGACTGTGCGCGACCGCGACCGGATCGATGTCCACGTACACCACCCGGCACTCCGGATTCGCCGCCTGCGCGATCTCGTGCACGTTGCCCGCGGTCGGAATACCCGAACCGAGATCGAGGAACTGCCGAATACCGGCGTCGACGAGAAAACGGACAGCTCGCCGCAGAAAAGACCGGTTCGCCCGGAACAACGCGGGCAGATCCGGCATGACCCGAGCCAACTCGGCGGCGACCTCGCGGTCCACTGCGAAATTGTGCGCACCGCCGAGATGCACGTCGTAGACCCGCGCCACGCTCGGCTTGCGCCAATCGATTCCCTCCGGTGCCCACGACGGCATCCCGCTGTCAGTCATGCCGCAAACCGTAGCGGCAGAGTCAGTGCTCCGGCAGGTAGCGTTGCGGAATCGGCTGCTCATCGTTCTCGATCGCCCAGAAGATCGTCAGCACCCACCAGCGATCATCCCGGAACATCAACTGGATACTGTTGACGCCGCGTTCGAACGGTTCGCCGCCGGGGCGGTCACTCGACTCGTACGTGCTCATCAGATGCACGACCGGACCGAACCGCTCGGCGCGCCGGGCGACCTCGGCCTCGTAGAACGGCTGCACGCGCAGCACCGGACTGATCGCGTCGACGAACGCCTCCGGATCGATGACCTCGCCGCCCGCATGGCCTTCGGTCAGCGGATCGGTCGGGATCAGGCGGGCGCCCGGCAGGAACAGATTGCGCATCCGATCGTAGTCGCGTTCGCCGGCAGGCCCGGAAATCACGTCGTAGAGCGCGTCGATGATCGCGTCCACCGAGGCGGTGTCGGACAGGCGCTGATCGGCCGTGGTCGTCATGCCGCGATTCTGACCGACCGACCGGCGAAGTCGACAAAACGGGTCCGTTGAGCGGACTGCGACCTTCGCCAATCGAGTCAGGCCAAGGCATCCTGTGCGGCATGCGCCGTAACCATGAAGCGGCCGCCCTGACCGAACAGTTCGTCTCGGCAGGCGTGGACATCGGTGTGCTGATGCGCGCCGCCGAAGATGACGTCCTCGATGGACGGACCATCCGGCTGGATGGCAAGCCACGACTGAACTTCGCCTCGTGCGGCTACCTCGGACTGGAACTCGACCCACGCCTGCGCGAGGCCGCGTGCGCGGCGGTGATCCGCTACGGGACGCAGTTCTCCAGTTCACGCGCGTACCTCGAAGCGCCCGCGTATCCATTGGTCGAGCAGCTGCTCGGCGAGATGTTCGGCGGCCACGCGCTACTCGCCCCGAGCACCACCCTCGGACATCACATCGCGCTGCCGGTGCTGATCGACGAAGAGGACGCCGTGCTCGTCGACGCGCAGGTGCACCACAGCGTCCAATCGGTGCTGCCACCCGTCCGCGAACTCGGTGCGGACGTGGAGATGTTGCCGCACAACAACATGCGACTACTGGAACGCAAGATCGAACGAGCCGCACCGACCCATCGCAAGGTGTGGTACCTCGCCGACGGCGTGTACAGCATGTTCGGCGACCCCGCCCCGGTACCGGAACTCGCCGCGCTGCTCGACCGCCACGAACAACTGCACCTCTACATGGACGACTCGCACGGCATCGGCTGGTCCGGCCGGCACGGCCACGGCCCCACCTCCGATATGCTCGCCGGTCACGACCGGGTGATCGTCATCGGCTCGTTGAACAAATCCTTCGCGGGCGCAGGCGCGGCCCTGGTGCTACCGACCGCCGAACTCAAACAGCGCATGCGCGTACTCGGCGGCCCGTCGATCTTCTCCGGCCCGATCCAGCCGCCGATGCTCGGCGCGCTACTGGCATCCGCGCGCATTCACCTCTCACCCGAACTCGACGAACGGCAAACCGCGCTGCGCGAACGCATCGAACTGTGCACGAACCTGATGCGCGAATTCGACCTGCCGCTGGCGAGCGACGCGCCAACGCCGATCTGTCACGTCACCGTCGGACTCCCCGAAGCCGCGACCGAGGTCGTCCGCCGACTGTTCGACGACGGCATCTACACCAGCCTCGCGGTATTTCCCGCCGTCCCGGTGAAAAAGGCCGGACTCCGGATAACGCTCACCCTGCACAACACCCCGGACGACATCCGCACTCTCGTACATGCCCTTGCCCGGCACCTCCCACACTCTTGAGTTCCGCACCAACCGCGGCATCTGCGGCACTGTTCTACGTTCAGGACGCGAATCCGGCGCGCTGCCCCTGCGCTGGATGGGACAGGGGCAGCGTTCCTGGTCTAGTCCTTCTCGAACTCGTAGGTGTAGAACATGATTCCGTCGCCTACCCGGCGGAGGTCGGTCAGGCGCATGGGGTGCGCTTCGGTGAGGTCGTCGAAAAGGCGGCGACCTGAGCCCAGGACGACGGGAAAGACGCAGAGGCGGAGTTCGTCGGCCAAGCGGTGTTCGATCAGGGTGCGGACGAGGGTGTAGCTGCCGTAGACGAGGATTTCGCCGTCCAGCTTCGCCTTGAGTGCTGAGATCTGCTCCACCGCATCGCCGTTGAGGACGGTGGAGTTTTGCCAGGCGGGTGTGTCGTTGGTGGTGGAAACCACGTATTTGGGCATGGCCAAGGTGCGCTCCGCCCATTGGCCGGGCCGCTCCCGGGTGCCGAACCAGGCGTCGGTTCGCCTGCCCAGCAGGAGCGCTTCGGCTTCCATGGCCTGCTTGGTTGACAGGACGTCCCACGAAGGGACGTCGGATTCGCCGGAGCGGTAGAACCAGCCGCCGCGGTCGAAACCTTCTTTGCCATCGGGGTCTTCGACCACGCCGTCGAGGGTGGCATTGGTGGTGATCACGATCTTGCCCACGGGGTCCTCCTGTGTCTGTTGATGCGTGCATTTGGGTAGACGCCGGGGGCGCGGCGGGTTGGGCGGTCACGGTGACGAGCGGGCAAGACGACGCACAGGAGATCCTGACCCTCGACGTCCCTGACCTGGACCCGGCCAGACAACCGGCAGACCGGCTCCGCGCTGCTGCTGCCGCCGACCTGTGCCTGACCGCGAATTGGCCGCGCAGACACCGCCCAATTCGCGGGCCCGGCGGCGTCAGTACTGGTAAGCAAGCCGAACGCGGCCTGCGGAAAGCAGAAAGGCGAGGATGCATGCCGATGGAGATGGACACGGCGGACCTGATCGCGCGGGCTCGGGCCGGCGACCACGACGCGGTCCGCGACCTGGTCGAAATGCACTCGCACGAGTTGCAGGTGCACTGCTACCGCATCCTCGGATCACTGCAGGACGCAGAGGACGCACTACAGGAGACCCTCGTGTCCGCCTGGCGTAGCCTCGGCGAGTTCGGCCAGCGGGCCTCGCTGCGGACCTGGCTCTACAAGATCGCGACCAACCGGTGCCTGGACATGTTGCGTGCGAACAGCCGACGCCCCCGCGTCGCCCCTCCGGTGACCGAGGCCGCTCTGCCCGAACCCACCGGCGCCGGCGACGCCCCGCCCTGGCTGGAACCGTATCCCGACATCCTGCTCGACCACCTCGTCGACCAGCGCCCGGGACCGGAGGCCCGCTACGAGACCACCGAGGCCATCTCCCTGGCCTTCATCATCGCCCTGCAACTGCTGCCGCCACGCCAACGCGCCGCGCTCGTCCTGCGCGACGTCCTGGGCTACCACGCCGCCGAAGTCGCCCAGATGCTCGATAGCACCCAGGAATCGGTTCAAAGCGCCCTCAAACGCGCCCGCGCCACCGTCGACAACCACCTCGCCGACTCCGGCAGCACCGGCGGCAGCGGGCCCGCACGCCAATCCGACACCGCCGCCGAACACCGGCTCGTCGCCCGGCTCACCGACGCCCTGGAACGCGCCGACCTGGACGCCCTGATCGACCTGCTCGTCACCGACGTGAGACTCTCCATGCCCCC
>DASXOJ010000145.1:0-9385 GCA_036494465.1 Pseudonocardiaceae bacterium
AACCCCGCGGGCGAGTGGGGCCACATGAGCGTGGGCACGCTGGTGCTGATCGCGAACGCCGTGCTGCTGTGGGTCTACTCGCTGTCGTGCCACTCCTGCCGGCACATCATGGGCGGCAAGCTCAAGCACTTCTCCAAGCACCCGCTGCGGTACAAGTCCTGGCAGCTGGTCTCCCGGCTCAACGGATACCACATGCAGCTGGCCTGGGCCTCGCTGGTGTGGATCTCGTTGACGGACCTGTACATCCGGCTGGTCGCCAGCGGCGCCATCACGGACCTGCGCTTCTTCTGATCGGTAGGGAAAGATTCGATGACAGAGGTCGAGCGGCACGCGTACGACGTGCTGGTGATCGGGGCCGGCGGTGCCGGCCTGCGGGCCGCGATCGAGGCCCGGCAGCAGGGCCTGCGCGTCGCGGTGATCTGCAAGTCGTTGTTCGGCAAAGCGCACACGGTCATGGCGGAGGGCGGCTGCGCCGCGTCCATGGGCAACGCCAACGCCAACGACAACTGGCAGGTGCACTTCCGCGACACCATGCGTGGCGGCAAGTTCCTGAACAACTGGCGGATGGCCGAGCTGCACGCCATGGAGGCCCCGGACCGCGTCTGGGAGCTGGAGACCTACGGCGCGCTGTTCGACCGCACCAAGGACGGCAAGATCAGCCAGCGCAACTTCGGCGGGCACACCTACCCGCGCCTGGCGCACGTCGGTGACCGGACCGGCCTGGAGCTGATCCGCACCATGCAGCAGAAGATCGTGTCGCTGCAGCAGGACGACCACAAGGCGACCGGCGACTACGAGGCCAACCTCAAGGTCTACGCCGAGTGCACCGTCACCGACCTGCTCAAGGACGGCGACCGGATCGCGGGCGCGTTCGCCTACTGGCGCGAGTCCGGCCGGTTCGTGCTGTTCGAGGCGCCGGCGATCGTGCTGGCCACCGGCGGCATCGGCAAGTCGTTCAAGGTCACGTCGAACTCCTGGGAGTACACCGGCGACGGCCACGCGCTGGCACTGCGCGCGGGCAGCCGGCTGATCAACATGGAGTTCGTGCAGTTCCACCCGACCGGCATGGTCTGGCCGCCCAGCGTGAAGGGCATCCTGGTCACCGAGGGCGTCCGCGGCGACGGTGGTGTGCTGCGCAACTCCGAGGGCAAGCGGTTCATGTTCGAGTACATCCCCGAGGTCTTCAAGGGGCAGTACGCGGAGAGCGAAGAAGAGGCCGACCGCTGGTACACCGACCCGGACAACAACCGCCGCACTCCGGACCTGCTGCCCCGTGACGAGGTCGCGCGCGCGATCAACTCCGAGGTCAAGGCCGGTCGTGGTTCGCCGCACGGCGGCGTGTTCCTGGACATCGCCAGCCGCATGCCCGCCGAGGAGATCAAGCGGCGGCTGCCGTCGATGTACCACCAGTTCAAGGAACTGGCCGATGTGGACATCACGGCCGAGCCGATGGAGGTCGGTCCGACCTGTCACTACGTGATGGGCGGCGTCGAGGTCGTGCCGGACACGGCGGCGGCGGTCGGCGTTTCCGGGGTGTTCGCGGCCGGTGAGGTCGCGGGTGGCATGCACGGCTCCAACCGGCTCGGCGGCAACTCGCTGTCCGACCTGCTGGTGTTCGGCCGTCGCGCAGGTGCGGGCGCCGCCGAGTACGTGAAGGGGCTCGCCAGCAGGCCCGCCATCACCGAGTCCGATGTGGACGCGGCGGCCAAGACCGCGGTCACGCCGTTCAACGGTGTCGATGCCGAAGACGCCCTGGAGAACCCGTACACGGTGCACCAGGACCTCCAGCAGATGATGAACGACCTGGTCGGCATCATCCGCCGCGAGGGCGAACTGGCCGACGCGGTCAGCAAGCTCGACGAGTTCAAGACGCGCGCCGGGAAGGTCATCGTCGAGGGGCACCGGCAGTTCAACCCCGGCTGGCACCTCGCCCTCGACCTGCGCAACATGCTGCTGGTCAGCGAATGCGTCGCCAAGGCGGCGCTGGAGCGCACCGAGAGCCGGGGCGGGCACACCCGTGAGGACCACCCGGGCATGGAGCAGGAATGGCGGCACCAGCTGCTGGTCTGCGCGCTCAACGAAGCGGGTGACGGCATCGACCTCACCCACGAGGAGCAGGTGCCGATGCGGGAAGACCTGCTCGACCTGTTCGAGTACAGCGAGCTGCAGAAGTACTTCACCGCCCCGGAACTGGCGCAGCACCACGGAAAGCAGGACGAGAAATGAGTTACCAGGGCAAGTTCCGGGTCTGGCGGGGCGACGACGAAAAGGGCGAACTGCGTGACTTCACCGTCGAGGTGAACGAGGGCGAGGTCATCCTGGACATCATCCACCGCTTGCAGGCGACCCAGGTCCCGGATCTCGCGGTGCGCTGGAACTGCAAGGCGGGCAAGTGCGGTTCCTGCTCGGCCGAGGTCAACGGCAGGCCCCGGCTGATGTGCATGACCCGGATGTCCACCTTCACCGAGGAGGACGTCGTCACGGTCACCCCGATGCGGGCCTTCCCGGTGATCCGCGACCTGGTCACGGACGTCTCGTTCAACTACGAGAAGGCCCGCGAGGTCCCCGCGTTCGCGCCGCCCGCCGACCTCAAGCCCGGCGAGTACCGGATGCAGCAGGTCGACGTGGAGCGCTCGCAGGAGTTCCGCAAGTGCATCGAGTGCTTCCTGTGTCAGGACACCTGCCACGTCGTGCGTGACCACGAAGAGAACAAGACGAACTTCTCCGGTCCTCGGTTCCTGATGCGCATCGCCGAGCTCGACATGCACCCGCTGGACGCCGCCGACCGCGTCCCGGCCGCGCAGGAGGAGCACGGTCTCGGGTACTGCAACATCACCAAGTGCTGCACCGAGGTCTGCCCGGAGAACATCCACATCACGGACAACGCGCTGATTCCGTTGAAGGAGCGCGTGATCGACCGGCGCTACGACCCGGTGCTGGTCCCGCTGGCGAAGCTGTTCCGCCGCAACAAGTGACCTGAGCCGAAACGGCCCGTTCCGAGATGTTTCGGAACGGGCCGTTCGCGTCTAACGCGCGGTGAACGCCCGCGCCCAGTCCGCCGCGCCGAGATCGCGGGGCAGCGGTGCGCGATTGCGGCCGACCGCTCTGGCGAGATCGGCCGCGGTGCGCGCGGGCACTCCGTTGCGCCGCAACACCTCGGTCAAACCACGACCTCTGCTGCTGAACACTCTGGCGACCCAATCCTGATAGGCCCGCTGTCGCAGGTCCGGGATCAGCGGTTCGGCGCGCCGCGTGACGAGCAGCAGTCCCGCGTCCACGGACGGCATCGGCGTGAACGCGGTCGCGGGGATGCGCCGATCGAGGGTGAACTCGAACCACGGCCAGTTCTGCGCGGTCAACTGGGTGGCACCGCCGACCCCGGCGCGTTTGCGTGCGACTTCCCACTGTGTCACCAGGATCGCGCTGTGCCAGCCGGTCGAGGTGAGCAGGTGCCGCAGGATCGGCGTGGTCAGGTGGAACGGAACATTGGATACGACGACCGAACCGGATGGCGGCGCATGCCGCAGGATGTCGCCGGTGCTGACCCGCACGTGGGCGCCGACGCGCCTGCCGAGGTCGCGGGCGCGTTTCCCGTCGATCTCGATGCCGTGCACCGGTCGGCCGAGCGCGGCCAGTTCGACGGTGACGGCACCGTTGCCGGTACCCCACTCCACGAGCGGGCCGGGACGTTCGCGGGCGAGGTCGACGATGCGCGCGATGGTCGCGTGATCTCTGAGGAAGTTCTGGCCGAGTTCGTGGCGGCCGGGGGCATGGTTGGGCATGGCTCTCCTGTCGGGGAAGTGACGGGAGCCGGGCAGCACGAAACGCCGCCCGGCTGGATGCCGAGTGGCGGCGCGAATCGATGAGAGTGGTGAGAGTCCGCGCCGTTAGCGGCAGCGGATCCGAACGATCATCATCGTGAAGTTACCCACGAGCGGCGATGCTAGGCGCGGCGTGATCACGCGGCAACGGGATTTCGCCGGGTCGTTCCGAGCCACCCCCTGGGGCCCGGAACGACCCGACCTGTCCCAATCTATGGCGCCACCCTGAACCGCCCCGCTGCGATTCGTCATCACCGTCGGGTGACATTCGTCAGGGGGCATCCCGGAACGGGCTCGCCACGACCAGGTCACCGAACTTGCGACCGTGCTGGAGGTCCTCGGACAGCAGTCTGCTGGCGTTGGCGCGCAGCGCGGCCTCGATGATCAGGGCGTCCCAGAACGAGATCGAGTGTTCCTCGGCGAGCTTGCCGCCGGACACGATCAGGCCGACATCCGTGTTGACGGTGCACCATTCCGCGTACGAGGCCACGATGCCGCCCGCGTGTTTCGGCTCCAGACCGAGTTTTCTGGTCGCGACCGAATAGAACTCCTGTAGGACCTGGGTGTTCAGCACGCCGCTGTCGGCTCGCCACAGTTCGCCGAGCACTGCCCTCGCCGTGGTCGCGCGCGGGTCCGCGTCGCCGACACCGTGCGCGTAGACCAGGATGTTGGTGTCCACGAAGACGTACTCGGTCAACGGCTTCCCCGGTCGTAGAGTTCGTCGCGAGTCCAGACCGGCGCGGCGCGGTTTGATCCGGACGCCTCGGTCATGGACTCCAGTGCAGCGGCCATCGCCTGCTGGTAGCGGCCTTGCGCGGCGATCTTCTCGCGGAGGTCCTTGGCCACCAGCGCGCTCAGCGACATGCCCTTCGACGCGGCCAATGCTTTGGCGGCCCGGATCAGCTCATCGTCGAGCTGGATCGTCACGTTGCGCATGACCACAGGATATCACGTGGAGCACATGAATTACTGTGGATGCTCCGTCGATGTCGAGCGCATCGGCCGCCCTGTCGGGCAGTTCCCACCAGCCAGGATGACGGAGCTCAACATCGCCACCGCCTGCATCCGGGTCTCTGACGCCGGGTAAGAGGCAGGCGCTCCCCGGGGCGGGATTACCATCAGTACGTGGCGTCGGCAAGCAGTAAGACCTATCTCGTGCGCACCTACGGGTGTCAGATGAACGTGCACGACTCCGAGCGGCTGGCCGGCATGCTGGAGACCGCCGGGTACGTGCCCGCCGAGGGCGATGCCGCGCCGGACGTGGTCGTGTTCAACACGTGCGCGGTCCGGGAGAACGCGGACAACAAGCTCTACGGCAACCTCGGGCACCTGTACCCGATGAAAAAAGCCAATCCGGACATGCAGATCGCGGTCGGCGGCTGTCTCGCGCAGAAGGACCGCGGCGAGATCGTGCGCCGCGCGCCGTGGGTGGACGTGGTGTTCGGCACGCACAACATCGGTTCGCTGCCGGTGTTGCTGGAACGGGCCAAGCACAACGCGCGCGCCGAGGTGGAGATCCTCGAATCGCTGGAAGTGTTCCCGTCGACGTTGCCAGCGCGTCGCGACTCGGCCTACGCCGGCTGGGTGTCGATCTCGGTCGGCTGCAACAACACCTGCACGTTCTGCATCGTGCCCTCGTTGCGCGGCAAGGAGGCCGACCGGCGGCCGGGTGAGATCCTGGCCGAGGTGCAGGCGCTGGTCGACGAGGGCGTGTCCGAGGTGACGCTGCTCGGCCAGAACGTGAACTCCTACGGTGTGCAGTTCGGCGACCGGCTGGCGTTCGGCAAGCTGTTGCGGGCCTGTGGCGGTATCGAGGGCCTGGACCGGGTCCGGTTCACCTCGCCGCACCCCAAGGATTTCACCGACGACGTGATCACGGCGATGGCCGAGACGTCGAACGTCTGCCACCAGCTGCACATGCCGTTGCAGTCCGGTTCGGACCGGGTGCTCAAGGCGATGCGCCGCTCCTATCGCTCCGAGCGCTACCTGGGCATTCTGGCCAAGGTGCGCGAGGCGATGCCGGACGCGGCGATCACCACCGACATCATCGTGGGCTTCCCCGGCGAGACCGAAGAGGACTTCCAGGCCACCCTCGACGTGGTCCGGCAGGCTCGGTTCTCCGGCGCGTTCACCTTCCAGTACTCCAAGCGGCCCGGCACACCTGCGGCGGACATGGACGAGCAGGTGCCGAAGGCGGTCGTGCAGGAGCGCTACGAACGCTTGGTCGCGCTTCAGGAAGAGATCTCCTGGGAGCTGAACAAGGAGATCGTCGGCTCGACCGTGGAGATCCTGGTCGCCGAGGGCGAAGGCCGCAAGGACGCGGCGACGCACCGGATGAGCGGTCGTGCCCGCGATGGACGCCTGGTGCACTTCACGCCGACCGGTCCGGCGGTCGAGGGGGAGATCCGGCCCGGTGACGTGGTGACCGCGACGATCACCTACGGCGCGCCGCACCACCTGGTCGCCGACGGCGATCTGCACTCGCACCGCAGGACGCGGGCGGGCGACAACTGGGAAGCGGGTATCCGCCCGAAGACCTCGGGTGTCAGCCTCGGCCTGCCCTCCTTCGGCGCGCCGCCTCAACCGACCACTGTGGACACCGCAGAAGGGTGCCAGGTTCGATGACCAGCAGCGAACGCAAGCCCGAATCCCTGAACATCGCGCACTTGCGCGAGCAGGTCGACGAGGTGGAACGCGGCGTCATGCGGCGCATCGACCCCGGTATCCGCGCGATGGTGATCGCGGTCTGCGCGCTGGTGCTGATCGTCGCGGCGATCCTGCCGTGGGTGACCGGCTTCAGCGGCTGGGAGGTCGTGTCCGGTGCCGCGAACCTGGTCAACATCAACGTGTTGCCGAAGGTCTTCGGCATCGGCGTCTACGTGTTCGGCCTGATCGGTTCGGCGGTCACACTGGCCGTCCGGCGCTGGAGCCTGGCTTGGCTGTGCACGCTGGGCTGCGGCTTCTTCACCGTGTTCGGCCTGGTGTCCATCTGGTCGCAGGAGAGCTCGCCGAGTCACCAGCCGGGCCCCGGTCCGGGCATCGGTCTCGACATCGCGCTGATCACCATGCTGGTGCTGACCATCACCTGGGCTCGGGTGGTCTGGTCGCGTCCCGGCGGGGTGTTCGACAACAACGCCGCCGAATAGTCATCCGGTGTGACTGATCACCGAGTCGGTCAACTGGCGCAGGCCCGCGCGTAGCTCATCGAACCGCTCGGGCGGCAGGTTCATCGCCTCGGCGATCACCGGTGGCACCGCCCTGGCCCTTTCCCGCAGCGCCTCGCCTTCCTCGGTGAGCGCGGCGAGCACGGACCGCTCGTCGTCGGTCCTGCGCTGCCTGGTGACAAGTCCGGCCTGCTGCAACCGCTTGAGCAGCGGGGAGAGGGTGCCGTAGTCCAGCGCGAGTGCGGTGCCGATGTCCTTCACCGGGCTCGGCCCCTCGGCCCACAGCACCAGCATGACCAGGTACTGCGGGTAGGTCAGGCCCAGTTCGTCGAGCAGTGGCCGGTAGAGCGCGGTCACCGCGCGGGACGCCGCGTAGAGGGCGAAGCACATCTGGTCCTCGACCAGCATCGACGCGCCCGGTTCGTCACTCACCCAGCCAGTCTGGCGTGAACGAGGTCATCGCGTCCACTCATAGTGCGCTCAGTCTCATTGGCTCAAATTACATTGTGCACAATTTAGTTGCTCTCTATTGTTCTCGTCATGACAGCGAACCCGCAGCACCTCGACCTCGAACCCGCCGCCCTCGCCTTCGCCGAGGCCAACGACAGCCCGCCCTACCTGTTCGACCTCGGTCCCGAGGAAGGCCGCAAGATCCTCGACCAGGTCCAGTCCGGCCCGATCGACAAGCCCGCCGCCGACATCGAGGACACCGCCGTCGGCGACGTGTCGGTGCGTATCGTCCGCCCGGCGGGCGCGACCGGAACGCTGCCGGTGATCGTCTACATCCACGGCGCAGGTTGGGTCTTCGGCGACGCACTCACCCATGACCGGCTGATCCGCGAACTCGCCGTCGGCGTCAACGCGGCCGTGGTCTTCCCCAACTACAGCCGCTCGCCCGAGGCCAAATACCCGGCCGCCATCGAGGAATCCTTCGCGGTCGCCCAGTGGGTCGCCGCACACGGCGCCGAGCACGGCCTGGACACCGACCGCATCGCGATCGCGGGCGACTCCGTCGGCGGCAACATGGCCGCCGCCCTGACCATCCTCGCCAAGCAGCGCGGTGGCGTCAGCTTCCGGGCGCAGGTGCTGTTCTACCCGGTCACCGACGCGAACTTCGACACCGAGTCCTACCGGCTCTTCGGCACCGGCTACTTCCTGCGCCGCGACGCAATGCAGTGGTTCTGGGACCAGTACACGACCGACCCCGCCCAGCGCGCCGAGATCACCGCGTCGCCGCTGCGGGCCAGCACCGAACAGCTCACCGGCCTGCCCACGGCACTGGTGATCACCGGCGAGGCCGACGTGTTGCGCGACGAGGGCGAGGCGTACGCGGCCAAGCTCACGGCAGCGGGCGTCGACGTCACCGCGATCCGCTACCCGGGCATCGTGCACGACTTCGTGATGGTCAACGCGCTGCGCGAAACCAAGGCCGCGCAGGGCGCGATCAGCACCGCCATCGACACCCTCACCAAGGCGCTTGCCTGAGTGTCCACAAACGACAATCGCCCTCCCGGTATATCCGGGAGGGCGATTCTGGTCGTGCCCAACGAATCAGCGGGTGGCGAGCGCCTGCTCGGCCGCGCTGAGCCATTCACGCCACTGCGCGGCCTGCGCTTCGGCCTGCTCCGCGCGCCGCTTGTCGCCCGCTGCCTTCGCCTTCGCCGCCTGTGCCTCGAACTGCGTGACCCGCTCGCGGAACTGCGCCGCGCGCGCCTCGGCCTCCGGGTCCGTCCGGCGCCAGCGGGTGTCCGCAGCGTTGCGCACCTTCTCCTCGACCGAGCGCAGCTTGGCTTCCAGTTCGCGGATCCGCTCCCTGGGCACCTTGCCGATCTGGTCCCACTGGTCCTGCAGGCGGTGCAACGCGGCGCGCGCGCCGTCCAGGTCGGTCGCCGGGTCGATGTGGTCGGCCTCGGCGAGCAGTTCCTCCTTGCGCTTCGCGTTCTCCGCGAACTCCGCGTCCCGCTCGTCGAACACCGAGGAGCGACGCGAGAAGAACTTGTCCTGCGCGGCGCGGAAACGCTGCCACAGCGCGTCATCGGACTCCTTGGGCGCCCGGCCCGCTGCCTTCCAGTCGGTCATCAGCTGCTTGTAGCGGCTGGCCGTGTCCGCCCAGTCCTCGGATTCGGAGAGCTGCTCCGCCTCGTCGACCAGCGCCTGCTTGGTGGCCTTCGCGGTGTTGCGCTGCCGGTCCATATCGGCGAAGTGCGAGCCACGGCGGCGGTTGAACGCGTCCCGCGCCTTGGCGAACCGCTTCCACAGCACCTCGTCGGTCTTGCGGTCGACGCCCTTGATCGTCTTCCACTCGTCCAGGATGGCGCGCAGCCGGTCACCGGCAGGCTTCCACTGAGTCGCCTCCTCGGCGATCTGCTCCGCCTCCTCGACCAGCGTCTGCTTGCGCGC
>DASXOJ010000146.1:0-33649 GCA_036494465.1 Pseudonocardiaceae bacterium
TGATGTCCAACAGCTTCGCCAACCAGGTGATCGCGCAGATCGAGCTGTACACCAAGCGTGAGGAGTACGACCGCGAGGTCTACCGCCTGTCCAAGAAGCTGGACGAGAAGGTCGCACGCCTGCACCTGGCCGCGCTGGGTGTCGAGCTGACCAAGCTCACCAAGGAGCAGGCCGAGTACATCGACGTGGACGTGGAGGGCCCGTACAAGCCCGAGCACTACCGCTACTGATTCGCGAGCCGTAGAACGCGCCGCCGATGCCCAGCATCGGCGGCGCGCCGCGTTCACCAGCGATAACGGGACGGTAACGCTGTTCTCGTTAGCGTGACCGGTTGAGATGTTTGGGTGACATGGATCACATCACGGTGCGATAAAGTCCACCGTACGTAAATATCTCCCCCGGAAGAGTGACCCGAGCGCGGTTGGGTCCACCACACGGAGGTATGGACAGTGAGTTCGGCTACTTTCGGTAGCTTCGGCGGCAGTATGGACGAACGACCCATTTCGGTCGGCGAGCTGCTGCGTCGCGAAGGCCACCAGTCCGAATCACACGACTCGCAGGCTCGACGCGCGCTCGGCGGCGTAGCCGTCGGTGCCGTGCTCGCCTTCGGTGCCGTGGTGGGCGGGCTCGTCCTGCACAACGCGGGCGCCACCCCATCGGACATGCCGGTCGCCGGTGGCGGCACCGCGGGCGGTGCGGGCTTCAACGGCTCGGTCCCGGTCGCGTCGACCGGCACCATCGGCAGCCACTCGCCACACGTGCAGCCGGCCGCCAACACCACGGCCACGAACCCGGGCACCGTCCAGCACGGCACCACGCCCAACGGCGGCTCGAACGGCTCGAACAACAGCGCGCTCGGCGGCGCCGCGAGCAACTCGGTCGCCCAGACCACCAACCCGCAGAGCTACCCCAGCTCCAGCGGCACCCTGTCGACCACCACCGGCTCGTCCTCGACGAGCACGTCGACCGGCAGCAGCTCCACCTCGACCGGGTCGACCACCACCTCGCCCGGCTCCGGCTCGACCACCGGCACCAGCTCGTCGAACCCCGGCAGCACCTCCACCGGCACGACCACCACCGGCTCCAACTCCGGTGGCGGCAGCAACGGCGGTGGCGGCCTGCTCGGCGCGGTCGGCAGCACGCTGGGCAGCGTCACCCAGCCGGTCTTCAGCTGGTTCGGCGGCAACTAACAGCCGCTCGACCACGGTGTAGCCACACCCGGCAGGATGTGCGGCCATGGGCCGACTCGTGGTTGTCGAAGGTCTCGACGGTGCAGGCAAACGCACCCTCACCGACGCGCTGACCCGTGCCCTGCACGACAAGGGCGCCACCGTCGGCAGGCTGGCCTTTCCGCGCTATGACGTCGACGTGCACGCCCAACTCGTCCGCGACGCGCTGCACGGCGGTCTTGGCGACCTGGCCGACTCCGTGCACGGCATGGCGGTGCTCTACGCCCTCGACCGGCTCGGCGCCCGTGACGACATCACCACCGACCAGCACGACGTGCTCCTGGTCGACCGGTACATCGCCTCCAACGCGGCCTACGGCGCCGCGCGGCTGCGCCAGGACGCGGACGGCGAGTTCGTGCGCTGGCTCGCGGATCTGGAGCTGGGCCGGTTCGCGCTGCCCGTGCCCGATCTGCACCTGCTGCTGCGCGTCCCGGTCGATGTCGCCGCCGAACGGGCCGCACGCCGGGAAGCCGAGGATCCGGGCCGCCAGCGGGACCGCTACGAGTCCGACAACGGCCTCCAGGTGCGCTGCGGCATCGTCTACGACCAGCTCGCCGCGACCGGCTGGCTGGCTCCGTGGGAGGTGCTCGACGGCGCTGCCGGCACCGATGCCGGGCAACTAGCCGTTCGGCTGCTCGAACTGCCCACGCGGACTCCGTAACGTCAAGTGCGACGAAACCGGTCTACCAGCAGATGAACATGTTCGGCTGGAGAGGTGGTACGAGGTGGCCGAAAATCTGGTCGGATCCGCCGAGCGTGCCGGAGATCACCGGGTCCCGCACGCGCGAGGCGCGGTTGGTGCGACGATATGGGGCATGAAGGCACGCGTGCTGGTCGTGGACGACGACCCAGCTCTGGCGGAGATGTTGACGATCGTCCTGCGCGGCGAGGGTTTCGACACCGCGGTTGTCGCCGACGGCTCACGGGCGATGCCGGCGTTGCGAGAGTTCAAACCCGATCTGGTGCTGCTGGACCTGATGCTGCCGGGGATGAACGGGATCGACGTCTGCAAGGCGATCCGCGCCGAGTCCGGGGTTCCGGTCGTCATGCTCACCGCCAAGACAGACACCGTGGATATCGTGCTCGGCCTTGAGTCGGGCGCCGATGACTACGTGGTCAAACCATTCAAGCCCAAGGAGCTGGTCGCCAGGATCCGGGCCCGCCTGCGGCGCACCGAGGCGGAGCCGGCTGAGTCGCTGACCATCGGCGACCTGTCTATCGACGTGCCAGGGCACGAGGTGCTCAGGGACGGCGTGGCGATCCAGCTGACCCCGCTCGAGTTCGACCTGCTGGTCGCGCTGGCGCGCAAGCCGCGCCAGGTGTTCACCCGCGAGGTCCTGCTCGAACAGGTCTGGGGTTACCGGCACGCCGCCGACACCCGCCTGGTCAACGTGCACGTCCAGCGGCTGCGGTCGAAGGTCGAGCGCGACCCGGAACACCCCGAGGTGGTGCTGACCGTGCGCGGCGTCGGGTACAAGGCCGGCCCGCCATGATCCGCGTGACGGGTGGACAGCTCGGGTGAACCTGATCCGTCGGGGTGGCCGGTTCGTGATCCGGCACGGTGGCCGGGTCGCGGCCGAGCTTCGTCGACGCTGGATCGCGTTCGGCGTGTTGTGGCGGCGATCACTCCAGGTCAGGGTGGTCGTCTCCACGCTCGCGCTGTCCTCGGCGGTCGTCTTCGTGCTGGGCATGGTGTTGCAGAACCAGATCACCGACCAGTTGCTCGCCGCGAAGATCCAGGCTGCCCAGTCGCAGGCGACGACCGCGCAGGCGACCGCATCGGTCGCGTTGCGCGGGGTCAGCGCGGTCACCGACGACCTGCAGACCCGGATGGCCAACGCGCTGAGCAGCCTGACCACGTCGGCGTCCGACCCGCAGCAGGGCGCGAGCTCGGCGGCGGGCGGCTTCGTGCCGGTGCTCGCCGACGAGCAGGTGGGTCTGCAACCGGACCAGGAAGTCTCCTCGGGGCCGCTGAACGACGTCCCGGCGGCGTTGCGCCAGTTCGTCGCGGCCGGGCGCACCGGCTACCAGATCACCACGGTGCCCGCCCGGTCCGGCCCCACCACCTATCTCGCGGTGGGCGCGCCGATCACCGTGGCCAGCCAGCCCATCCAGCTCTACCTGCTGTTCCCGCTGACCGCCGAACAGCAGACCATCTCGGTCGTCCAGGACACCCTGATGATCGGCGGCATCGTGCTGGTGCTGCTGCTCGCCAGCGTCACCTACCTGGTGATCCGCCAGGTCGTCCGCCCGGTGCGGCACGCCGCCGAGGTCGCCGAGCGCTTCGCGGAAGGCCATCTCGACGAGCGCATGCAGGTGATCGGTGAGGACGACGTGGCGCGGCTCGCCGAGTCCTACAACCAGATGGCCGAGAGCATCCAGGACCAGATCCACCAGTTGGAGGAGTTCGGCCAGCTCCAGCGCCGGTTCTCCTCGGACGTCTCACACGAGCTGCGCACCCCGCTGACCACCGTGCGAATGGCCGCGGACGTGCTGCATGCCTCCCGCGAGCAGTTCCCGGCCGGGCTGGCCCGCTCGACCGAGTTGATGGTGGACGAGCTCGACCGGTTCGAGGCACTGCTCGGCGACCTGCTGGAGATCAGCAAGCTCGACGCAGGCGTCGAAGAACTCGCCTCCGAGGTCGTGGACGTCACCGGCATCGCGCGCAGCGCCATCGCGTCCGTGCAGGGCATCGTCGGCGGCACCACCACCGTGATCGAGCTGCACGTGCCCGAACCGGGTGCCCCGGACTCGACCGCCGAGGTCGACGCGCGGCGGGTCGAACGGATCCTGCGCAACCTGCTCGGCAACGCCATCGACCACGGCGAGGGCCTGCCGGTGCGGATCACCGTCGCGGGCGACGAGGACGCGGTCGCGGTGACCGTCCGAGACCACGGCGTCGGCCTGCGGCACGGCGAACACGACCTGGTGTTCAACCGGTTCTGGCGCGCCGACCCGTCCCGCAACCGCCGCACCGGCGGCACCGGCCTCGGTCTGGCGATCAGCCTGGAGGACGCGCGGCTGCACGGCGGCTGGCTGGACGCGTGGGGGGAACCCGGCCAGGGCGCCTCCTTCCGGCTCACCCTGCCCCGCCGACCCAACACCGAGCTCACCGACTCTCCGCTACCTCTGGATCCCAGGGACGTCGAGCAGCCACCGGTCGATCCCGAGGTGCCCACGGTCTCGGTCACCGCGACCGGTGCCGTGCTGCCTGCCCTGGTGACCCCGACCGCCGAGGTGTACGCGGTGCCACCGGTCCCGGCGGAACCGCCACCCGACAGCTGGCTGAGCAGCGACGTGTCCGGCATCGATGCCGGGCCGAACGTGCCGGTCGCACGCACCGAGGACTGACCATGACGCATCGCAGAAGGCGCCCGTTCGTCGCCGCGCTCGTCGGCGGTGTGCTGGTGTTGACCGGTTGCGCCAACATCCCCACCCAGACCGAACCGCAGCCGCTGACCATCGGCGGCGGCCAGAGCACCGAGGCCGCGGTCTCGCAGCCGCCCCCGGACGCGTCCCCGGCCGACATCGTGCAGGACTGGGTCCGCAACGGCGGCGACCCGGTCGGCAAGCACGCCGACGCCCGCGCCTACCTGGCCGGTTCGGCCAAGAACAGCTGGAACGACACGGCCCGGCTGACCATCGTCGCGGACACCCCGGTCATCGCCGAGCCGGTGCCGGTCCAGCCCGGCGATCCCGCCAACGAGCGCGTGGTCACTCTCACCGCGACCGTGGTCGGCGAACTCGGCCCGGACAACGCCTTCCAGCCCCGGTACAACCAGCTCGTGCTGCCGATCACCGTGCAGAAGCAGAAGGGCGGCGAGTGGCGCATCGTCCAGCCCCCGGACGGCGTGGTGATCACCCAGAGCGCATTCACCCACTACTACCGGGGCGTGCGGATCTACTTCTTCGACCCGCCGATGGGCGCCCTCGTCCCCGATCTGCGCTACATCGCCGACGAGCCCGGCAGCGACCTGGCCGCGCGGGTGATCGACGAGCTGCTCTCCGGTCCGTCCAACGCCATGGCCAACGCGCTGCGCTCGGCGATCCCGTCCTCGGTCACCACCAAGACCGTGCCCGCCGAACAGGCGGACGGCGCCATCCAGGTCAACCTGGCCAAGCTGCCGGACGAGCCGGCGCACACCAAGCAGCTGATCATCGAGCAGATCGTGCACTCGCTGCACGAGATCAGCCCGAGCCCGGTGCTGATCCAGTCCGAGGGCACCTCGCTGATCCCCGACCATCCCGAGTGGGGCGTCGGCGACCTGCCCTCCTACAACGCGACCACCACGCCCAACGCGGGCCAGGCCGGTCTGCTCGTCGCGCACGGCAAGGTCTTCTCGCTCAAGGACGGCACCACGGTCGCGGGCGGCGCGGGTGATGGCAGCTACGACGTGCAGACCGGTGCGCAGAGCGAGGACGGCTCCGAGCTCGCCCTGGTCTGCGCCACCGCCAGCGGCGTGCAACTGCGCGTCGGCAACTACGGCAAGGGCGATCCGGTCGTCCAACTCCAGGCAGGCACCCTCACCCGGCCGACCTGGGCGCCCGGCCAGCCGGGCGCGGAGGCCAGCAACGAGGTGTGGACCGTCGCCGACGGCCAGTTCGTCGACCGGGTACTGGAAACCCAGCAGGGCAGCTGGGTGGCGAACAACGTGGACGCGTCCGCGCTGACCACGTTCGGCCAGATCACCGCGCTGCGGCTGTCCCGCGACGGCACCAGGGTCGCCGCGATCGCCGGTGGTCACCTGCTGGTCGGCGCGGTCGTGTCGGACCAGCAGGACCAGGTCGCGATCAAGCAGGTCAGCCAGTTGCAGGCGCAGAACATCACCGACGCGGTCGACGTCGACTGGCAGGACCAGGTCCACCTCGCGGTGGCCACCGCCCAACCCGGTCAGCCGGTCTTCAGCGTGTCGGTCGACGGCCTCACCCTGAACAAGTACGCCACCAACCTGACCGTGCCGACCGCCATCACCGCGGCCGAGGCGCGCCCGGTGCTGGTCGCGGACTCGGCGGGCATCTGGCGGACCTCGGACAACACGGACCTCTGGGAGGTCAACACCATCCCGCACGACCCCGGTCCGCCCGCCATCCCGTTCTACCCCGGCTGAGCCCGACTCCCGGCCGCCCCCGCCGTAGCCGCGCTCCCGCCGTAGTCGCGCCCCCAGGTCCCGCGTGGCTGAGAACCTTCTCAGCAAGATCAAGAACTGTCGGCCACCCCTGCCACTCTGGCCGCATGACCGCCACAAGTACCCTGACCAGGCCCTTTGTCACCCTCGTCGATCTGCTCCTGCCACTGCGCTGCGCAGGCTGCGACGCACGAGGTGCCGCGCTCTGCCCGCTCTGCAGGCACGCAATCGACCCAGGAGCCGTGCCACCCACATCCCTGCACCATCCCGACTGCCCGGCCCCGATCCACGCGCTCGGCGACTACCAGGGCCGGCTGCGCACCGCGCTGCTCGCGTTCAAGGAACGCGACCGGCGCGACCTGGCCGCGCCGTTCGGCGAGTTCCTGGCGGAAGCCCTGCTCCGCATCCCCGATGTCGCGCTCGCGCGGGATGGCACCTGGTGGCTGGTCCCTGCCCCGTCCCGGGCCGCCGCGGCACGCCGGCGCGGCGGCTCGCACCTGCTCCGGTTGGCCAGGTCCACCGCCGCCGCGCTTGCCCTGCGCGGTCAGCAGGCTGCCGTCGCACCCGCGTTGCGGTTCGCGCCGGGCGTGCGCGACTCGGTGGGGTTGGATCGCGTGGCACGCGCCGCGAACCTGGCGGGCCGGGTGCGGCTCCGCTCCGTTGCCGCGCCGCCGGTCGGCACCCCGGTGATCCTGCTCGACGACATCGTCACCACCGGTGCGACCGCGACCGCGTGCGTCCGCGAACTGAACCATGCCGGTCGGCCGGTCAGTTCGGTTCTCGCACTTGCCACCGCGTGAAAGATGAATCGGATTTCCGCGCTGAGGTTTTAGTCGGCGCGCGACCGGGAATCGCCTTTATCAGTAGGGCGTGAGAGCAGATCCGGCTTCCACTCAGTGGTCGCCGGAGCACGGACATCTCCCACATCCTGGAAAGGTGGGCGACTACTTTTTGTCACCCGAAAGTGTGAGGTCGCAAGATCGGGATCGGCCGCCGCGGCCTCGGATCCGCCTGGCTCGATCAGTCCGGGAACCCAGGCGAAGACACCTGCGTTGATCAGGTATGAGCTCGTCAGCGGGTTGGTGCAGGACATCGCACTCGTCGGTGTGTGCCCAGCGTGAGCGCGTTGATCGGGTGGATGCCGTGATCGTCGAACTGGGCCCTTGCGTCGGATTTGTCGCAAGATCGGCTCACGACCGGTCACGCCACGTCACCGGTCGAATTCGCGTCATTTCCCCCGACACGGGGACTGTTGTTCAAGCTCAGAGCGGGCTAACGTGCTCCGCTATCAGCCGTCCCGGCATAACGGGAAGGAGGCGACAAGCCCATGCTTCTGGCGCCGGCGCAACCCTCTGGCGGCGAGTCATGATCGTCCGCTGACAATCCGGTTTACGCGCGATTCTTTCGGCGCCATCCCCAGCAAGCTCGCAATCCGCGAGGGAGGTCGTGTATGGACATCGTCGTGAAGGGCCGTAACGTCGAGGTACCTGAGCACTACCGGGTACACGTCTCGGAGAAACTGAGCCGCCTCGAGCGTTACGACAGGAAGATCGTTCGTTTCGACGTAGAGCTTTTCCACGAGCCGAACCGCAGGCAGCACAAGAACTGCCAACGTGTCGAGATCACCACTCAGGTCCGTGGCCAGATCCTCTGTGCCGCTGCATGCGCAGGCGATTTCTACGCCGCCCTTGATTCCGCGACGAGCAAGTTGGAGAGCAGGCTGAGGCGCGTCCACGACCGCCGTCGGGTGCACTACGGCCGGCGCAGCCCGGCCTCGGTCGGCCAGGCGGTTGGCGCCGAGCGAGTCGATGGCATCGCGGCTACCGCGACGCAGACCGACATCGCAGAACGACCTGAATTCGAGCCCACCGAGTTGCTGGAAGCGGCAACCGACGAGGCCACCGATGGCTACCGACACGAACCGCAAATTCCGGCCCAACGCTGGACCGACGACCTCGATGACTATCAGCCTGGTCAGGTGGTGGCCGAGAAGAAGAACTCCAGCCAACCCATGAGCGTGGAGTCCGCGCTCTCCGAGATGGAACTCGTCGGACACGACTTCTTCCTCTTCACCGATGCCGACAACGGCCTGCCCAGCGTGGTCTACCGCCGCAAGGGCTTCGCCTACGGAGTCGTCAGGCTGACCTGACACCTCCCACCGGGACAGAAAACCGTGCAGGGCCCCTCGTCGCACAGCGAGGGGCCCTGCGGGTTTTCCCGGTAATCACCGACTCCAGGCGGCGGCTATCGGACGCCACGTCCGTTCATCGAGTTCGCGGAGCCGGACGGTCACCCGGTCCACTATCAGGATCTTTTCGCCGACAAGGGCATCGAAAGCCCGGTGACACCGTGACTGTCCGGTATGACCCAGAAAGTCCGCACGAGTGGGCGACCATTCCTCGATCGGGCTGTTGATCTTGCTTGGTATGATCCCTTTTAGGACGACGGGCAGCTAAGAGGTCATTTCGGGTGTGCGTTCACATCATCACGTAGCGTGTTGATCACGGTGTGGAACGAGAGCGGAACCGATGGAGCGATTCGGGCGTTGAGAACACGGTGGCGACGCGGTGTCCGCCTGCTCGGCCGATGTTGTGTCGGGCCGGTACACGGCGTGTCCCGCCATGCCTACGATGAGCTCAGGGCGCCCGGCTCGGGGCGCGTCACGAACCAGGTAGTGAGGTCGGCCGGATGGTGTTGAATCGACTGCTCCGCGCAGGCGAGAGCAAGATGCTCAAGCGCCTGGACAGGATCGCAGAGCACATCAACTCCCTCGAAGAGGACGTGACCGACCTCTCCGACGCCGAACTGCGCGGCAAGACTGTGGAGTTCCGCGAGCGGTACGACTCGGGCGATGCGGACCTGGACGACCTGCTGCCGGAGGCGTTCGCGGTGGCTCGCGAGGCGGCGAAGCGCACGCTGGGGCAGCGGCCCTACAAGGTGCAGCTGATGGGTGGCGCGGCGTTGCACCTCGGTCAGGTTGCCGAGATGCGCACTGGTGAGGGCAAGACGCTGACCTGTGTGCTGCCCGCGTATCTCAACGCGATTTCGGGTGATGGCGTGCACGTCGTCACCACCAACGACTATCTGGCCAAACGTGACGCGGAGTGGATGGGCCGCGTACACCGTTTCCTTGGCCTGTCGGTCGGCGTGATCCTCAACGAGATGACGCCCGCGCAGCGGCGCGAGGCGTACGCGGCGGACATCACCTATGGCACGAACAACGAGTTCGGCTTCGACTACCTGCGCGACAACATGGCCTGGTCGCTGGATGACTGCGTGCAGCGCGGCCACAACTACGGCATCGTCGACGAGGTCGACTCGATCCTGATCGACGAGGCCAGGACGCCGCTGATCATCTCGGGTCCGGCGGACCAGTCCTCGCGCTGGTATGTCGAGTTCGCCCGGATGGCGCCGTCGATGCGCAAGGACGTGCACTACGAGGTCGACGAGCGCAAGAAGACCGTCGGTGTCACCGAGGCGGGCGTCCAGTTCATCGAGGACCAGCTCGGCATCGACAACCTCTACGAGGCCGCGAACTCGCCGCTGGTCGGCTTCCTGAACAACGCGCTCAAGGCAAAAGAGCTGTTCAACAAGGACAAGGACTACATCGTCCGCGACGGCGAGGTCTTCATCGTCGACGAGTTCACTGGTCGCGTACTCGGGGGCCGCCGTTACAACGAGGGCATGCACCAGGCGATCGAGGCCAAGGAAGGCGTCGAGATCAAGGCCGAGAACCAGACGCTGGCCACGATCACGCTGCAGAACTACTTCCGTCTCTACGACAAGCTCGCCGGCATGACCGGTACCGCCCAGACCGAGGCGTCCGAGCTGCACCAGACCTACAAGCTCGGCGTGGTCAGCATCCCGACCAACAAGCCGATGATCCGCCAGGACAAGCCGGACCTGATCTACAAGACCGAAGAGTCGAAGTTCGACGCGGTCGTCGAGGACATCGTCGAGCGGCACGAGAACGGCCAGCCGGTCCTGGTCGGCACGACCAGCGTCGAACGTTCCGAGTACCTGTCGAAGTTGTTGGTGCGCAAGGGTATTCCGCACGAGGTGCTCAACGCGAAGCACCACGACCGGGAGGCGCTGATCGTGGCGCAGGCCGGTCGCAAGGGCGCGGTCACGGTGTCCACCAACATGGCCGGTCGTGGTACCGACATCGTGCTCGGCGGCAACCCGGACATCCTGGCCGACCACGAACTGCGCGAGCGTGGCCTGGACCCGGTGGAGACCAGCGAGGACTACGAGTCGGCCTGGCACGAGCTGATCGAGGAGCTGACCCAGCAGTCGAAGGCCGAGGGCGAAGAGGTCCGCGAGTCCGGTGGGCTGTACGTGCTCGGCACCGAGCGGCACGAATCGCGCCGCATCGACAACCAGTTGCGCGGTCGGTCCGGCCGCCAGGGTGACCCTGGCGAGTCGCGATTCTACCTCTCGCTCGGCGACGAGTTGATGCGCCGGTTCAACGCGACCATGGTCGAGACGGTGATGACCCGGCTGCGCGTGCCGGACGACGTTCCGATCGAGCACAAGATGGTGACCAGGGCGATCCTGTCCGCGCAGACCCAGGTCGAGGAACAGAACTTCGAGATTCGCAAGAACATCCTCAAGTACGACGAGGTCATGAACGAGCAGCGCAAGGTGATCTACACCGAGCGCCGCCGGGTGCTGGAGGGCGAGGACCTGCACGATCAGGTGCAGCACATGATCACCGACGTGGTCTCCGCCTACACCACCGGCGCGAGCGCCAACGGCTACGTCGAGGACTGGGATCTCGAACAGCTGTGGACCGCGCTCAAGACCCTTTACCCGGTCAAGCTCGACTGGCACGAACTGGTCGACAAGGGTCACGACACCGGCGAGGACCTCTCCCGCGAGGAACTGGAAGAAGCCGTCCTGGACGACGCGCGGACCCGCTACGCCGACCGCGAGGCCGAGATCGACGGCTTGGCGGGCGAGGGGCAGATGCGTGACCTGGAACGCCGGGTCATGCTGACTGTGCTGGACCGCAAATGGCGCGAGCACCTCTACGAGATGGACTATCTCAAGGAGGGCATCAGCCTGCGTGCCATGGCGCAGCGCGACCCGCTGGTCGAGTACCAGCGTGAGGGCTTCGACATGTTCAACGCCATGCTGGACGCGTTGAAGGAGGAGTCGGTCGGCTTCCTGTTCAACCTGCAGATCCAGGTCGAGGCGCCGCCGGAGGCGGCCCAGCCCGCGGCGAGCGAGATCCCCGGCGCGGCGCGCCCCGCCGGTGTTCCCGCCAACGGCCAGGCTCCGGCCCAGCCCGCGAATGGCCAGGCCAACGGTCAGGATGCCCGTCCGGCCCGGCGCACCCCGCCGCCGCCTCCGCCCGCCCAGGAAACTCAGGTCCCGGCCGCCTTGCGCGGCAAGGGTCTCGGCGCGGCAGAGGGCGGGCAACGGCTGAGCTACAGCGGTCCGGCGGAAAGTGGCGGCGTGCAGAAGCAGAACGAGGAGGCCGACGCGGACGGGGCGGGCGGCGCCACCCGGCGCGAACGCCGGGAGCAGGCCAGGGCCAAGGCGAAGTCCGGCCGCAAGGGCTCTCGCCGCTGACCCCGGCTGACCCAGTTGGCCGCGGTACCTCGATGCACCCTGTTCAGATCATTCTGAGCAGGGTGCATCGCCATTCCTGCCGGGAAAACTCGAACCGGCCGACCATCGCCCGCGCCCGCCCGTCCACCTCGAACGTGGCGCAGACTTCCAGCACACCCGGCACCGGCGTGCTCGGTCGCACCGAACGCAGCCTGCGCGGTCCCGGGTGATCGTCGCGGGTGAGCGTGCGGAAATCGCCGATCGGTACCCAACTTTCCAGGTGGCTCGGCGGTCTGCGCCGGTCGAGCACTTCGAGGACGACTCGCATCCGCCGGGTGACCTCGGCCTGGGTGGGCGTGCCGGGCAGTGGTCGCGGTGGTTGGAGGGTCGGGTCGAAGACGGGCAGTACGCGGATGTGCGCGCGGATCCCGGTGCGCCGGTGCGCGGCGAGCGTCCGGACCAGTACGGCGTTGGCTGGCATGAGTTCGTCCTCAGTATTTCGATCGGGGAAACCTGACGAACTACAGAGGAGCCAACTCGGCGGATCCGGACATTGATCACCTGATCCGGCGACTCGATGGGCGTGTCGCGGGCGCCGCGCCGAAGCCGTATGGTCGGCGTGTGCTGAAGGGTTTGATCGTCGACTACGGGGGCGTACTCACCGATCTGGGCCCGAACGGCGATCAGCGTCCGAACGTGCTGGAAGCACTGGTGGTCGCCCGTCGACACCGGCTCCGGACCGCGTTGCTGTCCAACGCCGACCAGTTGGCGCCGAGCATGGCGCCGCTGCGCACGGTGTTCGACGCGATCGTGCTCTCCGGCGAGGAAGGCTTCGGCAAACCCGATCCGCGCAGCTACCAGGTGGCCGCGCAGCGCATCGGCCTCGCCCCGGACGAATGCGTTTTCGTCGACGACCTCGCGATCAACGTGCGCGGCGCGGCCGAGGTGGGCATGGTCGGCGTGCACCACACCGATGTGCACAGCACCCTGGCCGAACTGGAAGTGCTGTTCGGCTTCCCGTTCAACCAGGAGAACTAGGAAGCCGTCCGCCTGCGCAGCAGTTCGAAGCAGACCACGGCCGCCGCGCTGGCCACGTTGAGCGATTCGACGTCGCCCGCCATCGGGATGGCCAGCCATTCGTCGATCAGCGCGCCGACCCCGTCGCTGACGCCCGCCGTCTCGCCGCCGAGCACGAACGCGGACCGGGTCGGCACGGTGGCCGTGAACACCGATTTCCGCGCGTCACCGGCCAGGCCGAACAACCGGTAGCCGGACTGGTGCAGCTCGGTCGCCGCGTCGGTCGCGGTGGCCGTGCGCAGCACCGGCGCCCGGAACGCGACTCCCGCCGACGCCTTGACGACCAGCGGGTCGATGCCTGCGACGCCGCGCCTTGGCAGCACGATGCCGCCGATCCCGGCCGCGGTCGCGGTGCGCAGGATCATGCCCACGTTGGCAGGCGTCGTGATGCCGTCCAGCAGCAGCACGGTGCGGGGCGCGCGTTCGCGCAGGGCCTCGGTGAGCAGGCGCATCCTGGGCGCGACCACGTCGGCGAGCACGCCCTGGTCCTGTTTGCCGTTGCCGGCGAGCACCTTCACCCGGTGCGCGCTGGCCCGCTGCACCTCGACGCCCCTGGCGCGGGCGGCGTGCAGGATCTCACTGGCGGCGGGGCCGCGCGCGGTGTCGGCGAGGATCACCTTGTCGACTTCGAGGTCGGCGTCGTCCAGCACTTCCAGCACCGGTTTGCGGCCGTAGACGGTGACGAAGCGATCCTTGGGGGACAGGTCAGGCACGCCGAGCAGCATCGCACGAGCGGGCGAGTGTGCCAGTATCGGCGGTATGGCCAACCGCCTCTCGGCCCTCGACGCGTCGCTGCTGTACCTGGAGGACGCGACCACGCCGATGCACATCGGCGGCGTCGCCGTGTTCCGGCGGCCCCGATCCGGGTTCGACTACGAGCGGCTGGTCGAGTTGATCGAACGACGGCTGGCGCTGGTGCCGCGCTACCGGCAGAAGATCGCCACCGTGCCAGGGCACCTGGCCCGTCCGGTGTGGACGGACGATGTGAACTTCGACATCACCCACCACGTCCGGCTCTCCGCGTTACCGAGGCCGGGCACGGCCGAGCAGCTGGGCGAACTCGTCGCCAGGCTGATGTCGCGCCCCCTGGACCACAGCCGTCCGCTGTGGGAGCTATATCTGGTCGAGGGCTTGGCTCGCAACCGGTTCGCGCTGGTCACCAAGACCCACCACGCGATGATCGACGGGATCGGCGCGATCGAGATCGGCCAGGTCATCCTGGACGTCACGGCGAATCCGGCGGACGATCCCGAGCGGCTGTGGATGCCCGAACCGGAGCCGAGCCAGGTGCGGCTGGTCACCGACGCGGTGTCCGAGGTGGTCCGCAGGCCCGGCGAACTGGTCGAGAACGTCCGCGCCGCGGTCGAGGACGTGGCGTCGCTGGCGCGCAAGGTGTTCGGCGTGGTCTCCGGCGTGACCGACCTGCTCAGCAGCGCCGTCCGGCCCGCCCCCAGCGGACCGTTGAACGTGCGGGTGTCCCGGGCGCGCCGCTTCGCGGTCGCCAAGGCACAGCTCGCCGACCTGAAGAAGGTGCGGGCGACGCACGGCGGCACCGTGAACGACGTGGTCCTGGCGGTGGTCGCGGGCGCGTTACGCAGCTGGCTGCTGTCCAGGGGCGAGGTGGTCACCTCGCAGACCACGATCCGCGCGATGGCGCCACTGTCCGTTCGCGACGAGGAAACCACGAACACGCCCGCGGGCATGGTCGGCAGCAAGGTCACCGCGAACCTGATCGACCTGCCGGTCGGCGAACCCAGCCCGGTCGTCCGGCTGCAACACGTCAGCCACGCCATGCGCGCGCACGCCGACTCCGGCCAGTCGGTCGCCGCGGACGCGCTGGTCCGGCTCGGCGGATTCGCGCCGCCGACGCTGCACGCGCTCGGTGCCCGCGCGGCCAGTTCGTTCTCCCAGCGCATCTTCAACATCCTGGTCACGAACGTGCCCGGCCCGCAGGTTTCGCTCTACGCGGCAGGGGCCAAAATGCTGGAGATCTACCCGGTGGTGCCACTGGCCCGCAATCAGGCGGTGTCCATCGGGGTGACGTCCTACGATGGTGGCGTCTACTTCGGACTGAACGCGGACCGGGACGCCCTGCCCGACGTGGACAACCTCGGCCGGATGGTCGAGGAGTCGGTCGAGGAACTGTTGGCCACGGTGGCGCCGTGAGCCCGAGTGCGGCGAGAGGACTGGTTCGGTGAGGGTGTACGTCCCGGCCACGGTGGCGATGTTGAGCACGCTGGTCAAGAACGGCGAGGTGGCGGCGGTGAACTCGACCGCGTTCGCGCTCACGCCCGCGTTGCGCGAGTCCTATTCCACCGGTGACGCCGAAGAACTCGAGTACGCCGCGATGCTCGACGCCGCCCGCGCGTCGCTGCGGCTGCTCTCCGCCGAGCTCGACATCGACCCGGACGCCCGGCCACGGCGCGTCGTGATCGCCGCCGACCTGGACGACGTCACGCTGCGCCCGGACCTCGACTATGCGGTGGTGCGGCTGGCGGGACCGGTGACCATGAAGCAGATCGCCGCCGTGCACGTGGACAACGAAGCCGCCGAGGACGCGGTGCGCCGCGCCGCCGACGTGATCGACGCCGCCGACATGGGCGATTCGGACGCCGAGTTCACCCAGGGCGACGCCGAAGATCACGAACTGGCCTGGTACGCGCCGCAAGAGCTGTCGTTCCTGATCGAACTGATGTAACTGCCGCAACGGCCACAAGCCGCCGCGGAACCGCCGACACACCAGGAGGCAACCACCTGATGGACGCCATCACGTCCACTCCCGTCCCCGCCAACGAACCGATCCACGGCTACGCCCCCGGCACCGGTGAACGCGAGTCGCTGCGCGGCAGGATCGCCGAGCTGGCCGGTGACCAGCACGAGCTGACCATGACCATCGGCGGCGTCCGGCGGATGGCGGGCGGCGACTCGTTCACCGTGGTCGCCCCGCACGACCACGCGCACGTGCTCGGCGTATCCGCGCAGGCGTCCGAAACCGACGTCGCCGACGCCGTGCAGGCCGCCAAGGACGCGGCCCCGGCCTGGCGCGAGCTCCCGTTCGACGAGCGCGCCGCGGTCCTGCTGCGCGCCGCCGACCTGCTCTCCGGCCCCTGGCGCGACACCCTCAACGCGGCCACGATCCTCGGCCAGTCCAAGTCGGCGCAGCAGGCGGAGATCGACGCGGCCTGCGAACTGATCGACTTCTGGCGGTTCAACGTCAGCTACGCGCGCAAGATCATCGCCGAGCAGCCCGCGTCCGGGCCGGGCGAGTGGAACCGGATGGAGTACCGCCCGCTGGACGGGTTCGTCACCGCGATCACCCCGTTCAACTTCACCGCGATCGCCGGCAACCTGCCCACCGCGCCCGCGCTGATGGGCAACACCGTGGTCTGGAAGCCGACCCCGTCGCAGCAGCTCGCCGCGCACTACACGATGCGCCTGCTGGAAGCGGCGGGCCTGCCGCCCGGCGTGATCAACCTGCTCACCGGCGACGGCGCCGCGGTCAGCTCGGTCGCCCTTGCCGACCAGGACTTCGCCGGCCTGCACTTCACCGGGTCGACCAGGACGTTCAAGCTGCTCTGGCGCACCATCGCCGAGAACCTGGACCACTACCGCAGCTACCCGCGCATCGTCGGCGAAACCGGCGGCAAGGACTTCGTGCTCGCCCACCCCTCCGCCGACCCGGCGACGCTCGCGGTCGCGCTGGTCCGCGGCGCGTTCGAATACCAGGGCCAGAAGTGCTCCGCCGCGTCCCGCGCCTACCTGCCGCGGTCGCTGTGGGAGGGCGGACTGCGTGATCAGCTGGTCGCGCTGACCGAGCAGATCACGTACGGCGACGTGGCCGACTTCAGCAACTTCGGCGGCGCGGTGATCGACACGCGCGCGTTCACCAAGCACAGCGAGCTGTTCGAGCGGGTCCGCAACGAGAAGCTGGTCGACATCCTGACCGGCGGTGTGGCCGACGACAAGATCGGCTACTTCGTCTCGCCGACGATCCTGGTCGGCGACGACCCGCATCACGACATCTTCACCACCGAGTACTTCGGCCCGATCCTGTCCGTGCACGTCTACGCCGACGAGGACTACGCCAAGGTGCTCGGCCTGGTCGACACCTCCACCCCGTACGCGCTGACCGGCTCGATCTTCGCCACCGACCGGGCCGCCATCGACGAGGCGTCCAGGGCGCTGCGGTTCGCGGCAGGCAACTTCTACGTCAACGACAAGCCGACCGGCGCGGTCGTGTCCCGCCAGCCGTTCGGCGGCTCCCGCGCCTCCGGCACCAACGACAAGGCAGGCTCCTCGCTGAACCTGCTCCGCTGGGCCAGTCCCCGCTCGATCAAGGAGACCTTCGTTCCCGCGACCGGCGTGAACTACCCACACATGGGCTGAGTCGTTTCCGGCGGCCCGGTGCATCCACAGCGGATCGCGCCGGGCCGTTCCCGCTGCTCAGCCGAATCGCCGTTGATCACCAGGCTGTGGACAACTCGATCCCAAGTGGACACAAGGCGAACCGGCCTGATCGAGTTCGGTGTGACCTGTGCCCGTCGCGGCGTGGGGCCGTGAAAAGCGTCGGTGGGCCGGACTACTGTTGGCACCTCCGCTCGTGAACGGTTTGGGGAGGTTGCGGTCGGTGTCTGACGACTCCTTCGTCCATCTGCATGTGCACTCCGAGTACTCCATGCTCGACGGTGCGGCCAAGATGGCCCCGCTGTTCGCGGAGGCTTCGCGGCTCGGCATGCCCGCTGTCGGCCTGACCGACCACGGCAACATGTACGGCGCCGACGAGTTCTACCGGCAGGCGGAGAAGACCGGCATCAAGCCGATCATCGGCATCGAGGCGTACATCGCGCCGACCTCGCGCTTCCACAAGAAGCCGGTGTTCTGGGGTCAGCAGAACCAGCGCTCGTCCGACGAGAACGGCATGGGCGGCGACGTCTCCGGTGCGGGTGCCTACACGCACATGACCATGCTCGCCGGCAACACCGTCGGCCTGCGCAACCTGTTCAAACTGTCCTCGCTGGCGAGCATCGACGGCTATTACAGAAAGCCGAGGCTGGACAGGGAACTGATCGCGGAGAACGCCGAGGGCATCATCGCGACCACCGGTTGCCCCTCCGGTGAGGTGCAGACCAGGCTCCGCCTCGGTCAGCCCGCCGAGGCGCTTCAGGCCGCGAGCGACTACCAGGACATTTTCGGCAAGGACAACTTCTACCTCGAACTCATGGACCACGGCCTGCCGATCGAACGGTCGGTGCGCGAGGGTCTGTTGGAGATCGCGCGGAAGCTTGACCTGCCCCCGATTGCCACCAATGACAGCCACTACGTCACCAAGGACCAGGCCGAGGCGCATTCGGCGCTGCTGTGCGTGCAGTCCGGCAAGACGCTCAACGACCCGAACCGGTTCAAGTTCGACGGTGACGGCTACTACCTCAAGTCGGCCCAGGAGATGCGCGCCTACTGGGACAAGGAGCTCCCTGGCGCGGCCGACAACACGCTGCTGATCGCCGAACGCGTCGAGAAGTACACCGACGTGTACACAATGGTCGACCGGATGCCGATCTTCCCGGTCCCGGAGGGCGAGACCCAGCAGAGCTGGCTGACCAAGGAAGTCACGGCCGGTCTGGACCGTCGCTTCCCGAACGGGGTGGCGCCGAACTACATCGAGCGCGCCGAGTACGAGCTGGGCGTCATCGTCCAGAAGGGCTTCCCCGCCTACTTCCTCGTGGTCGCCGACCTGGTGCAGCACGCCCGCGAGGTCGGTATCCGGGTCGGTCCCGGTCGTGGTTCGGCCGCCGGTTCGCTGGTCGCGTACTCGCTGGGCATCACCAATGTGGACCCGATCGAGCACGGTCTGTTGTTCGAGCGGTTCCTGAACCCGGAACGTCCCTCCGCGCCCGATGTCGATATGGACTTCGACGACCGCAGGCGCGGCGAGATGATCACCTACGCGACGAACAAGTACGGCGCGGACAAGGTCGCCCAGGTCATCACGTTCGGCACGATCAAGACGAAGGCCGCGCTCAAGGACGCCGCCCGCGTCCTGCACGGTCAGCCAGGGTTCAGCATCGCGGACCGGATTTCCAAGGCGCTGCCGCCGCCGATCATGGCCAAGGACATTCCGCTCTCCGGCATCGTCGACCCGAAGCACGAGCGCTACGCGGAAGCCGCCGAGGTGCGCGGTCTGATCGAGACCGACCCCGAGGTGTCCAAGATCTTCGACACCGCGCGCGGTCTTGAGGGCCTGATCCGCAACGCGGGCGTGCACGCCTGCGCGGTGATCATGTCCTCGCAGCCGTTGATCGACACGATCCCGCTGTGGCAGCGCGACGACGGCGCGATCATCACCGGCTGGGACTACCCGTCCTGCGAGGCCATCGGCCTGTTGAAGATGGACTTCCTCGGTCTGCGCAACCTCACCGTGATGGGTGACGCGCTGGAGAACATCAAGGCCAACCGGGGCGAGGACATCGACCTCGACGCGCTCACCCTGGACAACGACGCCACCTACGAACTGCTCGGCCGAGGCGACACCCTTGGCGTGTTCCAGCTCGATGGTGGCGCCATGCGCGACCTGCTACGCCGCATGCAGCCGACCGGTTTCGAGGACATCGTCGCGGTCAACGCGCTGTACCGGCCGGGCCCGATGGGCATGAACGCGCACAACGACTATGCCGACCGCAAGAACGGGCGGCAGGAAGTCAAGCCGATCCACCCGACGCTGGCCGAGCCGCTGAAGGAGATCCTGGCGGAAACCTATGGCCTGATCGTCTATCAAGAGCAGATCATGTTCATCGCCCAGAAGGTCGCCAGTTACTCGATGGGCCGAGCGGACGTGCTGCGCAAGGCCATGGGTAAGAAGAAGAAGGAAGTCCTCGAAAAGGAGTACGAGGGCTTCCGCCAGGGAATGATCGACAATCAGTATCCGCAGGAAGCGGTCGACGCGCTGTGGGAGACGATCCTCCCGTTCGCGGGTTACGCGTTCAACAAGTCGCACGCTGCCTGCTACGCCCTGATCGGTTACTGGACGGCGTACCTCAAGGCGAACTACCAGGCCGAGTACATGGCGGCGTTGCTCACCTCGGTCGGTGACAACAAGGACAAGTCCGCCGTCTACCTGTCCGAGTGCCGCAGGCTCGGCGCGAAGGTGCTGCCGCCGGACGTCAACGAGTCGACGTTGCAGTTCTCCGCTGTCGGCACCGACATCCGGTTCGGCCTCGGCGCGATCCGCAACGTCGGCGCGAACGTGGTCGAGTCGGTCATCTCGACCCGCCAGAAGAAGGGCCGCTACACCTCGTTCACGGACTTCCTGACCAAGGCCGAGATCGTCAGCTGCAACAAGCGCGTGGTCGAGTCGCTGATCAAGGCGGGTGCGTTCGACTCCTTCGAGCACACCAGGCGCGCGCTCGCCGAGGTGCACGAGGAAGCGGTCGACGCGGTCATCGGCCTCAAACGCCAGGAGGCGCTGGGCCAGTTCGACCTGTTCGGCGGCGGTGACGACACGGAACCGGCCAGCGACGACTCCTCCCCGCTCGCGCACCTGAAGTTCACGGCCGAGGACTGGCCGCGCAAGCAGCAGCTCTCCTACGAGCGGGAAATGCTCGGTCTGTACGTGTCGGCGCATCCGCTGGACGGCACCGACCGCATTCTGCGCAAGCAGGCGCCCAAGCCGATCGCGGTGCTGATCGAGGACGCGCCCGCCGAGGGCGAGATCGTGGTCGCGGGCATGATCTCCTCGCTGGAGCGCCGGGTGAACAAGAACGGCGAGCCCTGGGCGATCGTCACCGTCGAGGATCTTGACGCAGCGGTCGAGGTGCTGTTCTTCGCCAAGTCGTACTCGGTGTTCGCGCCCGACCTGATCGAGGACTCGGTGGTCGCGGTCAAGGGCAGGGTGAACTGGCGCGAGGGCAAGATGTCGATCTTCGGGTCGGGCATCGTGCCGCTGGACGTGAGCGCCGCCGAGCTGAACCCGGGCACCGAGCCGCCACTCGTGCTGCTGTGCAACGTGGAGCGGCTGACCGAGGAAGTGGTCGGCGAGCTCAAGCGGACTCTGGCCGTGCACAAGGGCGAGACCCCGGTGCAGCTGAAGGTCAAGTACCAGCACCGCACCACCATGCTGGCCATCGACGACTACCCGATCACGGTGAGCCCGGCTTTCCTGGGTGAGATCAAGTCGATCCCGGGCATCGCCGTCGCCTCCTGAGCGCGACGGCGACACCGGGAACGGTTGGCGAATCAGCGACCAGGCCGGTGGCCGGGGCGGGATTCGGTCGCCATGGCCGTCGTTCTCACGCGGCTTCGCGGCGAAAGGTGCGGACGCCCCAGCCGGTCGCCAGCAACGCGAGCAGGATGCCGAGCAGTGGGCCGAGCCAGATCGACGGCGCCGACCACTGACCAGCGACCATGGCCCGTTCCGCGTCGACCACATAGGACAGTGGGTTGGCGCGGGAGATGTCGTAGAGCCAGGCCGGCGCGATGGTCATGGGCAGCAGCACGCCGGAGAGCAGCATCAGTGGCATGACGGACATGCTCAGCACCGGCGCGAACGCGTACTCCTGCCGCAGTTTCAGCGCGAGCGCGTAGGACGCGGCCCCGATCGCGACGCCGAGCACCGCGAGCAGCGCCAACCCGAGCAGCAGCGGGCCGATGCCGACCCGGAACCCGAAGACCATCGCGAGCAGCGCCAGCAGCACCGCCTGGATCACCAACCGCAGCACGTCACCGGCGACCCGCCCGAGCAGCAGCGCGGACCGGCTGACGGGGCTGACCCGCATGCGCTCCAACGCCCCGGAGCGGATCTCGGGGATCAGCGCGAACCCGGCGTACGCGGTGCCGAACAGCGCGGTCTGGGCCATCATCCCGGGTACGAACCATTCCCACGAACTGTCACCGGTGCCGAACGAGCGCAGCAGCGGCCCGAACAGCACCAGGTAGAGCAGGCTCATCGACATCCCGATGAGGACCGACTGGGGGTTGCGCAGGGTCGGCCGGATGGACCGGACGAACACCAGCCAGGTTTCCCGCCAGAACCGGGTGGACATCAGGCTGCCTCCCGCAGGCTGCGGCCGGTGAGGCCGAGGAACACGTCGTCGAGGGTGGGCCGGTGGGTGGCGACCGCGTCCACCCGCACCTGCGCCCTGTCCAGTTCGCGCAGCAGCCCGGGCAACACGGTGTCGCCACGCGGCACCCGGAAGGTCACCGTGTCCGCGGTGGTGTCGAGTTCGGTCGCGCCGGATACCGCACCGGCGAGGGCCACGGCCCGGTCCGGGTCGGAGACGCCGAGTTCTACGAGGTCACCGGCGACGCGGCGCTTCAGTTCGTCGGGCGAGCCTTCGGCGACGATGCCGCCGTCGTCGATGATGATGATCCGGTCGCAGAGCGCGTCCGCCTCGTCGAGGTAGTGCGTGGTCAGGAAGACCGTGGCGCCGTGCGCGTCGCGCAGGTCGCGGATGTGCCGCCAGAGGTTGTCCCGGCTCTGCGGGTCCAGCCCGGTCGACGGTTCGTCCAGGAACACCAGCGACGGCCGGTGCAGCACGCCGAGCGCGATGTCCAGCCTGCGCTTCTGGCCACCCGAGAGGGTGATGACGAGCCTGCCGAGCAGGTCGGTCAGTTCGAATGTTTCGGCCATCTCCCTGGCGCGTTGTTTCGCGTCCGGCGCGGACAGGCCGTACAGCCTGCCGTGCAGGATGAGCTCGTCGCCGACCTTCTGGTCCAGGCCACCCCCGTTGCCCTGGCCGACGTAGCCGATCCGGGCCCGGACCCCGGCCGGGTCGGTCAGCAGGTCCGCGCCTGCCACGAACGCCTCGCCCGAGGTGGGCGTGAGCAACGTGGTGAGCATCCGCAGGGTCGTCGTCTTGCCTGCTCCGTTCGGGCCGAGGAAACCGACGAGTTCGCCTGCCGCGACGTCCAGGTCGACGCCGCGCACGGCTGCCACGGTGCGACCCCTCGCTACGAAATCGCGGGTCAGCCCGCGTGCTTTGATCACTTGTCCTCCCAGATAGTCAAACTTGACTATCGAGGGAGTATGGGGCCACCGGGGAATGCTAGTCAAGTTTGATTAGGGGGCGGCAATGCCTGGCCGCGACATCGGCGGCGGATCATCCGGCGGGCCAGGACGGCCGAAGTGGTCAGGGGAGTCGTCGGCCATCACGTACTCGCCCGCCTCCAGCCGCTCGATCAGCTGCTTCGTCCAGCGCACCTCGGCATCGGCGCTGTACTGCCAATGCCGGAACAGTTCCCGCACGTGTGCCGGCTTGCCCATGTCGTCGGCGTGCTCCAGCGAGTTGTTCGAGTTCGACAGGCTGCTCTCCATCGCACGCAACCGGTACTGGAGCAGGCCGATCGCGTGCGCGCGGGTCAGCGCGGTGATGAAGGTGACCCAGGCGAAGGTCTCCTCGGACTCCGAGCGCGACGCCGACATCGCCTTGGTGAGCAACTGCTGGAACTCGGTCTCACCGTCCGGCGTCAGCGCGTAAACCAACCGCTCCGGACCCGCGCCGCCTTCCTCGTTGCCGACCTCTGCCAGATAGCGGTCCTTGGTCAGCTTCTTGAGCGCGTGATAGATCGACCCTGGCGCGACGTTGGCCCAGTACTCCGCGCCCCAGGACAGCAGCTCGCGCCGGACCTGGTAACCGTGCGCCTGGCCGTAGCTGCGCACCACGCCCAGCACCAGCAACCGCGTGGCCGACATGTGCCTCCCTCAGGCGGCCGGCACCTTACCTGCGGTATGCGCCGCGACGATGCCGGATCGAGTGGATCTCTACCGTGTGCTTGTCCTCATTGATGCGGTACATGATCCGACAGGTGCCGCGTCGGGCCGAGTGATACCCGCCGAATGGCTCGGCTGGCGCGCTCTGTGCCTACCTCGTGAACGGGCCGAACAGCGCATCCGTAGGCTAGTTCGACATGAGTGCGCCCGTGTTGACCGCGGTGGCCTGGCCCTACGCCAACGGCCCCCGCCATATCGGTCACGTGAGTGGTTTCGGAGTCCCGTCCGACGTCTTCTCCCGCTACATGCGAATGTCCGGCCGCGACGTGCTGATGGTCTCCGGAAGCGACGAGCACGGCACGCCGATCCTGGTCCAGGCGGACAAGGAGGGCCTGACCCCGCAGCAGACCGCGGACAAGTACCACCAGGTCATCGCGCAGGACATGCAGGGGCTCGGCCTCACCTACGACCTCTACACCCGGACGACCACCGGCAACCACGCCGAGGTCACCCAGCAGATCTTCCTTGCCCTGTACCGCAACGGCTACGTCATCCCGAAGGTCACCCAGGGCGCGATCAGCCCGTCCACCGGACGCACCCTGCCGGACCGCTACATCGAGGGCACCTGCCCGATCTGCGGGTACGACGGCGCGCGCGGTGACCAGTGTGACAACTGCGGCAACCAGCTCGACCCGGCCGACCTGATCAACCCGAAGTCCCGGATCAACGGTGAGGTCCCGAAGTTCATCGAGACCGAGCACCTGTTCCTGGATCTGCCCGCGTTCACCGAGACGCTGGGCAAATGGCTGTCCACCCGCACGGACTGGCGGCCCAACGTGTTGAAGTTCACCCAGAACCTGGTCTCGGACATGCGGCCCCGGCCGATCACCCGCGACCTGGACTGGGGGGTGCGGATTCCGTTGGACGGATGGCGCGACCAGCCGCTCAAGCGGTTCTACGTCTGGTTCGACGCGGTGATCGGCTACTTGTCGGCGAGCGTCGAGTGGGCGCGGCGCAGCGGTGACCCGGACGCGTGGCAGCGCTACTGGCAGAACCCGGACACGCAGGCCGTGTACTTCATGGGCAAGGACAACATCACCTTCCACGCCCAGATCTGGCCTGCGCTGCTGCTCGGCCACAACGGTGCCGGCGACAAGGGCGGCACGCCGGGCGCGTACGGAAACCTCGACCTGCCGACCGAGATCGCATCCAGCGAGTTCCTCAAGATGAGTGGCTCGAAGTTCTCGACCTCGCGCGGCACCGTGATCTACGTGCGCGACTTCCTCAAGGAGTTCGGTCCGGACAGCCTGCGCTACTTCATCTCGGCGGCCGGTCCGGAAACCCAGGACGTGGACTTCACCTGGGACGAGTTCATCCGGCGGGTGAATTTCGAGCTGGCCAACGAGTGGGGCAACCTGGTCAACCGATCGGTGTCGATGGCGCACAAGAACGTCGGCGCGATTCCGAACCCGACCGCGCCGCAGCAGGCCGACGTCGAGCTGAAGGCGTTGTCCGCCAAGGCGTTCGCGACCGTCGGCGAGCACCTGTCGCACTCGCGGTTCCGCGCGGGCATCGGCGAGGCGATGCGGGTCGCGTCGGCCGCGAACAAGTATCTCTCCGACCAGGAGCCGTGGAAGCGCAAGGACGACCCGGAGCGGCGCGACACCATCCTGCACACCGCGTTGCAGGTGGTTTCAGATGTGAACACACTGCTCACGCCGTTCCTGCCGCATTCGGCGCAGGGTGTGCACGAGGCGTTGGGCGGCACCGGCATCTGGGCGTCGCAGCCCGAACTGCGCGAGGTCGACGATCTCGACATCCCCGACCGCAGCTACCCGATCATCACCGGCGACTACAAAGCCGAGCAGGCCAAGTGGGAGTCGACGCCGATCGAGGTGGGCAGGCCGCTGGAGAAGCCGACGCCGCTGTTCCAGAAGCTGGACCCGAAGCTCGCCGAGACCGGTCCCGCGTTCGCGCCCATCGGTGAGTAAGGACAAGAACAGGCACGAGCTGCCACCGGTGCCGGAGCGTCTGCCGGCGCCGGTGGTGGACGCGCACACGCACCTGGATGCCAGTGGTGCCAAGGATCCCGAGTCGGTTCGGGCCATGGTGGACCGGGCGGAGAGCGCCGGCGTGACGCGGGTCGTCACGGTCGCGGACGACATCGCCTCGGCCCGCTGGGCCGCGCAGGCGGCCACCTGGGACGCTCGCGTGTTCGCAGCGGTCGCCGTACATCCCACGCGTACCACCAAGTTCACGGATTCGGCGAAGCACGCGCTCAAGGAGCTGGCGCGGCAGCCGATGGTGGTCGCGATCGGTGAGACCGGTTTGGACTATTACTGGGACTACTCGCCGCCCGATGTGCAGCAGGCCGCTTTCCGTTGGCACATCGAGCTTGCCAAGCAGGTCGGCAAGCCGCTGATGATCCACGATCGGGACGCGCACGACGACGTACTGTCCATTCTGGACGAAGAAGGCGCGCCGGAGTCGGTCATCTTCCACTGTTTCTCTGGTGATGTGGACATGGCCCTGCGTTGTGTGGACGCCGGTTACGTCCTGTCGTTCGCAGGGCCGGTCACCTTCCGGAATGCCGTCCAGTTGCGGGAAGCGGCGCGGATCGTCCCGGCCGAACAGTTGCTCGTTGAGACAGATGCACCGTTTTTGACTCCGCATCCCTTCCGGGGCCGTCCAAATGAGCCGTACTGCGCGGCGTACACGGTGCGTGCACTGGCCGAGCTACGCGGCGTAGATGTTCTTGACTTGGCGACCACTGTGGAGCGCAATGCCGAGCGAGTTTTTGGTCTAGGCCAGTTGGAGCAAAAATGACCTTGAGTGTCGGTTTGCTCTCACTCGGTAGTGTGATGAGTGACACGGAATTTCGCGGGGGTGTTTGCGCAACCCCTCGGAGTCCGTTACGGTCCCGTGATCGATGCCCTAGGGGGAAACCCCGAGGGCACCACCCGAAGCAGTCAGGATTGCGTGTGTCGGGGCTCAACGCCGGAATGGTGTTTGGGTACGCGCTTGCTACGGGAGCTGGAGCACACCACGAGTTTCGCGCGACGGAGGACGGTTCGAGCCATCAATGATGATGCATTCGAGCCTGAGACCTGCGCGGACACGCATGGAGGTATCGGCCCTGTGACCGCGAGCGGTGACTATCGTTCCAACCGCAGTACCAGCAGTACCGGTGTCGTCAGCGGCACCATGTCCGGCGAAGTTGACTGGTTCCACCCGAGCGTTCCCGGCTTCAAGCCGGTGGCACGCCCCCAAGAGCCCTTCCCGCAGGGATCGCGAGCCCAGCACCCGAGCTTGCCGCGTATGGCGCCGGTGCGTACGGGTACCGCCCTGCAGGAGCGACCGGTCACCGCGAACAACCCGTACGGCATCACCACCGACGACGTCATGGACGTTCTCGGCCCGGACGCCGACGAACTGCTGCACAGCGCGAACCTGAACGTCGACGAGCTGATCTCCCTCATCCACGCGGAAACCACGCTGCTTCCGCGCCTGGACGAGGAACTCGCCGAACTCCTCGACGAGGAGGACCGCCGCGTCGAGCGGTCCCGGCTTTCCGGTGACGAACCGGAGCCGATGGACACGCTCGTCGAAAAGGCGGGCAAGCGCTGGAAGAAGCGGTTCCTCAAGGCCACGATCGCGGCCATCCTGCTCTCCGCCACCGGCGGCAGTGCCATGGCGATGGCCATGGACAAGGACGTCAGCGTCGACGTGGACGGCGTCAGCCAGCACGTCCGCACCTACTCCTCGACCGTGTCGCAGGTGCTCAAGGACGACGGCATCACGCTCGGCGCGCACGACGCGGTCAGCCCGTCGCCGAACGCGTCGGTCGCCGACGGCGGCACGATCATGTTGCAGCACGGCCGGCTGGTGAAGCTCACCGTCGACGGTGTCCAGCAGGACCACTGGACCCGCGCCACCACGGTCGCCGGGGCCATGAACGAACTGGGCATGAGCGGCAAGGGGGCGTGGGTCTCCCAGGCCAGTGGCGCCGCGATTCCGCTCTCCGGCATGAGCCTGCAGGTACGCATGCCCAAGCAGGTCACCCTGACCGACGGCGCGAGCGCCCCCCGGACCGTCACCACCACCGACGCGACCGTCGGCCAGCTGCTCACCGACCAGCACATCCAGGTCGGCAACCAGGACTCGGTGAACCCCGGTCTCAACGACCAGATCACCGGCGACATGAAGATCTCGATCAGCAGGACCGGGACCCAGGTCGTCACGATCACCCAGAGCATGCCGTTCCAGATCCAGCAGATCCAAGACTCGACCATGCAGGAGGGCACCCAGCAGATCACCACGCCGGGTGTGAACGGCAGCGAGCAGGTCACGTACCGGATCACCCAGGTGAACGGCAAGGAGACCAACCGGGTCCAGCTCCAGGCCAACGTGACCACGCAGCCGGTCACCCAGGTCGTGCGGGTCGGCACCCAGCCGCTGCCCGGCGACGCGATTTGGGACCGGATCGCGCAGTGCGAGTCGGGCGGCAACTGGAGCATCAACACGGGCAACGGCTACTACGGCGGTCTCCAGTTCAACGAGCCGACCTGGATCTCCAACGGCGGTCAGGTCTACGCGCAGCGCGCCGACCTGGCCAGCAAGGCGCAGCAGATCGCGATCGCCGACAAGGTCCGCGACGCGCGCGGCTACGAGCCGTGGCAGTGCGCGGGGGAGCTGGGCATCCACTGAGGCCGGTTCGCTGATCGCCTGGCACGATGGTCGGGCGATGGACGATCTGACCAGCCCGGCCGCCGCGCTGCTCGGCCCAGCCGAGATCCGCGCGCTCGCCGAGGAACTACACATCCGGCCGACGAAGAAACTCGGCCAGAACTTCGTGCACGACGCCAACACGGTGCGGCGCATCGTGTTGGCGGCCAAGCTCGACGCGGACGACGTCGTGCTGGAGGTCGGGCCGGGGCTCGGTTCGCTCACGCTGGCGCTGCTGCCTGCCGCGCGCGCCGTACTGGCGGTGGAGATCGACCCGATCCTGGCGCAGCGCCTCCCGGAAACCGTCGCGGAGCGGGCGCCGTCCCTCGCCGATCGCCTGCACGTGCTGGCAAAGGACGCGCTGCGGCTGCGCGTCGCCGATCTCGGCGACCTGCCCGCGCCGACCGCGCTGGTCGCGAACCTGCCCTACAACGTGGCCGTGCCGGTCGTGCTGCACCTACTCGCCGAGTTGCCCTCGCTGACCAGCGGTCTGGTCATGGTGCAGGCCGAGGTCGCCGACCGGCTGGCCGCCGGACCGGGCGGCAAGAGCTATGGCGTGCCCAGCGTGAAGATGGCCTGGTACGCGCAGGCGCGCCGGGCAGGCTCGGTGCCGCGCGCGGTGTTCTGGCCGGTGCCCGGGGTGGATTCCGCGCTGGTCGGGTTCACCCGCCGCCCCGCACCATCCACTGTGGCCAAGGACACGGTCTTTTCGTTGGTGGACGCCGCGTTCGCGCAACGCCGCAAGACGTTGCGCACCGCGCTCGCCGGTTGGGCGGGTTCCCCGGGCGCTGCCCAGTCGCTGCTCGAATCCGCAGGCGTGGCCAGCACCGAACGGGGCGAACAACTGTCCGTCGAGGACTTCGCGCGACTCGCGTCGGCCGCGATCGACGCCGGAATCCCGGCCCGTTGACGGACCTCCGCACACGCCGAATTGGCGCCATTACCACCCGGCTGATGGCTGGGTAAAGTCTGTGACCTGCGGCATTCGCCCAGTTAGCCGCTTGCCATTAGTTCGGGGATCGGTTGTACTTGCGGTACCCATCCCGAGCGGCTGAGAGACCTGGCTCGCTGAAGCCGCAGCAACCACCCACCTGGGCAGGTGCTAATGCCAGGGTCGATGGAGGAGTCGTGGACCTCACCCGCCGCAGGACGGTCGATCAGTGCCGCCGCACATCCACGGGCTGTCGAAGCTCACGCGCATAACTCGCTGACAAGTCGACACCTGTCTTCACACCGCCCGTAAACGGGCGCGTTCTCACACCCTTTGACGGCCGCCGTAATCCGGCGCCTCAGCGTGCTGCCCGGGAGAAGTCATGATCACCGTTGAACACCTGACCAAATCGTTCACCAGCCGAAACGGCACCGTCGTCGCCCTGGACGACGTCACCCTCGACGTGCCGGAAGGCACCCTGACCGGACTGGTCGGACCGAGCGGTGCAGGCAAGTCGACCCTGGCCAGGTGCGTCACCCTCCAGGAGCGTCCGGACCGGGGCACCATCCGCGTCGGCGGCACCAACCTGCTCGCGCTGGGCAGCAACCAGCTGCGCCTGCTGCGCCGCCAGATCGGTGTGGTCCCGCCGGAGAACACGCTGCTCAGCCAGCGCACCGTGGCGGGCAACATCGCCCTGCCGCTGGAGCAGGCGGGCGTGGACGGCCCGCACCGGAGGGCCCGGGTCGCCGAACTGCTTGACCTGGCCGGCCTGACCGAGCGCGCCGCGGCCCAGCCCGACGAACTCTCGACCGGTGGCCGCCAGCGCGTCGCTATCGCGCGCGCCCTGGCCGGTGGCCCGTCCGTGCTGCTCGCCGACGAGCCGACCAGCGGTCTGGACCACGGCGAGACGACCGCGGTGCTGACCGTGCTCGACCGCGCCCGCGCCGAACTCGGCGTGACCGTGTTGCTCGTCACCAAGGACGCCGACGTGATCCGCCGCATCTGCGACGACGTCGCGGTGCTCGAACACGGTCGCCTGCTGGAGCGCGGCAAGCTGCTCGACCTCGCCCTGGACCTCGACTCGTGGACCGCGTCGGCGATCCTGCCGCCCGCGCACCAGGCCCAGCCCGCGTCCATCCGCGCCGCGCTGAACACCCCGCACGACCGCGTCGCCGACGTGGTGCTGATCGGGTTCGCCTCGGTCGGCGCGCTGCTGCCGGAGGTGGGCGCCCGGTTCGGCGTCGAGGTCGCCATCCTCGGCGGTGGCCTGACCAGGTTGGGCGACACCCCGGTCGCGCGGTTCTCCATCGGCGTCAGCGGTGAGCGGGCGGACAGCGCGCTGGCCTGGATCGGCGAGCAGGGCGGCGTGGTCCAGCAGACCGCGCGCGGCCCACAGTGCGTCGCGGCCTGATCACTCAGCGCATCGGGAAGTGGCGGCTCGGACCAGCGGATTTCGAGCCGCCGCACCCATCACCTCCGGTAGTTCCGTAGGCTCGGGTACGTGCTTGCCGTAGTTCCGCCTCCGGTGACCGTCCGCGTTCCGGCAAAGGTCAACCTGCATCTGGCCGTCGGTGATCTTCGCGACGACGGCTATCACGGCCTCAACACCGTGTTCCAGGCCCTGTCGCTGACCGACGAGGTCTCGGTGGCGCACGCGGAGGAACTCGGCATCGAGATCCACGGCGAGGGCGCCACGTCGCTGCCCACCGACGAGACCAACCTGGCCTGGAAGGCCGCGGTCGCGCTGGCCGAGCACGTCGGCCGCGACCTCGCCGACAGCAAGGTCCGCATCGTCATCCGCAAGGGCATCCCGGTCGCGGGCGGCATGGCGGGCGGCAGCGCGGACGCGGCAGCCACCCTGGTCGCGCTGTCCGCGTTGTGGAAGCTCGACCTCGGCCGGGACGAACTCGCCACCATCGCCGCCACCCTCGGCAGCGACGTGCCGTTCATGTTGCACGGCGGCACCGCGCTGGGCACCTCGCGCGGCGAACAGCTCGTGCCGGTGCTCAGCAGGCACACCTACCACTGGGCGATCGCGCTGGACCGCAAGGGCCTGAGCACCCCGGAGGTGTACGGCGAGATCGACCGGCTGCGTGCGGCAGGCCGCCAGCAGCGCCTCGGCGCGGTCGAGCCGCTGCTGGAAGCACTCGCCTCCGGCGACCCCCGCCAGCTCGCGCTACTGCTCGGCAACGACCTCCAGGCCGCCGCCGTCTCACTGCGCCCGAACCTGCGCCGCACGCTGCGCGCCGGGGTCGACGCGGGCGCCCTCGCGGGCGTCATCTGCGGCTCCGGTCCCAGCTGCGCGTTCCTGTGCGCGGACGCCGAGTCCGCGGTCCGGGTCGCCGCCGAACTCGCCGGTGCCGGTGTCTGCCGCACGGTCCGCGCCGCGCACGGCCCAGTCCCCGGCGCCCGGGTGATCGTCGACGAGACCCCCCGCCCGGTCCCGCCAGAAGTCCACGCCTGATCCCGTTCCGTTTCGTCCGCTTCGAAAAAAGGCAGCTCAGCACTCTCATGGCCAACCTGGTCAACCTGGAATCCGTCCACAAGAGCTTCGGCGTGCGCGCGCTGCTCGACGGCGTCTCACTCGGCGTCGGCGAGGGCGATCGGATCGGCGTCGTCGGTCTCAACGGTGGCGGCAAGACGACCCTGCTCGAAGTCCTCGCCGGTGTCGAACCGCCGGACGAGGGCCGGGTCAGCCGCACCCGCGACACCCGCATGGCCGTGGTCACCCAGCGCACCGAACTCCTCGGCGCGCGCACCGTGCGCAACGCGGTGATCGACCAACTCGGCACCCAGGCCGAACACGAATGGGCGGCGGACTCGCGGATCCGGTCCGTGCTGCACGGTCTCGGCATCAGCGACTACGGCCTGGACGCGGAAGTCGCGACCATGTCCGGTGGCGAACGCCGCCGCGTCGCGCTGGCGGCCGCGCTGGTCAAGGACCTCGACCTGCTGGTGCTCGACGAGCCAACCAACCACCTGGACGTGCAGGGCGTGCGCTGGCTGGCCAACCACCTGCTGGCCGCCCGGTGCGCGGTCGTCGTGGTCACCCACGACCGCTGGTTCCTGGACACCGTCTGCACCCGCACCTGGGAGGTCGTGGACGGCCAGGTGCAGCAGTACGAGGGCGGCTACGCCGACTGGGCCTTCGCCCGCGCCGAGCGCGCCCGGGTGTCCGACGTGCTGGAGGAACGCAGGCGCAACCTGGCCCGCAAGGAACTCGCCTGGCTGCGCCGCGGCGCCCCGGCCCGCACGTCCAAGCCGCGCTACCGGATCCAGGCCGCCGAGGAACTCATCGCCGACGTGCCGGACCTGCGCGACAAGGTCGAACTGACCTCCTTCGCCAAGCGCAGGCTCGGCAAGACCGTGTTCGACCTGGAAGACGTGTCCGCGTCGATCGGCGACCGGATGCTGCTCAAGGACGTCACCTGGCGCATCGGCCCCGGCGACCGGTTCGGTCTGGTCGGCATCAACGGTTCCGGCAAGACGAGCCTGCTGCGGGTGTTGTCCGGCGACAAACCGACCGACGGTGGCAAACGCGTCCAGGGCCAGACCGTCCGGCTCGCGCACCTCACCCAGGAACTGCACGACCTGCCCGGAAATCTCCGCGTGCTGGAGGCCATCGAACAGGTCGCCGGTCGCGTGACGCTGGGCAAGGTCGAACTGACCGCGTCGCAACTCGCCGAACGCTTCGGGTTCGGCTCGACCCGGCAGTGGACCCCGGTGTCCGACCTCTCCGGCGGCGAGCGGCGCAGGCTTCAGCTGGCGCGCCTGCTGATGGACGAGCCGAACGTGCTGCTGCTCGACGAGCCGACCAACGACCTGGACATCGACACCCTCCAGCAGTTGGAAGACCTGCTCGACTCCTGGCCGGGCACGATGGTGGTCGTCTCGCACGACCGGTACCTGATCGAGCGAGTCTGCGACAACGTGGTCGCGCTGTTCGGCGACGGCAAGATCACCCAGCTGGTCGGCGGCATCGACGAGTACCTGGCCCGCCTCGACCAGGTCGCCGCCACCGCGACCCCGATCACCGCGCCGAAAACCGAACGGCCGCAACAAGACGGGCCGAGCGCGGCGGAACGCCGCACCGCGCAAAAGGATCTGGCCCGCATCGAACGCCGCATCAACACGTTGTCCGGCCGCGAAGCCAAGCTCAACGATCAGATGGCCGACGTCGGCACGGACACCGACCGCCTGATCAAACTCGACACCGAACTCCGCACCGTCCGCGCGGAAAAGGAAGAACTCGAAATGCAGTGGCTGGAGGCCGCCGAAGTCGCGGGCTAGTACGTCGGTGGCG